>JANMIG010000014.1:0-98254 GCA_031375675.1 Chitinophagales bacterium
AACTGTCTGTGACATTGAGCATACAAGGCACAGAAGTCCAATCAATGCGTTGGTTAATTTATATGCAGGGCTGTGCAGCTATACTTTTTTAGACAGGTTGCCGTCCATTTTTTAAAGACAAGACACAAAACTCACGTTAAAGAAAAGTTTTGCCTCATCATTATCAAAACTGAGTTTTATAAAATTAGCTGTTTCAATAGCCTTTCTGTAGGCCGCCAGGGAAGTGGTTAAAAACCCATATTGCCGTGATTTTAAATATTTTTTGCTGTATAATTCTGCTTTAAAGTGAAGAATGTTAAACAGGGTAATGGGCGACACTGTTTTAGTTATATCCAGTGAAACATCTTCAGCATCCTGCACTTTGTAAACCAGGTGTACTTCCTGCAGGGCTTCATTTACCCAGCCTACAGCTTCATCAAGCAACCCCTGCTTTTCTGCCAGCTTGCTGCGGTATAAATAGGCCAGTGCTTCCTCTTTGTTTTTAATGGTTGTCGAAATTCTTTTATTTCTTGCAATGGCGGTATCAAATATCGCTTCGGCCTGCTGAAACTGATTACGGTTCATATAAATACGCCCCATATCTGTTAAAGCCACCACCCCGGTAAAATCATTTTTCAGCGTAAGTGATTGATAAATCTGCAGGGCACTGTCGTAATTTCCGGTTTCAAAATAGCTGTGTGCGGTATTTTGCCTGATGATATTTTTTTGCTGCGCCTGCGGGTTTAATGATTTGAATACCCGGAGGGCTGAGTCGAAATAGTTCAGCTTCATTAAGCAGTTGGCAATATTGCTTTGATAACTGTTGTAAAGCTCTGTATAATCGGCAGCGGTTACGGAAGCCGGTATAAACTTATTAGCCAGTTCAAAATAATTTTTTGCCTGCAGGTAATTGGCACTTTCGTAATAAATGGCCCCCAGCGAGTTGTACAAAGTGGATTTTTCGGGCAGTACATCTTTGCCGCGGTAATTCATTGCTATGTTTGATGCTGTTTCGAGGTAATACTGGGCACTATCAATGATATTACTGAAATAAAAAGACGAACCAAGGTACAGGCAAGCCTCGTAGGCAAATGCTTCTTTTTTTACATATTTTTCATTTTGATGTATTGCCCGCCTGTAAAGAGCATTGGCTTCCGCAAACCGCTGGTATCCCTGGTGAATATTGCCTGCGTTAATAAGGCATTGAACCCCAAGCGGGCTGTAAACACCGGCAGCATCTGCATATTTTAAAAAGAGGGAAAGCGAAGTACTGTCTGTGCCAGTTGTAGGCTCGTCTAACCGATAGAGCCGCATGGCCTCTGTGTACCAGTATTGCCGGGCAGCTTCCTTTTTGATTTGTGCTGTTACCTGGATAAAACAAAAAACAGCGGTTAAAAAAACGGATATGACTAATTTCTTCATTTACTCAGGCACTATATATGCTGTATCATACTATTAAAATCGTGCCTAAAAATAAGATATACCCGTTATTATAAGTAAAAAACTCCGGCAAAAATACCAGAGTTACTTTACTAAAACCGAAACAACAATGTTTACTGACTTACAATAATGATGATGGGCGGACGTTTGGGGCCACCCCATTGCCTGAAAAAGAAATAATCATATGCCATTAATCTGCCATTGTTATTTGCAGGCCCATAAACCCCGGCATTGCCTGTCCGGCTGTTTACCTGTCCAGCCAGGTTATTCCTGTAATTTAATGTATCCAGCAAGGCCTGTGGAATATCAGTAACTTTTTTATAATGATATAACCTTACTGTTAATTTATTTAAGGCCATATTACTCGCATCCTGCAACCTGTAGTAAAACAGGAAATCTTTAACTACCCCGTTGGCAGGGCTGGATGAGCCAAAAACACCTGCATGAAAGGATGCTTCTGCATCTATGGTGCCTGTTTTTATATCAATCAGAAACTTATCCTGGATAGCTCCTGCGATGTCATCATTTCCGTCATTATCGAGGTCTGTTTCATCAAAAATGCACAACTGGTCATCGTCATCGTCATCATCGCTGCATGGCAGTGAAATTTCCGGGCGGGCATTGTAAATGGGAAATGCAGTATCGTAAGCATTGGGGGTTTGCGCTATTCTTATAATTTGATCTTTGTAATCAACACCCGAAATTACCAGTTTAACACTATCCAATGCAGCACCGGCGGGTGAAACATAAAATATCTTATACCTTAACCCGGTTTCACTTTGTGTAACATTAATGATACCTGTTATACTGTCAAGTACGAGCCCGTAAGGTATAGATTTAAAATATCCGGTGGCATTGGGCTTACTTACCGGAGAAATATTATAGTTGCCAGATTGGTTTTTAAGAAAAAAAAGCGTGTCGCCGTATGAAAGCCTGGCAACCGGCGAATCAACCTTAATGGCTTCTTTTTCGGCCGGGGGCTCAGGAATTTGTTTTTGACATCCGGTAATTACCCCAATAGAGAGTGCAAGCATGGTAATTATACGTATTTTGCCCATAATTGTTTTATTTTTTTTATAGTTGCCCTTACTCAATAAACGTAACCAGTTTTTTAGAAATTATTTTAGAATTCGTACAATATTGCCAAATTATTGCCATTGTTGTTTCAGAGTACTTTTTGGCTTGCTTCCACCTTTTTTGAAAGTACAGCCGGTTTATTGCTGTACTGAAAAAGGCATCATTGCCGCCGGGGGGTCCCCCTTGCTGATCTGTTTAATGATTCCCGGGGGGCAACCCGCCACTCCTGTGAAAAGGCTTGGCCACAATGGCTGCCCCATAAATGGATTACCAATATACCTCAAACGAAAGCCGGAGGTCAGGCATTTGCACAGGGTTATTTAACAAATATTGTTGCATAATGTTTACAAGCAGTAAAATTTGAGCAGGCAAACAATACTACTATTCCGGGTTTGTTTCATACTCAATCTTCGTATAAAAGCCTGTATGCTGAATTGTTATTAAACCCTGATTTTGCTGTTGGCTGTAAAATCCTTATGAGCGCTGCACTAAGTATTTCCAGGCAACAAAACACAACCCCTCAAAATACCAAACCAGAACGTATTTATACATTCTGGCTGGTGGTTCTTGATTGGATATTGGACCGGGATAATACTCCCTGGATATTGGATCTCGATAATACTATTGGATATTGGATGACATTGTTGATATGGTTTGTTTAAATCATTTAAGTTTCCATCCGCTTTCTACTTTATTTGTTGCCTTACTAAGATAAATGTAACCGCTATACCTGCACAAAAAGTAACTAATTACCCGGTACCTGCTCTGGCAATTTTCAATTTACTCCAGTAACAATTTTGCGTTCATCAGCATGCTGTTCGCTGCAAAAAAAGCAAAGAAGATTACATTCTCCATTTTGCGGCAACAAAGAGGTACAAAGTACATTTATTCACCTGGATCTGTAAACAGAAACCGGGCAGTACTTACTTTTAATATTACACTTGTGTACATAAACCCTTTATCACTATCCAGCACTAATCTTTTCCCTTTATTATCCAGTGCTGATAAAAAGTGTAATAAACCCGTCCATTTCCGAAAAAGGATTTGTTACCAGTAAAAACAGGTTTGCAAACAGGCTGGAAGCTACTGAAATTGCCATTTCGGCCGGGCAATTGGCCGAAGAAAAAAGGGGTGCTGCACTAACCAGCCAGGTATTGTATTAATACCGGCGGCGCATTAAAAACAAATCAATATATAAAGAGTGAAAGCTATATATGCCTGCCGAAACGCTTCGGAACCGGCAGGAGTATAACCTTGGAGATGATATGTACAATGCTGACCTCTTAGTAAGTACCAGGAAAGATTAGACGGAATAGTTTTCACGAATGGCATAATCCGGAAAAGCATTCCTGTACTGCCTTTTACTGTGCCTCCCCATCTTAAGGCGCTGTGGTAGCCGGTGGAGGCTTTTTAACCAGGGGCTTATCCTTTATTTGCAACTGGTATAATTCAAGCAGGGATTTTTGCTTTTGCAAATTACTATTCTGATATTCAAGTTTCATTAATGCACTATTCAGGTATTTCTGTTTTGCACTAACCAGTTTTTTTTGTGCGACAGCATACGTCTGCCGCATTTTAATATGATTTTCAACATCTAGCCAGTAAGTGTGTTTGCTCCCGGGTTTTGCGCTGCTTTCAGTTCCTGTAATTATGCCATCAGCCGGCTGGCATCGGCAAGTCTCAACTGAGCTTCATACTTTAAAGCAGCTTCCTAATACTTTTCAGCAGCAGGATATGCTGGCGCAGGAGGCGGATCTGGCAGCTTACCATATTTTTTCTGGAAAGTTGCTTTATCCTTTGCATTACTCATATCATATTTTTCCACCGTACCATTGCGCAGGGTAACCGTAGCTTTTTTATTGTTGATTTGTATGCTTTTGATATGCCTGGGCAATTTTACGGGAGCAGGTGGTGCGGCGGGCGGCGGTGCCATAGCTGCTTTCGCCTCATTGTACCCGGCTTTTTTTTGCTCCAGACTGGCCTTTTTTTCCTCTAACGCAGATTTAGCCTGCTCATGCTCACCTTGTTTTTGTTCCAGAGTGGCTTTTTTTTGCTCCAAACTGGCCTTTTTTTGTTCCAAAGCGGCCTGTTCTTGTTCCAAAGCGGCCTGTTTTTGCTCCAGGGCGGCTTGCGCTTGTGCCGGTGCCGGGTCTTCTGGTGCATAAGCGGCAGGGGGTGCAGCAGGAACGGGTAGTGGCGTTGGTGCCTCAAAAGCTGGAGGTGCAGCTGGCGGTGGAGGTGGTGCAGGGTATTCAGCAGGCGATGGTGCGGCGGCTGGCACTGGAGCTGCAGGCGGTGGCGGAGGAGGCGGTGGTGGCGGTGCTACCGGAGGCAGCTCACCATAATTCTTTTTAAAGCGCTGATTGTCATCCTCATTGCCGAGAAAATAAACTTCATGCTTTCCATTGGTAAGATACACATACAGTACCGGACCCGGCTTAAATCTTTCGGCCAGTTTTTCTGTTGCATCATCACCACTTACTTTTACATCATCCACATGAGCCCATGCAAGCCTGACTACTTTGGGATGACGTTTGCGGAATGCTTTTTCTGCGGCTGCACCTGCGGCCATATTCCATTGCGTTTCTGACGGCAATACATCCTGCTTTAGTTCCGGCACTGTATCTGAAGTTATTATAGGAGGAACTGTTGGTGTTGCTTTATTAAAACCGGTTGCAATTTTTTCCCGGAATGCCAGCAGCAATATGGCTGCAAGCGGCAGCACAAAGGCAAATTTTACCAGGTGCACCCTGGCAGTTTTCATTTTGTTCATCATCACAATACGTTTTTTAAGTGAAGAAAAATTAAATTGGTTTACAATACGGAAATGCGGTGTTCCCACCACTTTCAGGAGCAGGTACTGGTAAGCTTTTTTGTCAACCCCGCTTTCCAGTACACAATGATCGGCTGCAAATTCAAGGTTCTGCCGGATGGCACTGCGAAGCAGCCATGCAAAGGGGTTGTACCAGTTGATGATACAGAGCAACTCGGCCAGCAAAATATCAAACGAATGCCGCTGCTTTACATGCACATATTCATGCCTGATGATCTCTTTCAGCTCATCCTGCGTATGATTGTGCTGGTTGATGTAAATGGCATTGGCAAAAGAGAAAGGAATAATATCCCTGTTTACCTGGTACAGCCTGACACCTTCATTACTTAGCAGTACAGCTTGCTTTTTAATTTGCTGCAATGAAAAATACTGAAGCAACAATCTGCACAGCAGCACCAGCATGCCCACAGCCACTATTGCCACTATCATTTTCCAGCCGCCTGCAATGGCTGCCCCACCTGTTGGTTGTACCATATCCTGCACCAGCGGCACATAAGTCATTATGCCGGCTGTGGTTTCCTCCTCCTGCTGCAGCAGGGGGGCTATATCAATCAACGGTATCAAAAAACAGGCGAGCGGATACGTAAGCAGATACAGCCTGTTCCACCGGTAAAAGGTAAGCCTGCGCAACAGCACATGATACAATAGATATACCGCAGCGAGGCTGAGTGAAAATTTTAACAGGTATAGAAAAAAAACGGGCATACAAATGATTTTAAAGTAACAGCATATTATTTCCCTTTCTCAATCATGCTGATGATTTCCTTCAGTTCCTGCGGACTCAGCTTCTTCTGCTCCACAAAAAAATTCACCAGCTCCTTATAAGAGTTGTCAAAATGATTTTTTACCAGGCTGCCAACAAATTTCTTTTTGTATGCTTCCTGACTGATGGCTGCGCTGTACAGGTAGCTGTTGCCAATTGGCCTGCTTTGCACATATCCTTTTTTCTCCAGGTTTTTAATGGTACTGGCCAGTGTGGTATAAGGCGGCAATGGTTCTGCCATCTGCTCCAGAAAGGCTTTGATATTGCCTTCTCCCGTTTGCCATACGGCCATCATGGCTTCTTCTTCCTGCGGGGTTAATTTCTCCATATCTACGAAATTTTCGTAAAACTACGAATTTTTCGTAAACAAACAATTTTTTTTCTCTTTTTTTTTAAAGAAAATGAATCGCTTTACCTGCTGTACAAGTTCTGCTTTCATTACATTGATTAACAAGGTTAAGGTACCTACAGTAAAGCTTTCCAGAAAAACTGGGCCTCAGCTGTAGCATCATAGCGCCATTCCCTGGCTTTTTCATTGATTAATGTACGTATCTGGTTCACTGTGGTAACTTTCCCTTTGCCGGGTGGTACTATTTGCCCGCTGTTTACCCCCACTGCCTGCACAGAAACAGCCATGTACGATGTGTAAAACCGGGGTATGGTAAGGCCCAGTATCATACCAGGCAGGCCACTAATGCCAACAGGCCCGCCACTGACCATAATATCTTCAGCATAAAAGGCAAATACATACACACTATCGAAAATGATACCCGTTGCTTTGCGGCAATTGAATCCTGCAATTACCCTGTTTTCGTTACCGATAAACCATTTTATTTTCAGCAGGCTGTCTTTTATCAGGTAACTATTTTGAAAAACCGTATGCCGGGTAACCGAAGCAGCCGTTTTGTAATCAGCATACCATATATTTTCTTCGCTGCCGTCATTCAAATATTCGGGTATGGTGGCTTTTTCATCCGTTTTGATATACTTATAAATACTTTTGTTATCAGAAAATGTAAAGTCGAAATATTTCACCGAAAACTTCGATGTCTTTTCCTTCATTTTCTCACTCCAGCTGTCTTTGCCCATGGTTTTATGTACATTCTTTTTTACTTCAAATTGTATGCTGGCAGTTAAAAGCATATCCTGCGCATGACCCATGAAAAAACACAGCAGGCAACCCGAAAATATTATTCCCTTCTTTTTCATATTGTGTATATTTTTTTTTTTTCAGAAGATTTACCTCCATTTTTAAAATTCCAGGTAACTGACAGCAACCAGTAACGCTGCAGGCGCTCGCTGACAGTTTCGCTAAGACTGTTGCTGGTAAGGAACCGGCTGATATTGTTATTCTGATTTAAAACATCATTTACAGCCATCTTTATTGTTAAAGCCTGCCTCAGCATTTTTTGATTAATTGCAGTATTCCAAACGACATTGTTGTTGTTGCGGTCAAATGCAGAAGTACGTTGCCGGTAACCAATAAAACAGGTATTGCTTAAAAAGAGTTTTGATGTAAAGTAATAGTCAAAAGTAATATTGCATGAAAAAACGAGGTAAGATACAGTTTCGCTGTTGAGTGAGGAGCGATTGATGTTCCACGAAAAAAAATTACCCAGGATTATATTGTATGCATCTTTTTTATATTTAAACAATCCCATACCCAACCGGTGATAACTTCTGGTACTTTTGTTTTTTATACTGTTTACAAAATCGTTCATTCTGCTAAAGCCAAAGCCGTAATTAATGTCGTAATTAATCTTCCATTTCTTTATACCGGAACGGTAATAAACACTCACATTGGAGTTTACCACACCGCTGACATTCACAGGTTGGGTGGTACGTTTGCCGGTATTATCAATGCTCACTTTTTGACTAAAGGCATTTTCAACAAAAGTCACATCACCACGCAGATAGAATCTGCTTGATTTTAGCTGGTTATAATTATCGTAGTTAAAGTCAGCTCTGTGGCTGAATGACTGGCTGAGAGCAGGGTTACCGATATATTGGTTCAGCGGATTGGTGTTTTCACGCAAAGGCTGTAACTGGTTGAGTGATGGCTGCATTGTAAAGCCCCTGTACTCAAGCAAAACTGTTTTATCCTTGCGTATGGTATACAAAAACTTTACAGAAGGAAAAAAATTATTAAAGTTGTAATGATAGTTGTTACTGCGGCTGAGATCGTTTAGTAAAAAAGCAGTGGCGGCGGTGGCGACCCCAATAGCAGAGTTTATTTTTTTAGTTATATAGCGGATGCTCACACCTCCCCGGTGGGTAATTATTTGCTGCCGGAATTCGTTGCTGAGTGAGTCAACCCGGTCTTCATACTTATCGCCAATACTCTTTACAAAACTGAGTTGTTCATTACTTACTAAAGCATAATTAATGCTGTAATTGGCCGCTGCGGAAAAATTTTTACCCATCGGTTCAGTATAAACCAGTTTGCTGCCAAAAAGAGTTTTACCGTTATCCGTGGTTTTAAACTGGTCAATAACATCGCTGGTATTTAAAATGCCAGCGGTATAAAACCGGTTATTTGCCAGTAAAAAACCAGTTGCATCTGTTTGTGAAAAATTCACTTGATTTTCCCATGACAATGTTCGTTTGAGTTTTTTAAAGCGGTGTTTCCAAAGCAGGTTGGCTGCAAGCAATTGGCTGTTTGACCTGCTGGAACGGGCTCTGCTGCTTTCATTTAACAAAACACCCTGCTTGTTTACTGTGTTTGAAGCTGTTTGCGTACCTGCTTCTAACAGTTTATAACTGCTCATTGCGGTAAGCGTAAATACATTCATGGAGTCAGTATTCCACTCGGTATTCATTTTCAGTTTATATTGCTGTTTACGCAGCTGGTTACTGGTACTGGAATTTTCTGTAAAAACACTATCTCCAACAATGGTTTGAAAAAAAATATTTTGCCCGGTATAGTAGTTCAGCTTGCTGTACTTGGCACTGGTATTAATGCTATGCTTATCCGTTAACCTGTTGCTGTAGTGCAGGCCGGTATTCAGGTTTTTACTAAACCCATTACTGGCATCCACATAGTCATCATTGTCAAAATTATCATCACCACCCAAGCCGTCTGCCAGCTCATATGTATCGCCTCCAAAGTTTGACCTGTCACTCCAGTCAAGGCTGCTTTTACCGATATTGCCCGTCATTGCATAAGCCGCCATTTTCCGTTTGCCTTTAAAGGCATTTATCATGGCACTATTGTTATACCGGTTGCCAATTTTTTGCTGTAATCCGCCTTCTAGTTCTATTTTCCCAAAATACCCGTTCTTGCTTTCCTCCTTTAATTTAAGGTTGATGGTTTTTGTTTTTTCCCCGTCATCAATACCTGAAAAAGCTGCCTGGTCGCTTTTTTTGTCAAATACCTGTACTTCCTTCACTGCATCTGCCCGCAGGTTTTTTACAACCATACCGGGGTCATCGCCAAAAAACTCCTCCCCATCCACCAATACCTTCGTTATAACTTCACCCATTGTTGTTATCTTTCCATCCCTGTCCACCTGTATGCCCGGCAACCGTTTCAGCAGTTCTTCTACATTGGCATTGGCATCTACCTTAAAACTGTCGGCTGTATAAATTGCGGTATCGCCTTTCATCCTCATTGTGCTTCCGCTCCTTACAATCACTTCCTGTAAAATTTTGCTTATGGGCGTAAGGCTTATCTGTGCCAGCATCATCCCGCCCTGCGGCACTTCCAGCGTTTCGGTGTATTCAGCAAAACGGGAGCGGCTCACCATAATGACGTATTTGCCCGGCACAACAAGCGGCAAAAAAAAACTTCCATCAGCACCTGTACGTGTAAAACAATACAGTGATGAATCTCCGGGTTTTATCAATGCAACAACGGCATGCTCCACTTTTTTCCGGTTGGTGGTATCTGATACAATACCTTTTATACCTGTTGTTTGCGCATGTGTACTTAAATACGTTGTACACAAGCACCAGCAAAGCAGCAGCAAGGTTTTACAAGCTTTCATCCTGTTATTATTTTGTTTAAAAAAATGATTGGTAAATGATTGGTGATGAGCATACCTTTCCCGGCCATGCCATTGCCCCTGGCATAAGCAACAGTAATTTGATCACTTAATGATGACCAGCCCTATAGTAAAACTGCCTGGCAACTGCAGGGTGGTATGCCCAAGCCTGCGCAATGCCAACCATCAAAACAGGCATACCATCAGCAGGCCTGCACATGGTTTGATGCACGCATTTGGAAATTCGCTTATAAATTATTCCACGGAATTGGTATTACAGTACTACATTACTCACGTCAGCTTTACGGGGAATTAATTTACCAGGGTAGATATCAAAATCTGTAATAAACCGGTCGTATTCTTCACTTATACCTATACTGTAAATAACACACCTGCCATTTTTATAAGTTACAACGATAATTTCATCCCCTGTATTTATATTAACCCTTGTAATGGCATCCGCCGGCAATTGCCCGGGGTCTTTTACCACCGTTCTGCTCACACTTTTTATATCAGGGTTTTTCTGTAAAAAGTCTTTTAAAGCCGCAGCGCTGTTATCCGGATTTTTATTTGTGCCATTTGCAGCATTCTTGATTTTCTCACCAGCCATGTGGTATTCATTGGCATATTTTTGCACCTGCGGATAAAGCGGTTCAGCCGCATTAAATCCTTCTTCCTGTATATGAACGCCATAAGAACCCGGGCCTTTGTTATCCTTACGCAACATGCTTTCAAGCAATACCGCAACTACATCCTTATTATTGGTTTCGATGATGGTGCCACAACCTGTAGAGTGGGAATGATAGCCTTCTTTATAAATGCTGTTTTTCATCCTGTTCACTCCTGCTTTTGCGGGAAAAACAAACTCAAAATACCCCTTTTCATCAGAAACAACCTCTTTGCCTGAGATACTGTCTTTTATTATGGCACCGGTAACAGGCATCTTTGTTACATCATCGTACACAATACCGGCAAAAATCATCTTATATGGTCCCGGCGCACTTATTGCAGTGAGGGGGCTGCGGAAAGCCAGTAACAATACTGCTGCAAGTGGCAGTACAAATGCGAATTTTAACAAATGAGCTTTGGCACTTTGTATGCTGTTCATCATTGCAATTCGTTTTTTAAGTGAAGAAAAATTGAGCTGGTTGGCCACTGCAAAAATGGGTACCCCGGTTACTTTCAGCAGCAGGTACTGGTAATCCCTTTTATCCGTACCGGCATTTACCACTGCGTTATCGGCAATAAACTCAAGGTTTTGCCGCATGGCATGGCGCAGCAGCCAGGCGAAGGGATTATACCAGTTGATGATACAGAGCAACTCACCCAGGAAAATATCGAAAGTGTGTTTCTGGCGTACATGCACTTCTTCATGCCGGATGATTTTCTGCAGTTCATCAGGCGAATAGCTCTCCGTGTTAACGTAAATGCTGTCTGCAAAGGAAAATGGCAGCACATTGTGTTGAAGGTTGTACAATTTTGTTTCGTAATTCCCAATCAGTACTGCCTGTTTTTTTATACGCATCAAAGAAGCGAGTCGAACCAGCAAGCGAATAAGGAAAAACAACATTCCCGCCAGTAATATGCCAGCGGCCACAGCCCACCAACTGAACAGACTTGCTGAATTTTGCAGGACTGTTGCTTCCGCCGCATCTAAAGCTACCGGACTTATATATTGCTGTACGGCAGGTATATAACTGAAGACTGTATTGCCTTTACTCCCGGCAGAGAGCGGAGCAACATCTATAAATGGAATAAAGAAACAAAGCAGAGGGTACAGGATCATGTACCACCTGTTAAACTGGTAAAACGTAAGCCGCCGCAGCAGCAAATGGTAAAAACAGTAAACAGCAGCAATACCAAGAGACAGTTTTATGAGGTATAATAAAAACACAGGCATGTGAGTATTTTTAAAGTGACAGAATTTTATTTCCCCTTTTCAATCATGCTGATGATTTCTTTAAGTTCATCAGGGCTGAGTTTTTTCTGCTCCACAAAAAAATTCACCAGCTCCTTATAAGAGTTGTCAAAATGATTTTTTACCAGGCTACCCACAAATTTCTTTTTGTATGCTTCCTGACTGATGGCTGCGCTGTACAAATAACTGTTGCCCACCTGCCGGCTTTGCACATAGCCTTTTTTCTCCAGGTTTTTAATGGTACTGGCCAGTGTGGTATAAGGCGGCAAAGGCTCGTCCATCTGCTCCAGAAAGGCTTTGATATTACCTTCTCCTGTTTGCCACACGGCCATCATGGCTTCTTCTTCCTGCGGGGTTAATTTCTCCATAACTACGAAGTTTTCGTAAAGCTACGAATATTTCGTAACACGCCAATTAAATTGGAAACTTTTTTGAAAATTTTTTTTTGAAGACGCCCGGGCTTATATGCAGGTATTGGTTACAGCCATTATTTGTTCGCTTTTTGAAGCAGCTGCTCAATCATCCTGCGCTGCTCAGTAAGCTCTTTCCTTAGCAGGTCGTTTTCCCTTTTTAATTGCTGTATACCTGCCAGTGCTATACCCGATGGGTCAATGGTGGAGATCGTTTTATCATCCTGCCCGGTACCAAACAGTGCATGAAAATCCTGCGCCATTGGGCCGATATGGGTTACGCTGCTCCCCTCTTTGATATAGCTCCAGCGGGTAATGGGCAATTGCAAAATCTGCTCCAGTATGCTTTTACCATCCAGCTCAGAAAAATTGGTTTTCACATTTCTGTCGGAAGCATTCGTCCAGGTGCCGCCGGTGCTAAGCCTTGCCGTGGTAACAAAAGGGTTAAACTCCAGGATATTTCCCGCCGTGGTATTGGTACCAAAGCCCCATTTGGTAACATCGGTATTGCCCAGCACCATGCTGTTGCTGTTGGTAACATCGGCACCAAACCCAATGGCTGTACTGTTTACACTGCCGCTGGTGATGCTGCTGCCATATCCTATTGCTGTATTGTTATCCCCATTGGTGGGTGAGGAGCCTGCGCCATGGCCTACAAAAGTATTGCCACTGCCAAAAATCATGGTATTGCCTGCAGAAAATCCTACAAACACATTATCCGAACCGCCCTGCACCGCATCACCACTAAAACTGCCGATAGATACATTCTGGTTACTGCCGCTGTTGCTGCTGGCCAGCGCCCGGTACCCCACCGCCACATTGTATGAAACGGTGCTGGATGCATTTACCATACTCAGCAAAGCCTGTGTGCCAATAGCGATATTCCGCCCGCCGGAGCGGTTATTAAAAAGTGCCTGTGCCCCAATGGCCACATTATCCGATGCATTGGTGTTGGCCGCAAGCGCATTATGGCCAACGGCTATATTTTGGGAGCCGCTGGTATTTTTCAACAAGCTTTTATTGCCTACTGCCGTATTGCTGCTGCCTGTATTGCTGTGCAGGGCGCTGTCGCCAATGGCCACCAGGCCGGTGCCGGTGGTATTGCTCCTCAAAGCCGTATTACCCAGTGCTGTATTGCTGCTGCCGGTAGTGGTGCTGCGGCCGGCTTCATTACCCACAAAAGTATTTTTATAGCCCTTGGTGCCTGCGTAGCCCGACTGGTAGCCCACAAATACATTGTAAGAAGTATCATTGCTGAAGCCGGCTTCGTACCCGGCAAATACATTGTAAGCGCCTGAAATATTAAAACGGCCGCTGAAAGCCCCCAGGGCCGTATTACCAATGCCATTGATATTACTGCTCAAAGCCGCATACCCAAATGCACTGTTAACCGACCCGATTGTATTGCCAGCCAAAGCCGACCGGCCAGTTGCAGCATTGTTATCACCTGTGGTATTGCTGACAAGTGATTCATAACCTATAGCTGTATTTTCATTACCGCTGCTATTAGAAATAAGTGTATTTCCACCCGTTGCGGTATTTCTGCTGCCGGTAATGTTGAAAATGAGGCTGGCAAAACCAAAAGCGGTATTGTCGTTTCCACCCACGTTAAAAGACAGGGCATTGCCCCCTGCACTGGTATTGCGGGTGCCGGTATTATTGGCCCTTAGTGCGGCATATCCCACAGCAGTGTTGCTGCTACCGCTGGTATTGCCTAACAATGCAAAAACCCCTGTAGCTGTGTTTTCACTACCCGCAATATTAAAGCTGAGTGCCGAATAGCCCAATGCGGTATTACCACTTCCATTTGTATTGGCCAGCAGTGCATTTACACCAGCGGCAGTATTCTCATTACCCGTATTATTGCTGCTGAGCGCTGCATACCCTATAGCCGTATTGTCGTTGCCACCTGCATTGGCAATCAATGCGCTAACCCCTGTTGCCGTATTTCTGCTGCCCGTAGTATTGGCAGCCAGGGCATCCTTACCCACCGCCACATTATCATTACCGGTTGTGTTCACCCGCAGCGCATTCTCCCCAATTCCCGCCAGGTTATTGCCCGTATTGGTTAACAGTGCATTGTACCCCAGAGCAATATTGCCCGATACTGCCAGCATCCCCGCAGGCACATTGTTCACCCTCAATTGAAGCGGCCGAGCATCAGTAGTACCCAAAAAATTGGCCGCGGTGGTACCAGCATTGCCGGTAAGGCTCCAGGCAGCTGAACTGCTGGCTAAGTACTGCCAGTTGCTGCCATTGTAATAATGAAAGCCCGTACTGTCGGGCCCGCTTTGGTAAATGAGTAAGCCCGTGGCCGGTGACGCAATCGCATTTTTAGCAGCCTTGGTAATCCTTGGTACCAGCAGGCCTTTGTTGCTGGCTTTTACATCCAGCATGGCGCTGTTGTCTGCCGGGCTGCCATCATTGTTAATGGCAAAAGACTGTGCCTGTAATCCGGTTTGGCATAAAAGCAGTAAAGCCATACCGGCTGCTGCGGGGAAGATTTTTCTCATAAAACCTGGTTGAATATGGTACAATTTACAAAAGGTTTTCGCAAATACCCGGCCAGAATAGGGCATAAATAAATAAAAAAGATGAATTTTAAACATAAAGCCGGAAAAAGAGTCCGAAAATAAACAATACTTTAAAATGAAATTCCTGCAGATTACTGTCATCATGGTGCTTGCGCTCTCCTATTCATACAAATCCTTTTCTCAAACTGACTCCATTTTTGACCAGGGCATTTACAGAACCTATATTGTACACAAACCTGCAGATTACAGTCCGGCCAGCAGCTACCCCTTAGTATTGAACTTACACGGCTTAAACTCCAATGCAGCAGGCCAGCAGAATTATTCCCAATTTGACAACATAGCCGATACCGCCAAATGCATAGTAGTGTACCCCAATGCGGTAAATGGCTCCTGGAATGTAAATGGCACCAGTGATGTAACCTTTCTAACCAACCTTATTGACAGTTTAAAAAACGACTTCTCCCTCAACTCCTGCCTTTTTGTTACCGGCATGTCCATGGGTGGTTTTATGACGTATAAATTAAGTTGTGCCTTATCCACGCAAATAACAGCCATTGCAGTAGTATCGGGCAATATGTCAAATGCCCTGCAAAATAATTGTGCAGCTGCATCGGGGCTGCCGGTAATGCATTTTCACGGCACCAGCGATAATTTTGTAAACTACAATGGCACATTCGGCATTGCCCCTGTTGAAACCACCATCAACTGGTGGGTTGCCAAAAACAATTGCTCCGGCACACCAGTTATTACTCCAGTTAATGATTCCAACCTTGCAGACAGCTGTAATGCTGTAAACTACTATTACGGAAACGGCACTAACAACAGTGAAGTAAGCTTTTACAAAATAAACAATGGCGGGCATACCTGGCCCGGTGCCACCCCCATCCCCATCTTTGGAAACACCAACCAGGATATGAATGCAAGTGTACTCATCTGGAACTTTTTCAGAAAATACTGCACACCCGTTATTTACTGGAACGGCAACATAAGTGATGCATGGGAAAATCCACAAAACTGGAATGGCAACCAGCTGCCGGGTGCAAACAGCATCGTAATCATCCCATCACCGGTCACCCGCTATCCCAAAATAAACATCAATACAGAAATTAAAAAGCTGGAATTAAAACCCGGCAGCACCATCACCATCGCCAGCGGCAAACAATTAAAACTGAATGGCTGGTAAATGGTTTCTGCAGCAGCAGTAGTTTTTTATGCATAAAAAAACGTCCAATCCAAAAATGCCCTGTAATTATCTATAAAGCACAGTCTGCCTCCTGCTGAGGGCTCCTGTTAATTTCGCAAGCCACGATTGGTCTTTGACCATATGTGTTCGGAAGGTTTTATCATGCAGGAAACTGGCAAATGATAGTATTAGTTAAAAATATTTTAAATACCCAATGCTTCCTATTCATAATAGATTTTCGAAGGATGGGCCTCGGAAAAAATTGCGTGAAGAAAATTTTCATGGCTGGGTAAAAAATGAAATTAATGTTACCACTGCCAGGCCATATTCTTGGCTGGTAAGTCGCACAATCGCTGGGTTTTATTCCACTGTTGCAACTGATTTCATTTTAGCCAGACAGGGAAATTTTTAGCTTTTTTTTCCGCAGCCCTTGATTTTTGGTGCTTTTCATCAAGTGGCACATCCCGGCCGCAGCGTCGGGGGAAAAGCACAGAAAACAATCAGAAAAGCATTCCGGATTAATTGCATAGCGATAAAACCTAAAGGGCAAATTAGCAATTCAAATCTTTAGGGCAGTTGTCATCTTTTACCAACGGTATGAAGATTCGCACTTGCCGTCATTGCAACTGTTTTCCAGCCCGGCCGAATGCCAGGCGGAATTTGGGAAGCTCATTTTGCGCTAAACCGCATTCCCTTTCGTATATTTATCCCTACTTAAAACTATGCACATGAAACTAATCAGCCTGCTTACACTGTGTCTTGGCTGCAGTATAGCTGTAAATGCCCAGGTAAAAATTGGTGACAACCCACTGGTTGCAGCCCACCCCTCTGCCATACTGGAGCTTAAAAGTACTGCCAAAGGATTACTGATACCCCGCTTAGACAGTGCCCAGCAGGAAGCCATCGCCAGCCCCGCCAACGGACTGATAGTGTACAATATCACCAGGAAAAACATGGAATATTACGACTCTGCCGCCAGCACCTGGCGGCAAGTGGCCCGCAGCGGCAATATACTGGCTGAGCCGGAGCTCGACAGCCTGCACTGGCAAACAGATACCGCAGCCAAAAGGGTTTTTCTGCGCAGGGGCTATCCATTGGGCGACTCCATTTTTTACAATTATAACAATGGCAGCTTTGTATTTGCCGATAAAATAAATTATACCAACAGCCTGGGCCAGGTTTTTCCCGTTACCAGCTTTGGCGGAAAATATTATTTTAAATCCACGGCCTCCTCCCGCAGAGATACCAGCATATTTAACAATGTGTACATCAGCCTTAATGCCGTAATGGAAGCCGATGAGCAACGGGTAAGGGGCAACTCCTTTATAGGCATACAGGGCCTGGCCATTGCCAATAAAAACAATGCCCGCACCATTGGCAGGGTTGCCGGAGGATCTGCCATTGCCATACAGGCCGGGCAGGATACGGTACAGTTGCTCCGCGGGCAGGAAGTACAGGTAACACACAGCGGCACAGGCTATGTAAACACCACTACCGGTATCAATACCAGTATCAGCATATCCGACACTTCACGCAGCAACCTGGGTATAGTGTACGGCACAAGGGTACAGGTTGTTAAAAGCAGCCCCTCGGCCTACAAAATAAATACCCTGTTTGGCTCGCAAATACAACTGATTAATGGCGACACCACTTTGTCCCCCGTCACATCAGGCGATGCCTACGGCTTGTACATCAACCCGGTAAACCTGGCCCCGCCCGGCCGCAACTATGGCATAAGAACCTTTAGTGGTGTAAATATATTCGGCGATTCCACCACCATTGGTTTTGGAGGTAAGCCCCGTGCCATACTGGATGTAATCAGCTCCAGCTCCATGATTATCCCAACCGGCAATACCAGCCAGCGCCCTGCCACGGCCGTTGCAGGTATGCTGCGGGTAAATACCCAGCACAATACCATCGAGCATTTTGACGGTACCGAGTGGAAGGGCACCATACGCACCGCCCCCTTTATTGATGTACCGCTGCTGCCCATTGCCGGCGGGGCCAGTGTCATCGTATCTGTACCCGGTGCAGTACCCGGTGGCACGGTTACCATATCCCCATCAGCTGCAGCAGTAATGCCTGCAGGCCTGTTCATCGCCTGGGCCCGGGTAATTTCAACTGACAATATTGAAGTACGGTTCGAAAACCGCTCCATCACCGCCACGCTGGATCCGGCAATAATACAGTATCATGTACGGGTGATTAATTAAAAAAGAGAGTTTTCTGATAAAAAACAGGATTTCTCAGCTAATCAACTGCGGTTCCAGGAAGACAGTTGAAAAATCCCACACCTGCCCAAAGCCGCCGACGTTAGTGGCAAGCCCTTATAAACACAATAAAAATGAAACTAAGGTTTGAGAATGCAAATGGTTTGACTGAATCCCAGATTGAGCACATCGAAAAAAGAATTGGCAGAAGATTACCACACTCAATAAAAAATTATTATAAAAACTATGCCGGCTCAAGGCCTGCTGTAAATGGTAATAGTGCCAATATAACCATTTCCCAAAATGACGGTTTAGCAAATACAAATATCTTCGAAGCAGTCGACTCTTTTGAAACACTTCAAAACCATCTCTCAAATATTGACTATTTGACCGAACTTGCTCAGCACTTTAATCTCAGTTCGCAATACGTAGAACCCGAAAATCTTTTTCCACTTGGGCTTTTACCAAACGGTGCCATTTACATTGCTATTGACGGACAAAACAAAGGCAAAGTCTATACAGCTGACAATGGAGACTTTGGCATTATTTTTCACAGTAGCAACCTGGAAATGTTTTTGGAAAGCGTTTTTTAATATAGCTGACCCCATACTGGCCCATCTGGCGCAGGACTCTGTCCTGCTGCCTCACGTCACTAAACCATTAACACTAAAACAGTAACAAATGGCACCAGGGCCGGAACCCTGCGCCTGAAAAGCAGCAATAGCCAATAAGTTTCGCCGTAAAGATGCAATTAATTAACCCCACTTGAAAGGCAATTGTAAAACATCCGCAATGTCCTGCCGGTTACCTTATGCTGTATGTAATTTTATTATGGCAGAGACTTTGCGGAGAAGCAAAATATCAGATGGCAACAGACTGCTGCTATTCAGAAAAATTGTGGTTTTTTGAAATTATTACTACTCAAATACAACTAATTACTCATTATGCTGTTATGAGTAATTATTACTTAATATTTACTGCACATCATAAAGTACTGTAAGTGTAAACCGGTATAAAAAAGTATACCGGGGCAGCCGATAGCTTAAATGACCTGTGAATATTTTTTTGCAGTGCCCTTTTAAATGATGTAATTAAATACAATAAACATACAATATCCCACAGGGTCTTGTGCCATGGGAGCTTAACATTTTTAATACAATACAATGTTCAAAAAATTCACTTTAACCGATAAGCTGCTGTTTGTGGCAGCATTACTTTCGCTTGTATTCTCTGAAATACTGTTTTTTAAAGGAGAACAGCTGTCTGCCATTTTTATTGGCATATGGGTTCCTTCTATACTGGCATTCGGTATTTATTTAAAATTAATAAGCCAAAAAAATGACTGATATAATACCGTATTTCGCAGGACTGATTACCTTATTATTCGGTTTGGCTTGCTTTCTTGCTTTAAAAGAAATGACCAAATCAAGAAAATAGTTATTCCCTGAAAAAAAATACGGGCTGTGGTAAATACACATACCTGTTCAAAAGTTTTTCCTGGTAAATGACCATTTTTACTTTAAAACCGGAGCCTTAGTATTTATAATTTTCTTTCATCGTGAAGTATTAACCGGGATGGCAAAAAATATGAAACTGAACTGGTTGTACGGCAAAATGCTGTCGGACAGTACAAAGGAAAAAAGTGAAAAACTCATCCTGGTCATAGCCATCATCAGTTTCATCATTCACCTGTTGCTGATATATCTTGCCGGTTTTGGTATTATCAGTGCAGACCCTGGCTCAAAGCTGCTGAGCAACCCCATTGCGGCCATCTACACCCCTTTCTCATTCATCCTGGTATATGAGGTTTACCTGCTTATTTATTATTTGCCCAAATCAATCACTATTTATATCGGCAAGCAATACGAAATCATGGCGCTTATCATCATCAGGCGGCTTTTTAAAGATCTCTCTGGCTTACAGTTCTCTGCCGACTGGTTCCGCAACAATGATGATCTTCAGTTTACCTATGACTTGATAGCTTCTATACTGCTGTTCTATCTCCTTTTTTTATTTTATGCACAAAGCAAAAAACGTTATTTAAAAAAGCAGGAAGAAGAACCGGCATTAATCAACATTCAAAAATTTATACATTTTAAAAAAATAATTTCCGTTTGCCTGGTACCTATCCTGGTGGCTGTGGGTATCTATGCTTTCGTAAATTGGATCACGGGTACATTCTTCCCCTCCAATCATACAACCGTTTCATTTAAAAATATCAATAACATCTTCTTTGACCAGTTTTTTACAGTGCTCATCATCATAGATGTTGTTTTATTACTCCTGTCATTTTTTCACACGGATGAATTCCATAAGGTTATAAGAAATTCTGGCTTTATTATTTCAACCATTCTCATCAGGCTGTCATTTTCCGTAACCGGCCTTACCAATACAGCACTGATTGTGGCTGCCATCATTTTCGGACTGCTTATACTGGTTATTCACAACAAATATGAAAAAATGTTAAGTATACAAGCTGACAAAGCTGGTGGCAGTTGAAACCGCTCCGCTTTGCAGTAAATAATACCCCCTGGCGCAGGACTCTGTCCTCCTGCCCCACGTCACTAAACCATTAACACTAAAACAGTAACAAATGGCATCAGGGCCGGAGCCCTGCGCCTGTAAAGCATCCCATCATCCCATCATCCCATCAGCAAATCAGCACATCATCCCATCAGCAAATCATCCCATCAGCAAATCATCAAATCATCAAATCAGCACATCATCCCAGCTTTATCTATCTTTACAAGCAAATACAGCACAATGAAATATTTACTGCCGGTACTTTTTATACTTTGCCTTTACTGCCTGCCCGCTGCAGCACAAACCATTGAACCACCAAAGGAAGACACCGCCCTGTACCTGCGCTTCCCCGTGGTGCCGCCCTTCAGCATTACCAAAGTACCCGACAGCAGCAGATTTGCCAAGGCCGACCTGAAGCAAAAGAAAAAAACACTGCTCATCATCTTCAGCCCCGATTGTGATCATTGCCAGCACGAAACAAAGGAATTGACAGCGTCAATTGACAAATTTAAAAAGATACAGATTGTAATGGCCAGCTGGCTCCCATACAATGAGGTACTAAAATTTTACAAAGATTACAATATTGCAGCATATCCCAATATCACCATGGGCTGGGATAAATCATTTTTTCTGCCGCCATTTTATCAATTGAAGAGCCTGCCCTTTATGGCACTGTACGATAAAAAAGGAAATTTAATAAGTGTGTTTGACGGTTCGGTATCGCTGGATAAAGTGGTGGAAGCGTTTAAGTAAGGAATATCTCAGTTACGGGTTGTTTTTGTTGGAGTGTTACGGGTTGTTTTACCATCCGAAAGGTAAAACAACCCGTAACAAAAATAACCCGTAACAAAAACACCCTGTAACTCACTCCACCTCCCAGGAATAATAATTGTGTTCACTATCCAGCGTAAACCCGGTACGGGGATAGAGTTGATTGCCAATGTCATTTGTTTTAGCCGTTTCCAGCAGCATGCCTGCGCTGCCCGTTTGCCTGCACAAGTCTTTCGCTGCATCAATCAGCATCACCGAAATACCCTTGCCCCGCTGTGCCGGGCTCACATACAAATCATTCAGCAGCCAGAGCCTTTTCATGCGGGTAGAAGAGAACAGCGGGTACAGCTGCACAAAGCCCACCAACTCACCCCGTTCATTTTCTGCCACAAAAATTTCTGATTCCCTGCCGGCAATTCTTTCCTGCAAAAAAACTACTGCCGCTTCGGGGTCAGGCGGCTGTTGATAAAACTCCCGGTATGCCTCAAACAGCAGCGCAAGCAATGGCACATCATCGGTTAAAGCCTTACGTATTACCATATAAAAATGATGCTAATCAGGTTTGTCGTAGGAGAAATAATCGTAGTTCAGTACCTTTTTACCCCTGGGTTCCACTTCCACTTCCCATTGAAGGCTGCTCATGGTTTCATATACGTCATCAGCATTCCTGGTAATTTTGGCTTTGCCGCCATCACTCATTTTTACAGCAACACCCCCGATGGTTTTGCTGATGCGGATGGTGATTTTTTTATCATGATAATTGATAATATTAATGGTTCCTTTGTAATTCACTTTATCATAAAAGCTATTGGAGGAGTTGCTGATAGTACTTTTTTCACGTTTTACCTCTGCCTCCTCGTTTCTCATCTGTATGTTCAATGCCCTCGACAGGCGTATTTCATTGCTGCCCTTAACCGGTGTGTATTGCAGCAGCGACTGTGCCACCGCCTGCTCAGCAGCATTCATTACCAGCACAGCACCTGCGGTAAAAGGTGCAGCGGTACTGTTTACTATCCGGTAACTGTGCCAGGCTTCCAGCGGTTTTTTTTCATTGTCAACGGTGCTGAGTATATCCAGGTCGGCCGCATATACATCTTTATAAGCCACCGTAGTGGTAAGCACCGGTACAATCACCCTGGCATCTTTTTCAAGGTTAAGCGTACCCAGTTTGTAAAAGTACAGGTCTTCAAACTGCTCCCCAGTTTTATCCTCCTCGCCAAAATCAAAATTGTCGTACACTTTTACAATCCTGCCATTTTGCACAGCATTGCTGGTCATTTGCTGGAAATTGTCAATTCTGCCAGACATTAATCGCTCTGAGAAGTAAGATATACAGGCCGGGTCAAGCTGGTCGCCAAAAAACATTTCGGGGTTACCGATGATGATGTCAACCGGTGTATTCAGGTAATCATCACTGTTGTTCACCAGGGTGGCCTTCATCTCCAGCCGGGCTTCCTTATCGTTAAGGATACGCAACTGGTAAGAGGGAAACCACTGGATGCCTTTTTGCAGGCTGAGGGTGGATGCCGTAGTACTGCTCACAGCTTTGCTAAGCGTAACTTTGGCAATTTCTGTAATGCTGTCGGTCATAAAAGTTTCGCCGGTATTGGCATCCAGTGCCAGTTCATCAAAATCATCCGCAGATACAATCAGCAGTTTTTTATCCTCAGTACGCAGCCTTGCCCATTTGCCCGCAGCATCATAGTACAGCAGCCTGCCGGTAATCTTTGGTGCCGTACCTGTTTCAATATGCCGGTACAGGGTAATATCTTTACCAATATTGGCCTGCAGAAAATCGTTGATTGATTTAGCCTGCTGCTCCTTGCGGAAGGTATCCGTTTTTATTACAATCGAGTTCAACCCGGCATCTTTGCCCACCCCCAGCCAGTAGGTACCCATCAGCACCTGCTTGGGTGCCGGAATATAAAAAGTTTGATTTTCCACACTTACTGCAGCTTCTTTTTTCACAAAAAAAGTACCATTCTTAAAAATTGAAAGCCGCACGGGTTGCAATGTCTGCACTTTTTTTTGTGCTAATGCACCACTTGCCGCCACCAGCAGCACCATAAGGGAGATGAAATGTTTCATTGTTGTTTTTTTAACCAGATGCCATTACCGGCCCGATACCACAGCCACAGCAAATGCCCCACAAGCTACTGAAAAAATGCTAAAATAAAATAAGCCTGCTATTACCAAAATCACCCAATCAGCCCTACTTTTGCACATCATTTCATCCAAAAAATACATAGTATAATGAAAGTTACCGTAGTAGGAGCTGGTGCAGTAGGTGCAACCTGTGCCGATAATATTGCCCGCAAAGAGCTTTGTGAAGAATTAGTACTGTTAGATATTAAGGAAGGTGTAGCCGAAGGCAAGGCCATGGACCTGATGCAAACAGCCCAATTACTGGGTTTTGACACTAAAGTAATTGGCAGCACCAACGATTATGCAAAAACTGCCGGTACCGATGTAGCCGTTATCACCAGCGGTATACCACGTAAACCGGGCATGACAAGGGAAGAACTCATCGGCATCAATGCCGGAATTGTAAAAGGTGTTACCGAAAACATTCTGAAGCATTCCCCCAATGCCATCATCATCATCATCAGCAACCCCATGGATACCATGACCTACCTGGCGCTCAAAAGCAGCGGCATACCCAAAAACAGGATCATTGGCATGGGCGGCATATTAGACAGTGCCCGTTTCCGCTACTACCTCAGCCAGGCCATCCCCTGCTCACCCAACGACCTGCAGGCTACTGTAATAGGCGGCCATGGCGATACTACCATGATACCATTAACAAGGCTGGCAACTTATTGCGGCACACCCGCAGCCAATTACTTAGATACTGAAACACTGGCAAAAGTAGCAGCCGATACCATGGTGGGTGGCGCTACACTTACCGGCCTGCTGGGCACATCCGCCTGGTATGCACCCGGTGCCGCTGGCGCAGCACTGGTAGAAGCCATTGTAAGAGACGAAAAGAAAATGATGCCCTGCTGCGTAAGCCTGGAGGGTGAATATGGCCAGAGCGATATTTGCCTTGGCGTACCGGTAATAATCGGTAAAAATGGCTGGGAGAAAATTGTTGATTATAAACTGACGGAAGACGAGCAGGCAGCATTTAACAAAAGTGCTGATGCGGTTAGGAATATGAACAGTGTGCTGGCAACACTGAATGTTTAACAAAAGAGAGTACAAAGGAGAGGGGAGTCTGCACAAGCTCCCCTTTTTATTGCCCAAAAACCGCATTGGGCATAGATTTTGATTAGCATATAAAAACTATAGTCTATGCAGTTTTCTTTACACCGGCCATTGCGCCATCTTTTAGCAGTAATTATTTTGCTGGCCTTTGGCAATACCGTAAAAGCGCAGCCACTGCTGGCATACAACCCTGTCATCAGCAGCGGCCTCAGCTCACCTGTTGATATTGTAAATGCAGGCGACGGCACCAACCGTATTTTTGTGGTGCAGCGTGGTGGCACCGTAAGGATTTACAATGGCAGCACTTTTGCATTTATCGGAACATTTTTAACCATGAGCGGCAATTTTACCACTGGCGGAGAAAGGGGCCTGCTGAGCATCGCTTTTCATCCTGATTACGAAAACAACCGGTACTTTTTTGTGTATTATACCAATGGTGCCGGTGGCGTAAATGTAGACAGGTTTCAAACACAACTGGCCAACCCCAATGCGGCTGACTTTGCCACCCGTACCAATATTATGAGTTTTACAAAACCAGTGGTGTACAATAACCACAATGGCGGTAAGCTGAATTTTGGCCCCGATGGAAATTTGTATTTTGGCCTTGGCGACAGCGGCAGCGGCGGTGACCCCGGAAACCTGGCACAAAACGGTAACAGCTACTGGGGTAAGATGATGCGCATCAATGTGAATAATTTTACCACGCCACCCTATTACACAGTACCGGCCACTAATCCCTATATCAGCGACCCAAATGTGCTGGATGAGATATGGTGTATTGGCCTGCGCAACCCCTGGCGCTGGAGCTTCGACCGCCAAACGGGTGATATGTGGATAGCAGATGTGGGCCAGGACAACCGGGAAGAAGTAAATTATCAACCTGCAGCAAATACCGGAGGTAAAAACTATGGCTGGCGCTGCTATGAAGGCAATGCGGCTTATAATACGGCTTCCTGCCAGCCCCAAAGCAGTTATGTGTCACCCATTTTTGATTATCCGCACAATAACACAACAGGTGGTTTCTCCATCACTGGTGGCCATGTGTACCGTGGTACTGAATTTGCTTTTTTAAACGGCTATTATATCTGTGCCGATTATGTATCAGGCAATACCTGGTTAATAAAAGAGGCAGGTACTTCAGGCGGTTTTACCACCAGCATACAAACAGGGCTGCCGGGTAATATTGTAAGCTTTGGTGAAGCTGAAAATGGCGACTTATACACCATCAACCTGAGCGGCACATTGTTCAAAGTAAATGCCACAGCCCCCATACCCGTAACGCTTACCCGCTTTACGGCCCAAAACAACAATGGCAATGTGCTGGTAAAATGGCAAACCAGTTTTGAACAAAATACCAGCCGCTTTGAAGTGGAATACAATACTGATGGCAGTAACTGGCAAAATGCGGGCAATGTAAATGCAAGCAGCCAGCCCAATGGCAGCAGCTACTCATTGATACACAATTTTACAGTAAGAGAAAATGTGCTGTACCGCCTTAAAATAATTGACAATAACGGAAGCTATGCCTTTTCACCCACAGTGGCGCTGAATGCCATTCCACGTAAAAAAGCATTGGTATACCCAACACTTGTTCAGGATAAAATATTACGCATTGCACTGGATGCACCTTTTGCCAGCCTGCAACTGCTGGATGCCAATGGCCGGGAAGTGTACAGGCAGAATATTACCGGCAGAACGGGTACTATACAACTGAATGTACCGGCACTGGCTGCAGGCATATACACGGTGGTGGTAAAAAATGCACAGGAACTGGTGACGCAAAAAGTGGTAGTGGAGTAAAAGTATTTTTGAGCTTATAAAGGCTGCCATAATAAATATGGCGGTCTTTTTTTATGCGCTGCAACCTGCAAACATGCCACCTTGAGGTCACATGGATGCACTTGCACTGTGCATGTATAGTCATGTGAGTTCACCTGTGCCTATGTACACTGTGCATATATGGTCATGTGAGTTCACCTGTGCCTATGTACACTGTGCATGTATGGTCATGTGAGTTCACCTGTGCCTATGTACACTGTGCATGTATGGTCATGTGAGTTCACCTGTGCCTATGTACTCTATGCATGTATGGTTATGTGAGTTCACCTGTGCCTATGTACACTGTGCATGTATGGTCATGTGAGTTCACTTGTGCCTATATACACTGTGCATGTATGGTCATGTGAGTTTTCTGGTATATTGATGCAGTACATATACTTGTGCAGGGATGTTTATCAATACAAAGCAGCCGGTAACAGAATGAATTGAGCTATAATACCACCAGCCTTGTCATCTTTCCCGGGATTTCCGTTCACCCCCCTGCTTAACTGTACATTTCCTTGCGCTACAGTACTGCTACATACCACCCGCCTTCATTCTCGAAAAAGGAAAACCACCACAACCTTTCCTTGGGTTTTGCCTGCCGGCAGCAGCAGCTTTTTCGGCTTCGGTGAATGTTTTAGCCTGGTAAACGGTGTAGCAAAAGCCCCAGGTATAAGGCGCCATGTTATCAAACTTCATTACATCTATACGGGCATACAAACCTGCTTCTTTAGAACCGGAAGTAATATTTTTTGCAATAAAATATTGCATCATGCTGTCATACTTTAAGATAGTGTATTTTCCACCGGGTTCCTGCTCCCACACTGTATTTGTTATATTGTAGCTTATGCCATAATCATCTGTAAACTTCCCCAGCAGGTAAGCAGGCACAGTGTTCTTTTCAGCAGCAGTTAATCTTGCCGTACCGGTACAATTTGAAAAAACAATTACAGTTAGTAAGGCTATTACAAATAATTTGAGCATGTAAATTCGGGTATTGTGTTATTGGGAATTGGGTATTTGTACATTCCTGTATCATCCTGCACCAGCATTGTTGCAGGCAGGAATTATCACATCATCCCATCAGCACATCAGCAAATCAGCACATCAACAACTCACATCAGCTCCTTATTCGCCAGCTGGCCACAGGCAGCATCAATATCCTTTCCGCGGCTGCGGCGCAGGTGAACGTTTACCCTGTTTTTGCTGAGTATACCCATAAATTTGTCAACCGAATCATCATCCGGCTTTTCGTACTTTGCCATATCAATGGGGTTGTACTCAATAATATTCACCATATGGGTGGGAATCTGCCGGGTAATTTTGGTAAGTTCCTCGGCATCCTTTGGGGAATCGTTAAAGTCTTTAAAGAGTATGTACTCCAGCGTTATTTCATTCCCGGTCTCTTTGTAAAAATAATTAAGCGATTCCACCAGGGTGGCCATGTTATTGGTTTCGTTGATGGGCATGATCTCATCCCTTTTTTTATCGTTGGGCGCATGCAGCGAAAGCGCCAAGTTAAACTTCACTTTATCATCACCCAATTGCCTGATCATTTTAGCTACACCCGCCGTGGATACTGTAATGCGCCGGTGGCTCATATTCATCCCGTTTACCGAATTGATCTTTTCAATGGCCTTCAGTACATTTTTGTAATTGAGCAGCGGCTCCCCCATGCCCATAAAAACAATATTGCGCAGCTTCTGGCTGAACACCCTTTCACTCTGCTGGTTCAGCAGGGCCACCTGGTCGTAAATTTCGTCAAAGTTCAGGTTGCGTTTCCTGTCCATATACCCTGTGGCGCAGAATTTACAACTAAGGCTGCAACCCACCTGCGATGATACACAGGCCGTGTGGCGGGTATCAGTCGGTATCAGTACCCCCTCTATCAAATGACCATCGTGGGTTTTAAACCTCGATTTAATGGTACCATCACTGCTGTACTGCGTAGCATCAACCGTTAATGCGGGCAGCGAAAAGTTCTCTTCCAGCTTAGCTCTTAATTCCACAGACAGGTTGGTCATGGCATCAAAACCCTGCACCTGCTTTTTCCACAGCCATTCATATACCTGCTTTGCCCGGTACTTTTTTTCGCCCATTGTTTCAAAATAGGTCATCAGTTCCTCCTCGGAGAGATTGCGTATATTGGTTGCCACTGTATTCATCCTGCAAAGGTAGGCGTATAGCAGCCCGAAAAAAATGTTATATTTGATTTCTTTATACCCCGAAAAAGACATTTCGGGGCAAAAAAAAGGCGAAAATGCCAAAAAAAGGGCTCAAAACTGACAATTTTGCTGCCTGAACGGTTAAAAAGCGAATATGAAACCAGTATATATAATTGATGCAGTACGTACACCCATTGGCAAATATGGCGGTGCCCTTAGTGCCACCAGGCCGGATGACCTGCTGGCATTGGTAATAAAAGCATTGCTCACCCGCAACAGTTCTGTGGATATTACCGCAATAGAAGATGTAATTGCCGGGGCCGCCAACCAAAGCGGAGAAGACAACAGGAATGTGGCCCGTATGGCTGCCCTGCTGGCCGGGCTGCCTGATACGGTAGCCGGTAATACGGTTAACCGCCTTTGTGCCAGTGGCTTACAGGCTGTAATGGATGCCAGCCGGGCCATTATGTGCGGTGAGGGAGATGTGTACATAGCCTGTGGTGTGGAAAGTATGAGCCGTGCCCCCTTTGTAATTGCAAAAAACAGCGAACCTTTTGGCCGCAAGGCTGAAATGTACGATACCACCCTGGGATGGCGCTTCATCAATAAAAAACTGGCCGAAATGTACCATCCCTACAGCATGGGTGAAACAGCAGAAAATGTGGCAAGAAAATGGAATATAAGCCGTCATGCGCAGGATGAATTTGCCCTGTCGAGCCAGGATAAATATTTTAATGCCCTTTACAATAATAAATTTAACAAAGAGATAATACCACTGCAGGTGCAGGTAGGCAAGGATGTATTTGCGTTTGATAAAGATGAGCATCCCCGTCAAACCTCATTGGAAAAACTGCAGCAGCTGAAACCTGCTTTTGCCAAAGACGGTACGGTAACAGCCGGTAATTCATCAGGCATCAATGATGGCGCTGCTGCCATGCTGCTGGTAAGTGAAGATGCAGTAAAAAAATACGGACTAAAGCCAATGGCCAAAATAAAATCCATGGCTGTAGCCGGTGTTGCCCCGGCTTTTATGGGAGTTGGGCCTGTACCGGCAGTAAAAAAAGCGCTGCTGCGGGCAGGTATTACAGCTGCCAACCTCGACCTGGTGGAACTGAATGAGGCATTTGCTTCCCAGTCCATCGCCTGTGTACACGACCTGGGGCTCGACCTGGAGAAAGTAAATGTAAATGGTGGCGCTATTGCGCTGGGGCATCCACTGGGGTGCAGCGGAGTACGCATTTCCACTACGTTACTGCACGAAATGAACAAACGCTCGGCCAGGTACGGACTTGCCTCCATGTGTGTAGGCGTGGGCCAGGGTGCGGCGGTTGTATATGAAGGCCTGTAACAAAAAAAATATTGTTGCGTTATACTAAAAAAATATACTCATGAAATTTATTACAACAATCTGCCTGTTCATTTTTTGCTTTGGTGCTGCATCTTTTGCACAAACCGATACCTTACAGCAGTATGCAGGCAAATACAAATTTCCTGAAGGCAGCGTGGTGGCCGAAGTGGAAGTAATGTACAAAGATGGCGCATTAACCATGACGTCATCTGCAGGTTCCTCAGTACTCAGGTTTGAAAAAGATGACCAGTTTACCATCGTAAGTTTTGATGGTATTGCAGTGTTTACCCGCAATGCTCAAAGAAAAGTTGCCGGTATCCACATAGAAGCCATGGGTTATTTACTGGATGGCACCAAGGATGAAATTAAAGAAGGCAAAATTGCAATACACAGCCCTGCCGCAATAAGCATGGCATTTAAAAGCCTGCACACGCAGTTACGAAAATAAAACCACTGCCTGTTAAACAAGGGGTTTCAGGCTCCTGTAATAATTTTATACTTGCAGCAATACCTCTGCCAGCTCACCCGGCAACACAGTTTGCTGTACGCCTGTAGCCAGGTTTTTTACCACACAATTGCCCTGCTCCAGCTCCCTGCTGCCGATGATAATGGCAAAAGGAATATTTTTCTTTTCTGCATACTTGAACTGCTTGTCCATTTTTGTTTGTACAGGGTACAGTTCGCAGGCTATACCCATGCTGCGCAGTGATTGCATCATAGTAAAAGCAAACCCGCTTTCCTTTTCTCCGAGGTTAAAAAAAAGCGCTTTTGTACTTACCTGCAGGTTTTCAGGAAACAGCTTCATTTCTTCCAGCACATCATATATCCTGTCTATCCCAAAGCTGATGCCCACACCGGGAATACCGGGTACACCAAACAAACCGGTAAGATCATCGTAGCGGCCACCGCCACCAATGCTGCCCATCGTTACTTCCGCAGGCGCTTTGGCTTCAAAAATAATCCCCGTATAATAATTAAGCCCGCGGGCAAGGGTAAAATCGGCAGTGATATTACAGCCAACGCAATTTGCCATTACTGTTGCAAGCAGATATTCTATCTCAGCAATACCTGCCTTGCCTGTTTCATTATCTCCCAGCAGCGTCTTTACCTGCTCAAGTTTTTCCTTATTGCTCCCTGTAATAGCTAAGTACTGTGCAATTACCTGTATCTGCTCCTCCTCCAGCCCACGCTGCAGCAGTTCTTCCTTTACTTTATCAATGCCAATCTTATCCAATTTGTCAATAGCAATGGTAATGCTCATCATTTTATCTGCGCCACCGCATAGTTCGGCCAATGCTGCCAGTATCTTCCGGCTGTTAATCCTCAATTCATAATCCTTCATTTTCAATTGTGTAAACACTTCATGGTACATCAGTGCCAGCTCCACTTCATTCAGCAATGCTGTACTGCCCACCACATCTGCATCACACTGTGTAAACTCCCGGTAGCGTCCACGCTGGGGCTTGTCGGCACGCCATACGGGCTGCACCTGGTAGCGCTTAAAAGGAAAACTCAGTTGACCGTGGTTCATGGCCACATACCTGGCAAAAGGAATAGTGAGGTCATATTTTAAGGCACGTTCAGTAATACCGCTGTTGTTTTTTCCGGCCAGTATCTTTTCAAAATCTTCTCTTGCCTTATCATGTTTTTCAATTCTTTCAAGGCCGTTATTCAATATTTTAAAAATCAGTTTATCCCCTTCCTCGCCATACTTGCCCATCAGGGTATCAAGATTTTCCATGGCAGGTGTTTCCAGTGGCGCAAAGCCATATAATTCAAATACAGTTTTAATCGTATTGAGTATGTACTGCCGCTTTCTTACTGTAGCTGCGTCAAAATCCCTGGTACCCTGTGGTATTGCTGCTTTAGCCATTGTCTTTTATTATCCGGGATTTGCTCCCGTTTTAAAGTTATTTTTTTGTCATGTTGTGTTCGGTGAGGACACCGACCACGGCAGTTTCGTCATTTTGTGTTCGGTGAGGACACCGACCACGGCAGTTTCGTCATGTTGCTTTCGGTGAAGACACCTACCACGGCACTGGCAACTGCTTACCCGCTTCAAATTATTTTGCTGCCGTATTACCAGCACTGTACCGTTCCACTATCTTTCCGCAAGCCTTATCAATCAGTTCAAACACTTCATGATACCCCGGTTCCGGTCCGTACCAGGGGTCGGGCACATCCCGCTGCTGGCCCGGGTACAGTTCATTCAGTAACAGATATGCTTTAGCCGCATCAAACTTTTTGCCTGCTATCCGCTGCATATCCTCCATTACATCAGCAGCCAGCGCATATATTTTATCGTATGCAAAAAAATCGTCCTGTATAAAGCGCCTGGCACGCTGTGTACTGATGTTGATACCATGCTGCAGCGCTACTTTCTGCGATAAATGGTGCGGTGCCTCCCCGATATGATACCCGTTGGTACCAGCACTGTGTACCACCCATTTTAACCCTGCTGCCGTTGCTTTCTGCTGCAATATCCCCTCTGCTAAAGGGCTGCGGCAGATATTACCCAGGCAAACCATCAATATTTTCATCGCCGCAAAGGTAATACAGTTTGGTTAGTTGAGGAAGTTCATTAGCGTTGACAGGGAGCAGATAACAGTGAACATCCAGGTTAAAGTTAAAGGGGCCGGGCTTCGTCAATTTTTAATTCTTAACTTTTAATTCTCAATTGACCATTATGGAATTAGCCAGCTAATACATCTTAGTATCAAACGCGGCAGCCGGTTTTGAAACAATTTTCATCACTTCAAAACCAAACAATATGAACAGTGAACAAATAATGAAAAGTGAAGTCATTGACATCATTTTCGAAAACAAGAACAAAGCCTATGGTGCATACCACCTGCGGAAGTTTTATGACAGGCGGCTGAACAAAGCGCTGCTGATTATGCTGGCAATGGTGGTTGTTTTATCAGCCTTTACTTTTTTGCCAGAAAAGCCAGCCAAAGAAAATATCCCTGATTATACGTACAAAATAATAACACTTGCAGACTCGGAAAAGAAACCGGAAGAAAAGCCTCAGGAAAAGCCCAGGCCCAAAACGCAGGCTGCTCCTCAGGCACAGTTTACAAGTACTATAAAGTTTACAAAAGGGCCTGACACAACCACAATAAAAACGCTTGACCCGTCAATAGCTATCGGCAGCACTACCATTAATCCTCCCGATCCGGGTACAGGAGAGCCGCTAACAGTTGGTGGTACACCCGGCGGCGGCGGTGGCGGAGAAGGTACTGAAAAACCCAAAGTGCCTGAGCAACCAGTTTTCAACCCGGAGATACCGGTTGACAATGCAGATGTGCAACCTGAGTTTCCCGGTGGGATGAACAAGTTGCGTACCTTTTTGCAGAATAACCTTACCAACCCCAGGGATATGGAGGAAGGTGAAATGGTAAGCGTAAAGATAAAATTTGTGGTGGGTTATGATGGCAAACTGAAGTCATTTGAAACGATTGAAGACGGGGGCAGTGAGTATAACAGGGAAGTGATAAGGGTGTTGAAAAAAATGCCCGAATGGATACCCGGCAAGTCAAATGGCAGAAACGTATCAGTTTATTATACCATACCTGTAAAATTCACCCCTGCTGAGTAAAGATATGTGTTAGAGCCGGGCCGGATAGCAATTGATTAAAAGCCGTTGTTACCGCCCGGTTCAAACAATTTTTGTAAATTGCAATTTCATTAAAAATAAAACAATGGCCCTCGAAGAATTTGAAAGAAAAGAACCCAGCCGCCGGGAAAAAGGCTATGCCGGGATGCGCAGTATCATGGATTACGGCATGGGTCTGCTGATTGCTGCCATGGGTGTTTTTTTTATGTTTTCCACTAAAATATCTCCCGAATTTCCGCAGTTTGACGACCCATGGATTAAAGGATTGGGAGGTGTGGCTGTTATTTACGGTATCTTCAGGATTTACAGGGGCTACAAGAAAACCTATTAATGCAAAAATGAATACGAAAATAACGGTTATAGCTTTTCTGGCAACATGGATACTCTGCGGAACCGGTTGTAATAATAAGCAAAAGGTTGAAACAGATACCCCCGGCAATGGCAGTATCAGCATCAGCGTTGATGAATCATTCAAACCCATTATAGACGAGCAGATTAAAATGTATGAAGCCACATGGCCCAATGCAAAAATAAATGTGCAGTACAAACCGGAGGCAGACTGCCTTAAAGACCTGATAAGGGATACGGCTACCCGTATGGTAATTGTTACCCGGGGGCTCAACGAAAAAGAGGAGAAATACCTTACCGATACACTCAGCTACCGTCCCAAATGGGATGGTGTGGCTACAGATGCCATTGCCGTAATTGTACCTGTCAGCAGCAACGATACCCTTTTTACTGTGGAAGATTTGCGGAACCGCCTCACCGGCAAATCCAGCAACAGAAGCACCATTATTTTAGACGGCCTCAGTGCCACCAGTACTGTTCGCTTTGCCAGGGACAGTATCCTGCAGGGCAACATGCCATTCGACAGCAGCATGGTAAGGGCCGTAAAAAGCAGCAGCGAAGTGATTGATTATGTAGCTTCTACTCCGGGCAGTATTGGCATGGTGGGCATCAGCTGGATTGGCAACCCCGAAGACTCAGCCCAGGTGAAACTGTTAAAAAAAGTTAAAATTGCTTACCTGCGCTGCGACAGATGCGCTGGCACACCCTATGTAAAGCCCACGCAGGCAAGCATTATGGAAAAACGTTACCCTTTGGTACGTGCTTTGTATTACATACTCAAGGAAAACTACAATGGCCTCGGTTCAGGTTTCACAGCCTTCCTGCAGTTTGAAAGGGGGCAGTTGATTTTCAGGAGGGCCTATCTTGCACCGGGCAAAATAGGGTTTGGCATAAGGCATGTTAAGATAAATGAAAAATTAAGAAAAGATTAGTAAGGCAGAATAGCAGATAAAGGATAAAAGATATAACATTGTAAAGTCTTAAAACGGTAAAATAAAATGAAACAAGCTAAAATTGGGTTCCTGTTTTTGATTACGGTATTGACAGGCGTAGTGGCAAAAGCCCAGAGCATAGACGAAGGAAAGAAGTTTTTATATTACGAAAGATATAAAAGTGCAAAAAATATTTTTGAGAAACTGATGGCGGCCAATCCCGCCAATGCTGACGCTGCTTACTGGCTGGGGCAAACGCACCTGGCAATGGAAGATGTGGCCGGGGCCAAATCCCTGTATCAAAAAGCATTGATGGCCAATAACAACAATCCCCTGCTGATTGCAGCCATCGGGCACATTGAATTGCTGGAAGGCAAAAACCAGGATGCCCGCAGCCGCTTTGAAACAGCCATCAGCCTGAGCCAGGCAAAAAATATTGCTGTATTAAATGCAGTTGGCCTGGCCAATGTGGATGCCAAAGCCGGTGATGCATTGTATGCCATTGACAAATTAAAGGCTGCCACGATACAAAAAGGATTTAAAGACCCGGATGTGTACACAAATATGGGTGATGCTTACCGCAAACTTTCAGATGGTGGCAGTGCACTCAGGGCTTACGAAAATGCGCTTGCCATCGTACCAAATTATGCCAAAGCCTCCTACAAAATTGGTAAAATTTACCAAACACAGGGAAGGCCGCAGGAAGAAATTTACATGCGTTACTACAACGATGCCGTAGCAAAAGATGCAGCTTACGCTCCCGTTTATTTTAACCTGTACAATTATTTTTACGAAACCAATGTAACCAGGTCGGCCGAATACCTGGAGAAATACCTGGCCAATTCAGATGATGACCCCAAGAACTGTTATTACAGGGCATCTATGAAGTTTGCACAGGGCCTTTTTGCCGAAACTGTAAGTAAAGCTGATGAGTGCATAACCGGGGGTGGCAACGAGCCTTACCCTAACCTCTATGGCTTAAAAGGATATGCCTATAACCGCCTTGGCGATTCAGTAAATGCTAAAAATAGTTTCGACCAGTACATCCAGAAACAAAAACCTGAAAAATTGGGGCCTAATGATTTTTCGTCTTATGCAAAAATTTTGCTGAAATTCCCCGATAATGATGTGCTCGCAGGTAATATGATGGACAAAGCCATTGCCGCCGACACGCTGGAGAGTGGAAAAACTGACTATGTAAGAACCATGGCCACTTATTACATGGGGCAGAAAAAGTTTAACGAGGCGGCAGACTGGTACAAAAAACTGCTTTCGGTAAAAAAGAACATTACCAAAACAGATTTGTACAATGCCGGCTACAACTATTACAAGGCTGCCAATTATACCCCGGCCATTGAAATATTTAACCTGTATACGCAAAAATTTCCCGAAGACATATTTGGATATTACATGATTGGCAAGGCAAATGCTGCTATAGACAGCACCATGGCGCTTGGCCTGGCCATACCCAGTTACGAAAAAGCGGCTGCCGTGGGTGAAGCCGCCCCTGATAAGAGTAAGGTGAAAGACCAGCTTTTGCCAACTTACAAATACCTTATTGCATATTATTTTAATATAAAGAAGGATAAAAAAACGGCACTGGCTTACTGCGAAAAATATTTGCTGGTAGATTCGCTTGATGCTGAGATGCTGGCCAATAAAGAGGCCATCAGCAAGGCAACATTTGCCCCTGCAAAGCCTGCAGCAGCGCCCAAACCAGCCAAGCCAGACCCCAAGACCCCGGCAAAACCGGCTGCAAAGCCTAAAGCCCCGGCAAAGCCAGCGCCAAAGAAAAAAGGATAGTCATACGAACTTTATGCTTAAATCCCTGTTTACCATTGCGGTAACAGGGATTTTCGTTTTGTGCGGAAATGCAAACTGTTTTTTCTTGGTTATTGCCCCTGCTGCCTTATTTTTGCCATGCAACATTAATTTGCACTATAATATGGATTTTTCGCTCTTACAAGCAGGCGTAAACAGTTCCTCCAACTATTTGCCAATAGGTATACAGCTCATTTTTGCCATTGGTTTTATTGCCACCATGATGTTTCTAACGCATAAAATGGGGCCAAAACGCAAAACCAGTGACAAATTAGAGAATTTTGAAAGCGGTATAGCCGTACAGGGGAATGCCAGGCAACCCATGGCCATCAAGTACTTCCTGGTAGCCATCCTGTTTGTGTTATTTGACGTGGAAGTTATTTTCTTTTACCCCTATGCCGTAAATTTTAAAGAACTTGGATGGCAGGGCCTGGGGGCTGTAGCCATGTTTGTGGGCCTTTTTATAGCGGGGTTCATATACATAGTTAAAAAAGGTGCGCTGAAGTGGGAAGACTGAGCTATTGTGCAAATGAAACAATAGGCAAATGTGCAAATTGAAGAATTAAGAAGAACAAACATTACAAATAAATTAAGGATTATGCGTCCGGTACAATATAACAATAAAGTGAAGTTTGATGGTATTCCTGAGGGATACATGGGAGAGGGTTTTATGGCTACTTCTTTTGAAAAAGTAGTAGGGCTTGCCCGCAAAAACTCTATCTGGCCGCTGCCTTTTGCCACCAGTTGCTGTGGTATTGAGTTTATGGCCACCATGGCCAGCCATTACGACCTGGCACGGTTTGGCAGCGAAAGGGTTGGCTTTTCGCCCAGGCAATGCGATTTGCTGATGGTGATGGGTACCATTGCTAAAAAAATGGGGCCGGTATTAAAACAGGTGTACTTGCAAATGGCCGAACCACGCTGGGTTTTGTCAGTAGGTGCCTGTGCCTGCAGCGGCGGTATTTTTGATACTTATTCTGTATTGCAGGGTATTGACCAGATAATTCCTGTAGACGTATATGTGCCCGGGTGTCCCCCAAGGCCAGAAGCCATTTTAGATGGTTTTATGAAAATACAGGATCTGGTACATAATGAAAGCCTGAGAAGACGCCACAGCGACAGGTATAAGGATTTACTGGCAAGTTATGGAATACAGTAATAATTTGCAAATATGACAATGGGCCAATTTGCAAATTAAAAAGACAAGAAAACGATAATATTTAATAATGGCTTTATCTAACGAGCAGGTGCAGCAAAAGCTGACGGAGAAATTTGGTGACGAGTTAACCAATTGGGAGGAGCAGTATGGTCTGCTCACTTTTACTGCGCCCAAAGAGCTGAATCTTAAAGTATTGCAGTACCTGTTTGACGAAGAATCGCTGAAATTCAGGTTTTTAACGGATATATGTGCCGTTCATTTCCCTGATAATAAGGGGGCTGAACTGGCAGTGGTATATCACCTGCACAATCTTACCGATAATATCAGGCTGCGTTTTAAGGTATTTACAGATATCAGCACCCCGGATGTATACAGCGCCACGGCCTTGTATGCCAGCGCCAACTGGATGGAAAGGGAAACCTACGATTTTTACGGGGTGAATTTTGTGGGCCATCCCAATTTAATACGGGTACTCAATGTAGATGAAATGGATTATTTTCCGCTGCGCAAAGAGTTTCCGCTGGAAGACCAGACCAGGATTGACAAGGATGATGAGATGTTTGGCAGATAGGATTATGTGCTGATGTGCTGATTTGATAATGTGCTGATGGGATAATTAAGGAATGTGCAAATGGGCAAATGTGCAAATGAAATAATGTGCTGATGGGATAATCCCGGATATCCGGGACAAGTGGTGCTGATGGCCAACAAGCAACTAAAAACAACCCGTAACAAAAATAAAACAAAGCTCCGCAGGAGCAACAGGTATGAGCGAACATATTTTATTACCGGAAGGCAGTATAGAAAAGCAAACGACCACATTGAACCTGGGGCCCACGCACCCGGCCACGCATGGCGTTTTTCAGAATATACTGGAAATGGATGGCGAACGCATTGTGGATGCAGTAAGCACTGTTGGCTATATTCACCGTGCTTTTGAAAAACTGGCTGAGCGCAGGCCGCTGTACCAGATCACTCCCATTACCGACAGGCTGAATTACTGCTCCTCCCCCATCAACAATATGGGCTGGCACCTCACATGCGAAAAACTGCTGCAGGTAAAAACGCCCAAAAGGGTGGATTACCTCCGCATCATCATCATGGAACTGGCCCGCATCAGCGATCACCTTATCTGCAACAGTATTGTAGGGGTTGATACCGGTGCTTACAGCGGATTTTTGTACCTGATGCAATACCGTGAACTTATTTATGAAATATATGAAGAAGTATGTGGCTCCCGTCTTACTACTAATATTGGGCGTATTGGCGGTTTTGAAAGGAATTTCACAAATACGGCGTTTGAAAAACTAGAGAAATTCCTCAAGGAATATCCGGGCGTGCTGAAGGAGTTTGAAAACCTTTTCAACCGCAGCCGTATTTTTATCGACCGTACAGTGGGCGTAGGTGCCATCAGTGCCGAAAGAGCGCTGAGCTATGGCTACACAGGCCCTAACCTGCGCAGTGCTGGTGTGGACTATGATGTAAGGGTGCATTCGCCCTACAGTTCTTACGAAGACCTTGACTTTACCATACCGCTGGGCAAAACCGGCGATTGTTATGATAAGTTTTTAGTTCGCAACGAAGAAATGTGGCAGAGCCTGAGCATCATCCGCCAGGCATACCAGAAGGTGCAGGAGTTTAAAGGTGCCGAAGCTGATGTGTTTCATGCTGACTCTCCGGCTTACTACCTGCCTGAGAAAAAAGATGTGTACACCAAGATGGAAGCCCTTATATACCATTTTAAAATCATCATGGGCGAAACGGATATACCTGCCGGTGAAGTGTACCAGAGTGTGGAAGGTGCTAATGGCGAACTGGGGTACTACCTCATCAGCGATGGCGGCAGAACGCCCTACAGGCTGCATTTCCGCAGGCCATGTTTTGTGTATTACCAGAGTTACCCTGAACTGATAAAGGGCGGAATGCTGAGTGATGCCGTGGTGTGTATGAGCAGTTTGAATTTGATAGCAGGGGAATTGGATGCTTAATTAATTTGCAAATGGGCAAATGAAACAATATGCAAATGCCTTTGTGCTGAATGAGTAGCTGAGGAAATAGCCAAACATCTGATTGAACGGGGTTTATTTTGCATATTTGCCCATTGGCATATTTGCACATTATAAGAAAAATTACAAACAAAATAAACTGCATGAGTAAACAGTTTTCAGCAGAAAAATTAAATAAGGTAAGCGAAATCATCAGCCGCTACCCCGAGGGCAGGCAAAAAAGTGCGCTGCTGCCGGTACTGCATATGGCACAGGATGAGTTTGGTGGCTGGTTAAGTGCTGAAACGATGGACTATGTGGCATCGTTGCTGCAGATAGAGCCGATAGAAGTATATGAAGTAGCTACTTTTTACAGCATGTACAACCTGCAGCCAGTGGGAAAGTACATGTTTGAGGTTTGCCACACTGGCCCCTGCATGGTGAGTGGCAGTGACAATATCATCAATTATATTACCGAGAAACTGGGCATTAAAGCCGGTGAAACTACGGCGGATGGCCTGTTTACGCTAAAAACGGTGGAGTGCCTGGGTGCCTGCGGCTACGCACCTATGATGCAGCTGGGCAAAACATACCGGGAACATTTAACAAAGGAAAGAGTGGATGAGATTATTGCGGAGTGCAGGGCAAAGGCGAATTAGATTTTACAAATTGATACGTGTAACTAAATAATATTTTATGGCAAAAAAAATTCATTTACCAATACTGATTGAGCAGGATGAGGATAAAGTGTATATCGTTTCCTGCCCGCAGTTTAAGGGCTGTCATTCCTATGGTAATACTATTGAAGAAGCCATGCAGAATATTCATGAAGTTATAGAAATGTGCCTGGAGGAAGAAAAGATTGAAAACGTAAATGATTTTGTTGGATTCAGGGAAATGGAATTTGAACTGGCTTAATGTGAGTTATGGGAAACAAGCAGGTTGTATTAAGTGGTAAAGACTTGGTAAGGTTATTGGAAAAGATGGGATTTGTTGTTGTGAGGATAAATGGTTCTCATCATAGAATGCGGCATGAAGATGGAAGGGTAACAACTATACCAGTTCATAAAAATGATGACTTGCCAAAAGGATTGATGCGTAAGATAATCAGGGAAGATTTGAAAATGGAATTGGAGGACTTTGAAAATAAATTAAAGGATTTAATCTAAAACATGGTATTAAACGCATACATACATTTCCCCGGCAATGCACAGGAAGCATTGGATTTTTATACCTCAGCATTGGGTGGAGAAGTGGTGTTTATGCAGCGCTACGGCGACAGCCCCATGCCCGCTGATGAGGAGTACAAAAACAAAGTGATGCATGCACGCCTTGCATTTGATGGAAACATATTCATGGTATCGGATGTGTTCAAAGGGCAGCCGGTTAATACCAACGGCAATATCCAACTGAGCGTAAATGTGGAAACGGTTGAGCGGCTCAATGAGGTATTTGAAAAGATGAGTGAAGGCGGTACAGTTTCCATGCCTTTGCAGGATGCGTTCTGGGGCTCAAGGTTTGGCATGCTGCAGGACAGGTTTGGCGTAAACTGGATGTTTAATTGTGAATTGAAAAAATAAGCGGGAAGGATAAGTGACGGGAAAGGTTCAGTAGCGATACGCTGTACAAGAGTGCGACGCCACTGAAGCAGGGAAAAGAACAAATGTTAGTAACAAAAGTAAAAATTTGCTAAAAGCAAATCAATATGGCTAAAAAATTATTATTAGCAAACGCACATGTACCGGGTATCCGCAGCTACGAAGTGTACCGCCGCGAAGGTGGCTACCGCAGCGTGGAAAAAGCATTAAAGATGCAACCGGCCGATATTGTGGAAGAAGTGAAGAAAAGCGGGCTGCGTGGCCGTGGCGGTGCAGGCTTTCCTGCGGGTATGAAGTGGAGTTTTATTGCCAAACCCGAAGGCGTTCCCCGTCACCTGGTATGCAATGCCGACGAAAGTGAGCCGGGTACTTTTAAAGACAGGTACCTGATGGAATTTATTCCGCACCTGCTGGTAGAAGGAATGATTGTGTCTTCTTTTGCGCTGGGCAGCAATGTGAGTTATATCTACATCCGTGGCGAGTATGCCTGGATAGTGGACATACTGGAAACAGCCATAAGTGAAGCAAAGGCCAACGGCTTTTTGGGTAAAAATATACAGGGCAGTGGCTTTGATTGCGAAATATATGTACATCGTGGAGCCGGTGCCTATATCTGCGGAGAAGAAACCGCACTGATTGAAAGCCTGGAGGGCAAACGTGGTAATCCACGGATAAAGCCGCCCTTCCCTGCTGTAAAAGGTGTGTGGGACAGGCCAACAGTAGTGAACAATGTGGAAACCCTGGCTGCAGTAGTGCCCATCATCAACGATGGTGGCGAGGAATATGCAAAAATCGGCGTTGGCCGCTCCACGGGTACCAAACTGATGTCGGCCTGCGGTAATATCAATAAGCCGGGTGTGTATGAAATTGATATGACCATCAGCGTGGAGGAATTTATCTTCAGCGATGAATATTGTGGCGGTATTGCCAATGGAAAAAGGTTGAAAGCCTGTATCCCGGGTGGTTCTTCTGTGCCCATTTTACCTGCCAACCTGCTGCTGAAAACGGCTAAGGGTGAGCCAAGGCTGATGAATTACGAGAGCCTTTCGGATGGTGGTTTTGCTACCGGCAGTATGATGGGCAGCGGTGGTTTTGAAGTGCTGGATGAAGACCAGTGTATTGTGCGCCATACCTATTCGCTGGCCAGGTTTTACCACCACGAAAGCTGCGGCCAATGCAGCCCCTGCCGTGAGGGTACCGGCTGGATGAAAAAGATACTGCACAATATCGAATACGGCAAAGGCAAAATGAGCGATATTGAATTGTTGTGGGATATACAGCGCAAGATAGAGGGTAATACCATTTGCCCGCTGGGTGATGCAGCAGCATGGCCCGTAGCAGCGGCCATCCGCCATTTCAGGGATGAGTTTGAATGGCATGTGCTGAACCCGGAGGAATGTTTGACAAGAAATTACGGGCTGGCGCATTATGCCGACCCATTGGAACTGGCAAAAGCATAAAGGAGATAAACGATAAACAGGAATTGTACTTTATGAAAATCATCGGAGCGGCGTTGTTGCTTTTGTTGGCAGCAACAACGGCAAGGGCGCAGGATATAAAAAAATATGATCCCCTGAAAAAGGGTCAGTTTTATGTATATTGGGGCTGGAACAGGGAGTGTTACTCAAGGAGTGATATAACACTGAAAGGGGCAGATTATGATATTAAATTGCTGAATGTAAGGGCAAAAGACAAGCCTACTAAGTTATCCTATCATAATTACCTCCAGCCCGACAGGGTAACCATACCGCAAACAAATGTGCGGATTGGTTATTTTATCAAGCCAGGGTTGGCAGTGAGTGTTGGGGTTGATCACATGAAGTATGTTGTAAGTAATAATCAGACTGTAACGGCATTGGGAACGATAAACAGACCAGGGCAGTTTGAAAGAGTATTTGGAGGCCCGGAACAGCTCACAACAGATTTTTTGACATTTGAGCATACTGACGGGTTGAATTATGTACATTTTGCCGTGGAGAAATACAAAGAGTTGTACCACTCCAAAACGGAGAAATGTATTGTAAACTGGTATTATGGAGCAGGAGCAGGTGTGCTGGTGCCAAAAACAAATGTGAAGTTCCTGGATTATGAACGCAACGACAGGTTTCATGTATCAGGTTACGGAATAAGTGGGGTTGCGGGTATGCAGGGTGTATTTTTTAAGCATTTTATTATGCGGTTAGAAACAAAGGGTGGTTACATCAATATGCCGGACATTATCCTGCATAAAAAAGGTGTTGAAGGAAGGGGCAGGCAGCATTTCTTTTTTGGAGAGGCATTTTGGGCGCTGGGAGCAACATACAATTTGAATAGGAAAAGAAAGTAAACGTATTAAAAAAGATTTTTGGAGAATATACACAACATAGAAATTAAAAACTTTAAGTCCATTCGGCACGCATCAATTGATGAATGCAAGCGGATTAATGTTTTTGTGGGGCCGCCAAATGTCGGGAAGAGTAACATATTGGAAGCGTTAGGGTTGTTTAGTATGTTAGATCCTTCATTCGGCACCTCTTTGAGTCTTCAAAAGCTAACTCGGATAACGAAAGCATCGCAACTTTTTTTTGATGGTTTAATAACCGAACATGGAGTGGTTTCATTAAATCGGAAACTTACAATGTCCATAGAGGCTATTCCCGGAATAGAAATAGCATTTAATATAGCAAGTGAAGATAATACAGGCATACTTGAAGCCAAAGGCCAAGTCAAGGCCATTAGTTATAAAAATCATATTGATAGGGCTACCAGTATTTCCTCTCACTCGACCAACTATAAATACAATGAAATAAAACCAATTCGTAAATATGTTTTCGACAAACAATCATTGCGGTCCAATTTTGAAACTAACTCTAAATATCTTATTACTCCATTTGGCGAAAACATGACAGATATTATTTTCTCAATACCAGAAGTGAAAAATAAGGTGTTGGGCATATTAAATACTTTTAAACTTAAAACATCTCGTCCTGAGAGCTCAGGCATTTTTTCCATATTGAAAGAGTTAAGTGATGGTTCTTTTCTAATTTTGGATTTTGACCTACTTGCAGAAACCTTACAAAGGCTTATTTTTCATCATACAGCAATACTGAGCAATAATGATGCTATATTATTGTTTGAAGAGCCTGAATCGCATTTATATGAGCCATATATATTGGATATTACCAATGCAATAAAGTATGACAAAAACAATAATCAATATTTTATCGTTACGCATAATCAGTATTTTATAGATGAATTATTGCGTGATGAGGAAAGCAGGAATGAAACCAATATTTATATGGTAGGGCTGGAAAATGGAGAAACTGCTGTGAGATGGTTAAGTCCAGAAAAAAGTGAAGATGTATTTAATAACGGCTTAAACATATTTTTTAACTACGAAAACCTTTGGAAAGAAAACGCCTGATATGCAGAAAGTAATTGGTGTGGAGTGCTGGGCAGATTATTATTTTTTTGGCCGGTTACTAAACGACAGTAAGATAATAAGGAAGGAAAAAAACAAGAATGAAGTACTTAAGAGTATCACAGAGCGGGCAAAAGGAAGTTTTTCAGTTGGTGTGGTGGATCATGACAAAAAAGAGCTTACTGTCTACCTGAAAGAGACCGAAATTGAAGGAATGGTTACAATTGGAGAGTACATACATGTAAGTAAGTTTGCAGGAAGTATTCAGTTTGTAATTGAACTGAAACCAGTTGAGTTTGAAATATGGATAAATGAATTTTTAAAAACTGAAGGTAAATCAGTAGCAGATTTTGGATATGAGAGTTTAAAAGAATTTATTGAGGAGTCGAAATCAATCTATGAGGTGCTTTTAAGTAAGCCAAGATTTATTAAACTGATGGATTTTATTTTTGAGCATTATAAAAATTCTGATAACCATATCAGGAAAATAAAACTAATTTTAGAATACCTGTTAAAAAACAGGTATCAAGCAGATATAAACGAATTAATCAATGTCTGAACAGAAACAATTATTTAAGGTAACAATCGACAACATTACCATTGAGGTGGAACCGGGTACTACGGTACTCAACGCAGCCCGTCAAATTGGTGGCGATGTTACCCCGCCTGCCATGTGCTATTACAGCAAGCTGGCGGGCAGCGGGGGCAAGTGCCGTACCTGCCTGGTGGAAGTAGCCGCCGGCTCCACTGCCGACCCACGCCCTATGCCCAAGCTGGTGGCAAGCTGCCGCACTACGGTAATGGATGGCATGGTTGTAAAAAATTGCACCAGCGACAGGGTGACGGATGCCCGCAATGGCGTAGTGGAGTTTCTCCTTATGAACCATCCGCTGGACTGCCCCATCTGCGACCAGGCTGGTGAATGCCACCTGCAGGATCTGGGCTACTCCCACGGTAAGGAAGGTACCCGCTATGAATTTGACAGAAGAACATTCGAAAAAATTGATATTGGCGATAAGATACAACTGCACATGACCCGCTGCATCCTTTGCTACAGGTGCACCTACGTGGCCGACCAGCTGACGGACAAAAGGGTGCATGGCATCCTCAGCCGTGGCGACCATGCAGAGATAAGCACTTACATCGAAAAAGCTGTTGACAACGATTTCAGCGGCAATATGATTGATGTATGCCCGGTAGGTGCCTTAACGGATAAAACTTTCCGCTTTAAAAACAGGGTATGGTTTACCAAACCGGTAGATGCACACCGTAACTGCGATACACCCGGCTGCTGCGGTAAAACTACGCTGTGGCTGCGTGGTGACGAAGTGTACAGGGTTACCAGCCGTAAAGATCAATGGGGCGAAGTGCAGAGTTTCGATGGTAAACCCGGATGGATATGCAATACCTGCCGCTTTGATAAAAAGAAAACAGGCGACTGGGAGGTTGAAGGACCAACAAAAGTAAACAGGCATTCAGTAATATCTCAGGGGCATTATGAAAATGGAGTGAAACCAGGCGAAACGATGCAGAAAGTGATGGATGGCAGGGCCCCTAAATTGCTGATGAATATACACAGTGTGAGTGAGGTGAATAAAAAGTAGGTATTGGGGAGCTTATGCTGAGGGAAGCAAGTTGACAGGTTGATTTGTTGATAAGTAATGTACAGAATGGTGTGTGGGGGGCGTTCATCTGTCAACGATACATAAATTCGTGTAATCAGTGTAATTCCTGGTAAGTAGTGATAAAAAAGTTGAACAATTAATAAAAGATTTTGAATAATGTTATTATCAATTGAATGGCCTGTAGTTATTGAGAAACTCATACTTATTGTGGTGGTGGTTTCTGCCTCACTAATAATCGCCATGTATGCTACATTTGCCGAACGCAAAGTGGCTGCAATTATACAGGACAGGCGGGGCCCCAACCGTGCCGGACCTTTTGGATTGCTGCAGCCGCTGGCAGATGGCCTCAAGCTTTTCTTTAAGGAAGAGATCATCCCTGCTTTTTCCACAAAGTTTCTTTTTATACTTGGCCCCTGCTTAGCCATGCTTACAGCGATGATGACGAGTGCCGTAATCCCCTGGGGTGATACGCTGCATCTTTTCGGTCGTGATATCAGCCTGCAGATAACTGACGTAAACATCGGTATCCTGTTTGTTTTTGGTGTGGTGAGTATGGGCGTTTACGGTATTATGATCGGCGGCTGGGCCAGTAATAATAAATTCTCCCTGATTGGTGCCTTACGGGCTGCTTCTCAAATCATCAGTTACGAGCTGCCCATGGGCATTGCCCTTATTGCTCTGCTGATGGTAACAGGTACCCTCAGCCTTAAAGAAATGGTGGTGCAGCAGCAGTCAGGATGGTGGAACATCCTTTACCAGCCACTGGGTTTTCTCATTTTCCTCATTTGCTCTTTTGCAGAATGTAACCGTACACCTTTTGACCTGCCCGAGGCAGAAAATGAACTGATAGGCGGGTACCATACAGAATACTCAAGTATGAAACTTGGCTTCTTCCTGTTTGCAGAATACATCAATATGTTTGTAAGCAGCGCCATAATGGCCACCCTGTTTTTTGGTGGTTATGATATGCCATTCGTAAATGAAGCCAATTTTTCACCCAATATTGCAGCATTAATAGGTACTTCGGCATTGTTACTTAAAACAGCCTTCTTTCTTTTCCTGTTCATGTGGGTACGGTGGACCATCCCCCGTTTCCGTTACGACCAGTTGATGAACCTTGGCTGGAGGATATTAATACCTTTAGCGCTGCTGAACATGCTGGGTACAGGTGCTTTTATACTGTTTAAAGAAAAGGGATGGCCCTTTTAAAGTTAAAAAATATATTTGCGCTGCAATTGGCGCACAGAATAAATAAAATATGCAAACGACATTAACCAACAGGGGCAAATTTGTAGAGCGTAAACCGATGAGTTTCCTGGAGCGTATGTACCTCCCTGCCATTGTAAAAGGTATGTTTATCACTTTTAAACATATCTTTAAAAAGAAGGCAACCATCAATTATCCTGAAAAAAAGCGCCCCTTCAGCCCGGTATTCCGGGGCCTGCATGTACTTAACAGGGATGAGGCCGGCAGAGAAAACTGTACAGCCTGTGGCCTTTGCGCCGTAGCCTGCCCGGCAGAAGCCATAACCATGGAAGCTGCCGAAAGGAAAAAAGGTGAAGAAAACCTGTACCGGGAAGAAAAATATGCAGCTAAATACGAGATCAATATGCTGCGCTGCATCTTTTGCGGCCTTTGCGAAGAAGCTTGCCCCAAAGATGCTATCTATTTAAGTGAAACTTTTGCCCCGGCCAATTACGAACGGAAAGGGTTTATCTACGGTAAGGATGACTTACTCATTCCCCACCCGGTAGAAGAGGCGGAAGCATACCAAAAAGCGCTGGGCAACAGGGCGCAGCAAAAAACAACGGCCAATAATTAACAGTACAACGGTACAAGCATCATGAGTATAACAACCATACTATTTATTTTTCTCAGTGCAATGGCATTAACAGGTGCCTGCGCTGTGGTTACCAGCAAAAACCCGGTACACAGCGTGCTTTGGCTCATCGTGGTATTTTTTGCCATCTCGGGGCATTATATCCTTTTAAATGCCCAGTTTCTGGCAGTGGTAAACATCATCGTATATGCCGGGGCCATCATGGTACTATTCCTGTTTGTGGTGATGCTGATGAACCTGAATGCCGACAGCGAACCCCCAAGACGTAACAATATCTTCATCGCTTCATTGGTTTCAGGGCTGTCGCTGATGCTGGTAATCATTGCAGCACTCCGCAACTCAGAGCAATTTCTGCACCAGCAGCAGGTACAGATGGGCACAGGGGATGTGGGATTGATAAAAGTACTGGGCAAAACATTGTTTACAGATTATGTAATTCCATTCGAAATAAGCAGTGTGCTGTTTTTAAGCGCCATCATTGGTGCAGTAGTAATCGCAAAAAAAGAACAATAGACAGATCAATAAAACAATAAATTATGAAGAAAATTCTGGTGGTAGCATTTTTCACAGCAGCCTGCATCGGTAAAAGCCAGGCACAGATTGACCTTAAAAAAATATTTGACCTGGATGATATTGTAGGCAAGGTATTGAATGTGAAAAAAGGTTTTGCACCTAAATTTTCGCTGGGAAATCAGCCCATTACCAAAATTTTTAAGGTGGGCGAAATACTGGGATTGAAAAAGAACGACCAGGTGGATAAATATTTCAGGATGTTTAAAACCGGCAGGACCATTTACAAGATTGCCGCTTATGCGGGTACCGCTATATCAGTATATGGTGCTGTAAAGGGTATTGACAAAGCCGCTGCAAAAAAAGATTACCAGGGTGCCATCATTGGTGGTTTAAGCACCATTGGTACCGGTCTGATAACAAAATTTTTAACCAAGTCTGCCTCTTACAAAGCTGTTGATATTTTCAATGGAGTGGTAAAAAGGAAGCTTGGCGACATATTGGGTGTGGCCCCGGCCTCATCAACGATAGGTGTAGGTGTTTATGTAAAATTATAAGAGTATGGAAATCAAATGGTATATAGGACTGGCAGTGGCACTTTTTTGTATAGGTGTGGCTGGTGTGCTTACCCGCCGCAATGCCATCATAGTGTTTATGTGTATTGAGCTGATGCTGAATGCCGTAAACCTGCTGCTGGTAGCATTCAGTAAAATGCATGCTATGGCCCCGTCCACGGCGGCTTATCCCAGCCTGGCCAGCGATGCCCAGGTATTTGTATTCTTCATCATGGTAGTGGCTGCTGCAGAAGTGAGTGTGGGACTGGCCATTATCGTAATGCTTTACCGAAATACACATTCGGTAGACATTAATTTCCTGAACAGGCTGAAGAATTAACCATCCCTGTTTCTCCGGAAACACTGATGGCAGCAATAATGAAATAATTTTTAACATGCCCCGCAGTTTTTACAATTGCGGGGGTAAAAGCCCAAGGGGGTTTTGGCTTTATGAGTAAAATTTTTGAACTGGCCTGGCTTATTCCTGTTTTGCCGCTTGTTGGTTTTTTGATCAACGGGCTGTGCAGAAAGCAGTTGTCAAGAGGCCTTGCAGGTATTACCGGCAGTGGTGTTGTACTGGCATCTTTTGTAATCAGTCTCCTGGTTTTTATGGAGGTCAAAGCCGGTAACACGGCTACGGTACAATTGTTTGAGTTTATCAGCATCCCCTCGCTGCACATCAGCTTTGCTTTTCAGCTGGATGCCTTGTCATCGCTGTTCCTGCTCATCATTACCGGTGTGGGCTTTCTTATACATGTGTACTCCACCGCCTACATGCACAGCGAGGAACCCAAAGATTTTGCAAAATATTTTGCCTACCTCAACCTCTTTGTATTTTCCATGCTGCTGCTGGTAATGGGCTCCGGCTTTGTTACCATGTTCATCGGCTGGGAAGGCGTTGGCCTCTGTTCTTACCTGCTCATCGGCTTCTGGTTTAAAAATAACAATTACAATGCCGCTGCTAAAAAAGCATTTGTGATGAACCGCATTGGCGACCTGGGTTTCCTGCTGGCCATCTTCTGGCTCATTGCCAAAACGGGCAGTGCGGAATACAGCCAGGTTTTTACAGCCGCATCACTGGCTAAACTTACTGCCACCGATATTACCGGCATTACCCTGCTGCTCTTTGTGGGTGCCACGGGTAAAAGTGCCCAGATACCCCTGTTTACCTGGCTGCCCGATGCCATGGCCGGCCCCACACCCGTATCGGCACTGATACATGCTGCTACCATGGTTACAGCCGGTGTGTACATGATTGCCCGCAGCAATCTATTGTTTTCAATGGCCGAAACCACCCAGCACATCATTGCAGTTATTGGCCTTGCCACAGCATTACTGGCTGCCACCATTGCCCTCAAACAAAACGATATTAAAAAGGTACTTGCCTACAGTACAGTAAGCCAGCTGGGCTATATGTTCCTGGCACTGGGTATGGGCGCCTATACCGCTGCTGTTTTTCATGTAATGACGCATGCATTCTTTAAAGCATTGTTATTCCTTGGCTCGGGCAGTGTGATACATGCCATGGGCGGTGAACAGGATATTACCAAAATGGGCGGTTTAAAGGGGAAATTAAAAATCACTTACATAACTTTTTTAATTGGATGCCTGGCCATTGCAGGTTTCCCTCCCCTTTCTGGTTTCTTTAGTAAAGATGCCATACTCATCAGCGCATTTGAACACAATAAGATTTTATATGCCGGTGCTTTAATTGGTGCCATACTTACCGCTTTTTACATGTTCAGGTTGCTGTTCCTTACTTTTAACGGCAGTTTCCGTGGTACAGAAGAACAAAAACATCACCTGCACGAAAGCCCCCCGGCCATGACGGTACCGCTGGTGATACTGGCCATATTGTCAATCATTGGTGGCTTTGTGGGCATTCCCGAAGTATTCAAAGCAGGTGGCGACCAGCTGCATGCCTTCCTGGCTCCTGTATTAAGCAGCGAAAAATCAGCACATGAATTATCCCATTCCACTGAGCTGATGCTGATGGGGCTTGCCATCGCACTGGTGATTGCAGCCGTTATTTTTGCTTTTATCAAAACAAAAAAAGTGGACAATACCGAAGCAACAGGCTTTGGCAAAGTGCTGCAAAACAAATGGTATGTGGATGAACTGTACGCAGCCATTATTACAAAACCTTTACAAAAACTGTCGGCCCTGTTTAACAATGTGATAGAAAAAAGAGGCATTGATGGCTTTGTAAATGGCATTGGCAAAAGCATCAATTATGGCAGCAGGCAGATAAGGCTTTTGCAGAACGGAAATGTGGGCAATTATGTACTGATGATGGTCATCGGGATAATTGTGTTTTTAATTGTACAATTGTTTATTTAGAAAATAGAATTGGTAATACATTAACCAGGATCAACTGTTAATATGAATTGTGAAACTATCATTATAACCTTTCCCGAATTGCTCATCTGGTTACCCATACTGGCAGGATTGGTAACTTTTATGCTGGGCAATAAAAATATGGCAAAGGGATGGGCGTTGTTTGCCTCCATCCTTACACTGTGCGTATCACTTACAAGCCTGCTGTATACAGATACCTCTGAAAAGAATTTCTGCCTTAACAACGTAAGCTATGAATGGCTGAAGTATATCGGCAGCAGCTTTGCCGTGGGGCTGGATGGCACCGGGCGCATACTCACTTTGCTAACAGCCATCGCTTTCCCTATAATTTTTACAGCTACCTATAAAACTGAATACAAAAATACCAATGCCTTTTACGGACTGATGCTGCTGGCTCAGGGCGGACTAATGGGTGTGTTTACTGCAATGGATGCACTTGTATTTTACATGTTCTGGGAGCTGGCCCTGATTCCTGTTTATTTTTTGTGCAGCCGCTGGGGTGGAGAAAAAAGGATACAGGCCACATTCAAATTTTTTGTGTACACTTTTGCAGGATCATTGCTTTTACTTGCCGGCATTTTATATGTGTACCAGCATACATTACCGGTTGCAGGCTATTCCGACCACTCTTTTTCTTTAAAGAATTTCCAGAACGTACAATTATCTGCAGCTGATCAAAAATGGATGTTCTGGCTTTTCTTTATCGCCTTTGCCATCAAAATGCCCATATTCCCCTTTCATACCTGGCAGCCCGATACTTATGAGCAGTCGCCCACGGCAACTACCATGGTACTCAGCGGCATCATGGTTAAAATGGGATTGCTGGCTGTTATCCGCTGGCTGATACCCGTATTTCCGGCTGCAACTGCCTTGTTTGATACGGCCATCATCGCCTTTGCAGTGGCGGGCATGATCTATGCAAGTTGTATTGCCATTGTGCAGGACGACCTCAAACGGCTGGCAGCTTACTCGTCCATTGCCCACATAGGGCTGATGTGCGCATCCCTTTTTGCCAATAAAGAAATGGCATTCCAGGGTGTAATGATACAGATGTTCAGCCACGGTATCAACATCATTGGCCTGTGGATAGTGATTGACCTGTTAGAAAAGCAACTGGGTGTTCGCAAAATGTCGCAATTGGGCGGTGTGGCGCACAAAGCACCTGTGCTTACCATCATGCTGGTAATCATTGCTTTTGCCAATATCGCCCTGCCGCTTACCAATGCCTTTGTGGGTGAGTTCATGATGTTCAGCGGGCTGTACCAGTTCAATGTATGGTTAACGGCACTGGCAGGCATCAGCATCATACTGGCGGCAGTGTACACCCTTAATATGGTGCAGAAGGTTTTCCTGGGCGAAGCCAACAGCCTTACACAGATGGTAAGGGATATCAGCACCAGCCAGAAGATAATACTCAGCGTGGTGGTGGTAGCCATCTTCATAACCGGTGTATTTCCACAGCCGCTGATAGACCTTACAAAGGACTCAGTACAGGCCTTAATTTCAAAATTGAACAACGGGTAAATGCCCGGCACAGAATACTGATAAGATATGAGCGCAATTATAATAACAGCAATCTGGGGAGTGGTACTAATGTTTGGTGGTGTATTTATCAAAAGTAAATCCACCCCAAAATACCTTGCAATGGCAGGAGCAGTACTGGCATTGATAGTGAATTGCATGGAACTGATGGGCAGTCCCATCTTTACATTTGATACAAGGGGGATGTTTGATTTCAAACCCTTTGGCCTGATGTTTAATAATATCGCTCTTATCTGCTCGTTGCTGTATTTTATGCTCAACGGCAGGGATATTGAAAAAGTGGGCAGTAATGTATCAGAGTACTTTGCATTGATATTTTTTGTGCTTTGCGGCGTATCTATCGCCTCCTCTTACAACACACTGCTGATGCTGTTTGTTGGTATTGAGATTATCTCTATTCCCCTGTACATTTTAACCGGCAGCGATAAGCGCAACCTCAAGAGCAATGAAGCAGCTTTGAAATATTTCCTCATGGGGGCTTTTTCAACAGGTATCATGCTCATGGGTATTGCCTTCATTTACGGTGGTAATGAGCTGGCTTCTTTTACACTGGGCAACCTCAACCTTGGTGGCGGTAAGATGGCCCCTATGCTGGCAGTGGGTATGGTACTGCTGCTGGTGGCCATGTCTTTCAAGGTTTCTGCGGCGCCCTTCCATTTCTGGACACCCGATGTGTACGACGGTGCTCCTGCAGTTTTCACCTCCTTCATGGCCACCATCGTTAAAGCTGCGGGCTTTATCGCCTTTATCCGCCTGTTCGAAAAATCATTCGGTACCATGCAGCCCGCATGGCAAAAACTGATTGTTATCATCACGGCTGCCACCCTGATTACCGGTAACCTTACCGCCGTATTTCAGCAGAGTGTAAAACGCATGCTGGCTTATTCCAGCATCGCCCAGGCCGGATTTATGCTTTTTGGCCTTTTTGCATTGAATGATGAAGCAAAAGATGGCATCATACTGTATAGTGCCGCTTACAGCCTGGCCACCATCGGTATTTTTGCCGTGCTGATAAAAATGAACGACTATACTGTAGACGGTTTTAACGGCCTCGCAAAAAAGCAGCCGCTGCTGGCAGTAACTGCAACTGTTTTTTTATTGTCGCTTACCGGCATACCGCTAACAGCAGGCTTTATCAGTAAGTTTTACATGCTGATGGCAGCTGCAAAAGACGGTCATCATATCTGGCTCATCATACTGGCGGTATTGTGTGCTGCCATCAGCGCTTATTATTATTTCAGGGTTATACAAGCCATGTTTTTTAAGGATGAAGCTGCCAATGCACAGCAGGAATGGGACATCACTCCCGGCTTTAAGGCGTTACTGGTATTTACTGCCATCCTGATTATACTCATAGGCATTTATCCTGAAATGATACTGTACTGGTTGCACAGCCTTTAACCAGATCAGCCTCCTGCAAAACTTTTCGGCCATGTATGTTATTTTGGCGCTAACTTAGTGTAACAAATTACCATGGAGTTCAAGGATATACTGGCACTTTCTTACCGCACTATCAAAAGCAACAAGCTGCGTACAGGTATTACTGTAGCTATTATTGCGATGGGTATAGGTGCGCTCATACTCATCATCACCAGCATTGAAGCTGCCAGTAAGAGCCTTACCACCACTTTTTCCACCATGGGTGCCAATTCATTCAGCCTGCGCTTCAAAGAACGTACCATCCGGTTTGGAGGTGGCAACAGGGATACAAAAAAAGTAAGCAAGGCTTCGCTGAAAGAAAAAAAATCAAATACCGGCAAACTGATTACTTATGATGAGGCAAGAACCTTTAAGGAAAATTATACTTTTCCTGCAGCAGTGAGCATTGCCATTGGCGGCCCCAATAATGCCGTGGTAAATACAACACAGAAAAAAACGAACCCCGATGTAAGAGTGGTGGGTGCAGATGAAGACTACCTGCTCATTAACGGATACAAACTGGCTTTTGGGCGCAATATCTCCAAAACAGAAGTGGAAACCGGCAGAAGCGTATGTGTACTGGGCAGCGTTGTTGCCGATAAATTGTACCCCGGCAATACCAAAAAAGCGGTTGACCAGGTTATCAAGGTTAACCATAACAGCTACAGGGTGATTGGTGTACTGGAAGACAAAGGCTCCAGTGCTTTTGCCAATCCTGATAAGGTGGTCATTACTTCCTGCAATAATATCCGCAGGTTATACGAAATACAAAACCAGTCATTTAACATCGCAGTAATGGTGAATGACCTCAAAATGATGGAAGCAGCCATTGGTGAAGCGCAGGGTACCTTCAGGCCCATACGCAAGCTGGATGTAAAGGAGGATAATAATTTTTATGTGGACAAGAGCGACAGCATTGCAGCTAAAGTGATTACCAATCTTGGATTTTTGAAATATGCCACCATTGCCATAGCTTTTATCACCCTTATCGGCGCTGCTATCGGCCTGATGAATATCATGCTGGTAGCAGTAAATGAGCGCACCAAAGAAGTTGGGCTAATCAAGGCCCTGGGTGGTAAAGGCAGCGATGTGCGTGCCCAGTTCCTGTGGGAGTCTGTACTCATCAGCCTTATTGGTGCAGCAGCAGGCATTACAGCAGGGCTGGTTTTGGGAAACCTGGTGGGTATTTACCTTAAATCAGGCTTTGTATTTCCACTCGGCTGGGTGATTGCCGCCATTTTTATGTGTTCAGTAGTGGGCATACTGGCAGGCCTCTACCCTGCTCACAAGGCAGCGAAGCTCAATCCAATTGAGGCGCTTAGGCATGAGTAAGAAATGTTTTCCGGGTTGTACCGCATTTGCTTCTATTCCAGTATGATATACTCTTCCTGTTCCATATTCGCATAAAATGCCGCTACATCAGTACCAAAATGCGAACAATACATTTCAAGGGTGTCAAAATCAAATGTAATACCAGTTTCTTCGGGGTCATCCGGCAAAAGCGGGTCCTGTTCAAAAGGATATTTTTCTCCATCATCGGTCAATACCAATCCATCACAAGCCAGCACATCAATCTCTCTGCGCAATGCTCCATTGTTATACTGAAGAAAATAATAAGCATCCGACGTGGTTTGCCCCATCAGTTGTATGAAGGTTGTGTGCATGCTGCGTGAAATAAATTCACCCCAAAAATGCAGCTTCCCAAAGTTGTTGTAAAGCACATGTATCCAGCCATTCTCCGGCTTACTGATCAGCAGCCAATCGGGTTGGGCATCGGTGCTGTTACTGATGCGTTCATAATATTCAGCCGTTAAGTGTCCGCTGTCTTTTTGTGTAAGCCCCGACAGTTCACTCAGCAGTACACACAGGTTTTGCCTGTCGCTTGTTTTAACATGAAAACTTAAAAAGGTACTCATCCTGTTTACATCTATTTGCAGCCCGGTAAATGTTTTTCCTTTTACACAGCAGCTACAATCATTATCTCAATCAAATATTCATCCCGGGCAAGCTTTGCGCCAACGGTGGCCCTTGCAGGTGTTTGCCCCGGCACCACCCAATTATCCCACAACGCATTCATCCTGCTGAAATAACCAATATCCGGCAGGTAAATCACCGCCGACAGCATTTTAGTCTTATCACTGCCCAATTCAGCCAGCAGGTTGTCAATCTTATCCAGCACTTCCTTCATTTGGACTTCAAAATCACCGGTAAGATTATCGGGAACAAGGCCTGAGAAATAAGCAGTTCCATTGTGTACCACCACACGTGACATGCGGTCGCCGGGCAATATTCGTTTTATTGATTCATTTGCAGACATCCGTTGATATTTTTTTGTAAATGAAGATACAAAATACCGGACAATAAACACCGCTTTTAACAGCAGCCGGATGATTGTCCGGATGCATTCCGGCGGTCTTTATTACAGCCACATCACATACCGGCATAACAATAAATTAATTTTTAAATTATTTGCTTTTTTATTTTTATTATATATATTTACACAAGCATACCAGTGAGGGCAAACCGGATTAACTGTGAAGAATTTTACCCAAAATCAGCCATCATATATTAACATCAATAACTGCTTTTGAATCAGGAGGCCCAGGAAGAAATACGCAGTAATTGGCAAAAATCTAAACTTTTCAATTTTGAGAAGCATGCATTTTTTTGCCTGAATTAATATACCATTTATTTATCCTTAACCAGCTTACCCCTGTATGCCGGTATACCAGCCAAACGCCTTTTGCCGAAAAGCGATATGAGTAGGCATTAATAACTAAACTATTACAACATGAAACATGTACTGTTAACAACAGTGACTGTGCTCTGCTTACATGCAGTTGCTTCAGCACAATTCGTACAGGGCACCCAGGCCCTTTTCTCAAGAGATCAGGCAGGTGAATGCTGCTCCGGTGGCAATTATACATTGGCACTGGCAGAAAATACCGTGGGTACCGGAAGAAAAGCCGGCATCTCATTTCACAACGCAGGCTTTGACGAAGGCAAGCTGGAACTCTCCAGGGACGCAGGTTTCAGAAGTATCAAATTTTTTGACAACCAGGGGCTGGGGCTGGGCATACATGTTGTGGGCCAGGCATTGTTCTCCAGGGATAATGCCGGAGAGTGCTGCTCAGGTGTGGCCCAGTTTACTGTAGCACTGGCAGAAAATACTGCTGCAAGCGGCAGAAGGGCTTCCATTTCTTTTCACAACGGCGGGCAGGATGAAGGCCGTATAGAATTGTCGAATGATGGCGGATTCCGCAATCTGAAGTTTGTTGACAACCAGTCGCAAAACCTGGGCCTTAATGTAACAGGTAAAGTGCTTATTGGTAATACCACCATGCCGGCAGGATATAAACTATATGTAGAGCAGGGCATCCTTACCGAAAAAGTAAAAGTAGCATTAAAAACAAGCGCTAACTGGGCCGACCATGTATTTGCACCCGGCTACAAACTGAAACCATTATCTGAAGTGGAGACATTCATCCAACAATACAGTCATCTCCCCGGCATTCCTTCTGCTGAAGCGTTGGTAAAAGAAGGTGGCATTGACATGAACCAGATGTTTGCCAGGCAAATGGAAAAGATTGAAGAGCTCACATTGTATATGATTGAACTGAACAAAGAGAATGAACAACTGAAAAAAGAAGTGCAGGCACTGAAAAAGCGGCGCTGAAATATAACTGCTGAAGCAGTAAAGCAGTCAGCGGCTAATCGATTGCATCAGAATCAATTAAAAAACTAAAATAATGAAGAAATTTTTTATTCCGGCTTGCTTACTGGTATTGGGTACAGGTAGTAAGGCGCAGCTTTTTTCTAGCGGTAATAATGTAATCAGCAGTACCAATGTGGGTATTGGCACGGCTGCACCCAATGCCAAATTGCAGGTGTTTGGTGGAGGCAGTGGTAGTGTAGACCTGAGAATAAACGGACGCATAGCCACAGGTGATGCAGGCGGATACGGTGGTGTATGGCTGAATGGAGAAGGCAACGATTGCTTTGTAGGCAATAATGGCACCAATGTAGGGTTCTGGACAGGCAGCCAGGGTTGGGCTGCTTTCCAGATTAACAAAACAACGGGCAATACAGGTATCGGCACAGGTTCACCAGCGTCAAAGCTGGATGTTTTTGGTGGCGGTGGCGGCAATGTTGATATCCGCACCAATGGCCGTATACTTACCGGTGATGCTTCCGGCAACGGCGGCATATGGCTGAATGGCAACAGCAACGACTGCTTTGTGGGCAATAACGGAACCAATGTTTCCTTCTGGACAAGCTCAGTTGGATGGTCGGCTTTGCAGATAGAAAAAACCACCGGCAAAGTAATGATTGGTAACGTTACCTCTCCCAATGGCTACAAGCTTTTTGTAGAACAGGGCATACTTACCGAAAAAGTGAAGGTAGCCGTTAAAACTTCTGCCAACTGGGCCGACTATGTATTTGACAAAAAATATGAGCTGCCTGCCCTTAAGCAGGTAGAGCAGTACATTCAGCAGCACCAGCACCTTCCGGGCATACCAGCGGCCGGCGAAGTGGTGAAAGAAGGGCTTGACCTGGGAGACATGGATGCCAGGTTGCTGGCCAAAATAGAAGAACTCACCCTGTACATCATCGCCATAGATAAAGAAGCTGCACTGCAAAAACAACGCAACGATGCCATGCAGAAAGAAATAGCCGGGTTAAGGCTCCAATTAAAACAAATCAATCACTAAGCATCTCATCACCAGCATTTATGGCTGCATCCATAAATGCACAAAACACATACAATGAAAAAAATCATTTTTACAAGCCTGGCCTGCCTGGGCATTTCAGCAGTACTAAGTGCACAAACCAACAATTTCCCCAATGGAATTTATGTAAACAAGGGAAACAGTGCCGGTGGCTCGGCAATACTTGTGGGTTCTACCTATGCCAGTCATTTTCATTACTCCACAGAAGAAGATACCTATATCCGTGGCGGCTTAGGCACATCAAGGGTAATAATAGGCGATGTTGGATCATCCGTTATACTGGGTAATGCAGGAAGCCCCACCATTTCGCAGGGATTGCTGCAGGCACAAAACGGGCTGGTGGGTGTAAAAGGAAATTCATCCGGGGGATCCGCCATTTTTGTTGGCTCCACCTATGCCTCTCACTTCAACTTTTCCACTACAGAAGACACGTATATCAGGGGCGGAAAAGCCACGTCCAATTTAATCCTGAGCGATGTTGGTAATGCCGTTGTTGTAGGCAATGTGCCTTCGCTGCCGGCCGGGTATAAATTATTTGTAGAGCGTGGCATACTAACCGAAAAAGTAAAAGTAGCGCTGAGAGGTACTGCCAACTGGAGTGACTATGTATTTGATAAAAAGTACAAACTGCAGCCGCTTGCACAGGTGGAAAAATTTATTCTGAAAAACAAGCATCTTCCCGGCATACCATCCGCACAGCAACTGGTTGATGAAGGCGGTGTGGATGTAAGCGCAATGCTGGCAAAGCAGATGGAAAAAATAGAAGAACTCACTTTGCACCTGATTGCCATGAATAAACAACTCACTGAATTGCAGCAGGAAAACAAAATGCAGCAGCAGGAGATACAAACTTTAAAAAAGAAAAAATAATAAGCATGGGCTGCCATATGCTTATGCATTTAACTAGCTAAAAACATACAACATGAAAAAAATAATTACCCCGCCGTTGCTGCTGCTGTGCATCCTCGGCGCAGGTTTAACCAATGCACAGCAATTGGTTTCTTCAATTGCTACAAATGAGGGGGGAAGTGTGTCATTACAAAACCCGTTAAAAACACATCCCAATGCCAATAACTGGATCATTTATAATATGACGGGGGCGTATGGCAACAGTTTGCAATTCTGGGCATATACCAACACAACCAACCTGGGGCCAAAACTAACCATTACCGATGCCGGAAATATGGGAGTAGGCACCCAAACGCCTGTGGCAAAACTGGATGTGAATGGCAGCCTGAATGTGAATGGAGTGGCCAATGCAAGCAGCTATATTTCGTCAACTATTTCCAGCAGTGAAGGTGGCGGATTTGGGTTAATCAATCCGCTGAAGACGGCACCGGATGCTGCCAGCCTGTGGCGGATCTATAATATGACCAGCGCATATGGCAGCAACAGCCTGCAATTCTGGGCATACAGCAATACCACTAACCTCGGCTCAAAACTCACCATTACTGATGCAGGCAATATGGGTATTGGCATTGCTGCCCCTGCGGCTAAGCTGGATGTGGCCGGAAATGTACGCATCGGTTCAGTAACAATGCCGGCCGGCTACAGGCTTTATGTAGAGCAGGGTATTCTTACCGAAAAAGTAAAAGTGGCCATTAAAACAAGTGCCAACTGGGCTGATCATGTATTTGCACCGGGCTATCAATTAAAGGCTTTGCATGAAGTGGAAGCATTTATAAAAGATAAGCAGCATCTACCGGGCATCCCCTCAGCAGAGCAACTGGTGCAGGATGGCGGTATTGACATGACTATGATGTTTGCAAAGCAGATGGAAAAAATTGAAGAGCTCACCCTGTATCTCATAGAAATGAAAAAAGAAATAAAGCAGTTGCAGCATGAAAACAGCCTGTTAAAGACAAATAATTTACAACCAAAAAAATAATTACAGTTATGAAAAAAATAATAACCATCATATGCACCGGCCTGCTTTTTAGCACAGCCGCCCACAGCCAGGAAGTGCAAACCTTCCGCTATGCTGAAACCAAAGGTATCCTGGCCAAGCCTTCTCCCGGCGAAATAAGCGCAGAGAAAAGAACTGGCGAAAAACTGTCAGAACACAAGCTGCCTGAATTTAAAGGGAAGGTGCCCGCAGGTATCACTGTATACAAAACTGCTTATGCTGAAAATCTAAAACCAGTTGAAGCGGGTATTGTGCCGGATGCTCCTGCTTCCTGCCTCAATTACCAGGGATTAAATGACAGTGAAACAGGCGTAGGACTGACACCGCCTGATGTGAATGGCTCTGTAGGACCTGCCAATGTACTCGTATCCATCAACAATGGTATCAAAATACAAAACCTGGCCAATGGGGCCAACCAGTTCACAGGTTCGCTGGCCACTTTTTTCGCACCGCTCAGTCCTGTATTTCCGTTTGACCCCAAAACATTGTATGACCCCTATGAAAACAGGTGGATTGTAACCTGCCCCGATGCTACCAATGCATCACAGTCACGTTTACTGCTGGCAGTATCACAAACAGCCAACCCGAATGGTGCCTGGTTTTTTTATGCAATAGATGTGGATCCTGCCAACACCTCCTGGTTTGATTATCCAAGCATCGGCTTTAACCGCAACTGGATTGTGATTACTGGAAACATGTTTGGTGCCGGTGTATACAGTGCCGTATTTGCCATTAATAAACTGGCAGCTTACGGCGGCACGGCCAATGTTACCAGGTTTGCACTTGCCAGCTCACTTGGCTTTACACTACAGCCAGCGCTTACTTATAACAACACTGAAAATACAGAGTGGCTCTGCAACGACTGGAACGGTAATTCCGGCGGCAATGGTTTTATCCGCCTGTTTAATATTACCGGCACACCTGCAGCTCCTGTTTTTAATACACCCAACCTGCTTCCATCTGTAAATACAACATGGAGCTCTGCCGACCAGAACATCAGCACATTTGGCTGTGCCAGTGTGCGTGCCATCGATGCCAGGATGCGCTCATTGGTTCTTCAGGGTGGCAGCCTGTGGGCAGTTCATAAAATCGGTTTACCAACGGCAGCTCCTACCAGGGCTTCCAGCCAGTGGTGGGAAATAAACCCCGCCACAGGTGCTGTAAACCAGTTTGGCCGTATTGATGATGCCACCGGTGCAAATATGTACTTCAACCCCTCCCTTTCAGTGAATGCCAACAGGGATGTGCTCATCGGCTTCTCTCATTTTTCAAATACAGCTTTTCCAAGGGCAAGCTATACATACAGGGCCGCCACCGACCCGCTGAATACATTACAGCCGATACTTGACTATCAAACCAGCAGCAGGATGGAATGCACAGGCCGCTGGGGCGATTACAGCAGCACCATTACTGACCCCAATGGCGTTAACATGTGGACGCTGCAGCAGTATGTGCCTGCAGGAACGGGATCCGGTACCTGGTGGTCAATGGTATGCCCACCTGTCAGCTGCCCGGCCACACTTACCATCAGTACGCCTTCAGCCACAGCCAATACCAAATTTGAAGTATCAGTGAACATCGTTGGTACGTCAACTGTAAATCCACCAAGCGGCTTTGTAAAGTTTGATGCAGGCCAGGAAGTGCTGATGAGCCCCGGCTTTGAAACCAGCATTGCCGCCGGCGCAGAATTTTCAGCTTACATTGATGGCTGCGGTGGTTTGCGTATAGCCAATAACGAAATAACAAGGACGGAACCGGTAGAAATAACAACGACTACCAGGGAAGCATCCGTAATTGATGAAACAGCGGCAGCATTCAGTGTTTATCCCAATCCTGCTGAAAATGTACTGAATATAAGCCTGCCTTCAAAAGCAGAAAGAATTGTAAGCGTGGAAGTGTTTGATGCGCAGGGAAGAAAAATGAAGCTGGGCTCCCGGTTAATCAGCCAGTCTGCAGCAGATATCAGCAGACTGCCAAAGGGCAGCTATTTCATTAAAGTACGCACCGCAAACGGCGAATATCAGTCAAAGTTCATAAAAGAATAAATATTAGCAGCAGCTTGTATGTTTCCCGGGCAAAACATACAAGCTGCTTTATCCTCATTTTTAAAATAATTACATGAAAAAAATACAATTCTCCATCATCGCCGCAGTAATACTGCTTACAGGTAACTATACACAGGCACAGCAAACATTTACGAGGAATGATGCGGGCCTGCAGGGCAATGCCGGTGCACAAAGCGGCTTTTTTGAAACCGTAGCACCGGTAAATTATCCTGCTGGTGCATCCAGCTGGTGGCACCTGCTGGATATAAGGCATACCAATACAGGAAATAATTATGCGATGCAGCTTTCAGGCAGTTTTTTCGACCAGGATATTTACTTCCGTAAAACCAACGGGACAGCCAATACAGCATGGAATAAATTTGTGTACACCACACCACAGGGTAATGCAGGAATAGGAATAGCGGCAGATGCTGCAACCCGGCTGTTTGTGTACCAGGGCAACGGGCTTGCCTCAGCAGCAGGAAGCAAACAGCACATCTCCAAAATGGGAGGTGTGGCAGGTAATTACTGCGAATTAAGTACCCAGTTGTACAGGCATACAGCAGGCACTGACTGGACCACCGCAGCTACCCGGCTCCAGGCAAGAACAGATGTGACCGACCAGGCATATATAGACTTCAACCCTGCCGGTGCTCCATACGGGCTGGCGCTTGGAATAACAGGCAGCGGCTCAGCACTTACCGTAAACAGTTCTTCGCAGGTTGTTATTGGCAACACTACCACACCCGGTAGTTATAAATTATATGTGGAAACAGGCATCCTTACTGAAAAAGTAAAAGTAGCTGTTAAAACAAGTGCCAACTGGGCTGACCATGTATTTGCACCGGGCTACAAGCTAAAATCTATTACTGAAGTAGATGCATTTATAAAAGCCAACAAGCACCTGCCCGGCGTACCATCTGCCACCACCATGGTAAAGGAAGGACTGGATGTTGCTGCCATGGATGCTAAGCTGCTGGAGAAAGTGGAAGAACTCACACTGTATGTGATAGAACTCAACAAAAGGCTGCAACTGCTCGAAAAGGAAAACAAGGCATTGAGAAAAAAATAAAGGCTCTGTTAAAAGGACAACAGCCTGCTGATTAAATTTTGAAAAACTCCCATACAATTTACAGCCGGGTGATACCATATCAATATCATCCGGCTGTTGTTGTTACTGTCACCCTGCCAACTCTTTCAAAAAATCCTCCGCCTTTCGCAATGAATGATTATAGTATTTATATACCCCTTTCGAGTAAAATAATAAAAATAAATACCCGGCAGAAAATGCAAAAGTCAGAAAATATTTGCTGCCTGCAATAGCCCTCTTGCTGAAAAAGCCGGTAATTAAAATAATAACAGTCACCATCAGCAGGTGAGAAAGAACAAGATTCAGGCGCTGGAATTGATGGAACCTGATTTTTTTGAGTGCAAATGCTTTTAGTGCATCAGCATAAGGCAGGTTCATATCCTGTGATGTATAAAACTGCCGGATGCTCAACAGGCTGACCACCGAAACGGTGATTAAAACGATTATAGCAACTACAGCTATGCCCTGTAAAAAAAGGGTGTTTAACCGGTTGAATTGTATACCAACAAAAAATGCACCTGCAATGCAGATCAATATGCCGGCAATCTCCGGATAAGCAATTTTGTTCATGACCGACCTGTACCTGGCCCGGGTAACCTGTTCTGTCATTTCATGGATCAGTTGCTGCTGCTTTTCTGCCTGCTTACCTGCATCCTGCCAGGAGTTTTTTAAATCATCAAGTTCCATAATCATATGTTTTTTTAATTTGTGTTCTTAATTTTTCTTTTATCCTGCCAATTTTTGTACCCACATTGGATTCAGAAATACCAACAATCTGTGCTATTTCCTTGTGGCTTTTGTTTTCCAGGTACAGCATTACGATTCCCTTTTCCAGCAGGTTGAGATTACCCGTGTGCTGCCGTAAAATTTGTAATTGTTCTTCAAAAGGGTCATGACCATCTTCCCGGATATTAGCCACTTCACTGCCCAGGGGAATGGTAGTGATTTTTCTCTCTAAAGATTTAAGTTGATAAATAGCCACATTCATAGCCACCCTGTACATCCATGTACTTAACCCTGCTAATTGATGGTAGCTGTCAAATGATTTCCAGAGCTGGTAAATAATCTCCTGCACAAGATCATTCCGGTCTTCTGCAGTATTGGTATACATAGAAGCTATTTTATAAATCAGTCCCCCGTTATCACTTACAGCAGTTATAAATCTTTCCTTTTTGTCCAAAACAGTTTAAATTATGTTTCCAATGCTATATTAGTGTATTGGCTGGCAAAAAAATCACAGTTGTCACAAAAATATTTTATCATAACCTGTTTTACACAGTGAACTATTGAACAAAGTAATTGTAACCCGGTTGCATTACCAATGAATATTGTTCAGTGTGTTGCAATAATAACGGACATTAGACCAGGCATATAAGTTCACCGGCTTTACAGTAATTGGTTGACTGTATTCATGAGTTTTTTTCGGGATACATTTTCCATCAATGCTGGCAGCTTTCATGCTGAGATTGTCTAAAAGCATATCCGGGTCAATCTCATTAAAGGAACAATTTTCACCTTTTATCCGGGATGCCGGGATAAGCAGCAAGCATTTAAAGCAAATACGATGGGCAGGTCTATCCTGGCTAGTGTTGTATTTTTTTGGAAACATCAATTTTGTGAGTATTTTTATTGTATTAATCTGAATTGTATAATGAAAACAGTATTGTTCAACCGGGCGTTTTCCCTGATTATTTTGTTTATTGCTTTTTTCAGCACTGCTGAAGAGCTATCGGCTACTACCATTCCTTCGCCAGCCGAACCGGGTATTGATGCAGGTAAAAATAATGCTGCAATACCAGCGGTTACCGGGTCAGTACAAAAAAGTAATAAGGCTGCGGCCAGCTCATTTATGCCTGCTCCAGGAGATACCTTACTGGTAGGCAACGGCAATACCTACACCTCCCTTACCAAAGCCGGCGGATTGTTTCAGGCATTGAACAACAGTTCGCTTATATTAAACAGAAATATAACTGTACTGATTACCTCTGACCTAACCGAAGACGGAACCAATATGTTAACCAATACCAATCTCAATGGTTTCAGGCTTACGATTAAACCTTCGGCAGACACATTGCGGAATATCAGCAATACGGCCAACTTGGGCAACAGTATGATTACTGTAACTGGTGCAAAAAAAATTGTATTTGATGGCAATTACAATGGCAGCGGCAGGTACCTGCGTTTTGTAAATACACACACTGTGTCCAACCAGTGTAAACCGGCTTTTTATATACTGGGCAATGCAGACAGTGTTGTCCTCAGCAACATCATCGCTGAGTGCAATTACAAAACTGACTTTAATAATTCTCAGGGACCAGGTGCCACCATTTTTATTAATACAGGCAATAATAAAAACATCATCATCCGTGAATCCGTTTTGAGAGATGCTGCTACAGGCACACCGGGTACACCAGATAATGCCATACTATCCATGAGTGCCGGCAATAAACTGATCATTACCGGTAATGATATTTACAATTTTAAATTCAATGGTGTGAATTTAGAAAGTGCTGCCGATGGCGCCATCATCAGCAATAATCATTTTTACTACAATATGCCTTCGCCGGCCGGCACATCGCAAACAGCCATCAAAATCATCAATGGCAGCAAACACAGGGTGGAAAATAACTTTATTGGCGGCAGCAGCCGCAATTGTGGCGGTGCTGTTTGGCTCAACAACGGCAATCTTGTTGACCCCATCAATGGCAGCCTCAGCTTTGCAGCCATTGATATAAGTGTATCTGCGACTGATACATGCTTTATCAGGAACAATACGATACAGAATATCAGCATCAATGCCATACCGGGTGCATTTACCGGCATTGTTGGCTATGGTATGCTGATGGTTACGGGCAACCTTATCGGCCACCCCTCTGCTGCAAACAGCATCATTAATTCGGGTAATAATTTCAGCACTTACACCAGGGCTATGAACCTGGGTGGCGGTGCGCCGATGGAAATAAGCAACAACGTCATTGCCAATATTACATCTACAGGAACCGGCAGCCCCGTAAGCGTGGCACTGCATGGCATATTTATTGGCACCAATGGGTTTGCAAAAGTGCTGAACAATACTGTTTACAACCTGCAAAGCAGCTCTGGTAATGGCTACCTTTCACCCAATGCAGCTGTAACGGGCATTTACCTCTGGAGCAGCTTCAACGGCTATTTGTGTGAAGGAAACGACATACACAGTTTAAAAGCAGTTAATACCGACATTAACATGGAGGTGATGGGTATAAGGATATTTGCCAGCACTACAGGCAATTTTAACCGCAACAGAATTTATGACCTGCAATGTCTCTCTGCACGCAGTGGAAGCATTACCGGCATTTATGTCGAATCTCTTGGCAGTTACAGGTTTACCAATAACCAGTTATCAATTACGAACGGAACCAACACCAATAAACTTACCATCAGGGGCATTAACAACAATGCGGGCAATAATTCCGGAAGCTATTATTACAATACGATTTATATCGGGGGAGCAACGCCGGACACTTCTTACTCATACGGATTATCCGTTTATGGCGGTAACATTACAACAAAATGCTTCAACAATATTATTTACAATGAACGTACCAGCGGCACAGGAGATCATTATGCGGTGAGCGCCTTACCGGGAAATTTAAGCGCCAACTGGAGTACCCGTACATCAAACTACAACTTGTTTGTTACCAGGGACACAGCCCGGGTGAATGAGTGGGGACAATGCTGTACCGGGCTTCCCCAATCAATGCGTCAGTGGAAGGCGGCAACAGGGGGTGATACAAGCAGCTATGCTGCACTCAATACAAAAATACCTGCTGCTGCACTATTTGTAAATGCTGCTGCCGGCAACCTGAATATCAACAGCAATGATTCCATCTGCTGGTTCGTAAATGGCAAAGGCATGCCGGCAACAGGCATCAGTGCCGATTATGACAATGCAGCCAATGTAAGATCAGTAATACCGGCAACAGGGCCAACTGATATAGGCTCTGATGAATTTACAACAAGTACCGGCACTTTTGCGCTGGACCGCTCCGGCAATCACCAGCCGGGTGGTGCAGATACCCTGAGCTTTAACGGACGCATCATGGCCATCATTAAATGGGGTGCCGGAGGAACGCTGCCGGTAATGGGCAATTCAAAATGGTTTAGTGGAGTGTGGCCAAATGACACTACCAACAATGGTACTGTAACCAATGCCCGGTTTATGAGTGGTTATCTGGATATACCTGTTAGTGGCGGAAGCAATTACACCTATTCTCTTACCATGTATTATGATTCGGCAATGGCAGGCAAAGTAACAAATATTGCTTCCATGTTGCTGCACAAGCGGCAGGCCAATACACCGGGAAGCTGGGTAAACTTTCCTTCGTCAGTAATAAATACAACGGCAAAAACAATTACAGTAAACAATATCAATTCATTTTCTGAGTTTACCGCAGCCGATGCCAATGCGTCTCTATCAACTGGTAAACTGCCGTTTTGCCCGGGCGCAAGCACTATCCTCGTATCGCCCTTATCAGGTACCGTGTATCAATGGCAGCTTGATGCAGGTTTGGGATATGCAAATATTACCGACAATAGCAACTTTACAGGTTCAAATACGGCAAGCCTGCAAGTAAGCAATATCCCTTCGGCTTGGTATGGCTACAAACTGCGCTGTGTGGTGAATAGTGCCAGCACCGCTCCTACCGTTATCCAGATTGCCAACAACTGGACAGGAACTGCTGACAATGCCTGGGAAAATCCGGCCAACTGGTCTTGCGGAACTGTTCCTGACACTTTCACTGATGTTGTTATCAGCAGCGGAACGATAGTATTGAATTCAAACGCTGTTATCAGGACTTTAAAGCTTGGCCCGGGAGTAAACTTTACAATACAACCGGGCTTTCAGCTGACAATAACTAATTAAAGTTGGGCAGTCGTTGGGCAGGCAGTTGGGGTAGGTACACAATATAATCAAAAGTGGTGCCGCCGATTACAAATATTTTTGCACATATTTTTTAAAACCCGAAAATAAAGATTCGTGCGGTAATGCAGTACTTATTTATTGCGACTGCAGCGCAACAGAGCAGAGACGCTTACAATTTGCATCCCTGCCTTACGCAACTCCCCGCAAAACCCTAACTTTGCCGGATGCAACAGTACTTACAATTAGTGAAGCATATCATTGACACGGGTACAGATAAAAACGACCGCACCGGTACCGGTACCCGAAGCGTTTTTGGCTACCAGATGCGGTTTGACCTGGCAGAAGGCTTTCCATTGGTCACCACCAAAAAGTGCCATGTAAAAAGTATCATTCATGAGCTGCTCTGGTTTTTAAAGGGCGATACCAATATTGCTTATTTAAAAGAAAACGGCGTACGCATCTGGGACGAATGGGCTGATGAAAAGGGCGACCTTGGCCCTGTATATGGCAAGCAATGGCGCAGCTGGGCCGGTGCTGATGGTAAGGTAGTGGACCAGGTTGCAGATTTAATTCAACAGCTAAAAACCAACCCCGACAGCCGCAGGCTCATCATCAGTGCATGGAATGTGGCCGACCTGCCTGATATGAAACTGATGCCCTGCCATTGCCTCTTTCAGTTTTATACCGCTGTGGGCAGTAATGGCAAAAGAAAACTGAGCTGCCAGTTGTACCAGCGCTCGGCTGATGTATTTTTGGGTGTGCCTTTTAACATAGCATCCTACGCCATGCTTACACTGATGATAGCGCAGGTATGTGGTATGGAACCCGGCGAATTCATTCATTCATTTGGCGATGTACATTTATACAATAATCATTTTGAACAGGCGGCACTGCAACTAAGCCGTGAGCCATTTCCCCTGCCGCAATTAAAGCTAAACCCTGCTGTTACTGATATCTTCGGCTTTCAGTTTTCAGATTTTGAATTAGAAAATTATCAATGTCACCCTGCTATTAAAGCACCGGTAGCGGTATAAATTTACACACATGAGCATAGCATTAGTAGTAGCAGCAGCAGAAAACAATGCCATTGGCAAAGATGGCAAACTGCTCTGGCACCTGCCCAACGATTTAAAGTTTTTTAAAAATACCACATGGGGCATGGTGGTGATAATGGGCCGCAAAACTTTTGAGGAAGTGAACAAACCCCTGCCTGGCAGGGTAAATATTGTAATTACCACCAATACAGAATGGAAGGCGGAGGATACCATTACTGCAGCCAGCCTGGCTGATGCGCTGGAAAAAGCTGCACTTACCAATTGCAAAGAAATTTTCATTATCGGCGGCGGCGAAATTTACAGGCAGAGTATGGATATTGCCGACACCATTTACATTACCCGTGTACATGCCACACTGGAAGGCGATACTTTTTTTCCGGCAATTGATGAAACAAAGTGGCAATTGATAAGCAATGAAGATTTTACGGCTGATGATAAACATGCGTATGCATACAGTTTCCAGGTTTGGAAAACCAAAACAGCCGCTGCATAATCATGTACAGCAAATTTACCCTCGCAAAAAAATTTGCCCGCTATTATCTTACCGCTGCTAATGGCCGTGGGCATGGAATCCATTCACCCTTTGTATTTGACTTTATAAAAAATGTACTGCGGGACAAAAAAAACTACTACTGCTACAGCAGCATTGAACAACTGCGCAGCCAGCTTTTAAAAGATGATACAATTATTGAGGTGGCAGACTTCGGCGCCGGATCAGCTGTGATAAAATCCAGCAGCAGGGTGGTTAAAGCCATTGCAGCCTCTTCACTTAAGCCACGCAAATTTGCACAACTCCTTTTCAGGATGGTGAGCTATTACCAGCCCCAAAATATAGTGGAGCTGGGCACTTCATTGGGCATTACTTCTGCCTATCTTGCTTCGGGCAACAGCAATGCCCCTGTATACACCTGCGAGGGGGCTCAGCGTATTGCTGCCATTGCACAGCGAAATTTCAATCACCTGGGGCTGAACAACACCATTTTACTACAGGGTGATTTTGCCAAAACATTGCCGGTATTAACCGAAAGCCTTAACCGGGTTGATTTTGCCTTTATTGATGGCAACCATAGCCAGGTGCCAACCCAGTACTACTTTGAGCAGTTATTACAAAAAACACACAGTGGCTCCATCCTTATTTTTGATGATATTCACTGGAGCGCCGGAATGGAAGCTGCCTGGACAACTATTAAAAATCACCCTTCGGTAACGCTCAGCATCGACCTCTTTTTTATTGGTATCGTTTTTTTTGACCCTTCGTTTACGGTAAAGCAGCATTTTACCATACGGTTTTAAGTCCAACGGTTAAAAATATCCTGCCATTGCTCCTGTCTTTTTTTGTGACCACAGAATTTTCACTATCTTAGAACCCATAATGACTAATATGACGATTGGAGTACTGAAAGAACCAGGTACTGAAACCAGGGTTTCTGTTTTACCGGAACATATTGCCACCTATAAGAAATGGAATGTTGATGTTTGTACAGAAACGGGTGCAGGTGCTGCCGCTTTTGCTACAGACGAACAATATACTGCCGCCGGGGCCACTACTGCCAGCCGCAGTGAAGTACTGCAGAAAGCTGACATTATTTTGTCGCTGAGCACACTCACTACCGGGGATATTGCCTTGTTGAAACCGGGTGCTGTGCTGCTGGGAGTGTACCAGCCGCTATTCAATTTTGCATTGATGGCGGAATGGGCTGCAAAAGGCTTCACCGTTTTCAGTATTGATATGCTGCCCCGCACCACCCGTGCCCAAAGCATGGATGTGCTGAGCAGCCAGGCTAATATTGCAGGATACAAAGCGGTGCTGCTGGCTGCCAATCTTTTCCCCAGGTATTTCCCTATGTTTATGACAGCGGCAGGAAGCATACCGCCGGCAAAAATGCTGATACTGGGAGCTGGTGTGGCCGGACTGCAGGCCATTGCAACTGCCAAAAGGCTCGGTGCGGTAGTGGAAGTATTTGATACAAGACCGGCAGTAAAAGAAGAAGTGATGAGTCTCGGGGCAAAATTTGTGGAAGTGGAAGGCGCTGCCGATGCCAGTAAGGCAGGTGGTTATGCAGTAGAGCAAACGGAGGATTTTATGCAGCGTCAGAAAGCAAAAATTGCTGAAAGCGTTGCTAAAGCAGATATTGTTATTACTACTGCTCAAATCCCCGGAAAAAAAGCACCCATTTTGATAGAAACCAGCATGATAGAGCAGATGAAAAACGGATCTGTGATTATTGACCTGGCAGCAGCTACCGGTGGAAATACCAATATCACTAAAAACGACGAAACGGTGGTGCATAACGGCGTGAGCATTGTAGGTACATCCAGGCTGGCGGCCACCATGCCTTTTGATGCCAGTAAAATGTACGGAAAGAATATCCTTAATTTTTTACAACTGATTATTACCAAAGAAGGAGCCCTGAATTTGAACTTTGAAGATGACCTGGTAAAAGGAAGTTGTATTGCAAATGGCGGCAATGTTGTGAATGAAAGAGTGAAGGAATTGGGAATTGGGAATTAAAAATTGAAAGTGGAGAGTTGAAAATTGAGAATTAGGAATAACGAATGCGGGGTTTCTGCTCAACGATCAACGGTCATCGATCAACGATCAACGGTCATCGATCAACGCTCAACGACCAACGATCATCCAACAACGATCAACGAACAAAAAAGAACTATTAAAAAATGCAAAATATATTAAACTGGATCTCTTCCAATCAGGAAATCATATACATCGTGATACTGATGATTTTTTTAGGTATTGAAGTAATTGGCCGTGTACCTGCCGTATTGCATACCCCGCTGATGAGCGGAGCCAATGCCATACATGGAGTAGTGATTATTGGGGCTATCATTGTAATGGGCAAAGCTAAAACGGATGATTACCTGGCACTTTCGCTGGGATTTATAGCAGTTGTGCTTGGTACGCTGAATGTTGTGGGTGGCTTTGTGGTTACCGACAGGATGCTGGAAATGTTTAAAAAGAAAAAAGCACCAAAAAGCAGTTAATGCTGCTATAAAAACTGAACGCAGCCGGGCTGTGTCTGCCGGCCACTTTGGGCAAAATAATCGTCCACAAAAAATGACCGGTTCAAAAAAATAAAAAACTATGACTTTGAATCTCGATATTCTGACTATTTGTTACCTGGTTGCTTCAGTAACCTTTATTCTCGGTCTTAAAATGCTGTCGCATCCGGAAAGTGCAAGAAAGGGCAACCTGATTGCCGCCGCTGGCATGACCATTGGTATTGCAGGTACCATCTTCCTGTACGAAGACCACCAGGTAAATTACCTCGGCAATAAGCTGCTGATATTCGGTGCGCTGATACTGGGTACCATTACAGGCGTTTTTTCTGCCAAAAAAGTAAAGATGACAGCCATGCCCGAAATGGTGAGTCTCTTTAACGGTATGGGCGGTGCCTGCGCCATGCTGATATCCATCATTGAATTCAATTACCAGAAATCGCTTTCGTTCGACCTAGGAGTGGGCAATGTTTTTTCAGAACACATTTCAAAAGGTGAGATTGTAGTGATTACACTTGGCCTCATCATCGGTTCTATTTCTTTTGCAGGCAGCGTGGTAGCATGGGGCAAACTCAATGGCAGGTTCAAAGACAAAGTTTTTCCGGGCCAGCGCATCATCAACTTTGCTATACTGGCCATTTTGCTGATAGCAGCCGGAGTATTCATTTACATCACACCTGCATATGCCAAAGACTTTGATGGCACTGTAATGGCTTTTACGGATGGCACAGCCGGCGATTCAGCCATCACACACATTCATTTATACATTTTTTACGGTATACTGGCGCTTTCCTTACTGTACGGTGTATTTTTTGTAATGCCTATCGGCGGTGCAGATATGCCGGTGGTAATATCACTCCTCAACTCATTTACCGGTGTGGCTGCTGCCTGCGGTGGTTTTATGTACAGCAACAAAGCCATGCTTACCGGTGGTATACTGGTAGGTGCAGCGGGCACACTGCTCACCATACTCATGTGCAAGGCGATGAACCGCAGCCTGCTGAACGTAATTGTAGGAGCATTTGGTGGTAGTGCCGGTGCAGCTGCTGCCGGCGGCAAGGAGCAGGGGGCCTATAAAGAAATAAGCCTGAGCGACAGTGCCATGATCATGAGCTATGCCAATAAAGTAATGATTGTACCGGGTTACGGACTTGCCGTGGCACAGGCCCAGCATATATGCCATGAGCTGGAAAAAATACTGAGCGACAAAGGGGTGGAAGTAAAATATGCCATACACCCGGTAGCGGGCCGCATGCCAGGGCATATGAATGTGCTGCTGGCAGAAGCGGATGTGAGCTATGAAAAACTGCTGGAAATGGAAAATGCCAACGATGAATTTAAAACCTGCGACGTGGTACTGATACTGGGAGCCAACGATGTGGTGAACCCGGCTGCCAAAAACGACCCTGCCTCCCCCATTTACGGTATGCCCATACTGGAAGTGGAGCTGGCAAAAAATGTGATTGTAAACAAGCGCAGTATGAAGCCGGGCTATGCCGGTATCGAAAACGACCTGTTCTTTCAGCCTAAAACAAGCATGCTCTTTGGAGATGCCAAAAAAGTGCTGCAGGATTTGGTTGCGGAGATAAAAAGCAGTTAAGTAACCGACATTATAAATCATGCTGAAAGTTGTCCAATGTTAAGGTTGAAGCTATTCATCCTGCTGATTACGGCTATGTTATTGTCATCTCCAGGCATTTGTTTTTGCCAGCAATTTTTTCTTATCACCTATGGTTATCTTGATACCGACAGCGTAACAGCAAAAGAATTCCGGGCCCAAAAAGAGCTGAAATTGCACAACAATATGCAGCTTGACAGTGCTGTTGTTTATTTTCACATACCTGGAAAAAAGATGAAAATTGTTGCTTACAGGCCTGTTTTTGATGCTGCTAATTTTAAGAAATGCCTTTTGCAACTTGTACCGGGCAGTGTAATTGGTTTTGAAAACATTGTGCTCATCGACAGCAATCACCATCGCTTCCGGCCACACAATTTAGTCCGCTATCATATTGTGCAGGATGACTTTATCAGTACCAGTCCGGCAAAATCAGGTATTGAAATTAGCCGCCTGGGCGGATTTGCTTACACCAGTGGCAAAATCTATTTTAAAATACCAGGGCAAAGGCCCGAAGTGTTAAGCCTTGACGGTGTTAAAAGCACAGCTTTCCGGAACTTGTTTAACAGCTGCACGCCCGGATCAATACTGGTATTTGAAAATGTATATTACAAAAACGAAAAGGACAGGGTAACAGGCCCACTGAATTTTACCTGCAGGCTGCAGTAGTGCTGCCAGCTGGCCGGGCATTTTGCGTGTTTATAACAAAGGAATAAGGTTATGACCTGCATCAAAACCCCCGGCAACAATACCGGGGCTTTGTAGCAATCAATCGTTGTTTAATAAAAAATACTCACTAAACGGTTGGTGCGGCTGCCAGGGTTTCGGGCCCGGCGCCACTGGCATATTTATCAAAATTTTTAATGAATTGGCCGGCAAGGTTTTTGGCCATTGCGTCATAAGCATCTTTGTCGGCCCATGTATTGCGTGGGTTCAGTATTTCCGATGGTACATCCGGGCAGCTTACAGGCATCTGCATACCAAATACGGGATGCACTTCATACTCCACGTTGTCCAGTGCACCTTCCAGTGCGGCTGTAATCATGGCACGGGTATAAGCCAGCTTCATACGGCTGCCGGTACCATAAGCTCCACCACTCCACCCGGTATTGATCATCCATACATTGGTTTTATGCTCCCTTATCTTTTTCCCCAGCATCTGGGCGTACTGCCCGGGATGCAGTGGAAGAAAGGGTGCGCCAAAGCAGGCACTGAAAGTTGATTTCGGCTCTGTAACACCAGCTTCTGTGCCGGCTACTTTGGCCGTATAGCCGCTTACAAACTGGTACATAGCCTGGCCGGTACTGAGGCGGCTGATGGGTGGCAGTACACCATAAGCATCACAAGTTAAAAAGAAAATATTTTTGGGCGTGTTACCAATGGCAGGTTCCAGGGCATTACTGATAAAATTCAGCGGGTAACTTACCCGTGTATTTTCTGTAATAGCTTTGCTCGAAAAATCGATGATATTGGTTCCTTCTTTAAAAGTTACATTTTCTACCAGCGCACCCGGCTTTATGGCATGATAAATCTCCGGTTCTTTTTCTTCGCTCAGGTCAATTGTTTTGGCATAGCAGCCACCTTCAAAGTTAAATACAGTTTCAGCTGTCCATCCATGTTCATCATCACCAATCAGTTTGCGGTGCGGGTCGGCACTCAATGTGGTTTTACCCGTGCCACTCAGGCCAAAAAATATGGCCGTATCTCCGGCTGCTCCCATATTGGCTGAGCAATGCATGCTTAAAACTCCCTTATCATGCGGAAGTATATAATTCAGAATGGTAAAAATTCCTTTTTTCATTTCACCGGTGTAGCCGGTGCCTCCAATCAGTATGGTACGCCTCGTAAAACTCACCATGGCAAAATTGTGCTGGCGTGTGCCATCCACTGCAGGGTCGGCTTTAAAACCCGGTGCCTGGATGATATGCCAGTCAGGCTTAAAACCTTCCAGCTCCTCTTCCTGTGGCCTCAAAAACATATTACAGGCAAAAAGGTTGCTCCAGGGGTTCTCATTTACCACCCTGATATTCAGCCGGTAACCGGGATCAGCGCAGGCATAGCAATCACGTACCCACATTTCCTTGTCACCAAGATAATCCATCATTTTTTTGTACAACTGGTCAAAATGCTGAGGCTCTGCCGGGATGTTAAAATCATTCCAGTTCACCGTACCGGCAGTAAGTTCATCTTTTACGATAAACTTGTCTTTAGGGCTGCGGCCGGTAAACTCCCCGGTTTTTATCACCAAAGCCCCGGTATCATTTAAAACACCCTGGCCCTTAGCTACTGTTTGTGCACTTAGCTCTTCTGGTGTTAACTGGTAATGTATATTTTCACCCACCCTTAAGCCCATATTCACCAATTCATTTTTGGGTATGGCTAACATTGTTGGAACTGACATAAATAGCAATCGTTGAATTAAAAAATCGTAAAGTTTTGCAAAGTTATACCTTGTTCTGTTTAAAAAAATTTGAACAGAAGTCGAAAAATTCAACACAATCCACCTTTTCATGCAGTTTGTTCAATATTCCGCAAACGTTCCCGGTTTTATTAAACAGGATTAAACAATGTAGTGAAATGATTAAAGGAAGTGAATTTTTTAAAAATCTTTTGTGTAGGCTGTACACATTACTGCTGGTTAAAAACCTCCGGCAACAGATAAGCATAAAAAAACAGGGCTTCAAATGAAGCCCCGTTGATACTTATTATTGAAAACTCAATTGATTATTCGCCTGCTTTTTCTTCAGTTGCAGGAGCATCGGCAGCCGGTGTTTCAGCAGCAGCAGTTGCTTCAGCAACGTCAGCAGCTTTCTTTTTACCACCACCAGCACGGCGTGTTTTCTTAACCGGCTCAGCAGCTGCAGTTGTTTCAACACCTTTACCGTATATTTCGTTAAAGTCAACCAACTCTATCATTGCCAGTTCAGCATTATCACCCACACGCTTACCCAATTTAATGATGCGTGTATAACCACCCGGGCGGCTGGCTACTTTTGGTGCAACCACAGTAAACAGCTCTTTTACCGAAACCTTATCATTCAGGTAGCTGAAAACGATACGGTGATTGTGCATGATAGCCTCTTTGGTATCAGTTTTTTTGGTTTTGGTAACCAGCGGCTCAATATAGGTTCTCAAAGCCTTTGCCTTGGCAAGGGTGGTTGTGATCCTTTTGTGCATAATCAGCTGGCTGGCAAGGTTGCTCAGCAAAGCCCTTCTGTGACTTGCTGTTCTGCTTAAATTGTTCTGTTTGTCTCCGTGACGCATGACATTTTGTTTTAGATTCCCTCACACCGTGTCAGGAATTGTGAGGTACTTGTTATAAAAAATCGTGTAATTAGTGCTATCCTTTAAAATCCGTGACTAATTAATCTCCATCTTCAATCTTGAGCTTGCTCAGGTCCATACCAAAACCAAGCCCTCTTTCGTTCAGCACCTGCTCAATTTCGCTCAGTGATTTCTGGCCGAAATTCCGGAACTTCATCAGGTCTTCCTGCTCGTACTGTACCAGTTCGCTGAGTGAGTTGATTTTAGCTGCTTTAAGGCAGTTGAAGGCACGTACAGAAAGATCCAGGTCTTCCAGCGGTGTTTTAAGCACTTTGCGTAACTGCAATGTTTGCTCATCCACCAGGTCTTCCTTCTTCTCTTCCTTATTGTCAAAAGTGATATTCTCGTCTGTGATGATCATCAGGTGCTGTATCAGGATACGGCTTGCCTGCTTTACGGCTTCTTCCGGGTGAATAGTACCATCGGTAACCACTTCCATTACCAGTTTCTCGAAATCCGTCCTTTGCTCCACACGGGTATTTTCGATATTGTATTTAACATTCTTGATGGGCGTGTAAATAGCATCTACCGGAATGTATCCAAAAGTGGAATTTTTTTCCTTATGCTCATCAGCCGGTACGTAACCACGGCCCTTGCCGATTGAAATTTCAATATCCAGTTTTGCGCTGCTGTCCAGTGTGCAAATCAGCAGTTCAGGATTCATTACTTCAAAAGAAACTGAAGCCTCACCAATCATGGCTGCGGTAAATTCAGTTTTATTTTTTATAGAAAGTGAAATCTTTTCAGCGGGTACTTCACCTTCAATCTTCTTTTTAAATCTTACCTGCTTCAGGTTTAGGATGATTTCGGTTACGTCTTCCGTAATACCTTTTATAGTGGCAAATTCATGATCGGCACCAGCAACACTGATACCTATGATGGCATATCCCTCCAGTGAATTCAGCAACACCCTGCGCAGGGCATTGCCAATAGTTACACCATATCCGGGTTCTAAAGGACGGAAATCAAACTGTGCTTCAAAATCAGTTGCTTTCTGAAGTACAATCTTATCGGGTTTAACAAAATTTAAAATGCCCATTTGTATTTTGTTGTTTTAATTTTTAATATTTAATTACCAGAAGGCGATGCGATAAGCCGGAGCTTCAGGCACCACCAGCAGCATTACTTGCTGTACAATTCCACAATCAGTTGCTCCTTGATGTTCTCAGGAACACTTTCCCTTTCGGGGTAAGCGATAAATGTACCCTTTTGCTCTGCTTCGTTCCAGTCAAGCCAGTTGAACTTGGGATTTTTACCACGCAGGTTAGCAGTGATGCTTGTATTACCTGCACTTTTGGGTTTTAATCCTACAACATCACCAGCTTTCATTGAATAAGAAGGAATATTGAGTACTTCACCATTTACAGTGATGTGCTTGTGACTTACCAACTGGCGTGCAGCAGAACGGCTGGGAGCGATACCCAGGCGGTAAACTGTATTGTCCAGGCGGGCTTCCAGTAATTTAATCAGGTTTTCACCAGTTACGCCACGGCGGCGTGCAGCTTCTTCAAAAGTGATGTAGAACTGCTTCTCCAGGATGCCATAAGTGTATTTGGCTTTTTGCTTTTCACGCAGCTGCAGGGCATATTCGCCTAAAGTTTTGCGCTTGCGGGTAGCTCCATGCTGACCGGGAGGGTTGCTGTTTTTGTTGAGATACTTGCCATTGCCGATAATAGGCTCTCCGTATAAACGGGCAATCTTTGTTTTTGGGCCGAGATAACGTGCCATAATTAATAATTGATTTTTTAGTTACGGTACAACATCGTAAAAATCTAAAATTGATGATGTACCCAGTTGTTATAAAAATATGACAGCAGGAATACCCGCTGCCAGTGTGAAATTAAACCCTTCTCTTTTTGGGAGGACGGCAACCGTTGTGCGGTAAAGGTGTAACGTCCTTAATCATCGCTATTTCAATACCATTTTGCGACAATGAGCGGATGGCACCTTCACGGCCTGAACCGGGACCCTTTACATACACATCAACCCTTTTTAAACCTGCATCAGTAGCAACTTTTGCTGCATCTGCTGCTGCCATCTGGGCTGCATAAGGTGTATTTTTTTTGCTGCCGCGGAAACCCATTTTACCGGCGCTGCTCCAGCTTATCACCTGGCCTGATTTGTTGGTAAGGCTGATAATGATGTTGTTGAAAGTGGCTGAAATGTGTGCATCGCCGTAGCTGTCAACTTTTACAATTCTTTTTTTAGCGGCTGCTTTTGCGCTTTGTGCTTTTGCCATAATTAATTTAAAAGGTAATCTTTAAAAAATGTATCCCGCTGTTGCGGAACTTAAACCAACCCTCCTCCTGTAGCGGGGTATCCGGCGCCGGTTTAATTATTAACTGCTACTTTATAACAAGTGCGGTATGCTTTCGGTAAAACCGGAGTAAACTCCGGAACTACAAAGCTTCCGTACTACTTAGTTACTTTCTTTTTACCGGCAACAGTTTTGCGCTTGCCCTTGCGGGTGCGGCTGTTGGTACGGGTACGCTGCCCACGTACAGGCAACCCTTTACGATGACGCAAACCACGGTAGCAGGCTATATCCAGCAAACGCTTGATACTCATCTGCACCTCACTGCGCAATGCACCTTCGGTCTTCATCTCGTTGTTGATAATGTTACGGATGGCTGTCTGCTCATCATCGCTCCACTGGTTAACTTTAGTGTTATAGCTGATACCAGCTTTATCTAAAATGTAACGGGCAGTTGAGTTACCGATACCATATATATAGGTAAGGCCAATTTCTCCCCTTTTGTTTTTTGGTAAATCTACACCGGCAATACGTGCCATAGTTTATTATTAATTATTATTTACTAATGGTTGTTTACTGTACACACTGATTAACCCTGCTTTTGCTTAAAGCGTGGGTTTTTTTTGTTGATTACATACAGTCTCCCTTTTCTCCTCACAATCTTGCACTCCGCACTGCGCTTTTTGATGGATGCTCTAACTTTCATGTTGTTTTTATTTAACGCTTATTGCCTTATTTATACCTGAAAATGATCCTGCCTCTTGTAAGATCGTAAGGGCTCATTTCCACCCCTACTTTATCTCCCGGCAAAATCCGGATGTAGTGCATCCTCATTTTACCCGAAATTGTGGCCAGTATTTCGTGGTCATTTTGTAACTTCACCTTGAACATGGCATTGCTCAATGCTTCTACAATGGTACCGTCCTGCTTTATTAACGCTTGTTTGGCCATAATTTGGGAGCGCAAAGATAGGAGTTTTTATTTAATTTTTACAAAAAATAGCGATATTTACACAGAAATCAACAATATTAGTATATGAAAATGAAAGTTTTTGGCCTTTTTAGCCTTCTATTAGTACTATTTGCCTGTAAAAAAAGCGATCCTGACCCTGTTCCGGCTGCCCCGGTACCCTATATGAGTACCAGCGCCAACAGTACCTGGCAATATGAACAGATAACCAATCCCAGCGGACCGGGCACTGTAAGCACCAATTATACACTTACCTCCACCAACCGTGACAGCAGTATCAACGGCAAATCATACCACGTTTATACCAACAGCAATGGAAATGCCTCCGAATATTACAATATTAGCGGAAGTGATTACTACCAGTACCGCAGTTTGCCCGCAGCGCTCGGGGGCACAAAAATTGATGCCCTGTACCTTAAAGATAACCTTGCACTGAACGCCTCCTGGGCCCAGAATGTGAATATTACCATTTCCGGGGTAAATGTTGCCCTGGTGCTTACCAATACCATAACTGAAAAAGGCGTGGCCAAAACGGTAAATGGCATCAATTATACTGATGTAATTACCGTAAGCACTGTAATTACCCCCAATACACCGGGCATTCCGGCCTCTGCCATTACTTCCGATATAAAAAGCTATTATGCCCGCAAAGTTGGTTTGATACAAAACGACACCAAAGTGGTGGTGAATTTTATGGGTTTTAACCAAACCACTGATAACCAGACAAAGCTGAAATCATCGGATATCAAATAAACATCATAGATAAATATTTTAAGAGCCGGTTCCCTGAACCGGTTTTTTTATGCCTGCAAAAACGCGGCTTTTAGGTGCTGAAAATAACTTATACACATGTAGAGGTATTCGTTTTATTATTAATACATTTGTTTTGTTAAACATTTTTAACTTAAAAAACATTAAAACTATGACAAAGCGTATGCAAACAGGCGCTGTGAAATCAGTTATTTTCGCAGCAGTACTCACCATCTTTTCTTCTGCCTTTTTTTATTCTTGTAAAAAAACAAGCGACAAGGTTCAGGACAATACTGTGGCTCCTGTACCCGGTGCAAATGACCGGCTGCTTTCGGTGGCGAATGTATTTTACTCAGCCGATGGCAAGACTATCACCGCATGGTTTTATGAAACACCCCTGGTACATGATATCAGCCGCAGCGGAGCCACTGCGGAAAAGTTTTTTAGTATCCTCAAAGAAGCAAAGGAGCAAAACCTGCCGGTAAATGTGCGTGTAACCGCAATGCAGGAAAGCCTAATCGAATCAATCATTCCTGCCACTGAGGCACAAATCAAAGCATTTAAAGAGGCTAAAGTGAAAGAAATGGCTGCGGAAGAAACAACTGCACCAGCTGACATTAACAATGGTACTAATGCTCCTGCACTGGTTGGTGTTATTCCCAATGTGGCAACACTCAACACCATCTTTACTACATTGAGGAACCAGTGCTGCAAGCTGGCCGGGCCTTACCTGTACGGACAATGTGTGCCATTTCAGTATGTAGCTGATGGCTGCTATGCCCGTGCACACAAAATGCGCCAGATTATTGAGGGCACTTATGGTTATACCTCATACAAGGTGTTCAATTATGCCGACCAATGTCCCATCACACCCGGAGTACTGGCTGTTAATGCTACATTATGGGGCAATAACTGCTGCGTAAGATGGTGGTACCATGTGGCACCTTATGTATACGTGCAATCAGGCACATCACAGGTGGCTTACCTGCTCGACCCATCCATGCATAGCGCACCTGTGGCTATTTCTACCTGGCTGACTGCGCAAAAAAATGCAGGATGCGGCTATACTGCAGGTACTGTGCACAAGCAGGCATACTATACCAGTTCTGCCTATGCACCAAGCGGCTATAATTACACTACCTGCACCATCAATGTATATGCAGATAATACTTATACAGCGGCCAATGCCACCTGCGCTGCTTATGCGCCAAAGCAAGGCTGTTTCTAAAGAAGTTTATGGAGTACATCAAAAAAGGCAGCGATTAATGGCTGCCTTTTTTGATTATTTTTTGCCCCTGGTGTATACAATAAAATCTGTCGCCGGTACCTGGTCCACCCCCAGTTGCCGCAGCATGGTTACCAATTGCCCCCTGTGATAAGTACCATGATTGGCTACATGCAGCAGCATCTGGTACACGGGCTGTTTAAAATGTTCCTTTTTTGTATTCTGATAAATAAACTCATGCTGCAGAGCTGCTTCTGTGGCATTATCCACCCAATTTTTCCATTGCTGCGACTGGGCAATCATTTTCTGGTTAAGTTCAGCAAAGCCTCCTGTAAACCCATCACTTGGCCTTATTACAATTTCCTGCAGCTTTACCCGCTGGTACCACATCCCTTCAGCATCCCACAAATGAAGCAGGGTAAGATAAATACTACTGAAACTGCTGTTGATTTCCCTGTGCAATTGTTCCTCTGTAAGTGTGGCAATAACAGGAGCCAGTTTCTGGTGTGCCCACAATGTATAACCCGCATATTGCTGCAACAATTCTTTCATACCTACTGCATTTTTTTATTTTAGTTTTCAAACTGCTAAGCTACACAGAAATTGATTTAGTTTTGTACATATATAACAAAGGGGCAATTCAAATTGTCGCTGGCTGGTGAGGCGCAGCCAGGGCAGGCAGCCGTGGTCGGTGTCCCCACCGACCACAACCAGAACGAGGTGCGACAATTTGAAATGGCCCCCATAACAACAAATACATGTCAAAAAATAAGTTTCCCTTCAGCGGTATCAGTTCAGCAGCTATACATGCGGGGCATGAGCAGGATCCCAACTATGCGCACATCACCCCCATTTACGCCAGCAGTACGTATACATTCGACAGTGCAGACCAGGGCATGCGCCGCTTTACGGGTGAGGAGAATGGATACATCTACAGCCGCTGGGGTAACCCCACTATAACTGAGGCTGAACAGAAAATTTCTGCTTTGGAAACATTTGGGCTGACGGGCACTGATGGTTCGCCACTTGCGGTTAAAACTATCCTGCATGCCAGCGGAATGGCTGCACTAAGCACTTTGATGATTGCCAACCTGAAAGCAGGAGACAAGATACTGTCGCACTTTTCACTGTACGGCGGCACCCAGGAACTGGTGGACAAAGTACTCCCCCCCTTGGGAATTGATGCAGTGATTGTGGATTTAAGGGACCTGAACAAAGCAGAAGATGCCCTGAAGGCAAACCCGGAAGTTAACATGCTGTATCTGGAAACACCAGCCAACCCTACCATACAGTGTGTGGATATTGAAGCCCTTACCAAATTGGGCAAGCAGTATAATTGTATAGTGGCAGTAGACAATACATTTGCCACTCCATGGCTGCAGCAGCCCTTTAAGTATGGGGTGGATTATGTTTTTCACAGCACCACCAAATTTTTGAATGGCCATGGCACTGCCATTGGCGGCACACTTACCGGCACTGATATTGAACGCATGAGTGGCCCCATTACCAAGGTACACCGCCTGCTGGGTGGCAACAGCAATCCCTTTGATGCCTTTTTACTGGTGCAGGGCATGAAGACACTGGATGTACGCATGGAGCGGCACTGCAGCAATGGCGAAAAAGTGGCAGCTTATTTACAACAGCACCCGGCAGTAGCCAAAGTGAACTACCTGGGGCTCGAATCACATCCTGACAGGGTGACCTCACTTAAACAAATGCGCCACCCCGGTGCCATGATGAGTTTTGAACTGAAAGGTGGCCTTGATGCAGGTAAAAAGTTTATTGATAGTTTGCAGATGTGTATAAGGGCTGTATCCCTCGGTACCTGCGACACTTTATTAAGCCACCCGGCCAGCATGACGCATTTTGGCGTACCCAAAGAAAAAAGAGAGCAATACGGCATCACTGATGGACTGATCAGATTGAGTGTAGGCATTGAAAACATTGAAGACATTTTGAGGGATTTTGAAGGAGCGTTGCAAAGTTGATAAGTTGATTGGTTTGGCGGCTGCATTTGTTATTCGTACTTCTTTATTCCAGGTTGGGTATTGGGTATTAAGGTATTAGGTATTTGTAGTTTGTATTAATTCGTGTAATCAGCGTAATCGGTCAATTCAGTGAAGAGGCAATTCGTGTAATTCGTGTAATCAGTTAAATTATTGAAAAAGTAATCCGTGTAATTCGAGTAATCAAAACCACCCGTGAAACGCCCCATTTTTAATTTTTAATTCTTAATTGTAAAAATGACGATAACAATCAGAGAAGCTGCACCCGCAGACTGTTCCCGGATGATGGAATTGATAACCGAACTTGCCATATATGAAAAGGAGCCGGATGCCGTAACGGTGGGCATGGATCATTTTGTTGAAAGCGGATTTGGCCCCAACCCTGTATGGCGGGCCTTTGTAGCTGAAGCGGATGGCATTGTGTCTGGATTTGCCCTGTACTATATCCGCTACAGTACCTGGAAGGGGCAGCGTATGTACCTGGAAGATATATTGGTTACCGAAAAGATGCGTGGCCATGGCATTGGCAAACTGCTGTTTGATAAACTGATTGATGTGTGCAAAGAAAAAAAATACAGCGGCCTTGTATGGCAGGTGCTCAACTGGAATGAACCGGCTATTCATTTTTACAAAAAACTTGACGGTGTTCAGTTTGATAATGAATGGGTGAACTGCAGCATGGAGATTAGTTAAATAATATGTTGGCCCCTTTTTTCTTTGCTATATATTTTCCAATATCATTTTTTGCACTTTTGCAATTATTCATAACTTCCAATTGCGGGTTCCAATCTTCTGTTTCGGATTTTCCATGGCCGTTTGTGATATAATAAATCAGCTTTCCTTTTGTAAAATAATATTCTCCAGTCCAGACAAGAGAAACCTCTGTTCTTTTTTCATCTTCGTATGAACTGATTACTTCTGTTGTGAATATAAGCTGGCCGTAATTAAAGTAAAAAACCTGTTCTGTACTATCATTAAGCACTCCAAAATTTCTTGTGATTTTCACAATACTACCTTTTTTAGTTTGATAATGATACTTTATATTATTCAATGCTTTCCGGGGAGACTTAACAGAGAACCTATATGAAATTTTACCCTGATCAAGCTCAATCGATGAAACGATTGAATCAATAGCGGTTTTTTGTTTCTGTACTGATTGGCCAAAACTAATAATTGCTGATAATAACCCGGCAACTAATATTACTATTCGCATAATATGGCGTTTAATTTTTGTATTTTCAAAAGTTTTTAATGTTTATAAATGTAAGATACAAAAATTTCATACCCGATGCCGCCAGAATATACAGGACGCATTTGAACCTGCTTTTAAAAAGGCAGTGGCGGCTCAGGCACCATACTTTGCTGCAGTGTCTCTGCCAGCGGAAATTTTCAACCTGAATAAACTATCCGGCAGGACACTGCGGGTTCTTCAGTGGGAAAGGATACTGCCGTGTATCGCTGTCAAAAATTGTATAGGGCAGAGTTCTTTTCGGGCGACACAGCAGCGAAAAAGTTCAACACTCAGCTTCATTGTCGCCGCTGCGCACCCAACGAAGCTTTAGATGTTGTGTGCTGTTTTGTCTAATTGCAATAACTTCTGTCTACATAAGTTTTTGTCCCACCTGATGTAATGTAATAGCAACCACCTCTTGGTCCTCGAATATATCTAATACTCTGCGTATAGCTTCTTTTCTTTGTTGAAGTATTTATTTTTTGCTTTGTTGTCTTGGTGCTACCACTTACAAACGAAGAAGAAGTTGAATAAGAAACTTTATCTTCTTTTACATAATCATAGTTTGGTTCATATTTATAATATTGTCTGCTCTTATAGGTTGTCAAATCTGAATTTGACACTGAAAGTTTATCTAAATCATCAACAATATCATTTTTTTCAACATACCCTTCTATGTCTTGTAAAGTAACTTTAATGTATTTTGAATTGTCACTATACCCCAAAACCTTTATGTACGAACCTGAAAATATTTTCCCAATTGTTTTACTGTTTTCGGATGGTTTTTCTTTGAGTAAAATGTAGTCTTTGTTCACAAAGTAAAAACCTTTTACTCTTTCAACAAACGCTAAACTATCGGATTCCTTTTTCCTTACAATCGAAATGCTATCAGAAATTCGTTTCTGTTCAATTCGTCTAACATATTCTAAGCTATCTTTTAACCTCTGTTCTCTCTTTGATAATGCTTTTTCGTATCTCTGATATTCTTTGAATTCATTTTCGTAATATTCTGTCGGCCAATCACTGTCAACGCTTTTAAGTACAGAATTATCATCAAAATAATAGGGCAAGTCAATGTGTTGATTTGATTGATATTGTTTGTAGTATTCTGCAAGAGTATTTTGAATTCTAACAATGTAGCCTTTGGCATTACTAATAATTTTGTCTTCTCTAACTCTTAAAATTTCATGTGTCGTACCGTTAATTTCAAGTGTTGTTAAACCTGCTTCAATGTTTTTCTTTTTCTTACCGTCTTTGATTTTATTGAAAATGCCTTTTCCCAAACTTGTTCCAAGCCCAACCGCAGTGTATGGGTCAATTTGACCAAAAGATTTAATTGTCAAACCGAAAAAAAAGAAGAGTAAAATAAAATGTTTTGGTGTCATAATTTTTTGGGGACTGCAAAATAGCACACAATGTTTGTATTGTCGCAGGGTTATAATATTTAAGTATAAAATACGCATGCTTCTTTATTGATTATCAAATGTTTACTCAAATTGTCGCCCCAAAAACATATTCGTAAATAACCAGATTGTAAACGTTTGCTATCGTTTATTAACGTTTAAAACAACTACCCCACAAACCTACTCCATCTCCCCCATCCAAAAAACAGGAAAAACCCCCTTTTTTAATTTGCCACAAATGTATTATATGAATATTGGTATTTCAGGCTATCGCAACTACTGGTTAGGGCGGCAGCGCTGCTAAAGTACAATTATTTTTATACAACAGGGGTTTTTTACCGCCCGGCAGGCGAGCTGGTGGAAGTCCTGCCGGGGCTCATTTGTGCGTCTGACCGTCCAACCTCCGGAAGGACAGGTGCTGACGCTGGCAGGTGAGCTGCCGGGGCTGCTGCCTGCTGTGGAGGGCTCCGCTGTTTCGGCATAAGCCATTACTTACAAGCAATCATTTTCCAACAGTCATGCGCCCCGGCGCATGGCTGTTGGCTTTTATTTACCGGCTGCTGCGCACCAGCTTGGTACCCAAAGGGCCTTTACAACTGCTGAAACAGTTTTTCCTGCAGCCCGCCGGCACCAGCCAGCAACCGGCGAACGCCAGCTATCTCCCAGAAAGTACCAGCCAGCAACCCGCAAGTACGAGTCAACAAAAAATGAACGCCAGCGAGCTCCCGGTGAGTACCAGCCAGCAGAAGATGAACGCCAGCCAGCTCCCGGCGAATGCCAGCCAGTAGCCCGCTAACACCAGCGCATGGCCCGCTGGCAACAGCCAATGCTTCAACGGCACCGACGGGCAGATTTGGGCTACTGTGAATATGAAAATATGGGACGATATAGGCCGGGTAAAAGCAGACAAGGTTTTCTGGAAAGGGCTGGCTGTAACCAACTCCGGCTCAAGCCAGAATGATGCTGCCAATGCAGTATATACCCTGGCCGGCACACTGGGCTATACCAATGCTGAAAGACTGGCCATACATACAAGGTATACTGCAGCTGGATATACATTGCCTGCAATAGTGCTGCCTGTAAAAATACTCAGCTTTAGTGCGGCAAAATCAAACAGCCTTGTGGATGTAATGTGGACCGTAACCAATGAAACTGCCGGTAATCATTACAGCATAGAGCGCTCCAATGACGGAAGAAATTTCAGTGTTATCGCACAAGTAAATGCAGCAGGCAACGGACTGATAAACGATTACTCAATTACCGATAACCAGCCGTATGCAGGCATTAATTATTACCGTCTTAAAGAAACATCACCCAGCGGGCAGGTAACTTACTCGGATATTATTGCCATCAGCTTCACTAAAAAACAATTGCTGCAGGTATACCCTAACCCCGCAAAAGATTTTGTGAAATTGAGCTGCGGTGGCTTAAGCGGCAATACTGTATTGAGCATTACTGATGCAACGGGTAAAAAAATGTTCAGCAAAACTTACAGCAACGCAACTTCGTTTACTGACATGATTGATACGGAAAACTACCCTGCCGGTATTTACCTTGTAAAAATTATCAATAACGGCAATATGGCAAGCAGACAGCTTACAGTGGTAAAGTAAAATGATTTGTACGGTCAGTATTGGGTCGTTATAAAAATAAATATACTGAGAAAACTCCCCGCAGGCAGCAGGAATGGGAAGGCGTTTATTGCTTATCCCATGTCAGCAGCACTGAAGCCAAGGGGGAGTAACAGGCTGGATTTTTCCAGTACATTCACTTCGCCTTCAAGACCGGCCAGTATGAGGCGTATGGGTGCGTTTGTCCTTTGCTCATATTCAACGAGTGTTTGCCGGCATATACCACATGGTGAAACAGGATGCTTACTGGCTCCCTTTGTATTATCATAACTGATGGCCACTGTTTCAATAGCTACACCAGGGTACAGGGAAGATGCTGAGGAAAGCAATACCCGTTCGGCACATATCCCTACCGGGTAAGCAGCATTTTCCTGGTTACTGCCGGTTACAGTTTTACCGTTGGCAAGTAAAGCCACTGCACCCACGTTAAAACCGCTGTACGGAGCATAAGCATTACTGGTAAAAGCTCTTGCGGCTTCCAAAAGCAGTTTATCAGCCGCAGGCAATTCAGCAGATGAGGCATAAACTGTAATTTCAAACTTGTATTCTCTTTTTTCCATATTTGCTTATTACTATAAAAAATCCCCGCCGCTTTACTGCAGAGAGGAGGCATCTTGTACTAAAAATAAGTTTATTTTCTCACATATAAAAACAAAACGGGCGTATTTCAATCTGCTGGAGTTAAAAACAGCTTTGAAATACACCCGTTTCAATAATACTTATACTTATTTTCATGATTTATTTTTATGATAAAGCCTAACCTTTTTTAATCCCTTATGCTTTATGTTTGAGCTGATCAATTGCGTAAATTCTCTTTACTGATACAGTAAGGAATACCATTCCTGAGTTATATTCTTTTATCAATAGGCATACATTTTAATTGTTAAGATTGTAATTATTTAATTTGATGGAAGCAGAAGGCCGGGCCTGGTTATAATGCCTGCAGGTAATACTGATACGATGTGCAGGAAATCGTTTGCTGTGACTTTTTTTCTTTTACTCAATAGGCATACATTTTAATTGTTAAGATTGTAATTACTTGATTTGATGGAAGCAGAAGGCCGGACCTGGTTATAATGCCTGCAGGTAATACTGATACCATGTGCAGGAAATCGTTTGCTGTGACTTTTTTCTCTTTTACTCAATAGGCAATATTTTACTTGTTAAATAATTTCCCGGGAATTTTGCATGAAGGCGGGGAGTTTCGCCTTGCTTGTCCTGAAACATGTTACCGCCGCAGGGAATACTGTTGTTGATTCTTTTTATCCTATAGGCATAATATTTATCTGTTAAAAAAAGGAGTATGATGGTGGTCAGAGATGGTAGTGATTATTTTTTTTGTACTCAATAGGCTGTAATTTTACAGTGAAAAATCTCCCGGTTTATTTTGCATGCAGGCGGGGAGTTTCGCCTGGCTCAATCCTGCAACATGTTACCGCCGCAGGTTGCCGTTGTTGACTTTTTATCCTATAGGCATGACATTTATTCGTTAAAAAATATGCGTATAATGGTGGTAAGAAATGCTTAGAATTATTTTTATTCTACTCAATAGGCTGTAATTTTACAGTGAAAAATCTCCCGGTTTATTTTGCATGCAGGCGGGGAGTTTCGCCTTGCTCAATCCTGCAACATGATACCGCCGCAGGGAATGCTGTTGTTGATTCTTTTTATCCTATAGGCATGATATTTATTCGTTAAAAAATATGCGTATAATGGTGGTAAGAAATGCTTGGAATTATTTTTATATACTCAATAGGCTTCAGTTTTATAGTGAACAATCTCCCGGTTTATTTTACATACAGGCGGGGAGCTTAGCCTGGATCGTCCTGCAACATGTTACCGCTGCAGGGTGCTTTTATTAATTCTTTTATTCTATAGGCATGACATTTATCAGTTAAAAAATGTTTGCAGTAATGGTCAGAGATGGTTGTGATGATTTTTATTCTATTCAATAGGCTGTAATTTTACAGTGAAAAATCTCCCGGCTTATTTTGTAAGCAGGCGGGGAGTTTCGCCTGCATATTTTTTGTACAATATCCCGGTCCGTTTTTTGCCCGAAACGGGCATTTCATTATGCCGGGCTGCCCCTGATTGCCTTAATTAATAATTTCATTCAGCAAATTTTTTTAAATTAATACGTCTTTTATTTTTTTCGCAAGCTGGATGGCATTGTCGCCAGTAACCATTGAATGATGGCTGCCACCGGTTTCTTTTACCATCAAACCACTGAGGTGCTTATTCCATCCAGCAGCAATGCCCTGGAAGTGGCTGACCTCTGCTGTAAACAGCGTTTTTTTACACCTTATATCCGTTACTGCTTTGTATGTAAGCTGGATATTTGCCTTTATCAGATTAAAAATATTCCCGGCATTTTCTTCGTCCAGCAAGTCAAAGTAAATCCCATTTGCTTTCATAAAACTTTTAAGGTATGCAAAATCAACTGGCCCCTTTTTGGTTGCAAGCTCATTTTCAAGCTCGTACTTAAGGTTATTCAGCTCTGCTGCACTGAACGTATGATACTTAAGGTCATTTTTCAAAAGCAATGATATAGCAGTACCACAAATGTCTATGTCCCTCATTTTGGGTGGATCCAATGCTACCGGCGTATCCAGCAAAATCAGGCTGCTTTCTTCAATATCTTCCTTAAGCTGCAGTTGCCGCATCATCTCGCAGGCTACCAATCCGCCCAGTGAATGCCCGATAAGATTATAATGCCCCGGTCTTTTAATGCTGTCTTTTATCCACCTGATATTGAGTGCTGCAATTTCTTCAACCGTTGTCAAGGGCTGTTCGTTGCCATTATACCCATACATATTTATACCAAACACAGGGTAATCTGTTCCAAGTGCTTTTGCCAACTCAAAATAGCCGTCACTAAACCCGTATGTGCCTGGCAAAATAAACACGGGGTCACCAGTTGCGCTATTCTGCATTTTTACCAGGTGACCGGTTTCTTTATGAGACTTAGCAGGTTCAGCGGCTATTTTTTGTGCAAGGTCAGCCAACACGGGATATTCCAGCAGGCTTCTTACAGCAATGCTTTTATTCATCCGGGTGGCCACCACTGATACCAGCCTTGTGGCCATTAATGAATGCCCGCCCAGTTCAAAGAAATTATCGTTTACGCCTACACGTTCTACTTTCAGGAGTTCCATCCATATGTCTGCCAATGCTGCTTCTTCTGCGGTGCGTGGGGCTACATATGCTTTACCGGAGAGACTTGACATGTCGGGGTTGGGTAATGCTTTCCGGTCTATTTTACCATTACTGTTTAATGGCATCACATCCAGGCTCACCCATAAACGGGGTACCATATAATCAGGCAGCACGGCCCGTAAACCTGACTCAATAAGTGATTTGTCAAGACCTCCTTCCTGCACTACATAACCAATCAGCCGCTTGCTGCCTTCTGCATCGGGCCTTGCCAGTACGCAACAGCTTTTGATTCCATCCAGCCCCGCCAAAGCATTTTCTATCTCTCCCAGTTCTATGCGGTAGCCCCTTATTTTAACCTGGTCATCTTTTCTTCCCAGGAATTCAATATTTCCGTCGGGAAGCCAGCGGGCAAGATCACCAGTGCGGTACATACGTTCGCCGGGTCTGAATAAATTGGGAACAAACTTTTCCCTTGTTAACTCTGCCCTGTTAAGGTAGCCCCTTGCCAAACCTGCCCCCCCGATACACAGTTCGCCGGCAGCACCAAGCGGCGACAAATTATCCTCCTTATCCAGAATATAAATCTGTGTATTTAAAATAGGCCGGCCGATGGGTATCTTATCTTCTATGCTGCCTGCAAAAGCGGTTGCATATATACTGCATTCAGTTGGCCCGTAAGCATTAATAAAACGGCCATTTTCTGCAAACAATTTTGAGGGCTCAAATACGGCCTGCTCACCTGCTGTTGTAATGGTACGTATACCGCTTAACCTGTTTACAGGGAGTATGCCAAAAAAGGCAGGAGGCAGGTTGGCTATACTGATCTGGTTATCCTTAACAAAATTGATGAAATAGTCAATGTCGTATTTCAGCTCTTCTTTTATGATGTACAAAGATGCTCCGCTTAATAATGCTGTAAAGATCTCCGATACAGAAACATCAAAAGTGGTATTGATAAACTGGAGGCAGCGGTCCGTTTCTTTTACTGCAGACTCTGTTATTTGCGACAGGATGGTATTAAGGGCCGAAACATGCTCTATCATTACTCCCTTTGGCTTTCCTGTTGACCCAGAAGTATATATCACATACATCAAATTGCTGCTGCTGTTTGCACTGGCATTTTTGGCTACAGACGAATCAGTTACGGGTATTTTGCCTGTGCCAATATCAATTAACTGAACAGCACCTGGTAAAAAGGAAAGCTTATCCAAAGCCGCACCAGTACTCAGCACCATTGTGGCCGCTGTATCTTCTATAATAAAACTTATTCTCTCCTGCGGGTAATCGGGGCCAATCGGCACATAAGCCCCGCCAGCCTTTAAGATGCCCAGTATACCAATAATGCTATCAATACTTCTTTCCATACAGATGGGCACCAGGGTTTCAGCAGTTACCCCAAGAGCTTGCAGGTAAGCAGCCAGCTGGTCGCTGGCTTCATCCAGTTGCCGGTAACTGTAACTTTCACCCTCATACACTACTGCTGTATTTAAAGGCGTTGCAGTCACCTGCTGCCTGAACAGGTCTGTTACCGTTTTTTCACGGGGATAGTCTGCGGCAGTATCATTAAACTCATACAGCAATTGCTTTTCCTCCGATGGCTGCAGCATTGACAGCCTGCCAACGGGCTGGCACAGGTCTTTCACTATTGATTTTAACAATGTGCTGTAATGAGCGGCCATTTGCTGAATACGCTTTCTTCCGAAAATATCAGTACTGTAGTTGATACCGCAGTAAATGGTCTGGCTACTTTCCACAGCTGTTAAATGAAGGTCAAATTTTGCAGTTTGCGTTTCATACTCAAAGCCGGATAAATCTTCATCATCCGGTGTGGCCGCTGATTGATCTTTTGATCCGGAATTCTGCAATGTGAACATAGCCTGAAACAAAGGACTGCGGCCCATGTCACGGTTTTTCACCACACGCTCAACAATTTTTTCAAATGGCACCTGCTGATGCTCATATGCTTCCAGGGTGGTGGTTTTTACCTGGTTCAGTACATCGATAAACGCAGGGTTACCCCCAAGGTTTGTACGCAATGCCAGTGTATTTACAAAAAAGCCAACTACTCCTTCCAGTTCTGCCTGTGTGCGTCCGGCAATCGGGCTGCCCACACAAATATCTTCCTGCCCGGTATACCTGTACAACAATACTTTAAATGCAGACAGCAACAGCATATACAAGGTAACCCCTTCTTTTTTACAGATCATGTTCAGCTGATGTGCCAGCTCCCTTTCGAGTTTAAAGGAATAACTGCTGCCAGCTACACTTTGTACTGCCGGGCGGTTAAAGTCTGTAGGTAACTCCAGTGCCGGCACACCAGAAAGTTTACTGTCCCAGTAGTTAAGCTGGTTTTCGAGAAACTCACCTGTTATGTATTTACGCTGCCAGATTGCATAATCCTGGTATTGCAGGGGCAATCCGGGCAAGTTCGGAGCGGCTTTACGCCTGTATGCTTCATACACTTCTGTAAACTCCCTCATCACAATATCATTCGACCAGCCATCACTTGATATATGATGAAATACAATAGCGAGTAAATATTCACCACTACCCTTTTCATACAAACATCCTTTTACCATATAGTCTTCAGCAAGATTAAAGGGTGTTGATATAAACTCACTGACTTTTAGTCTGAGTACATCCAGCATTTTCCCTTCATCATACTCTAATTTCCAGTTATCCGGGTCAAGCAGTTCCTGGTAACCCACACCTTCTTCCTCTTTTATTACAGTACGCAGTATCGAATGCCTGGTGATGATTGTTCTGAAAGTTTTCTCCAGAACGTCAGTATCGAGTCCGCCTTTAAATTCCAGCGTCATGGGTATATGGTACTGAACACTTCCCTGTATCTTATCAATAAACCATAAGCGTTCCTGGCTGTATGACAATGGTATATGTGTCATCCCTGTTTTGTCATAAGCAATCACTTTCTCACTGATCCGGTCAATATCCCTTTTTTGGCCGTTCTTTTTGAGTTTCTCAAGATGCCTGATGATATCCTGCTTGTTCTCCCTGATGATTCCGAGCAGTACAGAATCAATTTCGCCTTTCTCAGATTTTAAAGAAAGTCCGCCATCATTTAATTCAAGAAACACACCCTTCTCACGGGATATTCTGAGGATGTCCAATCCCCTGTCTGCGGCAATACCTACCTCTTTACCTTCCATAACATTTCATATTTATGATCGTTTATAATTATTTTTCCTCTTTATTCATTTACCCGGATAAACAGCCGGTCTGATCCGGACAAACCGGAATCTCAATAAGCATTCATTATTTTTCTGCAGGCTGGCTGACAATCCACTTTATTCAGCCAGCCTGCGGTAGATCTGCATTACACTTCACTGTTATAATACCAGGTAGTACACATATAGGTGTTGCTTCAGGGAAGCTATGGAGAGCAGGGAAAAAACCGTATGCAACCCGGCCCCGGAAGAATCTTTTTTGTTTTCGCTTACCATATATGAAAGATTTGATTACTGAATTCGTTCAGCAAACCGGTTATGACCGGCATGATGCTGTATTTATGAAAGGCACTAACCGGCAAGCCTGATGAGATAAGGAAATACAGGAGCCTGTTATGCTGAAGGATGCATTTGTTTTAAGCTGTTGATATACCGCCACGTATTGGTTTGCCGTTGAACTGAAAAAGGAACAGAACGGACATAGCTCTCCCAATACACCCGAAATAGTCTTTTTAAAACTATCACATTGAATGCTGCATATACATGTGACGACTGGCAGTTTGTATTACTGCTCAAATAAGACTGACTAAAGCTTTTACATATTGCTTAACTCAATTTTTGCCAGAAAGATGTACAAGGAAACCGGCCCAGGAAAAGAACCGGAAGACAGATTATTTCAAAGGTAAATTGGCGGTGACACAGGATGTTTACCTGGCTTGCTCTTACGGCATTTATCCAGTTGACGCAAACATCCGGTGCACCTGAATCATGGGTACGTTGAATTGTATGATACACTGCCAGAACCCTTCATCAACGGGAACCGGCAGGCAGTGTCATTAAAACATTTGCTGCACATGCAGCTTTATATCATTACTTTGGTTTTAAACTCTTTCTTCTCCCTGCTTTTATTATAATTCAGGAATACTGACATTGTTTCTACTGTTGGGAAATTGAAAATATCTTTTAGCGACATTTCAATATTCATGGTGCTGCGCACCTTAGACACCAGCCTGGTAGCCAGCAGGGAGTGACCGCCCAGTTCAAAGAAATTGTCGTTCATACCTATGCGCTCCACTTTCAGCAAATCAACCCAGATGGCTGCCAGTTGCTCTTCTCCCCTGGTGGCCGGTGCCACATACTCCTTGCTGGAGAGGTCAGACATATCAGGATCGGGCAGGCTCTTGCGGTCGGTTTTACCGTTACTGGTAAGCGGCATGGCATCCAGTTCCACCCAAAGACGGGGCACCATATAATCGGGCAACTGCAGTTTTAATGCAGCCTCGATTGACGACTTATCCAAACCTGACTCGGTTACCACATAACCGATCAGCCGCTTGTTGCCGTCACTATCGGGCCGGGCAAGTACGCAGCAGCTTTTTATTCCACTGATAACTGATAAGGCATTTTCTATCTCCCCAAGTTCCATACGGAAGCCACGAATTTTTACCTGGTCGTCTTTTCTGCCAAGGAACTCGATATTGCCATCCGCAAGCCAGCGGGCAAGGTCGCCCGTGCGGTACATCCGCTCACCGGGTTTAAATGGATTGGGTACAAACTTCTCATTCGTTAACTCTTCCCGGTTGAGGTAGCCCCTTGCCACACCAGCTCCGCCAATGCACAATTCGCCGGCTGCACCACGAGGGCAAAGGTTGTCAAACTGATCGAGTATATATACCTGCGTGTTGGCTATCGGGCGGCCAATGGGCACTTTATCTGTTATTGTACCGCTAAAGGATGTGGCATAAATACTGCACTCCGTGGGGCCATAAGCATTGATGAAGCGGCCATGCGATGCAAACTGCCTTGATGGTTCGGGCAAAGCCTGCTCACCGGCGGTAGTGATGGTGCGGATACTGCTCAAGCAACCTGCAGGAAGTACCCCGAAAAAC
>JANMIG010000030.1:0-11374 GCA_031375675.1 Chitinophagales bacterium
TTTTCTGTACGCCAATAGTATGTTTGGTAAAATCCCCGGTATCCCTCCTTGCTCCAGTAAGCATTGGTTAGTGACTGACACAGTATAGGGCTATGGGCCAACCGGCAGTAACTTTTGCTGCTGTTGCTCCATTCGTATGCCCGTTGCTTGCAGATACCTAAACTCAACAGATGCTTGCTTCTTGTCTTATTATTTTTCCACTCTTTCCATTTACCCATCCTTAACCTTGTCCTTACGTATTGGTCTAATTGCCGCATTACTGTTTTAGCTTTGGCTATCAAAAAGTAGTTTACCCAGCCTGTAACAATAAGTTGCAACTGACTAATCTTCGCTTTGGTTGACTGACCATTGCTGCGTTGGGTTATCTGTTTGCATTTTGCTTTGATACCACTGATGGATTTCGTTGCTATCCGAACCAACCACTCCCCCTGCGATTGGTAAAAGGAAAAGCCCAGCAACACGCTCTTCTCAGGGCGGCTGATTTTTGTCTTCTCCCTGTTTACTTTCAGTTTCAACCTTGTTTCAATATAGTTTTGTACACTGCGGAGAACACGTTGGGCTGCTCTTTCACTGGATACATAAATACTGCAGTCGTCTGCGTATCTTACAAAACTGTGACCACGACTTTCAAGTTCCTTGTCCAGCTCGTCCAGCACTATGTTGGAGAGCAAAGGACTTAAGGGACTGCCCTGCGGGGTGCCTGCCATGCGCTGGCTTACTATACCGTCCTGCATTATCCCCGTCTGTAAGTACTTGCGGATAAGTGTAAGCGTCCGCATATCGGTTATCCTTTTGCTTAACTGCCACATCAGCCGGTCGTGGTTGACAAGGTCGAAGAAATTTTCCAAATCAAGTTCCAGTACATACGTCTTGCCACTTTGCAAATGGTGCTGTGCCTGCAGCACTGCCTGATGGGCATTGCGACGGGGACGAAAACCGTAACTCTGGTTTGAAAAATCTTCCTCACAAAGGGGGCTTAGCCATTGAGCAATCGCCTGTTGTATCAACCGGTCTTTTACCGTGGGAATACCCAACAATCTTGTTCCTCCCTGTGGTTTGGGTATCTCAACCTTTCGCACAGGGCAGGGCTCGTAACTGCCGTCCAGAATCTGTGACTTTAAAACCTGGTTGTGGCCGTTGAGGTAGTCACGAAGTTCATCGGTCTGCATACCATCAACGCCGCCACTGCCCTTGTTGCTTATTACACAAGCAAGGGCTTTTCCCAGATTTTTCCTGTCCAAAATTTCTTCCAGCATATTACTTTTACTTTACTGTGCAGGGCTTCGGAGATACTGTTTCACACCGTTGCTCAACTCCTCTTATTATATACTGCAGGATTACCTCCTTTCCTCAAATAAGCAGTTCGCTGAAGTGGTTCGGTTGATTATCGCTCCGGCGGTAAAACCTTGTATCCCTCCTGCCTTATCCTGACATTTGGTCCTTCATGTTTTTGTGAGACCTCCGATAGTTTTTTTTTTCGGCTCGTTTCCACACTAATACGACCTCTGCTGACTACTGGTAACACCCCGCAACATCACTGTTGAGGTTTGCTGCTGAGAGAAACGCTTATCCCTCAGCCGGCTATGTTACCAGTTCTCTCAGGGTAAGTTCATTAGCTTTCGGCTCATGCAGCCTCTGGATTTACGCTGACAGGTTCCGTGCAGCGTGGGGCTTTTGTTTCTTTTGCAACATCACCCACCTGACTGCGCCTTATATCCAGTTTCTGTTCGTAGGCTCAAACCTTTGCCGACAGCTTCTTTCAGATTCGCAGTCACCCGCGACACCCTTGCTTTTGGCTAATGATACGCACTGCAGCGCTCATTCGGGACTTACACCCTATAGCTTAATGAACATGCCTGACACACAAAGAAAAGGCCCGCTAAAAAAGCGAGCCTTAAATTCTTAAACTTGGTTACGTTACTCAAGAGCAAGAGGCTTGACCAAGCATCACAATATAAATATATCACTATTTTTGACAAAAAAGGCCAATGAGATTTGCAAATTTCAGGAATTATTTCTCCTCTCAACGTATTGGCAGGTATTTGACAGCATGCTCAAACGACACAAAAAGGTGTGTTAAACTCTATAAATCAAACCTTAAAGTCGCCCAAGCATTTCATCCTCTTTTGGGCTCATTGGAAGTAGTACTTAGGAATGGAATTAATGACCAACTTACAAGTTATTTTGCTGACCCAGATTGGATAATTAATCAAAAAACGGGATTTATGATTGACGCATACCAATAAAATAACAGGGAATGTTGAAACAAATAGGTTTATTCTAAATTCAGTTAAAGGAGCAGAAAGGAAGCTTAGAAAAAGAGGAGTTGGAATTACCAGCGGAAAAGTAATTGCTGAACAAACATTTGGTTTTTGGACAGACTTATTTGAAAATCATCACTACAAAATATTAAGGGGGCGACCAATAAAATTATTCAAAAACCTACCTCCGGGACATGGCCGTACTCAAATTCTCAACGAACTTTCAAAAGTTAGGCAGTTTAGAAATAGAATAAACCATAATGAGCCTATATGTTTTGTTGGGTCAGCTATAGATTTTTCTGATACTCTTACTGTGTATAATTCAATCTTAAAGTTACTTAGCTGGATTAATCCTGAATTAATTTCATGGGTTAAGGACATTGACAAAATAAATGTAACAATAACAAAAGCACAAAACGTTTAAAGAAGCCCATCAGGCAACAAAACCCAAGATACTAATCCTGATGAACGGCTTTGCAATATTTGCCGGGCCGCAGGTAAATGATGCCCTTTTTTGTAGAGAACCTGGTGGGCAACTGGTTAAAGTTTTTATAGCCGGTATTGCTGCTGCCGGGCACCACTTCAAAATGCAGGTGCGGAAAAGCGGAGTAGCCCGTATTGCCACTCAAGCCGATCAGCTGCCCTTTTTGCACCGTATCTCCCACATTGATAAAAGCCCCCTCTTTTTGCAGGTGCCAGTAATTGGCCTGTGTGCCATCGCTGTGCTGTATGATGATGTAATTACCTTCTGATAAATACTCGTCTTTCAGTCCGCCCTTATCACTATCCTTGCGCATGCCTACCACCACGCCCGGCCGGGCCGCACAAATCCTGCTGCCTACCTTCATTTTAAAGTCGAGTGACAGTTCGCCCTGGTGGCTCATTTTGCTGTCGTAAGCCTGTATCAGTAAATGCTTTGCTTTTTTTGGAAAAGGCAGCCAGTACACATAGCTGGTATCTTTTTTATACTGCCCGCCCTTTAACTGGCGGATGCTGTAATCGCCTTGATCCTGTGCATGGGAGGTGCCTGCACACAGGAGGAGTAAGATTGTGATAAAAGTTTTCATGGTTTGAAGGTAGGGAAAATATTGTGCCAGCAGATTGGGTATGGTGAAAAATATAACCAGAAAGATTTGCCATAAAGGTATACGAGCGGCTGGTTACCCGTTGTAAATCATAATTCCACGATATCAGTTCGTTGCCCAGTTTGTGAAGGGCTGTTTCAATTTTTCTGATTTGTATTTCTGTTGGCTTTTTTAAGCCGGTAGCATAGTGCTGCAATTGTTTTTGATTGATGCCGGCAATGCGCTCCAGCGCTGCATTGGTAAAAATGCCCTTGTAGTAATGTAAAATGCTTTCCACGTCAAATTTATAAACCAATTGACATTCTCCCTTTAATACAGCAGGAACATGCCCTTTATTGTACTTACGCAGCAGTTCAATTGCGTTTACAATGGATTCTTTTGCCTCTGTCACAGTATCACCACCACCATACATGCCCTCCACATTTTCAGCGTAAGCACTGAACAAATCGTTGCTGCGTTCAATAACGATTTTTACTTTTCTTATATAACTTTTTTAACATTCATCACCTGTCTGCATCAAAATGATTCCGTTCGGTGGGACACCGACCAGGGAGTCGTGAATAGAAATGCCAACAAATTAACTTATCAACTGGCCTCACTCTCCCCCTCTTCCGCCACCATCAATCACTTTTCCAAAAAATACCGCATTCAGCATCAGCTTGCTGCTGCCCAGCCAAAAGGCACGAAAATTAGGGTTGTCGCCGATATTGATCACCCGGCCGCTGCCCAGTATATTCACAACTACTGCTGCACTGTTTTTTACCGCTTCTGCATTTTGCCGGCTTATCCATCCGCTTTGCAGGGGTTGTGCACCGTAGTAAAAAGGTGTGGCAAAGGCGTTTTTACTTTTTTCCATATATACACTGTTGGCCTTAAACAGGCTTACCGTTTTACTGCCAAAGCCATAAGCCAGCGGGTGCGTACCATCAACTTCTGCTGAAAAAATTGCCCCGCTCATCTGTTGTGCACCTGAAATCTCATCCCTCACTTCATAAGGTAATCGTTGCCCGCTGTCCACCGCAGGTTTTGCTTTTTTAAAACTGATGGTGCTGATGCCATTCTCAGCCGCCCAGCTTATTGCTTCTTCTGTAAGTACCAGGTTGCCGCCCGCCTGCACCCATGCTTTCAGTTTTTCCTTATTAAGGTCGGTATAGCCGCCACCCACCATGATAATCGTATTGTACTTTGTAAGGTTGGCCCTGTTGAACATCACCGTTTCCAAATGCGTGGCAGGTATGTTCATCCGCTGGTCCAGCAGGTGCCACACTTCGCCCGCATCGGTGGCGTTTACACCGGGACCCACCAGCATGGCAATATTGGGCTTGGTCAGCGCTACAAATTTGCTGCTGCCCAGGTCGGTACCGCTGATGGCATTGCCGCTTTGTACGGCATACACTTTCAGCCCGTTGGTTTCTGCGGCAGCTTTTACCCATTCGTACACTTTATCGCTGCCCGCTGTTTGCATTTGCACGGGTACCAGTATGGTGCCATAATTGAAATTTTTAACAACACCATTGGCTGCTATTTCAAATTTGCTGGTAGCAACTTTCGTAATCAAACCGGCCTTTTGCAACTGGTACAGCGCTTTGGGTGCATACAGTTCGTTCCACTCAAACAGGTAAGCATATTCTGATTTACCACCCTCTACTTCTCCTTTGGGCATTACCACTTCCGCCAGTTTTTCGCCATAATTCTCTGCGGCTGCATTCTCTATTTCTTTGTAAGACAGGCCAAAAGCCAGGGGCATCGTCCAACTGGTGATATCGTAAAAAAGACTGTCCTTATACTCCGTCTGCTTGTCAAAAATCGTTTTTATCAATGTCGACTGCGGCTGGTTGAGCGGTACAATGTATGCACTGCCTTTTTCAAAACCTGCTTCTTTAAATCCATTGCCCAATTGGTGTACTGCAATTTGATGGCGCTGCATCATCTGTATAAAAATGGCTGTTTTGTTTCTGTCTTTTTTATCGCCAAACACGTAGGCTTTCTGCACAGCAGGGCTTACCGCATTTTTAAAAAACTCCCGTTGGTAATTTAAAAATTCCTGGCGCAACGTTTTGGCTCCTTCTAAGGTAGATAGTGCCGTTACAAACTGGTTTTTAATAGTGGCCGGAAAACGCAGAATACCATTGGCTGTTTCCTGCGCATGGCCCCGGCTGCTGGCCTGCTCAAACAAAATACCGATACCGCCATTGGCATCGGGATAAGTGGAGCCTTTGCCGTAATAAAAATCATCATAGTTTTCTTTGGTAAAATACAGGGATCCGATACGGTCTAAATACTGTGCATGAAACTTGCCGAGCTTTGCCGTCAACTCCTGGTTTTTGGCAGGTGTAAGCGGGTTAACCCTGCTGGGCACACCGGGCTGAAAAAAGAAGGTGGCATTGCTGCCCTGCTCGTGGTGATCCGTTAATATATTCGGCTTCCAGGCATGAAACCACCTCAGCCTGTTCTGGCTCTCTACATGTACAGCTGGCAGCCAGTCACGGTTAAGGTCGAACCAGTAATGGTTAAAGCGGCCGCCGGGCCATACTTCGTTAAACTCACGGCTGTTGGGGTCGGTAACCAGGTTCTTACTTTTATGCTGGTTGGCCCAGGTACTGAATCGCTGCAGGCCATCGGGGTTAAAGCTGGGGTCAAAAAGGATGACCACATTGTCTAACAGTTCATCTATTTCTTTTCCCTGTGCTGCTGCCAGGTAATAAGCGCTCAGCAGGGAGGCATTGGCACCGCTGGGTTCGTTGCCATGTATGGAGTGGCCGATGTACACCACAATGGGCATATCATCAACATTAACCGATGCTGACTTTGATGGGTCGCTCAGCAACAGGTGCTGCTGGCGGATGGCTTCTAAGCGCTGGTGGTTTTTGGGCGATGTGATAATGAGTAGTAATTGGGGCCTGCTTTCGTAAGTAAAGCCCATTGTTTCCAGCTTGATGCGGTCGGGCGCTGCCGCCGCCACCGCCTTCATATAATTGGTGAGCCTGTCGTGGGTAATATGCCATTCGCCCACTTCATGGTAAATTACATCTTTGGGTTTGGGGATGGCGGCATTGTAACTCACATTTTGCGGCAGGTAATAACTAAGGTCCTGCGCCGCGGCGGCATTTACCAATAGTAATAATAAGCAATTGACAATAAACTTTCTCATCAGCAAATAGTATTTACAGGAAAGATAAGAAATGCACGGCAAATAATTGTTGCTGATAATCAATGGGGGCATTTCAATTTGTCGCTGGTGAGTGAGGACACTCACCAGGGCTGTGGGAAAGATAAGAATGCGGGGCAAATAATTGATTCTGGTAATCCACGGGTGCATTTCAATTTATCGCTGGTGAGTGAGGACACTCACCAGGGCTGTGGGCTGCTTCAAGGCAAGTTCAGCAGCCTGTACGAGCCGGTGATAAGTCAGTTATCTTTTTTCCAGTCCCATATCACAATGCTCCATTCCGTTTGATTGGGATCAGTATACCGGTGCGCTTCCTTAAAGCCGATGCGTTGATGTGCGTTGATGGAGCGCTGGTTATTCGTGTCAATTTCAGTAATGGCAAAATCGTACCCGCTGATAAAATGTTCCCGGTAGGCTGTATAACATTTATCGAGTATACCCTGGCCCCGGTAGGCTTTGCCAATACAAACCTGCCCTACTACAATGTAGTTGTATTCCGAAACCGGCTTTCCGTTAAAGATGATTGTATCAAACACTTCAAACATCGGTACCAGCAAAGGTATATCTGCTTTGGAGTTTTCCGTCATGCCCAGCAGGTAACCGGCTATCTTATCACCATCTTTGGCAATGATATTCTTTTCGTACTGGTGCATTTGCAGCAGGTCGGCCATGCTGTGCTGCACAGTTACAAAACCCTGCTGCTGTATTTCATCGCCCGATAAATTCACAGGCAGGTTGGCCCGCTGCAGTTCAAGTATACCTGCAAGGTCTCTATCTGATTCTGATGTGGTAAATAGCAGCATCTGCGCTTGTTGCTGTTGTTAAGTTTCAATAAAGCTAATTTTTATCCGGCAACAGGTGAAATTTTTTTCCTTAACTTTAAATTCTTGATTGAATCGTAATGCCAACTTGTAACAACTGCAATCATTCTTTTGAGGGCCGGTATTGTAACCAATGCGGGCAAAAAGCCACGGCAGGCAGGCTGAGCCTTCACGAAATTTTTCATGAGCTGGTACATGCTTTCACTCATGCCGATAAAGGTATTCTCCGGCTGGTAAAGGAACTGTTCGTTGCACCCGGCAACATGTACCGCAATTATTTCAGCGGTAAAAGAAAAAGCTATTTCAGCCCGGTAATGTTTTTTTTGCTGGCCATGGGTTTGCTGATACTGGTGGGCAGTAAGCTGCTTGATTATGAACATGCCGTTACCGGCAGGGATAATTATTTTGACCGTACCATGTACAGTTACCAGAAAATAAGGTACCTGTTTTTTATACCTGTCATCAGTTTGTTTACATGGGGCTTTTTTCACAAGCGCTACAACCTGGCTGAGTGCCTGGCTTTCTGGTTTTTGTGTACCGGCTTTATCTGCGTGGCCGATCTGCTGATTTACATACCCCGGTTTATCTTCATCCACCAGCAGCAGGTAATTAATTACTGGGGCGACTGGCTCATCTGGCTGCTGATACTGCTGCACCTGTATCTGGTTTTTTTCAACAAAAACTTTTGGAGCGCCATTGGTTGTTTTGTACTGGGCATATTATCTTACCTGCTGCTGGTATATATTTTTGGCCTGCTGGCTTACAGCAAGGGTTTTCATTCCTTCGACCTGAATCCCTGGCATATCATCAGGGATGTATTTTCGTGATTTATTGCGGCTTTGCAACAACAGTTGATTTTGAAGGGTTGGTAATATCAACCAGTTGCGGATGGCCCCAAAGTATTTCTTCGCCGGGGCCGGTGAGTTTTTTAAAGCCTGTTGCTGTACTGCAGTAAGTAAGGTCCCTGGCGGTTAGCGGGTTTTTATCACCATTAGGATCTTGTACTTTCCCTGCTACAAATTCCACCCTTATTGGTTTAAGAAGGCTGTTCATACACAGATCGTGGTAATTATCATTATCGTTAAGGTCTGCCACTTTGTATGGAAACCGCTTTACAGTTGTTCCGGCACTATCAGCATACACGGTGTAATATTTATACAGCAGGCTGTCGTTTTCGCTGGTGGCACTTACTATGCCGCCCGACCAGGCAACCTGTATCACCATTTTTGTACCCACCGGGCAGCCTGCTCCCACGCCAATCGTTTGTGGCTGGCCAAGCTGCATTTGTGTGGTATCCTGCCGCTGTGCAAAAGCAATTACCGGGCCGGCAAGTAATTGTATGATATTGTTTGATGATAAGCCCCGCAGGTTTTGCACAGGTGCACAGGTGGCAAAATCGGTGGGCAGTGATGCTTTTGTAAAAATATCCCCAACAATTTTTAACCTCACCGGCGGGTTGGAGGCATCGTTACCAAATTCACCAAACATCAGTATGCTTCGGTTTTCATTGCTTTCGTTGGCCGGGGCCAGCAGGGCGCATTGGGGGGTAGCGCTGTCGCCATTGGCTTTGTACACCCGTATAGCGGTGGGTTGCAGTGTACTGCCATCTACCTGGTGCGATACGGTAAGCACCAGTCCGTCTTTACCTGCTGCATTCCTGCAAATCACATTGGCATTGATGGGTACCGTGTTGTCGAGGCCAACAAAAACTGTTTGAATTTTTACCGGGTCGGTTTGCGCCAGCAGGTTACCGGCAAAAAGCAATGGAAGCAGTAGTGATTTTTTCATATTCTGGAGTTTTAGTAAATATAAAAAACATCAGTAAAAAACTATCCTTATTGTTAAGGCGTAAACATGTTTTGCCAATTTTGCTTCAACAGTACCTATTTGTACAACCAGCTTCAGGGGCTGTGGTACCGGTCAGTACCAGGCCCTTGCGCAGCATGGGTCGGTCTGACCGAAGTGCTGATGGGCGGGGGCTCTTCACTTGCGTCTGACGGTCCAACCTTCGGAAGGACACGTACTGACGCTGCTGCACCGGTCGGTATCCCGCAAACGGGATTCTGACGCTGGCCCTCACAACCCCTTCACCTGCTTCTCATAATCATACTGCAAATCTTCATGCAGGGTTTTAATGATGGTATGTATCTTTTTCAACTGCCCTTCATAAATATTATCCAGCATCTTGCTTTTGTACGAGGCAAATTTGTATTGGGTAAACAGTGTGCAGAAATGGATGCGCAGCTCCACATCTGTTTGTGCCACATCGCTAAATCCGGTATAGCGGTTCATCATCCTTACTACTTTGCGCAGGCTTTTTTTTATAAAGTAAGCGCTGCTGGTATTGATGCTGGCAAACCGTGTTTCAATTTCTGCTTTTATGGAGCGCAGGTAGCCTTCCTCGTCACCGGCTTCAAACAGCAGGTAGGTAAGCAACTCCTTGTTTTCTTTTTTAAATTTTGCCAGGCGCAGGCAGAGGCTGGTTAACTGTGCCGGTTTTACGGTGGCCAGTTCCTGTTTTATTTCCTGTATAGTGGCTGCTCGCATGTATCTTTGGTATGGTTCTTATTATCAATTTCAAAATAAGTGTATCGCAAAGGCCGCAATGAAGCGCAGAGGGCGCAAGGTTTCCTGTCAACCGTCATCTGTCTGCTGTTAACTGTATAATAACTTCCTACTTTTCTATCTCTCTCACAATGCTCGGCACTTCCAGTATCAGATCCTGCCCGTACACCGCAGCAGGCGTTTGGTAGCCAGGGGTAAAATTTCCTTCCAGTATTTTTTGGGCTATCAGCAAAGTACTGTGCAGGGTTATCGTATAGCCTTCGGGGCCGCTCAGCCCGGCTACCACTTTATCACCATCGGCATTTACAGCCCTGCCCCATACAAATCCAACGGCTTTTTCCCGCTGCTCATCCGATGGCCCTGCTGGTTTACTGTTGATTTTCTTTTTGATATAGTTGCGCATAAAGCTGGTACGCAGCAACCAGTTGAACAATGGCTGCAGCTTCAACATCCTGTACATTTTTGGCGCTATGCCGGTATAGGTTTCTATATCGGGTATGCCGGTGGTATAATGCGCCGTGGATATATCGCCCCAGGGTATGCTCATTACAAAGAGTTTTTTCCTTTTGCCATTGCCGGCAAAAAAATCAACATACATGCCCTTTTGCCCAAGCGGTACTTTTACAATCTTCCCGTTTTTTCTTGCAGCACCGCCCTCACCCAGTTTGGTGGCCATGGTGGTGGCAGTACCATGCGATAAACCTCCGCCCAGCGAGGCAAATGCCAGTTGCAAACTCACTGCATCTGGCATCATTTTTTTCAGCAGCATGGCCAGGCAATCGGTAGGTACCACATCAAAGCCTACACCGGGCATCACCATAATGCCTGCTTTTTGGGCTGCCCCGTCATACCGCTTCAGCATTTCAAACACTGCTATATCACCGTTAATATCAATATAATGCACCCCGGTTAACAAACAGGCATCCACCATTTGCTTTGCCGTAAACTGAAAAGGCCCCGCTGCATGCACCACCAGCTTTACCTGGCTTAATGCGGCGTTAAGGGCTGTGCTGTCGTCAAGGTCAATCACTTTATACGGCAGATTTAATTTTTCTGCCAGTGGTTTAAGTGCGGCTTCCCGCCTGCCTGCTAATATTGGCTGCAGGTTGTACAATGCCGCATAGCGGGCTATCAGTTCGCCCGTGTAGCCGTTTGCTCCGTATAATAAAAAGCTGTTTTGCTCCATGGGGGTAAATTACGAAACAATTATGGAATAACAGGGTTGACAGTGGACAGAAGACAGATAACAGGTGCTGCTTTGTGCTGAGGTTGATGTTGATTGGTTGATTAGCTGGTAAGTATGATGCACATCCGCAGTACTTTTCGCCTATTGCTGTGGTCTCATGAAATAGGTTGACATAAAGTTTGGTGGATAACTTTTGTAAATCCACTAAATTTATGACACAAAAAGTATCAATTATCAAACATTTCAGTGAGGCATTCAAACGTGAAAAGGTAAAGCTTTACCAGGAA
>JANMIG010000048.1:0-27627 GCA_031375675.1 Chitinophagales bacterium
ATGACAACTGCCCGGAAGATTTGAATTGGTAATTTGCCCTTTAGATTTTATCGCTGAGCAATTAATTCGGAATACTTTTCTGATCGTTTTCTGTGCTTTTCCTTGATGAAAAGCACCAAAAATCAAGGGCTGCGGAAAAAAAAGCTAAAAATTCCCCTGTCTGGCTAAAATGAAATCAGCTCCAGCAGTGGAATAAATCCCAGCAATAATGCGACTTGCCAGCCAAGAGTATGGCCAGGCAGCGGTAACATTAATTTCATTTTTTACCCAGCCAGGAAAATTTTCTTAACGCAATTTTTTCCGAGGCCCACATCTCGAAAGCACTTTCTGAATAGGAATCGAGGGTATTTTAAATATATACCGCACACCACTATTCGATTCTTCAGATGTTGGCATGTTACTGTATATCATTCACATGGCCTTAGGTTATATATAATTTTAGCCTGTCGTTCTGGTTGTGGTCGGTGGGGACACCTGGGCTGTCTGCCCTGGCTGGTGTCTCCACCATAAGTGTTCGAAATATTTAATATTGCCTTTACAATCCCGAAGGGATGCCATTATTATAGTTTACAAATCACGATTGGGTCTAACCCCGAAGGGGTGACAGGTACTTCTCTGTCATCCCTTCTGGATTTTTCCACCCTAAAAACATGATTTTTGATAATAATGTCAGCCCTGCCTTTGCCGGCAGGCAGGCATTCTGGCTTTAAAGAAAATTATTCCCATTTTTTAAAGTCTTACGAACAGTTGTGGTGTCTCCACCAGCCAGCGAAATTTTTGAAATGCACCCATTTCGCTGTGATTTTGGCAATATATAAAGGCGAAATAGCCGGTAAAATAGGTATTGACTGTTGGATGCTGCTTCACAGGATTGCTTACCTTTGCCACCTAAACGATTATTGTACATGAAAGAAGTATATATTATTTCGGCGGTGCGAACACCCATTGGCAGTTTTGGCGGTGCGTTAAAAGACATTTCAGCTACACAACTGGGGGCTGCGGCCATTAAAGGGGCCTTGCAAAAGGCGGGCATAGGGCCCGAACTGGTGCAGGATGTGCTGATGGGCAGTGTGATACAGGCCAATCTTGGGCAGGCTCCTGCCAGGCAGGCAGCTAAATTTGCTGGATTGCCCAATGAAGTGAATTGCACTACTGTAAACAAGGTGTGTGCCAGTGGCATGAAAGCCATTGCACAGGCGGCCCAGAGTATTTTGCTGGGTGATGCAGATATTGTGGTGGCTGGCGGGATGGAAAGCATGAGCAATGTGCCTTTTTATACCGACAGTATGCGCTGGGGCAATAAATATGGTAATACCACACTGATTGATGGGCTTGCAAAAGATGGCCTTACAGATGTATATGATGGCAAGGCTATGGGCAATGCTGCGGATATGTGTGCTGCCACCTGTGGTGTGAGCCGGGGAGAGCAGGATGCGTTTGCAGTGGAAAGCTACAAGCGCAGCCAGGCAGCCTGGGAAGCAGGGAAGTTTGCCAATGAAATTGTGCCGGTGGAAATTCCGCAGCGCAAAGGCGACCCGGTGCTTTTTACCCGTGATGAGGAACCCTGGAACGTGAAATTTGATAAGATACCTGAACTGCGGCCCGCTTTTTCAAAGGATGGTACCGTTACGGCTGCTAATGCCAGCACCATGAATGACGGGGCAGCGGCGCTGATACTGATGAGTAAGGAAAAAGCGGATGAACTGGGGCTTAAACCCATTGCCAAGGTATTGGCCTATGCTGATGCTGAGCAGGCTCCCGAATGGTTTACCACTTCGCCGGCACTAGCTGTGCCAAAGGCGGTGGCCAAAGCCGGGCTTACGATGGAAGATATCAGCTACTGGGAACTGAATGAGGCTTTTGCTGTGGTGGGTATTGAAAACAGCAGGCGTATGCAGCTGGATGCTGCCAAAGTAAATATGCATGGTGGGGCAGTGTCTATCGGGCATCCGCTGGGTTGCAGTGGTGCAAGAATCATTGTAACGCTGATTAATGTGCTGAAAGCGAATAATGCACGGTATGGTGCTGCCGGTATCTGTAATGGCGGCGGTGGCGCAAGTGCCATGGTGATAGAGAATGTTGATTAATACCGACGCTACTTATTAATTAGTCCAATCTAATTGTGCTTACTCAAAGCAGGTCGGCATTATACCATAAAAGATTGGACGGAATAATAATTATAATTGGTATAACAGGTACTAAATGGATAAAATGTAAAAAACCCGCTTTGGCGGGTTTTTTAGTATAATAAGCTGTCGATTATTTATTTAACCGAATCACCAGGTTTGGTACCTGTAGCAGGCAATGGTGCTGCTGGTTGATTTTTTGGAGCAACGGGAGCATCCCTGATCAGTTGCTCATTTTTGATATCTGCACCACCTGTTTTAGGAATGAACATGGGTGACAGCAAGCAAAGCACACCAACGATGGCAGCAAATAACCAGGTACCTTTTTCCAGCACATCGGTAGTTTGCTTTACACCCATTAACTGGTTGCCAATGCCGCCAAAACTGCCGGAGAGACCACCACCTTTGGGGTTTTGCACCAATACAATCAAACCCAGTATCACTGAAGCAAGAATCACTAAAATGCCGAATATTATTAACATCGCTTTTACTTTAAATTGTCAATTTTGGCTGCAAAGTAAGCACTTTTGGGGGGATTGAGCAAACTTAATTTTTTATAAATGCCGATGGCTTTCTTAATATTTCCCTGCTGGGCATATACCAGGGCCATGGCTTCCGTTACCACATCTCCTTCCTTATTGCTTTTTTCTGCTATGTATTGTATGGCAGGGTCGTTGCCAGCCGTTGCCTGTGCTTCGGCTGCCTGGGCCTGGGTTTTTTTCATTGATTTAAGCCATTCTGTAAAGCTTTTGAGCTGCTTGGCCAGTTTGTCGCCCGGCTGCAGGTCCTCACTCAGCTTAATACCCTGCGAAGCGAAATAATCTACTGCATACAGCGGTTCAAATAATAATTCACTATCATGTTTGCCGGGGCCTGGTATGGGTAATGGGGCTATTGTAGTATCCATTGCTGCGGTAACTTCTGTATTATTTGTATTGGGTTGCTGCACTGGTGTTACTTCGTCAGCATCAGCTGTAGCGGTAATAGTTGCTGCGGCAGGGGTATTTGCTTCATCCTGCAGTTCAGCTGCTACTCCTTCTGCCTGCGGGCTTAGTGCTGTTTCCGCCTGCGGCATCAATATCTTTTGTTCAGGAATGGTTGCTGTAAGGGGAGCCATGCCATCCTGCTGCCCGGCTGCCGGTATTATTATTTCAGGAGAGGCCATTGCTGCAGCATTCTTAAACTGGTGATGCAGCTGGTAGTTGAGCCAGCCTGTATTATTAAACAGCAGGGCAGTGGTGGCAGCTCGTTGAGCATAGGCGGGTGCTTCCACCGGGGTAAGCTGTAAAAGCGAAAAATGTGCGGGGGTAAAAAAGGGATGATCCTCTACCAGTTGCTGCAGGTATGCCTGCTGCTCAGCCTGGGTACTATATTTTGATAAAAGCTCCTGTAACATGATGCCAACTCCCTTTTAAGCTGCAAAGTAAAACCTTCTTTCAGTAAGAAACGAAAAAACTACCAGTTGGAGAATATTTTATTGAAAATTTCGTCGGTGATGTTTTTGATGATTTCTGTATTGAGCGAACTCTCTGCCTGCTGCAGGCCCTGCGATGCAGGAAAATCAAAAGTGCGCTGCAGGTCGGTTTCAAAATTCTTTTTTGGATCTACATTGTTTTTGAATACCAGGTGAAAGGATACATTGAGCCTGTTAGTGCCTGCATTGCCGCCAGCTATACCGGATGTGCTTACATAGTAGTCGGATACATTGCCGCTGATATCATAATGAGCATCATCATCATTCGTCTGCCGGAGGCGGGTAGTGCTGATGATTTTCTGCTTGAGCTTTTCCGTCAGCTGCGGACTTAGCTGCGGATTTACATACCGGGCCTTGTTCTCCAGGTAATTGACCCTGAATGTTTTTACCAGCGGATCAATGGGTGCCGTATCCTTAAAAGAATATTTGCAGGTGGAGAAAATACCTGTAAATGCGATGAGTAATATGATGATATTTTTTTTCATTTTTTTGTCACTAATTAGGACGAATTACACTGATTACACTAATTTGAATACAGCTGTCACGAATTTTATGGATTACTTAGTTCGTTGGGCGATGGGCGATGAGCGTTGACCGTTGTTCGATGATCGATGGGCGATGAGGCTTTCAAATTACGCTACACTTATCAACCAATCAACCTTTCCACTCTCCACTCTCCACTATCAACTTTCCACTTTCAACTATCAACTCCTCACTCCTCAATATCATATTCCTTCAGCTTTCTGCACAATGTTCTTTCGCTGATGCCCAGGTCGGATGATGCATCCTTGCGCTTGCCCTTGTGTTTTTTCAGCGCTTTGATGATCAGTTCCTTTTCCTTGTCCATAATGCTGAGCGATTCTTCCACATCTTCATGCTGGTGAATTTCATTGTTGCCATTGTGGCTTAGTAACACCGATGATGCCGGCGACATGCTGCTGCTTTGCAATGGTGCCTGGTTGTGGCTGTAATCCTGCAATACCGCTTCCTGCGAAAATGCCGGTGATACATGCATGGTGCCGGGATTCTGCAGCATATCAAAAAACATCTTCTTCAGCTCCGTTACATCCTTCTTCATATCAAAGAAAAGCTTGTACAGTATTTCCCGCTCATTGGCAAACTCTGCCTGGCTTACATGGCCAGCGCCTCCTGCCAGTACCGGCAGCCTGCTGAAATTATTGTCGGGCAAAAACTGCTGCAGGTCGGCAGCCGATATCATCTTTTCTTTACTCAGTACCGAAATCTGCTCTGCAATATTCTTCAATTCTCTCACATTTCCCTGCCAGCCGTAATTCATTAACAAAGTTTTAGCGGCATCGTCGAGGTGCACCGGGGTGGTTTTGTACCTGTCGGCAAAGTCCACGGCAAATTTTCTGAACAGCAGGGGAATATCATCTTTACGGTCACGCAGCGAGGGCACCCTGATGGGTACTGTATTCAGCCTGTAATACAAATCCTCCCTGAAGCGGCCCTTTTGGGTAAATTCTAAAAGGTCTTTATTGGTGGCGGCAATCACCCTTACATCTGTTTTTTGTACTTTGGAGGAGCCCACCCTGATGTACTCTCCGGCTTCCAGCACCCGCAACAGGCGGGCCTGTGTACCCAGGGGCATTTCACCAATTTCATCTAAAAATATGGTGCCACCATTCACGGTTTCAAAATACCCCTTACGGCTGTCGACAGCGCCGGTGAAAGAGCCTTTTTCGTGGCCAAACAATTCCGAGTCGATAGTGCCTTCGGGTATGGCACCGCAGTTAACCGCAATAAAGGGGTTGTGCTTGCGGGCAGACAGAGCATGTATGATCTGCGAAAAAACTTCCTTGCCCACACCGCTTTCGCCCACGATGAGTACACTCAGGTCGGTATTGGCCACCTGTACGGCTACATTTAAACCATGGTTGAGCGAAGGCGAATTGCCGATGATGCCAAACCTGTTTTTTATACTTTGTAAATCCATTGTTTATTCTTTATTGCTTTCCCTTACGTCGTTGTTTTCAATTAATGCGTATGCGATGAAACAGCCTGCCGCAGCTATGCCAACGCCAATCATACTTTGTGGATTATCTTTTAAATTAATGAGACCTATAAGGCACCCGGCGCCTGCCAACAATATCAGATGCTTTATTGCTACGGTAAACCTGAAACGTCTTCTCATTCTTTTTTATCCTTTAAAATACCATTCAGGATGGGTTAAATCCTGTCACCCTTTCGGGGTTTTGTTCATCCTTTTGTTAATATCTATAATATTGTCATCCCTTCGGGATTATTTTTTTACAGACCAGTTTAATCAATCACTCACCATTTCGCCCAGCAGGGTGGCGCTGGTACATTCCTGTACTTTCACCATCACATAATCACCTTTCTTCAGGCCATTGCCTGTTTTGGGGAAGATGACTACTTTATTCTGGTCGTTTCTGCCGGCCCAGTGTTCGCTGCTTTTTTTGCTGTCGCCCTCAACGAGTATCTTATATGTTTTGCCCACATCTTTCTGCATACTCCGCAGGGCATTTTGCCGGTGCAGGGCCACAACTTCGGCCAGCCTTCTCTTTTTTATTTCTTCGGGCACATCATCTTTATAGCGACGTGCCGCCAATGTGCCTGGTCTTTCGCTGTAAAAATACATGTAAGCAAGGTCGTAGCGGCAGAGCTCCATCAGGCTCATGGTTTCCTGGTGGTCTTCTTCTGTTTCGGTACAAAACCCACAGATGATATCGGTACTGATACCGCAATCGGGGATGATCTCTTTGATGCGGTTTATTTTGGCAATATACCATTCCCTTGTGTACGTGCGGTTCATCAGCTGCAGTATGCGGCTGCTGCCGCTTTGTACCGGCAGGTGAATATAATTGCAGATATTATCGTGACGGGCAATGGTATGCAGTACTTCGTCCGTAATGTCTTTGGGGTGCGATGTAGAGAATCTTACCCGCAGCTCCGGCGAAATCTCCGCCACCATTTGCAGCAGGTTGGCGAAAGTAACTGCTGCCTGTGTGCCGCTGCTATCATGCTGCCCTTCCGGGATAAAATAATAGCTGTCCACATTCTGCCCCAGGAGCGTTATCTCCCTGTAGCCGTTTTCAAACAAGTCCCTGCATTCCTGTACAATACTTTGGGCATCCCTGCTGCGTTCCCGGCCACGGGTAAAGGGTACCACGCAAAAGGAGCACATATTGTTGCAGCCCCGGGTAATGCTTACAAATGCCGTTACGCCATTGCTGTTGAGGCGGATGGGGGAAATATCGGCATAGGTCTCATCCCGGCTGAGCAATACATTTACGGCTTTTTGCCCGCCACCTGCTTCAGCTATCAAAGCGGGCAGGCTGCGGTAGGCGTCCGGTCCGGCTACTATATCTACCAGCTTCTCCTCCTCTAAAAACTTCGATTTAAGCCTTTCTGCCATGCAGCCCAATACGCCTACCAGCATCCCTTTGTTTTGCTTTTTAAGGCTTTTAAAGTCGTGCAGGCGCTTGCGTACGGTTTGCTCTGCTTTTTCCCTGATAGAGCAGGTGTTTAGTAAAATCAGATCGGCTTCCTGCAGTAGTAAGGTAGCGCCATAGCCATTTTCCTGTAAAATGGAAGCCACCACCTCACTGTCGGCAAAGTTCATGGCGCAGCCGTAGCTTTCTATATAAAAGCGCTTTTTATACTGGTTGGGATCCGCTGCAAAGGGGGCATAGGCTTCTCCCTGCCTGCGTTCATCGTGAATTGTTGTTACATCCGCTGTTTCCATCATTGTAAAATCTGCGGCAAAACTACGTGTTTTTTAGATAGAAATGACAGGTTGTCAGGTTTTGAATTATGGGTTATGGGTTATGAGTGATGAGCCGCGGGACTTGCCCGGGTTGGTGGGTATTGGATAATGGGGTATTGGGTAGTTGAAGTATGAGGTTAGTTGATAAGTTGATTGGTTTATGGGAGTTCGGCTGGGTCAGTGCTCTGATCTGTTTAGGGGAATCGACATCTTATGACCATGCGGTAAAATATTAAATGTACCGGCAATCATTAAATAACAATGCATTCGGCAGTAAGAGTGTATCTTCACCATTCACAGTAAACCGGTATTGAGGCTACAGTGCAATACCTGCCGTACCACACTTATAAAAATCACAGCAACCTTTTGTATGATACTGCCCGCAGATGCGGGAAGGATGATGGTTTGCCACTTTTTGAGAGTGAAAAAAGCACAGCATTGGATTATGATGCTGAAATATTTATTTTATGCAGAGAAAAAGAGCCCGTAAAATACGGATTACCGTATTGTTTTGTATCATTTTTATCAGTAGTGCCTGCCAGGTAAAAGCCTGGGGCCCCGAAGGGCACGCCATTGTTGGCAGGCTGGCCCTTCAGCTGGTAAAAGAGGATGTGCGGAAGAATGTGCTGGCCATATTGGGAAATATGTCGGTGGATACGGCAGCCAACTGGATGGATATCATGAAATCGAATGCGGATTATGATTTTATGCGCAGCTGGCACTATATTGATTTTGCCAGGGAGCAGGTGTATACCAACAGCAATAATGAAAACATTGTGAACCGGCTGATACTTACTTATAATGAGCTGACGCATAAAAAAATATTGTGTACCGACCAGGTGCGTACCGACCTGTATGTGCTGCTGCACCTGATGGGCGACCTGCACATGCCCCTGCATACGGGTTATGATGATGACCTGGGAGGCAATAAAGTGATGGTGCAGTATGATACACTGAAAACGCATAACCTGCATACTTTTTGGGATGTGGACATCATCAGGCTGGGAAATATTACAGACAATGATTGCCTGCAACTGCTGAACAGCGGCTTTAGAGACAGCAGCAAAACGGCAGACTTTACCGGCTGGATGATGGACAGCAGGAGCTTACTGCCACAGGTATACGATTTTGCAGGCTTTACATTAGATAAAAAATACCTCGACCGCAACAGGGCCGTAGTGGTGCGGCAATTGCTGAAGGCCGGTTTGCGGCTGGCCGCACTGCTCAACAGACTGTTTCCTTCTGCTGCTGCCCCGGTTGACTTTAAAGCCATTACTGCCACGTATAAAAACGGCATTGATGTAAAGGATGCGATGAATAATGTGGGCAAAGAGGTGACCATCTGTGCCAGGGTGTACAGCATCAGGGCTACTACTGCCATTACCCAGGTTTCAGTAGGGGAAGCCTACCCCAATAATCCGCTGACCATTATCGTATTTGCAAAAAACTACGCCAACTTTACCATACCGCCAGAAGAAATGCTGAAAGACAAAAACATCTGCGTTAAAGGAAAAATAGAATTGTACAAGGGCAAGCCGCAGATTATTGTGGAGAAGCCGGGGGAGATTACGGTTTTGTAAGGGGAGTTGTTCGTTGGGCGTTGTTCGTTGGGCGTTGATTGTTGGGCGTTGTTCGTTGAGCGTTGTTTGTTGGGCGTTGTTCGTTGAGCGTTGTTTGTTGAGCGTTGATTGTTGGGCGTTGTTCGTTGGGCGTTGGGGGAAGAATGTTTGTTTTTTAGTGAGTATAAAAATTACAACAAAAGAGCTGTCTTTAAAGGGCAGCTTTTTTGATTTTGTGGTGGATCTAATATGGATTTACTGGCCATTTACCATAACTATTGCCAGGGCATTGAAACTGCCATTATTCAGTTCGTATTCAATATTGTTCACCATTTGATAAAACTGTATGCCCAGGAGCAGGAACAGCGGGTTGGTGCTATTGGGCGTGATGGTATTGGTGAGGGCAAAACCTGCAACAGCCGGCTCCGTCCAGGGCAGGATGGCGCTACTGCTGGTGGCTGTGGTAAAAACTCCTGTTTCAAAATTTATGGCTGCGCCTCCGCTTACCAGCTTAAAGTGTGTGGCACCATCGGGGGCTTCTATCTCTTTTTGGGGGGAGAAAGCCGGGAATGTTACAACCAGTGTTCCTGCGGCCCTGTCGATGGCTGTTGTAAATTGTATTACCACGGTGGCTGACAATGATGCCTGTACATTGAATTCAAATCCTTTGAGCATTTCTGTTTCTGCATCCAGTACCATGCGCTCGCCCCTGTTGCCTGTGGCATCTGCTTTTATCAGCTTTATCATTTCTTTTGTGAGGCGGCTGGTTACCCGGCTATCGCTGGACTTTTGAACGATTGACCGGAATGCCTGGCGCAGCACTTTACCAGCTTTGCCGGCCCTGCCAAATTCTGCTGCGTTTTCTCTTGTGCGTTTGAATGCGGCATCGGTGCTGATGCGGCTGCCATTGATGCCTGTTTTTTCCTTTGCCAGATAGCCATCTTTTGTTTTTACGAAGGTGATGTCGCCAATAGTGCCTTCGAGCTTGATAATACCTTTTTGACGTGCCATTTTTTTTTGTTTTGTGCCAGTGCAGTTTTTCAATAACTGTGATGGCGGGTTATGAAAATTAGTTGTTAACTGTTTATTGTTCCTGTTTGCTGAAAAACATTTTTATGCTCTTTCCATGCTTTCTCTATGCTTTCACTATCCTTTCTCTATCCTGTCGTTATCCTGATGGTGCATTGTGTAAGAACTTTCTTGTGATACAAAAATGCGGTTGCAGGGATGTTGTGGTGTCGTGTATGGGAACGTTTGGGAATGGGAGAGGGTGATTTGGGGGGATTGGGTTAGGTTGGGTTATGAGTTATGGGTTATGAGTTATGGGTTAGGGGTTACGGGTTACGGGTTATGAGTTATTAGTTATGAGTTATTAGTTATGGGTTATGAGTTATGGGGTATTGGGGTATTGGGTATTGGGGATGCCTGTTTTTGGTTTTTTTTGCTATAAATTGACAGTTTTTTTTGATTGATTTAAAAACATGGTTTCATAGTTTGGCAAACCTTATTTATAAAGCGCTGAAGGTTTTGTAATTTCCTTTTTTTTGGAAAAAGGGAGGGGTGTTTTAACCCTTTTTTTACAGGCAACAAAAAATTAATATAAAGAACACCACTGCTTATATAGTTTTTTTTATATTTACTTCATAATTGTTGACCAAAACCATCGGCTATGCTACAAAGAACCCAACGCAGCAACCTTGCTTTGAATACCCAAATGTGTATTCGCCATCTTCTTTTTTTGTTAAGTTGCTTTTTTATAAGTTTCGGTACTGCAAATGCACAAGTGCTAACAGGTTATACCAAAGTAGATGCTTCTGTTGGCGAAAATGGTGATGCCAAAGCCGTTATTCCCATTAACACTCCCAAGGGTACATTCGTGCAGCCCTCACTGTCATTAGTATACAGCAGCCATGGCAGTGATGGATTGCTGGGGCCGGGTTTTACGCTGGAAGGCGCTTTCCAGGTGATTTCCCGTGTGCCGGCCACGGATGCACAGGATGGGTTTAGTGATGGTGTTGATTTTGATGCGGATGACCGCTTTGCCTTAAACGGTGAGCGGATAATGGTGCGTGGTGGTGCTACGTACGGTGCAGATGGCGCTATTTATTATACTGAGCAGCATACATTTTCTAAAATCGTTTCTTATGGTAATACTGGTTTTGGCCCGCAAAGATTCAAAGTATGGACAAAGGATGGCCTTATTCTTGACTTTGGTGCCAGCAACGATTCCCGTATTGAAATGCAGGGTACTACGGATAAGGTACTGACCTGGCTGCTGAACAGGGTGGAGGATGTGAGTGGTAATTATATGACCATTTCTTATTTGGATGACAATGTAAATGGTGAATTCAGGCCAACGGAAATTAACTATACCGGTAATTCAAGAACAGGAAGGCTCCCGTATAACCGCATCCAGTTTTTTTATGCCAACAGGATTAATGTATTTAATAAGTATTTAGAGGGATGCAAATCCAGAACCACTAAAAGGCTCACCAGCATCGAGGTAAGGGATCACAGTGATTTTTTCCGCCGTTATGCACTGGATTATGTTGCAGGTACAGATAAATTAAATGGTGTTACAGAATATGGGTTTGATAATACCAGCAGCCTGAAACCTGTGCAGCTTAGCTGGACAACACAACCAACTGTGGGCTTTAATGATGCTGGTTCTGGTTACTGGAATGCCCATGATTTGGGAGGTGCTAATAATTTTCCAGCAGACTTTAACGGGGACGGCAAGACAGATTTTGCGGCCTGGCAGAGTGGTACCAGTTGGAAGGTGTCGCTTTCTACCGGTACAGGTTTTCAGCCTACTGCTGTTTGGCAGGCAAACGACCAGGGCAGCAACAGTGAAATTGGCGATTTTAATGGGGATGGAAAAGCAGATTTGATTGCTTATCAATCCAATGGTAACTGGACGGTGTCGCTATCTACCGGTAATGGTTTTACCACTTCTACCTGGCAGGGACATACGGGCGGCAAGGCCAATAACGTAATCGGGGATTTTAATGGTGATGGCCGCAGTGATATTGCCACGCCTGTTAGCATCGGTGGCAGTACCTGGAAAATATGCCTTTCCACCGGAACCAATTTTAATATACTTACCTGGGCGAATGGCCCAACAGTAGCTTCCTCAGAATGTTTTGCCGGTGATTTTAATGGTGATGGCAAAAGCGATATTATAGGTAATAAGGGCAACGGCAACTGGTATATTTCCTTATCACAGGGTAGCAGTTTTGTTGCCCGCACATGGCTATCCAACGTTACCAATAAGAAGTGGACCAATATGTGCGACCTGAATGGGGACGGGCTGACAGACCTTGCCTCCTGGAGTACCAGTGGTAACTGGAATATTTCGCTTTCGAACGGTAATAGCTTTGTTCAAGAGGTTTGGGCAGGGCATAATGGCGACAGTACCAATAATTTTGCAGGTGATTTTAATGGGGATGGTAAAACAGACTTTGCCAAATTTGAAGGTGGGGCATTTGCACCTTATAAAATATGTTTATCTACCGGTGCAGGGTTTAATATACAAACCTGGTATTATGGCAATGGGTATGGCGTAAATAATAACCTGTTGGGCGATTTTAATGGGGATGGATTTACCGATATGGCTGCTTTGCACAGCGCTGCTACCTGGTACATACATCTTTGCACACAGGAAAAAGATTTTATTACCAAAATACGCAATGGCAATGGGGTTGATTTTAATTTTTTGTATGCCCCCTTAACTGATACTACTGTTTACCGTACCACACTTATCAACAGCACCACTCAATATCCGTATGCGGACTTTAACGGCTCGTTGTATGTAGTAAAAATGCTGAGTACCCATGATGCATTGGGCAATGCCGGTGCAAGAAGGATATTTTACAAATACTGGTATGCCAAATTTAACCTTGCTGGCCGTGGTTTCCGTGGTTTTGGGCAAATGGAAACGCTTGATACTATCGGCAATGTGCGGCAGGTATCGGTTTTTGAACGGGATTACCAGTGTATATCCACCAAGCTCCGAAGTGCCAGAACCTATACGGTGGATGGCAAACTGATCAGCAGTGTGGACAATGATATTGCCATGCTGGCGGTTGGGGATAATTCCTGCTTTTCGTTTTATAACCGGACAACGGAGCGGCAATTTGAGCTGAGCGGACAGGAATACCTTACCAAAATAACCAAGTACAATTATGACCGGTGGGGCAACCTTATTTTTTCATCAGAGGTATATAATAACAGCTATGTGGTGCAAACCAATAACCTTTATACTGATGATACGGTAAACTGGAAGCTGGGCAGGTTGACCGAATCGGTAGTTACCAAGACATTGAGCGGTAAAGCATCGAGTGTAAAAAAATCCAGTTTTAACTATAATACAGATGGCCTGCTGGTAAGGGAAGTAAGCCTGCCGGATATGGCCGACCTGCGCATACAAACGGATTATGTGCTGGATGGGAGCGGTAACAGAACCAAGACCATCATTACCGGCCCGGATTTTTCGCCCCGTACCGACAGCCTGCAATATGACGATGATGGCCGCTTTGTGATTAAAACCATGAATGCGCTGGGGCATGCTGTAACAGCCAATTATACCAACGGCCTGCTTTCGAGCAATACGGATGCCAACGGGTATGTTACGGTGATTACAAGGGATAATTTTGGCCGGGAAACCAATATACAGAACGGCACCAATATCAACGAGCAGTTTTACACCAATAAAACCTACGACCCCTGCAGTGCCGGCTGCCCGGCTGGTACCGTGTATGTAATTACCGAGCAGGACAAGGGTGAGGGATTGGCTAAAACTTATTTTGATATGCAGGACCGGCCTTTGCGCAAGGAGGCGATGGGCTTTGGCAACCGCAAAGTGCTGGTGGATTATCAATACAATGCGGATGGTACGGAGAAGGCTGTGAGCGACCCTTATTATGAAGGTGATACCAAGGTATGGACCTATCATACCTACGATGCACTGAAACGCTTAACGGTAGAGGAGCAACCGGGCAACCGTAAAAACTTTGTGTATTATAACGGGCTGAGCAAGAGCAGTGTGAATGCACTGGGGCAGCGCAATACCCGTATTGAAAATGCCATGGGTAAACTGGTGCAGGTGATTAACAACAATGGCAACAGCCTGTATTATGATTATGACAGTGAGCTGAACCTGCTGGCAGTAAAAGACCCGCTGGGTAATGAAACCCGGCTTACTTACAATCTGCGTGGCGATAAGCTGACGATGAAGGACCCTGATATGGGCTTTTTTAAGTACCGTTATGATGGCCTTGGCCTTTTGAAAAGCCAGACAACCCCCACGGGTGATTCAGCCAGCTTTGAATATGATGTGCTGAACCGCATGAAGAAGCGCATTGAAAAAGAAGGAACTACAGACTGGTATTACGACCCTGCCAGTTGCCTGGGCAAGGTGAGCAGTATTGTGCAAACGCAGGGCGGTGTTACATATACCAATAATTACAGTTACCTGCGGGATGGCCGCATGCTGGGTATGCTGCTGCAGAAAAATACAGATGCGCCAAAGCAATTCAGCTATACCTACAATACCACCAATAATAAACTGGCATCCGAAAGCTATCCCGGTGGTGTGGTGGTAAATTATGGGTATAATGCATTGGGGTATTTGACCAATGTATATAACCCTACCAACAATTACCAGTACTGGCAGGCCAATGCCTATAATGCGGAGGGGCAATTGCTTACGGCCAGGCTGGGCAACGGGCTTACCACCCGCAAAACTTTTGACCTGAATACGGGGTACCTCACCCAGATACAAACCGGTACCGGCACTACCGGTGCTGCATTGTTTGACCGGCAGAACCTGCAGTTTACATTTAACGAAATTGGTAACCTTACTGAAAGAAAGGATGTGGCCAAGGCACTTTCAGAAACATTCAAGTATGATGGGCTGAACCGTTTAACGGCTGCCCAGGTAGGCACCAAGGCACCGCTTACCATGAGGTATGATATACTGGGCAATATTACCTACAAGAGTGATGTGGGCAAATATTTTTATGCGGAAAACGGCGCAGGGCCGCACCAGCTTACAAGGATTGACCATGCCGGGATAAGCAATTGCTTTGATAAACTGAACCAGGTTGTTACTTATACTTCTTATAACTATGCCAAACAGTTAAAGAACGAAACCACTACCATTGACATATTGTATGGCCCCGAAAGGGACCGGCGGGAGCTTACGCTTACCAAGAACGGTGTGGTGAAAATGCAGAAAACCTATTGGGGCGGCGTGTATGAACAGGGTAAAGACAGTGCCAACCAAAATACGGAGGTTTGGTACATTAAGGCAGGTGGTGATGTGGTGGCATCTTTTGCCAAAACAGGTGCTAACCCGGAAAAGCTGAGTTATTTCCATACCGACCACCTGGGCTCTGTAGTGGCATTGACCGATGCGAATGGTGCCATTGAACAGGAATACAGTTTTGATGCCTGGGGCCGTGCCCGCAGCCCGCTTACATGGGATGTGTATGCCACGCCGCAGGGTACACCCAAGTTTCAGCGGGGCTATACCTTTCACGAAATGCTGGACATGGACTTTTTGGTGTGCATGAATGCCCGTATTTACAACCCCGTGCTTGGCAGGTTTTTATCGGCAGACCCTTTTGTACAGTTTCCGGATGATTTGCAGAGCATGAACCGGTACTCTTATGTGCATAATAATCCTTTGAGCTTTACGGATCCGAGTGGACATTTTTTGAAAGGGTTGAAAAGGTTCCTGAAAAAGAATATTGGGACAATTGTTTCAGTTGCCCTTACAATTATGTTGGGGCCTCCTGGCAACCTATTAGGAGCGATAATTTCTGGCGCAATTGTTGGCTTTGCCACTTCATTTACAACAGCGATTGTAAATGGAGAGGGCTTGGGTGGAGCATTGCGTTCGGGTTTAACGGGTGCGCTATGGGGAGGCATTAGTGCCGGGGTTAGTTTTGGTATAGGACATGAAATTTTTTCGCCTGAACTATTAAGCCAAAGCAAATTACTTTATGGGGTAAAAGCTTTGATGCATGGGGCTGCACAGGGAGGAATATCGGAGTTGAGTGGAGGCGATTTCAGGAGTGGCTTTTTGGGTGGATTTGCTGGCGATTTGGGTGCAAGTGCATTGGGTGGGTTTGATTTAAGCAGGGCTGGTAATATTATTGGTACTGCTATTGTGGGGGGGACTGCATCAGAATTGGGAGGAGGCAATTTTGCAAATGGGGCAATCAGTGCGGCTTTTGTGGCTGCATATAATCATGAAGGAGGTGACAATAATGATATTGACTGGGAAGGTATTGGCTCAACTGCTCTTGATATAGTTGGAGTAGCACTATTTGTAATAGATGGCCCGTTACCTATCGGCGATTTCATCGGAACTGCAATATTAACAAGACGAGCTTACTCTGGCGGGAAACTTCTTAGCTACGTCTCAAGGAGTAAAGGATTGGGTAATCCATTTAAAAATATGTCCTTAAAGCAAGTCGATGATGTAATGCAAAAACATGTACGTAGCGGCAGATTAGAGTTTAAATACCTTAATCCCAATACAGGAGCAAAATCCTATCTAAACCGGAACTCGAAATATTCATATAATTTAGATCCAGGCGGTACTTATGGTAAGCGTTTTGAAGGTCCACACATTGATGTTAACTATTTAAAAAATATTCCTAAGAAAAAACTTCCTGTAAGTGGTGGTTTCTAATGTTGAATTAAAAACAATATATATGCGTAAAATATTATCGATTTCAATTTTATCATTTTTGTCGGTATATAGTTTTTCCCAAACCCGCTTCATGTACGATGCCAGCGGCAATATGATAATAGCAAAAACCAAGGGGGTGGCAGGTAACTGTACTACCAGTGGCGGGCGGCTGGAGGCAGTAAGGTTGGCAGCCGATGATAGTACCAGGTTAATACTGCAACAGCCCACTGTACCCAGCCTGCAGGTGGCACCCAACCCCACTGCAGGCTTACTGCTGATAGATTATTTTATTGACAAGGAGCAGCAGGCTGGTTTACAATTAGTGGATGGGGCCGGGCATATAGTATCAGTGCTGGCGGTACAAAAGCACCGGCAAGGCTATTACCGGGTAAGTTATGATATGCAGCCGCTGGCAGCGCAAACTTATTACCTTGCTTTGTTGCTGCCGGGCAGGAAACCAGTTACGGTGAAAGTGGTGAAGCTGTAATTAAATTTGTCAATAGATTTTTTGCCCGGAGAAGAATGTTCCTGTACCATTTTGAGGAGGAACAACCACTGAATATACGGTTTGGATTTCGAACGAACCTCCTGCAAGGCCTGATGAAGCTGTAATATATATATCATCTTGAGTTGTTTCGCATCTTAATTCAAAAATAAAGGTTGTAGTAAGCAGGTTTATGTTTGAGCGAAAAATATGCTTGAGTTGATTATTTTGCAAAACATAAAAATACACAGAATTACCCCCAGTAGTAATAGTTGTAAGGTTGAATTGGTAAACTGAGCCTATACTATCGTTAATTAAGCATCTGCGTAGAGTTGTATCATAGATATTTCCTACATTATATTCAATTTTGTTAAATTGAACTCTTAATGGATTACTCGAGCCTGCTTGATTTTGACTTAAGCCAACTTTAAACAGCTTTTTTTGAGATACTTGCTGGAAGTCACGCCATTCAGCTTTCCCCTTATCATTAATAGAAGTGAGGACTCTGCCACTTTGTGGGTTACCCCCTCTTACTGTAACATTACCATTCACGTCAAGATTCGTTTCAGGAAATTCATAATTAATACCAACTCTCTTATCAGGGTCAATTGGCGGAGGAGGTGGAGCAGGGTTAGACAAACAAATACTATAATTGCCATTGCCTGGATTATTACCTGAACTTGGTATAGTCCAAAAGCGTAAATAATATATTTGTCCTGCTATAAGTCCTGTTAAGCTAAGGCCTGGGTTTAATCCATTGTAATCATCATTGCAACTAATTTCTGTAAATCCACCATTACAGACAGCGGCACTATAAACAGCCATTGCCCCATCATTGGTGGCACCGGCAGGTAAGCTAACCCTTATATTTACCTTGCCATTGATTGGAGCAACAAATTTGTACCAAACATCCTGTAACTGGCCTGAGCCGCAGGCAGGATTGGATACATTGGTAGCTGTAGCGGCTGTCCATTGTATGGTTTGTGCGGGGGTACATTCTTCCAGGTTGGGTGCAACGGTTAGTGTAATGGCGTTGCAGGGGTCGTCGTTGGCGGGCTGGGCATTCAGGGCTGCGGTAATGCAGAGTAAGATGGTTACGGTTGGCAAGATTTTCTTCATCATGTTGTTTTGTATTTAATAAATTTTTTGACCGGAAAAAAAAGATGGCAAATTGCCCGAAGCCGTGTGGGTTGCATAAATAGTAATACCAGCCCCATCCATGGCAACTACCTGTACCGCAACTTCATCCTGCCCTGTTTCACATTTTAACTCAAAGGTGAAAAACAAGGTCCTGGCCCTTTCGGGGATACTGATATAGGGAAGCGCTGTTAAGGGCATGTAGTTGTATTTTATATTTCCATTCTGGTAAACGAGTACATTGGGTAAAAGTGTAACTGGTGATACATTTGAGGCTGCATAGTTAAGCGAAACACTAAACTGGTATATGGAGCCTGCAGTATCGTACATGATGTATTTTTTAGCAGCAGTATCGTAACCGTTGCCAATATCGTAGATTTCGTTATTGAAATTAACCCTTGCTTCACCAAAAAAACTCTGGTTACCGGTTAGCGCTACTTTAAATAATTTACGACCTGAACCCGGAGCAAGACTCGTAATGTCTTTCCACTCTACCTTGCCCTTACTGTTTGTTGCTGCCAGTACCCGTCCCGGCTGTGGGTTACCCCCACGCACAATCAAGTCTCCATTTACATCAAGGTTTGCCTCGGGAAAATCGTAATTGATACCCACTCTTTTATTGGGGTCGATGGGTGGTGGGGCGGGGGCGGGGTTTGCCAAACAAATTAAATAATTGCCGCTGCCTGCACTAAAGCTCAACATACGGATATAATAAGTTTGCCCTGCAATAAGTCCGGTAAGGTTTAGACCCGGATTGAAACCATTATAATCATCATTACAGCCAACTTCGGTAAATGGCCCGTTGCATGAGGCAGCACTGTATGCCACCATCGCCCCGTCATTGGTAGCCCCGGCAGGTAAACTGGTACGTATATTTACTTTTCCATTGGCTGGTGCCAAAAATTTGTACCAAACATCTAACAACTGGCCCGATGCACAGACAGGGTTGGGCGTGTTGGTTGCTGTAGCGGCTGCCCATTGTATAGCTTGCGTGGGTGTACATTCTTCCAGGTTGGGTGCAACTGTAAGTGTAATGGCGTTGCAGGGGTCGTCGTTGGCGGGTTGGGCATTTGCACTTGCCACAATTAATACAGCAAGAGAAAAGATAACTGGTATTCTTAGCATAGCTAATTTACTTTAAATCCTGAAATACATGAGTTTTTTATGGCTGGGGGTGTACCGTATTGTGAACCAGTTACAATAGTACCTGTAAACCAAAAAAAGCCAACACTGATTGTAATTTTATCGCTGTTTGATAATGTTTGTACATCAAAACCAACACCATGAGGATAATAATTTGTTAAATCAATTATTACCCCGCTTGGAAACTCATGCAGAATGTTGCCATTTTGATATACCCTTATGTATGCCCTCTTTTGAACACCTCCATTATGATTAACTATGTACGAATAATTAAGATTTATGTCAAAATGGTAAATGGAGCCAGGTACATCGTTGAGTATTATAGAACTGTCAGTAGCATTAAAATTACCAACAACATCATGCATAACCGTTTTGAATGAAACAGGATATTCAATGCCATATGTTGGAATAGACTGGTTAGTGCTCAGGCAAATCTTAAAAGCAGGTTTACCGCTGCCCTGTGTTTTCCATTCAGCAGTCCCTTTATTGTCAATAGCTGTTAAAACTTTCCCTGCTCCGGGGTTACCGCCCCTTAGAATCAGGTTGCCATTCAGATCAAGATTGGCCTGCGGGGTGGTGGTGCCGATGCCCACTTTTTTTGTTGGGTCAATGGGTGGTGGGGGTGTTTCGGGTGTGGAGAGGCAGATGCTGAAATTGCCTGTTGCCAGGGTAGTATTCCAAAAGCGAACCAGGTATGTTTGCCCTGCAATGAGTCCGGTAAGATTAAAGCCGGGATTGAAATTGCTGAAATCATCGTTGCAATCAACAGCAGCACCAGGGGCAAGGCAGTTTGTGCCATTGTAAATGGCCATAGCTCCATCATTGGCCGGTATGGTTGTGCTCACCCTGATATTCACTTTTCCGTTGGCTGGTGCCACAAACTTGTACCATACATCCAGCAATTGACCAGCCGAACAGTTTGGGTTGGGCAGGTTTGTTGCCGTAGCGGCCGTCCATTGTACCGGCACATTGGGCGTACACTCATCCACATCGGGGGTTACTGTTAAAAGTACTGCACTGCATGGGTCGTCGTTGGCAGGCTGGGCATTAGCGGCAATAAAAAAGCAGGTAATGCAGGCAAAGGTTATACAGAGTTTTTTCATGGTACTAAAATAAGGCTTTTGCCTGATTTTTACAAATACCTGAGGCTAATAAATTATTAAGAATTTGCTTTCTTTCTTTTCAGGAAATATGCTTTACTGCCGGGATGATATACCTTCCATGCAAGGCATCCTGTCAGCTATCTTCTGCGGTATCTCCCGGCACCCCTAATGCCTGAAAGATGGCTTTTACCTGTTTGATGTTGTAATACCTGCCTTCCCGTTTGCCTATTTTGCCTGCGTGTGGTTTCAGCCAGCGGTTCATGCATTTTACGGTGATGTTGTACTGTTGTGCCAACTCGCTGATACTGTATGTACGGAGTGGGTTGTGGGATTGTTCATTATTCATTGACTACGTATTTTTCTACACAAAGTTTTTAAAAATATTGATATGGAGGTGTTTAAGAAGTGTTAAAAGTGGAAGGGAGGAAGAAGTTGACGGTTGACGGTTGACAGGTGACAGGGACAGGGGACAGGGGACAGGTGGGAGTTCACAGGTCAGAGTTTAAAGTTTAAAGTTTAAAGTTGAGAGTTCACAGTTGACAGTTTGGAGAAAGTTGAAAGTTCAAAGTTGAAAGTTCAAAGTTTAAAGTTGAGGTCGGAGGGGCTTAATTGTTGTTGCGGTATGAAGATGGCCATACATTGGGTTAAGGTATTTTGCGGGCTGGTAATTGAGGGAGGTGCTGGCTGGTGCTTATTTTGCCTCACCTCGGTCCTCTCCACAGGTGGGGTGATGTTGCGGAGGTCGCCTCACCTCGGTCCTCCCAACCATAGGCCAGGACAAGTTCTCCCGGGGAGAGGATGACCCGAAGATTGTGGAGGAGATTGTTGCGAAGCCTTCGGATGGTTCTTCTTTTCGGTCCCTGCCTGCCGTCAGGCAGGTTCGCAATACCTTCTTCGGACTGCCCCGAAGAATTGAGGGAGAGAAGGCCGGGTTGTGGCTACCAAAAAAGCCTCACCTCGGTCCTCCCAACCATAGGCCGGGACAAGTTCTCCAGGGGGAGAGGATGACTCGAAGATTGTGGAGGAGATTGTTGCGAAGGGCAGCGTCTGTACGAGCCCTTCCGAAGGTTGGGCCGTCGGACGCATGCCGGAATAAAGCCTGTATCCCGCTACGGTCTGACCGCCCCCGCAGTTAGCTATTTCATTTTTGAGGTTTATTAGTGCGTGGCAGTGCTTGCCCCGATGCCGGGGTGCTGACCGGCGGGCCAAAAAAAACCAGCCCGGAGGCTGGTGCATTCATTTGTTAATCGTTGTATCTTATTCATCTTTACACATTAGTTTTCCAAAATGATATTGGATAATACCGGCCGGCTTGTACAGTGTATTTAATCCAATGTTTTATTAAGAATTTTTAAGCTGCTGCTTTTTCTTTTGAAAATCTCAACCACTTTTCGCTCTTCCTTTTTGCTTGCCCAAAAAGGAAGCAAAAAGGCCCCCCCAACGATGACAGCCCGTTGGCGGAGGGTTCCCTGGTTAAGCTTCATTACTACTGTAAACTCAAATTCGGTTCCCTGACATTATGTTTTGCCAGCACATATATATATTTTAACAGAACAACAAGTGGAATGTCTATTTTATTGAAACACTTAGTTAACTGTGCCGGTATCATCAGCTTTTGTGGTTTTGGGGTAGATGGTGTGCAGTGCTTCGGCGAGCTCGCCTGTAAGCCGGTAAAACAGTAAAAGGTTGCTGCGCTCTTCCGGGGTAAAGCCGTCACCCTCCGGGCCGCTGAGGCTGGTGGCAAGTAATTGCCACAATGTTTCCTTTGCCTGCTCCGGCGGGTAAAATGTGGTAAACATGTTAATGGCTTCTGCAGCCCGGGTTTCGCTGACCCGTGTGGCCAAACTACTGTTGTTCTTTTGGCCGGTTTGTTCCTTTTGGTCTGACATTTGAAATGAAATTTTGGTTAAACAAAAAGAGGAGGTCACCGTCAGACTCTAAATTGCGAAGCAATTAAAGGACTTCGGGACTCACACCCGTATGCCTCCCCATAGATTTGTTCCAAGCCATTTTTTGTGAAATGCTTCATGATAAATATTATTTTAGAATCTGACATTGTAAAGGTAGGGAAGATTTTGAAAAATGCAAAGGGAACCTCATCCCGGCCTTCTCCCTAGGTGGATAAGGTGTTGCGAAGATGGTAGAGGAGATTGAAGCGAAGATTGTTACGAAGGTTGGTGCAGCTATACTGCAACCATCATACTGCTTCCATAAAAGGCATACCCTCCGACTTGTCATGCTGAGGCACGAAGCATCTGCACCCCGCATTGTATTGTGCTGAGGGTAAGTGCAGATGCCTCGCTGCGCCATCGGCATGACAATGCGGTGGGACTTTTGGGATAGGGAGAAGGACTATGTTGTAATCATGGCTGTATGGCTCGGGCAATAGTAATTCAATCCCGACTTTAGGGCCGGGATAAACAATTTCACTTTTGGAACTATCAAAAGAAAAAGACCCTATCGCTGGGATAAGTTTCAATAGTAATTCAATCCCGACTTTAGGGTCGGGATAAACGATTCCACCTGTGGAATCCGTAACCCTATTAATACGGTTTGGATGAGGGAGTTTCAATAATAATTCAAAATGCCACCTGTGGAACTACCGTGGAGGAAGTTCTTATTTGGGGGGCAAAGTTTCAATAGTAATTCAATCCCGACTTTAGGCCGGGATAAACAATTCCACCTTTGGTCCCGACCTGTGGTTGGGATCAATAGTAATTCAATCCCGACTTTAGGGTCGGGATAAACAATTCCACCTTTGGTCCCGACCTGCGGTTGGGATCAATAGTAATTCAATCCCGCCTTTAGGGCCGGGATAAACAATTCCACCTTTGGTCCCGACCTGCGGTTGCGATCAATAGTAATTCAATCCCGACTTTATGGTCGGGATAAACAATTCCACCTTTGGAACAGGTGAAGTTTAAAACAACACCACCAAGTTTCGTTGAGTTTCAATAGTAATTCAATCCCGCCTTTAGGGTCGGGATAAACGATTCCACCTTTGGAACCAGATGTGGATGAATAACGAAATGGAATCATTAGTTTCAATAGTAATTCAACTTTCCACCTTTGGAACACGGCATTGTGTCTATCCACTATTGGGTAGATCCGGAAGTTTCAATAGTAATTCAACTTTCCACCTTTGGAACTAAGCAGTGGTGCAGTAGAAGATGATGCTACTATCAAACGTTTCAATAGTAATTCAACTTTCCACCTTTGGAACAAAAAAGTATCCGCATGAGTTTAAAATAACTGATAAGTTTCAATAGTAATTCAACTTTCCACCTTTGGAACCTGTGGTGGCGCACCAATCGCAAATGTAGTAAACGTTTCAATAGTAATTCAACTTTCCACCTTTGGAACCCAGGTAGATTTTATTGATTGCGGAGGTGGATGGAAGTTTCAATAGTAATTCAACTTTCCACCTTTGGAACTCAGTTTGATAAACATGACAATTGTAGAATTTAAGTTTTAATAGTAATTCAATCCCGCCTTTAGGGCCGGGATAAACAATTCCACCTTTGGAACTCCGGAGAAAAAGAAGGGGTTGAAAAGCTTCTGAAAGTTTCAATAGTAATTCAACTTTCCACCTTTGGAACATTTTTGATGCGCCTTCTTTGGGAGCCGACTCACGTTTCAATAGTAATTCAACTTTCCACCTTTGGAACAAGCAACCACCTCAGAGTGGCACAGGGGAAACAAGACGTTTCAATAGTAATTCAACTTTCCTCCTTTGGAACTTCTGCTTTTTTGCGCCGTGGAAGCGGCGGTTTTCATGTTTCAATAGTAATTCAACTTTCCACCTTTGGAACCAAACAAAGAGTACTCCACCTCACCCTTAAAAAGTTTCAATAGTAATTCAAATTGCATGCTTTGTAACCATGTTTGTAAATGAAAAGGGAGATTATATTTTGTTTCAATAGTAATCCAAAATGCCACCTGTGGAACAGCACTGGAATAATTAACATTCATTAATAAAACATGTTTCAATAGTAATTCAAAATACCACCTGTGGAACCTGCTCCTGTCCCTCAGGAAAAAAAGCATGATCAGTTTCAATAGTAATTCAAAATGCCACCTGTGGAACTGTCTTCTCTTACGAAGATGTACAAAATGTGTACGCTGTTTCAATAGTAATTCAAAATGACACCTATGGAACAATGTACAGAACCTTTCGGGAAAACCTAATGCAAAGTTTCAATAGTAATTCAAAATGACACCTATGGAACGTAATAAATTTCATAAACAAAAATTCTAAAAAAAGTTTCAATAGTAATTCAAAATGCCACCTGTGGAACTGGTAATATCCAGGCTGAGTTACAGAAGGGTTTGTTTCAATAGTAATTCAACTTGCTTGCTTTGGAACAAAAAAAATTATCTACAGGGATACCTTACCCCAAATGTTTCAATAGTAATTCAACTTGCTTGCTTTGGAACTATGGCATGGAAGAAGAAGCGATCAAAACCATCAAGGTTTCAATAGTAATTCAACTTGCTTGCTTTGGAACCTGGCTTGGGCGGGGTACTCACCGTTATTTGGTTTGGTTTCAATAGAGATTCAACTTGCTTGGTTTGGAACTAGAAAGAGAAGTAATACAAGAGAAGTGCCTCAGTTTCAATAGTGATTCAACTTGCTTGGTTTGGAACTCACCGTTGCAGGTAAAGAGGGTGGATGCAATATGGTTTCAATTGTGATTCAACTTGCTTGGTTTGGAACAAGGGATAGTCAGCAGCATGTGGAGTGGCTGATGTTTCAATAATGATTCAACCCCGCTTTATGGCGGGGCAGGCTTTGCTTGGTTTGGTCCCGACCTGCGGTTGGGATAAATAGTGATTCAACCCCGCTTTTGGGCGGGGCAGGCTTTGCTTGGTTTGGAACGTTTACCAAAGCAACTGGGCCAACAGCGCCAAGTTTCAATAGTGATTCAACCCCGCTTTATGGCGGGGCAGGCTTTGCTTGGTTTGGAACCTACAGCGCACCGGGCAATGCAGACCAGGTATCAGGTTTCAATAGTGATTCAACCCCGCTTTAGGGCGGGGCAGGCTTTGCTTGGTTTGGTCCCGACCTGCGGTTGGGATCAATTGTGATTCAACTTGCTTGGGTTGGAACCCAGGTAAAGGCTTTATCACTTATCGCAAAGCTTGTTTCAATTGTGATTCAACTTGCTTGGTTTGGAACCTGCATACGGAAACACGATAGCAAGGTATTGGCGGTTTCAATAGTGATTCAACCCCGCTATATGGCGGGGCGGGCTTTGCTTGGTTTGGAACTGAGCTAAAAAAAGCTGGCAATGCTTTGTCTAAAGTTTCAATTGTGATTCAACTTGCTTGGTTTAGAACAGGAGTAAATTCTGGCCAATGGTTCAATTACGTTTTGTTTCAATAGTGATTCAACTTGCTTGGTTTGGAACGCATTGCTGGCGGGATTTGCGTTAAAAGGATTTCGTTTCAATAGTGATTCAACCCCGCTTTATGGCGGGGCAGGCTTTGCTTGGTTTGGAACAAACAACAACATGTTTGAGCTTTCAATAATAACCAAAGTTTCAATAGTGATTCAATCTCGACGCTACGGCCGGGACTAAAGAGCTTGCTCGCTTTGGAACTTAAAGCGCAAAAAGAAAACATAGAAGCTGATACGTTTCAATTGTGATTCAACTTGCTTGGTTTGGAACCCACAAAGCCGTAACAGAATGTATGTCGTATTTTGGTTTCAATTGTGATTCAACCCCGCATTAGGGCGGGGCGGGCTTTGCATGGTTTGGAACATGGAGTTGCCAAGAAAGACGTTCTTTATCGTAGGTTCATTTCAATAATGATTCAACCCCGCTTTATGGCGGGGCAGGCTTTGCTTGGTTTGGAACGCCTATGGAACGGTTGAAAAGCACTGCGTTTAGGGGTTTCAATTGTGATTCAACTCCGCTTTTGGGCGGGGTAGGCTTTACCTAGTGTTATGTTAACCGTGTAATGACGGATATAATTTCTTTAATTTGATTCTTGCATCTTTATTTGTGAACTGCCAGTTTATTTTGCTGTTCTTGTTATTTCTGTTTGCCTGCCATGCTTCAACCTCTTCTTTAATTTTTCCCATTGTAGAAATATGCCTGTTCAGGCATTGCCCGTTTAGCACATGCAATTCTATCTCAGCCATATTAAGCCAGCTTCCATGTTTTGGCGTGTAAATAAAATCGAATCTGTCCCATAATCTTTTTGCTTCCGCTGGTTCAAATACTTCATAAAAGGCAGAGGCTGCATGGGTTTTAAAATTATCCATCACCAGTGTTATCTTTTTAGCTTTGGGATACCACCTATCAGCTATATTTTTGACAAACATTGCCCACTCCTTCTTAGTTTTAAATTCTGTTATTTCTACAAAGCGCTTACCCTTTAATGGCTCGTTGGCCATAAATATATTTACAACACCGTGTCTTATATATTCATAATCAACCCTTGCTTCCTGGCCAGGCCTCATTGCTTTGGAGGGCTGCCCTTCTTCTATTAATTGCTTCGGCGACTCATCCATACACACAACAGGAAAGGCTGCATCGTAGGGCTTTTTGTATATGTCCAGCACTCGTTCCATATTTGCCACAAAATCACTGTTCTGCTCCGGCGGTATTACCCAGCCCCTTACTTTCCAAGGTTTAAGTTCGTTTTTTTTAGTACACTTCTTACAGTTACATGTGAAATGCTTTCAACATAATTTAACTCCACCATCTTATCAGCCAATAAGCGGAGCGACCACTTTGCGTATCCTTTAGGCGGCTCACTACAACACAATGTTACTAATTTTGCTTCCACATCACCATCGGCTTTCTTTTGATAAACACGGCTGGAAATCCGCCTTTCCAATACAGCCTCAAACCCTTCTTCTACAAACCGTTTTTTTACCCGGTCGATTGTCCGCATCCCAACTTTTAATACTTTGCTGATTTGCTCATTGGTTACTTTCTCTGAATAATTGCCTTCATCACAGTTTAGCAGTATATATGCTACCCGAAAGGTTTGAGAAGTGTGGGAGCCTTTGCTAATAATCAGTTTAAGTTCTTCAACTTCTGTCTTTGTTAGTTTAATGGTATATAGTATCATTTGTAATGGGGTTTTACAAATATACAATATTATACGTCATTACAAACTTAACTTAACACTAG
>JANMIG010000100.1:0-83236 GCA_031375675.1 Chitinophagales bacterium
ATCATGGCATGGGGGTAGTTTGGTCACTACAATTTTTACCCATGTCATGGTTATTTCAAAGAACTTTTTATCTACAGGTGTTGATAATCAACCTATAAGACACAAAACTCACGTTAAATAGTCCAATCATTTCTAAGCTAACCCAAAGTAGGTCGGCATTATACCACAAACAGTTGGACTAATTCATATGTGTAATTGGTATTAAATGCTTGTGATAACAGTTCACAAATTATAAGTTTTCCTTTAGTGTTTATTCACTAACATTGCAGCTGTTTTTTTAACCAGTAAATTGTATAATAATGAGCGATTTTTTAGAAGTTATCGGAATAACCAATACGGGCCAGGTAATGCATACAAGGCGGGCCGAAAAAGATGGTAAATGGCAAACTTTTTTTGGGGATGTAGAGCAGCACCTGAAAACGGAAACAGGGCATTTCGTTAGTACCGGAGCCATCAAATTACCGGCACAGCATATAAGCCTGTACATGAAAATTGTGGCAAATATCCTTACAAAACGTTTTAATAAATTTCCTGATTATTATCTCTATATGCGTCCTGTTTTAGCGAATGGCAGAACAGCTCATATTGATTCCAATTTAGTGGGAGAGTGGCGTATTGCTATTTCCGATGAACCGGTAACCAGGATATACAGGCAAACATCCTGCAATCCGGGCGGGGTTGTTTTTTACCTGTACGATACCCCGGTTAAAAAAGGGATGCTGCAGGTATCTTCTGCAGATGGCAGTATGCTGGACACAGCCATAAACAATACAAGCCCGGCTATACCCGAACTGGTTGATATCGCCAGGTTTGAGCACAACAGTATTGCTGCAACCACAAAGGACGGGAACATAGTTTTTATCGGTTATTCGGGTACACCGGGTAATTACAGTTTTGTGTATCATGTCACCAGCCTGCGTTGCCCCGGTAACGATAAGCTGGTAAAACTGGGTTGTGCCATCATTGGTGAGCAAACGCATATTACCGCCGTTTCAGAATCAGGCAATATCTATCATGCCATAACTGGCAGGCAGAGTGGGTGGGGTAATATTGAGGCTGTTACCGGGGAGTCTGGTAAGTTTACCGACATCAGTTGCCTGCATTTGGGGGGCAGGCTTCATGTGGCGGCAGTTACTACTGATGGAAGGATTTTGCATACATACAGAAATGCAGACGGCTCATGGCAACCTTTTATGGGCAATATTGAGGATAAAACGGGCGAAGCAGGACATTTTGTGACGGTAACCCTGGCTTAGCGGTGTAAGCAATATGCGGCAGTACAGCAAACTGATCATAAGGACTGTTCAAATACCGGGCAGTCCTTATGATTGATGTACCATTAAAAGTATAGTACCCTATTTTCATCATTTCGAACTACAGCACCTTCCGCATCAAATAATCATTCATATAATACCCATTGCCAATATCAATGTCTTCTTCCCTGGTTATTTCAAAGCCCAGCTTTTGGTAAAAATGGAGTGCCTTGTTGTGGCGGTTCACATTCAGTTCCAGCGCAGTGGCCTTACTGCTTTTTATATCGCTGATGATATAATCAAGTACAACCTTACCAGTGCCCTTGCCCTGCTGGTTGGGGTGAATGTAGATTTTATGAAGCCGGAAAACAGATGGTTCTTCGCTGTTTTTGGGTGAGTAAGAAGCAAAGCCCGCCGCCGCATCATTATCAAAAACCAGGATGAACTTATGTTGTTGCTGCAGCATCTGCTCCTGCAGGGATGCTTCGCTGTAAAACAAGTTAAGCATGTACTTCATTTGATCCGGGCTTAATATTTCACCATAAGCCACCGGCCATGTTTGCCGGGCAATATCCATGATAAGATGGATATGCTCAATGCCTGCCTTACGAATACTGGCCATCGTTAGCGGATAGAAATTTTGAGTTCAGGGGCAAAGAAAAAGCGGCCCTGTGCATCTTTTACAATCACATCAAAAAAGTAAAACAATTCCCCGCTCTTAATAGTTGCTTTTATATTTTCCTGCCATAGTTCGGGCAGGGGAGAGGTTTTAAACTGCTCTGCTACCAATGATGTGGTGGGCAGTACCCTTCCTGTTGCTTCATCTTCTGTAACGGCCACTTTCCTGTAAGCAAACTGGTAAGACGTAACACTGTAGGCAACATTCTTTGCATCTGTAATCCTGAGCGGCAAGCCTACGAGTTGTTTTGCTTCTTCCCTTGTTACCGACATGGAATCGGTACAGCGGCCAAGGAATGTTTTTACTTTGGGTGGCCTGAATTTTTGTACCGGTGTGTTTTTTGCAGCCGGTTTTGGCTTTACTGGCTGGGCAAAGCCAGCCGATACCATTAATATTGCTGCTGCAGCCAGTATTGTTTTTAATAAATTCTTCATGCCAATTATATTACGGTTACAACGAATTTACACACAAAAAAGTATGATGGCTGCACAATTATGTTAAAATCCATTCATTGGGTTTAATCCATTGCTCCGGGCTTAATCCATTGCTCCGGGCTTAATCCATTGCTCAGGGCTTAATCCATTGCTCAGGGCTTAATCCATTGCTCCGGGCTTAAGCCCGGAGCAATGGATTAAAGGGTTTATAAGGTTTTTAGCGTTCCCTCTATCAAGTTAATTTTATCCTTTGCATCACTCAGTTTCTTCCGCTCCAGCGCAATCACTTCGGGTTTGGCATTTTGTACAAAGCGTTCGTTGCCCAGTTTCTTTTCCACGCTTACCAAAAAGCCCTGCAGGTGTACCAGCTCTTTTTCAAGTTCATCTTTTTGTGCTGCTGTATCAATTGGGCGCTCACTCTCTATATAAAACTTGTCTTTGCCCGTTACCACGCTGATGGCAGCTGCAACAGCTTCTGTGGTATAAGCAATACTTTTTGCATTCACCTGTTTTGCCAAAATACTTTCAATGGTACGGTAGGTATCCTGCTCTGCTGTTTGTATGTGCAGTACAATCTCTTCTTTTGGTTTCAGCTGGTTTTTATTGCGGGCATCCCTTAATCCGCTGATGGCTTCTTTCAGCAGATTTCCCTGCGCCAGTATGGCCATACCAGGCTTGCTTACGGGTGTAAGCTGCAGCTCACAGAGGTCATCAGTACGCTCCTGCAGCAAGTGATATACTTCTTCTGTAATAAATGGCATGTACGGATGAAGCAGCTGCAGCAGTTCTGTAAAAAATCCAATGGTTTTTTGGTATACATCAGCGGCAATGGGTTGCTCAAAACCTGGTTTCACCCACTCAAGGTACCAGCTGCAGAAATCATCCCATACCAGTGAGTAAATGGTTTTTAACGCCTCACTCAGCCTGAACTGGCCCATCAGTGTTTCCACTTCTTCCTTTACCTGGCTCAGCCGGCTTTCCATCCACTGCAAAGCAAAAGCGCTGTTATCTGTCGCTGTATTGGTGGATACCCTTGCTTCCCACATTTTTACCAGCTTCAGGGCATTCCATACTTTATTGGTAAAGTTGCGGCCCTGCTCCAGGCTGCTTTCATCAAACAGCAGATCGTTGCCCGCTGGTGAACTGATCATAATGCCAAAGCGAACCGCATCTGCACCATATTGCTCAATCAGCTGAACCAGGTCGGGGCTGTTGCCCAGGCTCTTGCTCATCTTTCTGCCCTGCTTATCCCTTACAATACCGGTAAAGTATACCTGCTTAAATGGAATCTCCTTCATGTATTCCTTACCCGCCACAATCATCCTGGCCACCCAGAAAAAAATTATTTCCGGTGCAGTAACCAGGGTGGCAGTGGGGTAATAATAATTGATGTCGGCATTGCCCGGGTGGCTGTATCCTTTAAACACTTCAAATGGCCAGAGCCAGCTGCTGAACCAGGTATCCAGGCAGTCCTCATCCTGTGTAAGCTGCACGCTGCCCGATGGTTTATATTTTTCTGTGTAGGATTGTATGGCATCCGCTTCTGTGGCAGCCACTACATAATTGCCCTTTTCATCGTACCAGGCGGGTATCCTGTGCCCCCACCACAGCTGGCGGCTGATGCACCAGTCTTTTACATTTTCCATCCAGTGGCGGTACAGGTTTTTAAACTTTTCGGGTATAAAGGCAATCTCCCCGTTCATTACTGCATCCAGCGCCGGAAGGCTCAGTTCCTTCATGCTTACCCACCATTGCAGGCTCAGGCGTGGCTCCACCACAGCATCCGTTCTTTCGCTGTACCCCACTTCGCTGGTATAGTCTTCTGTTTTTTCCATGTACTGCCCGTCCTGCAGCAACTGTACTATCTTTTTCCTGGCGGCAAACCTGTCTTCACCCACCAGTATCTGTGCAGCTTCATTCAGGGTGCCGTCTTCATTCAGTATATCAATTATCTCCAGGTTATGTTTTTGCCCCAGCTGGTAATCATTGGTATCATGTGCAGGGGTTACTTTTAAAGCGCCTGTACCAAAGTCCATGGTTACATAGTCATCTGCAATAATGGGTATGCGCCTGTTAATGAGCGGCACCAGTGCAAATTTTCCCACCAGGTGTTTGTAACGTTCATCAGCAGGGTTTACGCAAATGGCACTATCGCCCATGATTGTTTCGGGCCGTACCGTGGCAATGATGATCTTTTCGTCAGTACCTTCAATGCTGTAACGGAGATAATACAGCTGCTGTTTTGTTTCTTTGCGGATAACTTCCTCATCGCTCAGGGCTGTTTTCGCCTTCACATCCCAGTTGATCATGCGCTTACCCCGGTAAATATGCCCTTTTTTATACAGATCAATAAATACGGAGATGACACTTTTGTAATAGTCATCGTCCATGGTAAAGCTGGTGCGGTTCCAGTCGAGCCGGCAGCCCATTTTTTTCAGCTGTTCCAGTATAATGCCGCCATATTGTTCTTTCCATTTCCAGGCGTATTGTAAAAACTCATCCCTGCTCAGGCTGCTTTTGGTAATGTTCTTTTCCCGCAGCATCTGCACCACTTTGGCTTCTGTGGCAATGCTGGCATGGTCGGTACCGGGTACCCAGCAGGTATTATAGCCCTGCATGGCCGCACGGCGCACCAGCACATCCTGTATGGTATTGTTGAGGCAGTGGCCCATATGCAGTATACCCGTTACATTGGGCGGCGGTATCACCACTGTAAAAGCAGGGCGCTCGTCGGGTGTACTGAAAAAATATCCTTTATCTAACCAGTGGTTGTACCATTTCTGCTCTGCCTGCTGGTGCTCAAAATTTTTACTTAGTTCCATTGTTTATTGTTTGTAACGGCATACTGCTTTTTGTACTATCACGGCCGCTGCGCTGTATTTAAAGTGGCTGCAAATTTACCTTGTTCGGCCCGTACCGCAAAACGGGGACTTGTAAAAGATTTCCTTGCAAATAAGCCAATAAAATTTTAGATTTGCTCAAAAATTTAGCGATGCGTAAACATTTTATCCTTTTTTTGATGCTGCTGGCAGCTTTTTATAATGGTGATGCACAGGCTGTAGCAGATCTTACAGAGAATACACCCTATAAAAATAATGGCCTGGAGTATGGTTTTTACATCAGCAATGAAAGGTCGAAAGAGGTGAAGGGTGAAGATTATGAACGCTATGAAGTGATACTGTATGTAAACAATAACAGCAGCTGTATCAAAGTAATACCCCTGCGCAATTCGCTGCTGGGCACCAACGGCGATGAAACCCTGCTGGCAGATTTTACAGTTAAAAATGCTACGGGTAAAAGGCTTACTTCAAAAAGTGGGAAAATAAATGCAAGGCCATGGTATACACAGGTTAAACTGGGCGATGGCACCAGGGTACAGGCCCAGGCAGGTTATATACTCCGCATTGGCGAAAGCATTACCAATAAAATAATTGTGATTGTACCCAAGGGAGAGCGGCCCAATATCAATTGCCGGATGGTGAATGTGCAGGATTGAGTTAGTGGAGAGTTGATAGTTGATAGTTGATAGTTGAGAGTTGATAGTTTGGGGGCAGCGGGCAAGGCTTGGCAGTAAGAATTTTGCGGCTTTGGGGCTGTAGCCGGGGGAGGAGCAAAGGTGCTGATTGTTTGTTTTTTATTGTTGATGGTTTAGTAACGCAGGGCTGCAGGAAAACATTCCTGCCCAGTGCGGTATTATCATCCTGTTTTTTCTGTGATTTTTTCCTGAAGCAATGCTATTAAAGCGTTGAATATGTCTTTTCCAATTTTATTCCTGTCAAGTACAATAAAGCCATCTGAAGAATCTTTTATAGAAATAAGCAGATAATTTTTATAAAACTGAAAAGTTGAAAAAACTGACCATTTAAATTCACCATAAGATTCCGGGTCTTTTACTGTAATCATTTCATCGGTGAAGTTGTATTCAGTAATACGGCTGGGTTTTTCGATACATTTTTTAGCCCTTTTAATCCATTTTTCCCTTCCCTTATAGTGCATTTCTATTAAGAAGACGGTTAAAAAAACCAATGCTAATCCAAAGGAGGTACTGTAGTTCCAGAAGGTACCCTCTTTATTGTATTTCATCAGGCCGATAGAGATAAAGAACACTATCAAAACTGAAAAAATCCTGATTTGTCTTAAGTTATTTCTTGTTGCTAATTTCCATTGAGTTAAAGATTCATCAATGTAACTTTCATCTATTTCTTTTATGATTTTTATATCCATATTCAATACACGGGATTTATGGCAAATGATGAAAAAATATTGTGTTGTGCAGTTTGAAGCTGTGGTTTGACAGCAACAACAGCTTTTAGTATTTATTTCCCCTGTATTTCTTTCATGCTTACAAACTCCAGCTTTACAGGCAAATGACCAGATGTGAGTGAGGCAGCCATTTTTTCAGCTTCCTCAATGGTAAAACCTCCTGATATTTCCGTTTTACCGCCTTCAATGGGGCCATTTACATTGGGTACACTCATCAGTTCATCATCCACTATGATGGCAATATATTTGCCGGTATTTTTTGTGGTCATCCTGCTCCAGATATTGCTGCCCACATTGTCGAGCACAATGGATACTATTGGGCGTCCTGTATAGTCCATATCTGCTCTTGCAGTTTTGATATGCCCCGAAGCAGTAAACTTTGTATCATCATACCTTATGATATACATTTCATAATAACTCATCCTTTTTGGGTTGTCATTTTTTTTAAAGAGTACTTTGCTGTTTACCGGCAGGTGTTTGTACAATACAGGCAGATAGCTTTTCAGTTTATCAAAATCCTTTTCGCTTACCTGTCCTGCATAGCCCGGATATATTTGCTCTCCCGAAGGGGCGCTGTATGGCTGAGCCGGGGCCATCAACCAAAAAAGGGGGTTCCGGCTTTCATCAATTGTTATTACAGCACTATCTTTTGGCAGTTTTCCTGCTTTCATCATACTGCTTATTTCCGCATCAGCCTTTGTAAGAAAATCGGCAAGGTCAGTAAGTGTAAACAGTTCGCAAAATTCCAGCTTGCCTTCTTTTAATAAGGTATTGCTGATGAAATTTTTATCGTTGCAGGTGGTTTCTATGGTGATGCTTTTTTTGCCATTATCAGGGGTAATGCTTATTGCTGCCTTATCAACAAGCTTCAGGCGGTTTTTTAATACCGGCAAGGTACTGTCGAGCTGGCTGGCGCTGGCTGCTTTATCAACAGCAGCTAGTACAATTTGATAACGCTTTTTGGGCGCCGTGCAGGAAAATATACAAAGCAGGGTGGGGAGTAAATAGTTTCGGATTGTCACGTAAAATTGATTGTAGTATGAAGGATAAATTTTGAGTTACTGGCTTTTGCCCCGCAGATTAATAATACTGATGAGACTTGTCCGCTGTTCCTGATTTTTAATTCAATATTGTTTAGTTAAGAGTCTTTCAGTGGCGGCAATCTATCACCCCTTCGGGGTTTAGTTCATAATTCTATTCATTTTCTATAATACTAACATCCCTTCGGGATTGCTCAATTGCTTAACTAAACGGCATTGAATTTTTAATTCCTAATTTTTAATGGCGGGGCCTCGAAACGGGGCTTGCCCGCTGTTTCAACCCGCCACAGCGAGCAAGCCTCGCTGTTCTTAATTTTTAATTCAATGTCGTTTAGTTAAGTCACAGCCTGCTTAAACTCTGTCACCCCTACGGGGTTTCGGCCTTCATTTTGTTACTTTTGCTATAATCCTGCCACCCTTTCAGGGTTTGCATTTTCTTAACTAAACGACAATTAATTTTTAATTTTTAATTCTTAATTTTTAATTCCCCTATTCTTTCACTTCCTTATACACCACCCCATCCTTCATTACAAAAACCACCTTGCCAAAGGCTTTGGGGTTTTTCAGCGGGTCGCCGTTTACGGCAACGATGTCGGCCAGTTTATTGGGTTCAATGCTGCCCAGTTGCGCCTTCATGCCCAGCAGTTCGGCAGCGCTGATGGTGGCCGACTTAATGGCTTCCATAGGTGGCATGCCTGCTTCTATCATATAGCCAAATTCCAGCCAGTTCATGCCATGCCTGTACACGCCTGCATCGGTGCCAAAAGCAATTTGTACACCTGCTTTGTAGGCTTTAGCAAATGTGCTTTGTATCTGCGGGCCGGTGGCAAGGGCTTTGGGTGTAACAATATCTGTGTAGTAGCCCGGGATTTTTGCGCTGTCGGCTACTGATTTGCCGGCCGTGATGGTGGGTACCAGCCAGGTATTGTATTGCTTCATCAGCCCGATGCCTTCATCATCCAGGAATGTGCCGTGCTCTATGGAATTTACCCCGGCTCTCACAGCTCTTTTGATGCCTTCGGCACCATGGGCATGTGCGGCTACTTTAAATCCATAATCTTTGGCTGCTGATACAATCGCCTTTATTTCCTCCTCGGTAAACTGCGCATTGGCACCATCTTTTGCCTGGCTGAGCACACCGCCCGTAGCGGTTATCTTTATCAGGTCGGAGCCTTCCTTATAGCGCTGCCTTACGGCTTTGTAAGCATCTTCCACACCATTTACAACGCCTTCCTTAGGGCCGGGGTCGCCCATCAGGTCGCGGCGGTAGCCGTTGCTGGGGTCCGCATGTCCTCCGGTGGTTGCAATGGATTTGCCTGCGGTGAATATCCTTGGCCCAACTACTAATCCTTTGTTGATGGCATTGCGCAGGGAGATGTTAACCCCGCTGCCACCAAGATCTCTTACAGTGGTAAAGCCCGTCATTAAAGTGATGTTTACATATTTAAGTGATGCAAATGCCACATCAGGCGGGTTTTCAATAAACTTATCGGCTACATTTCCTTTTTTTGTTTCGTTTTCGGTATGCACATGGCAATCGATCCAGCCGGGCATTACAGTCATGTTTTTAAGGTCAATGGTCTTGTCGTCTGCGCCTTGGATGATAAATCCCGGCTGCACCGACACAATCTTATTCTTGTCCACCACAATGGTCATGTTCTTTTTGGCTGTATTGCTGATGCCGTCTATCAGTACGCCGCACCAGATAAGGGTTTTCTGGGCATGTATCTGTGTAAAACCAATGGCTGAAAGCAGCAGTATTGCTAATTTTTTCATAAACAGTAGTTGAGTGATAAATATAGGGAAAAATGTGGAGAAAAGGGGAGTGGATGCATTTCAAATTCCCCGGGCAGCGACGGCTACAGAATTGCTGCAATAACCCCTTGCCCGAAAGCTCACCCCGTTGGTCAAAGACCAGACCGGGGGCGTGTGGAGTCCGAAGTTTGTAATCCGCCGCCGCCTGTGTCTTTGACCAGCGGCGAATGGATTTTCTATAATGCTGACTATGAAGCTGATAGCAGTGGGTTACTTATAATTATGGCTGTTGATTGAGGACACTCACCAGGGCAGTCTGAAAAATGTGGAGATCGGTGCCGGATGTTTAGGATGCAGAAAGCAAATCCTTTAAACAATCTCCTTCACCTTACTAACCATCAGGCTGATGCCCAGCCCTAAAAATGCAATGGTGATAAAGGAATATTGCAGGCCCGCCAATTGAGCGATATAACCTATGAGTGGTGGCCCCAGTAAAAAGCCCGAAAAGCTGATACTGCTGACTGTTGCAATAGCCATGCCCTTGGAAACTTGCAGATCAGCTTTGCCAACGGTGCTGTACAGTAAAGGTATGATGGTGCTTACGCCAAGCCCCACAATGGAGAACCCGATTACTGCAGTTACCAGTTGGGGAAGTAAAACCGCCAGCAGCATTCCCGTGAAAATGAGTATGCCACTTGCCTGCACCATTCTTTTACGGCTGAATTGTTGTGCCAGCTTATCGCCTGCAAACCTGCCGGTGGCCATCATTATCATAAATGCGGCATAACCCAGTGATACCAGCGAACCTTCTGCTTTTACCACCTGCTTAAAATATACACCGCTCCAGTCGAACATGCAACCTTCGCAACTCAAACAGCAAAAGCCGATAATGCCGAGCTGCAGTAACAGGCCATGAGGCATTTTGAGTTTTTTGAAGGATGTGCCGGCTTTGCTGACGGGTGTATGCAATAAATATTTTGCAAAGAACAGTGAAAGTAACACCACTGCGGCAGCAATGATACAGAAATGCAGGTAGGGCTTTATCTCCAGTTTCATCATCAGCAAACCGGTTAACGCACCGGTAAAGCCGGAAATACTCCAAACGCCATGAAACGAAGCCATGATGGGTTTGCCATAAAGGGCTTCGGCATTTACGCCCTGTGTGTTTACAGAAATATTGCACATATTGCCGCAGACTCCAAAAGTAAACAGGCACAGAGCCAGTTGCCACGGAGCAGTTACCAGGCCGATATTTGTAAGCGCTATGCCGTAACATACAATGGCAATGCGTAATACATTTTTGCTGCCGAACCTGGTAACAGCACGGCCGCTAAAGGGCATGGTTAACAATTGCCCGATGGGTAAGCCAAGTAAAATACTACCCAGCCCTGCTTCGCTGAGCTGCAATGCTGTTTTAATGTCGGGTATGCGGCTGGCCCAGCTTGCAAAACATATACCCTGGCAAAAAAAGAAAACAGAAACCGCTATGCGGATTTGTAATTTTGAATATTGAGTTGATAAAGTAATGTGTGTAGCCAAAGAGTGAAATATGCGGCGAAGGTAAATAAAAATGGTTTGATACGCTGTGGCTTCGACAATGTTCAAAGCCACAATTGCTGCTAAAAAAATCTACCAATTCTCCTGATTAAAGTAATTGTACAATGATTTTTTTGCTTTCTATATAAACTTCAAGCCAGTCAGCATTTTGCGTGTCTGGTACACAAGGTGAAATATCCAGGCCTTTTGCATACCTGCTTAATGCCGCAGGGCCAAAATTAAGTGTTAGTTCATACTTGTCCTGTCCTGTGAAGCCAGCATAAGCAATCATGGTTACTTGCCTGTTGTCATTTACAAATTTTTCAGAACAAAAATCCGGCAAGAGAATACCATCGCACCAAAAGTTTCTAAACTGTCTATCGGCTAAGTTTACAAATGCTTTTGAAATTTGACATTCCAGATATTCACAAAAATCTGTATTCAGCATTCAGTTAATAGTTATAGTCTGACTTTTATTATCAATATCAGCTCACCCAACTTCCTTTTCAAAACAAACACTGTTTCCCACATTGGCATATTGGCCATAATTGGGGATGCGCCTGTATCCTTTTTTGTTGTACATACTTATAGCTTCGGGCTGATTCATTCCTGTTTCAAGCACACATTTTTTATACCCCAGTTCTTTGGCCCATTTTTCCAGTTCATCCAGCACCGCTGATGCAATGCCCTGGCTACGTTGTGCCGGGGGCACATACATTCTTTTTACTTCCATCGTATCATCAGCCAACTGCCGCAGGGCTCCACTGCCCGCCGGTTCACCATCTTTGTAAGCAACAATGCAATGCCTGAGCGTAGCTGTTTTATTAAATTGCGCATAAAATGCATGGTCATCGCCATCACGTATGGCAAGGTCCTTATCCAGTTCCTTTACCAACTCCTGAAAATGCTGGTTATCCGAATCTGTTCTTATTATTGATATCATTGTATTGTTGATTATTCCATTTTCAATCCCCAGTCAATACCTTTTTGAGTAGCCGGCACACCATCTGTGAGCCATTTGGCAGGCTTTTCGCCTTTCAGCAGCCAGTCGAAAAATTGTTGCTCCCTTATTTGTATATCCTTACGGTTGCGGCGCTCAATCAAATTATGTGCTTCGCCATTATAATTGAGCAGCCACACTTTTTTACCCAGCCTGCGCAGGGCGGTAAACATTTCAATTCCCTGGTACCAGGGCACAGCACCATCTGCATCATTGCTCATGATCACCACTGGTGTAGTCGTTTTGGGAAAATGAAAGAGTGGTGAATTTTCAATGTACAGGTTTTGCTTTTCCCAAAGGTTGGCACCAATGCGGCTTTGTGTATGCTCGTACTGAAACTGGCGGTTGATGCCACTTTCCCAGCGTATGCCGCCGTAGGCACTCGTCATATTGGCTACGGGTGCACCTGCCCATGCGGCCCTGAACAGGCCCGTACGGGTTATGATGTGCGCCACCTGGTAACCGCCCCAGCTCTGCCCCTGTATGCCCATGCGGGTGCTGTCTGCCCAGCCTTTTTTTGCCAGCGCCCTTGCCCCGCTCACCACATAGTTATAGGCATCTTCGCCCGGGTGCCCGGTTCTGTACCGGATATCCGGTGCCAGCACAATATATCCCCGGCTTACAAAAAATGAAATATTGAGCCTGCTGGGGGTAGGAGCGGGGGCATTGTACTGGTATAACCCATCTGATAATGTTTCGTAAAAATAACAGATCAATGGGTATTTTTTTGCCGGGTCAAAATCTTCGGGCTTGTACACAATGCCTTCGGTTTCTTTACCATTGTAGGCTTTCCACTTAAACAGTTCAGCAGTACCCCAGTTGTAATTGCTTTGCTGTTTGTTGATGTCGCTCAGCCAAATATCCTGCCCCGGTACTTTGCTGTACACCAGGTTGGGGCTTTCTTTATAGCTTTCTTTTGTATAGATAAATGCATCTGCCTGCTGGGCTTTCAGTAGTCCATTGCAGCTGTTTTTAGCCATCATCTGTGCTTCAATACTGCGCTGGCTGATACTTGCTTTTGCATAACCCGATTCTTTACTGATATGGTTAAACAATCTGAAATAAACCGGTTCGTTTATATTGATCCAGCGGCCATCTTTTTTTGTATTGATGTAGCGCCAGGTTGTCTGCTGCTTACGTGATAGGGCGGCAGGGGCTATACTATTTTCAGGCTCACCAGCACCGTCGGGATGCAGCTTCCAGGCATCATACCTGTCGTACACATACAGGTGTGCATCATTTTCATCCCAGCCCATTACGCCATACGGATTTGGATTGTCGGGCACGTCGTTCTCCTCATCATACAGCGGTGTTTTTACTTTGGCAGAAACATTTTTTGTTTCGCCTGTGGCCACATTGTAAGTGAAGTACTGGCGTTTGGCATCATCGTACCAGTAAACATATTTACCGGCTGGTGAAGGAGAAAAATTGGCGGCCAATTTTTGAACGATTAACTTCTTTTGGCCTGTTTCGGTATTCACTGTATAAGCCGATACTTTGGTATTGCCCAGCCATTGTCCTTCCACCCGGCTGCCCTTATCGGTTTCGCCCAGTACCCAATCGGCATTGCCCTCGTTTACAAGGGTAATCTGCTCCAGGTTATCGTCTCCCAATTGTATTATTTTACTGTCGCCGGGTTTGATAACCGCCGTGTAGCTGCGTTTTAAATCTGTTTCCAGCTGCCTCAGCTGCCGTGGCTGCAGGTAATCATCATTGTAATGCCATACATCCAGTTTTGCCAGTTCAAAATCCACCAGTGTGGTGTCTTTAGCCGGTTTGATGGGGGCCGTACCAAAAAACAGCTTTTTAGCATCCCTGCTGAAAATCAGGTTTGCGTTTTCACTGACTGTATTTCCCAGTTTCATACCCACCACATTTTTATCTGCAATCATTTGGGCCGAATCATTTCCTGCCCTGTAATGCCAGAGTTTGTACAATTTAACCAGTGCCTTACTGCTGCTGTCACGCTCAGCTACAAATGCTGCCTGGGTACCTTCCTCATCCATTGCGTAGTTTTTGCAATCGTTGCATTTTTTTAAGATGGTGTCCATTTTTTCATTGGCAAGATTGTACCACAAAACCATGGCCACACTGTTGGTGTCTTTGGCGTTTCTGGTGGTTTCCATCAGCAGTACATTTCCTTTTTTATTAAAATAGAATTCGCTGATGTATTTAAAGTTTTTTGTTTTGCCGGTGCCAAGATTCTTCAGTACCAGTTCGGTGCCTTCCCCCGCTGCTATGGCTGCTGCATCATCTCCATCGGCATCGGTTGCCCTGTCTTCATCCAGCCCCTTTTTTAATATTTCCTTTGCGGCTTTTTGTGCAGCAGCTATTACTTCTTCTTTATTAATATTGCCTTTTACTGAATCAACCGAGCGGCGGATCACTGAGTCTGCCAGTTTTACCAGCATGTCCATTTTTATCTTGTTGCTGTCGGGTGCTTCGGTTTTCTTTTTCTCCGGTTCCTGCACTGCTTTTTCCAGGTGATACGCTACCCACCCGGCTGCTTTTTCGGGTGTTTTATAGGCTTTTACCTTTGCGATTTTTGTAACGCTGTCCTGGCCGAGCTCCATTATACCCAGTGAATCTTTGGGCACATCTTCGGGCTTTTTCTTTTTTATTTTTGCCTGGCGGGTATCAGCAAAAGCCGGCTTTATTTTAAAAACCAGGTAGCGGCTGTCTTCTGTAATGATGGCATTGTAGCCCCTGGGGATCTCTTTTTTTTGCTGCGTTTCAATACTTTGTACCACTAATTGGCCATCGCCTTCCTGCGGATTGACGGTGTACACTACAAATTTACCGTTGTTGCTGATGAGGCGCTCACCAATGTTTTGCCATCCATCGTATACGGTATGGTCGAGTGGCTTTTTCTGGGCAGCCGCACATGTACAAATAAGAACAAAAGCTGAAAGGAGATAGTAACGCATAAAGATTGGTTTAACCCTAAGGTGCGGCAAATTACAAATTTTGTGGTTACAATGTGTGACTCGTTTATGGAAGATAATTGCCAACACATTAAAACTGTAAATGAAGTTTAAACCCTGGTTACAACATATTACCGGACAATTACTGATTATGCAGGGAATTGATGGAAATGAAGAAGCGCTAAACTATCCCTCACTTTTTAGCGGTACTACAAGCCTTAAGGGGATTCTGGAATACCAGGAAAAAAGGAAACCCTGGTGCTTTTTACACCAGGGTTTATCCTCTCCCGAAATTCGCATGGCTTTTAGCCCACTATATCTAAGCCCTCATTGTTTAAGGTTTTACTGAAAGGGGTTGCTCCATTTCTTATCGGTATATACATTTGTACCAGACAATGTTTTTATGAATGCTACCAGCCCGGATAGCTCAGCACCTGTAAGGTTCAGTTGCTGGCCAACACCATTGGGCCTGAGCCTGGGATCGAGATTGGTATTGCCCGGAGCGATGTTGATGTTGTTGTAATGACCCACTGCGTTTTGTACTGTTGCCAGGTTGCCCGTGTGCATCAGCGGTCCGTTTTCCACACCAGCGCTGTTGGTTACATCCCTTAAAGTGGGGGCTCTTGTTACTGTAATATCAATCCCGGTGCCTGCAATGGAGCCTATAATGCCATTGTTCCGGGTGTTGGGGTCTATGTCAAACTCAGGTGCATTGTGGCAGGCATTGCAGCCTGCACCACCGTTAATTCTTACTCCTGCTGCATTAAAAACCGGGGCTGTTATAAAAAGCTGTTTGCCCAAATTTTCCTGTGCGGTAAAGTTGGGAAAATTAACTCCGTCGTTAGGTACCTGCGACCTGCCTGCATCGTATTTTGAATCGAATGACTGGATACTTCTTATAAACTGTGCCAGGCACTCCTGCATGCGTGCTTCTGTTACATTGATATCGCCGTATACAAACTTAAACAGTTCATTGTAATAACCGATGCCCTGCAGTTTGGTTAACAATGCTGGCAATGCAGGCCTTCCGCTTTGCCCGCTGAAGCCCATTTCTGCATGGTCCTGTATTGGTTTGGTGGTTTGCTGCTCCAGCGTGGCGGCCCTTTCGTCCCAAAAGAATTTCATTTCCACGGCAAACCGGGAATTTATCAGCCGCATACTGTGCCTTGCGGTGGTGCCACCCGCTACACCATTGCTGGCAATCAGGCCATCACTGAAGGCTGTCTGCTGTTTGTGGCAACTGCCGCATGAAACAGAATTGTCAATGCTCAGGTTTTTGTCGTAAAATAATACCCTGCCCAATGTTGCTTTTTTATCAGTGATGGGGTTACCGCCTGTATTGTCTTTACCGCCAATATAGGTCGGCTTAGGCTGGTTGGCGTAGTTGGCCAGGTTATTGGGATCAATATTGTTTCCAAATGCGGCTTTGATGGCTGTGTAAGACTCCGTAACAACGGCTGCTGTATCAGATTTTGAGCAGCTTACTGCGATGATCAGCAGGCAAAATACGGCAGCAATAATGGTTTGTAGTTTAGACATATTAAATTTTAACTGGTTTGGGTTTAATTTTTGTTTGACCAGATTTTCTTTAAAAGGTTAAAAGCTGAAAAAAATCATTTCGAAAAAATCCCTGGTTCAGGAACCTTTACTTTATTTTGACGGTTGTATTGAAGAATTCCTTCGTTGCCTGCAGTTATTTTTTTGGCGGCGGCGGTCCGTCCGGCCTTTCTCCCGGTGGTGGCGGGCCATCCGGTCTTTCACCAGGGGGCAGGGGTGGGCCATCCGGTCTTTCACCCGGTGGTGGTCCATCGGGTGGGCGCTTACCATAGCGGCCCGGCCCGGGGGGAGGCGCTGATGCACCCAGCCTGCGCACAATTTCCTGCAACAGCCCATCAAATTTTTGCTGTTGTGCACTGCTGCAGATACTGCGGAGTTGTTGAAAGTGGTTGATGTGCAGCAGTTCCAATTGCTGCGTTACCCCGGCAATCCTTGTGGTGGCAGTATTTTTAGCTGCATCGGTAAGGCTCGAATCTTTCAGTAAAAGAAAAAGTGAATCCTTCAGCCCCGCCAGCTGTTCCCTTAACTGCTTTGCTGCAGACCGGTGATCCGTTATCAGCAGGCTGTATTGCTGCTGCTGGTTGCTGTCGAGCGATAATTCTTTTATGATAAAATCTTTCAGCTGGCCCCGGGGTTCCTGTGGCTGCTGCATTTTTTTTTGCCCGGCCCAAAATACCGCCAGGGTAGCGGTATTGGCCACGAGTAAAATGATGACCAGTGCCCAAAGCAATTTATTTTTTGACGAAGTACTCATGCTGTTAATAGTTTGTCCCTGTATTAATATCGAATTCTTTGTTAAAATCTTCAACTGGTGAAGTATTGTGCAGCGGCTGTTTGTTTGTTTCTTTTTGCTGGATAATGGCCATTGTATTCAACAATAAAACAACAGCCAATGCGGCAATGGCCAGTACGGGTTTAAGCAGGAAGGATGATCCGGTTTTTTGTGCAGCTTCCATTCTTGCCCTCAGCCTGGTATAAAAGAAATGATCCGGCTCAGCAGCCTGCATACCTTCCAGCGCCTGCAGGTATTCATCTGTTAAAGGAGTATGTACATTTTGCTTCATATATCAGTTTTTAAATTGTTGCAGTTGTTGCTGCAGCCCCTGCTTTGCACGGCTTACCAGCGATTCAATGGCTTTAATGCTTTGTTGCATTATTTCTGTGGCTTCTTCGTAGGTGATGCCCTGCACCTTGATGAGCGTAAAGGCTATTTTTTGCTTTTCGGGTAAATTTTCAATGGCTTTAAAAAGCAGTGCAGCTCTTTCCTTATTGTCTAACAGTACGCCGGGATGGTAAAAAACTGCTGTTGCTGATTTTTTTTCATCCGGCATCCACCAGGGCATCAGTTTGTGCAGGTTTTGCCGGTGCTTTCTGCGCCGCAGCTTGTCTAAGGCTTTCCTCACCGCAATCCTGTAAATCCAGGTACTGAGCTTTGCCTCTGCCCTGAATGCCCCGATGGTTTCATACACCTTTATAAACACTTCCTGGGCTGCATCTTCCGCATCGGCACTGTCCTGTAAAATGTTCAGGATGGTATGGTACACACGGGTTTTGTAGCTCTCCACCAGCCAGCGGAAAGCCTCCTCATTTTTCAGCCTTAGTTGTATAATCAGTTCCTGTTCAGTAAACACTTGTATGTTTTGGACGCAGCAAAGTAAGGATTCCTTCGCTTGACGGGTAAAATATTTTTGTGCGTCAAGTGATGGTAAGGAACGATCACTGTTTATAGCAAGATGATTGTGAGGAGTAACCTCGAACAGTTGTTGGTGATAGCCCGGCTGCATGGCTCCCGGCACGAACACCAACAACGGCATTAACGAGATTATTTCCGTTTACTTTACTTTCGGCAATTTGCATTGCCCCATCTTCTCCCACATTAATGCTTATGTCTTTTGATAAATAGTTTTCATCCCGAAGAGCCATGTAATTGCAGAATACACTCATTGTAAACAGCTCAATAAATTTCTTTGTATTTATTTTTTCACCTTGCTGGTCAAGAAATACAGTGTCATTACTTATACCGTCAAGTTTTGCTTCAACAAGTGGTCGGTACGAAAACTTTTCTAAAATATACTTTTGGTACTCGTAATTTCCAATTATTACAATTTGCTTATTACCAAAAATCGCATCTCCTAATAAATCAATTTGGTCAGCACCACATAAAATAAAATCGTCTGGCAATTCGTATTCAAACTCTGATTTTACTCTTATTCCGCATATTTTTCTCTCCCAAATAATTTTATTGTTTATTGGATTACGTTGTAAGACCAATGTCTCATAGCCATATCGTTTCAAAATAAAGTCTTGACTAGAAACAATCTGCTCTGCAAGTCTCATATTGTCTTCAATCGAATTAGAATGGTTTTCTATTTCTAAACCCAATTCAGAAAAAAATTCATTGAATGAAAGTAATTCTTCCTTTGCCCCCGACTTTGTCACATAAATCTTTTCTTGTTTGAGCGACTTAGAAAGTTCTTCCTTTTTTTTACTGAAAAATGCTGCAGATGCATCTGTGTCTGAAGGTAATGTGTCTATAATGATTTGATGATTTTGGTCTTTGTAAATTTCCTTTTGGTCTTTCCAATAGCCAACACAACTAACAATTGTAAAGCCTGGATAGGTTTGAATAATATTGTCAAGAATTTCATCAATTTGGCCTTTTGGAAATTCATTGCCATCATTATCTTTTAATGGAATTATTAAAGTCCATGTCTCAAGTTTTTTAGTAACACCAGATTTATTTATGGAATACATTTTTTGTTGTCTATTTATTTTGAGCAGTTAGTTTTAAGTATTAGGGTATCGCAGTCTAAGCTATGGCAATACCAATATTAGCCATTGAAATTACTGAGATTATTTTCAAATGGAAATTCCCAATTGTCCTTTCCTAAGAAGTCAATTGAATATCGGTGTCTTAGTTCTTGGGTAATTCCGATTAATTCTGGAAAAATTACAGAATGAGAAATGCCACTTAAATATAATTCCTTCAGTAACTTTAATTTTGATTTTCCATCAATGACAATTCTTTCAAGAATTGGATAAGCATTAATGTTCATTTCATTCACTATGTCATTAATGCATTTTGGTAGGTTTCCATGAATTGTAAATACGCCTCTTTGTGCTAATATTCTTGGTGAATTCATTGAAGGTCTTAATGCAATCGGCAATTTGGCTTTTACTTCTCTCTCTGCAAAATCAGGTCGTGTGATGATATATTTTTCTAAGTCAGGATAATCTGAAGTAGGAACAGTATTAGTTACTTTTAATATCATAAGGTTAAACAGTCTTGGACTAAAAACCCAAACAGCAGCATTGGTTTCATATTGAAAATCCTGTACTGCAAAAAATAAGGCTACTAAAGAACTTTCTGTCCAATCCAACAATCTTGTAGGAAGTCCATAATGTTGCATTACATAAAGCCAGTCAAATTCATTTTCTAGTTTATGTTGTTGTAGAATATTATGCGACAATAATTTAAAGTCTCTTATTAAATCTCTTTCGTAACCACCTAATCCAGTTATTCTATGAATATGAGGTATTAGTTTCCAATTGAAATCTGACTGTCCTCGAAACCATGGCGTTGTCGTTGAGTTAGATAATCCAAAAGTTTGCACTCTTTCTGAAACTGTTTGAATGTATCCTGAAAGACTTGTAATATTATTTATCATATGATGATGGTGATCGTCTGCTTGCCGCTAACTCATTAATTTACGAACTTTTTTTCCTGAAAAAACATTTTACTTCGCAATATACCCCTCATAAGGGTAATATGCGAACCTTTTCGGTTATAAAATTACATATTCATGCTGGCGCAGGGCTGCAGCCCTGATGCCATTTGTTAGTTATTTAACTGTGATGGTTTAGTAACGCAGTGAATCAGGACAGAGTACTGCTCCAGATGAGTTGGATGTAATAAGAACCCGGCAAATAAGCCGGGTTCTTTAATTATTGTATTGCCGCAGCTTAACCGCAAACCTGGAGCTGGCATACTCTTCCTCCGCAATAATAGGCAATTTCAGGGCCAACTCCGCCCCATTCGCAGACGCTTGGGCAGTCACTGTCTTTCCTGCAATAGTAAACTGGCCCAATGCCTCCTTTTACGGCCTTCAGTTCGTCTTTTGATAATTTCTTCATGTTTTTTAAGTTTTAATGTTTGGTGCAGCGATTGCAAACTGCACAGTGATGTTTGTTTAAAGGCAATCAACCTTGCAGGGTGCAGGGTTCTTTAAATAAGTGTATGCGAAATATCTGCGGCATTTTTATATTTTTTTGGTCATTATTGTTTTCCTTCAGTTGGTAAATATTTTCAAAGTAAATATAGGTTTTTTTCAGCTTTTGTGCATATAATGGTTGGGCGTATTCCAAATCACCACTCCTGCTGGCGCAGGGCTGCGGACCTGATACCATTTGTTGCTTTTTTAACTGTGATGGTTTAGTAACGCAGGGAATCAGGACGGAGTCCTGCTTCAAATAGGGATTATGGCCGTTTTTGTTTCCGTGAGCCTGCTTTTTTCCTGTTTGCAGTTTCTTCTTTTAAAATAGCTGCTGTTGCCAATATTTCGGCTACCTGTTTCTGTTCAATATCATGTAAACGATGCAATCTTACTGTGGCTATCAATGCCCGGCCCTTTACTTCCAGGTGTTCAAACTCATCTGCAAAGCTTTTGCCATTGCAAATGCCAAGGTCAATACAATCTTTTACCGGGTTAATATAGCAGAACATGCCAAAATAGTGGTAAAACGGGATTTTAAAACTGAACTTTTCCTCTACAGCCGGCACAAGTGAATGTATTATGTTGCGCAGCTGCACTGCAATATGCTGCTGATCTCCGGGCAGTCCGTCAATATAACTGTCGACAAGATTCATATACCTGTGTTTATCCCAGTTTCAGCTTGCGTATCATGGCTTTTACTTCCTTTTTAAAGCCGTCCAGTTCAGCAAGTTTCTGCTGTATAAAACTGTTGTCTTCCAGCCTGCCGGTTACTTTGTTCATTTCTTCATTGGTATCGTATACCATTTTCCTGAACGGACTGGTATAATCTTTTTCCCGGGAACTGTAAATGCCTTTGCACATCCATTCCTGTGTGGCAATGGCCTGCTGCAGCAGGGTTTTAAACAGGGCAGGTGTAAACTGCCTTGGGGTGATGTGCTCAATTTCCAGCAGGGAGGTGTAGGCGTGGTTCAGCCTGTCCTGCGGGTAAGCATTGCCCTTTGCTTTATAAAATTCGTGCAGCTCTTCCCAATCTTTTACTTTGCCTGCTTTTATATTGTATTTCAGTTTTTCCACTTCGTCCTGCTGCACCAGCTGCCCGCCCAGGTTGATCCATTCGCTTCTTTTAATTTTGGCAGAAAGGCTTTTTTTCAGGCTGTCGAAATCGGCAAATTTCCCATCGGCACAATGCCTGAAAATTTCGTACACCCCGTAATACTGTACCAGCTCCCTGTAAACTTTTATGGCCTGTGGTACTTTTATCAGTTCTGTGGTCCGTCTTGTATTTTCCCATCCGGTCACCACTGCGGTACCGTTTTCACTCACCGGCAATTTTTCCATCAGGCTCAGTGCATCAAAAATTTCGTTGATGGTATCGGGCGCCAGGAAATTGTACTCAATGGTCTGAAGTTTTTCGGTACGCCTGTCCCGGTCCACATATTTCCAGGCATTGCGGGCAAGGGCATACATATTGTACATGAACCAGTAGGCGGGCATTACCACCAGCCTGTCGTGTGCCACATCATTGCTTACGAGGCTGAAGGGGATGGGGATATTGAGTTCAGCAGGAAAATCGCCTTTGGCAATAATGGTGAATGCTGCAAATTTTGAATTGTGCTTGAGGCTTACGCAAAGGCCCGGCCAAAAGCCACGGCCGGCAATGATCTCTCCATCCGGGCTGCGGCTGTTGTGGTTGCTGCCAATGGTGGCACCTGCGGCAATATTGCTTTGCCCCATCACTACTGCGGCGCATAAAAATGAATTGTTGTGATGCTGCTCATGCGCAGGAAAAATGAGGGAGTTCAGCACTTCGCAGCAGGAAATGGTGGAGTTGTTGCCAAGATAAGAGTTGATAAGCCTGGCGCCATATTTCAATTGTGAGTGCGATGACATTACGAAGCGTACGGCTTTTACACCATAAAATATCCGGCAGCCAAATCCAATTATGCCATTCACAATTTCGCAACCTTCACCCACCTGCGATTTTCTTTTTGCATCGCTGTTGATGGTAACATTTTTTATCTTATTGGCTCCTTTCAGGTAAGCATCTGTACCTATCCACACATCCTTTACAATCTTGCAGTTTTTGATAACGGTACGGTCTCCAATTTTACCGTAATATCCTCTCCTTGTATCAAATTTCTTCTCCGTAAATTCCTTGAATTTTTGCAGCAATTCCGCATCATCCCGGTATTTGCTCCAGAGCCATGCATCGCCGGGCAGCATTCCGTTGAAAGGGATTACACTGCGGCCGCCATTTTCGTTGCAGAGCTCCAGCCATATCCTTACTTTTTCATCTTCCCCTTCTTTTAAAATACCGTTACCAAATTTAGCATGGTCAGTACAGGCCAGCTCATTGGTATTGGCAATCATCACATCATCGCCAATAATATAATGGCTGAGGTAATTCACATTGTCCACACACACATTATTGCCAAAATCGCAGCTGATGATGGTGCTGTTGTATAGCCCAACGGGCATGCGCAGGTTGTTGAACTCCAGGTAAAAGGGCTCCAGTTTACCAATGCGTACCAGCCCGTAGAATTTACAATTTTTTACCAATGAGGCATTAAAAGCCTGTGACACCAGTATTTTGTTCCAATCGTCGGAAGTATTGCTGTTGCGCACCAGCATTTCAATTTCCGCAGCTGACAGCTTGCGGTACTCAATACCGTTGCGGTTCTGCATATTGCGCAGGTAGTATTCATCTTCTCCCTTCGGGATATATTGTTCACCAATAAAGCCGTATCCCAAACTGTCAACCGGATGTTTCTGGATTATGTTCATCTTAATTAATGTGCTGATGTGATGATTTGATAATGTGCTGATTCAGTCAAAACAGATGCATTTCTAATTGTCGCTGGTGATTGAGTACACTCACCAGAGCAATGAAAGTATCCAAATTTCTGTAATAGAATGATTTGTATTTTACACATGAAAGTTACAATTAATGTGCTGATGTGATGATTTGATAATGTGCTGATTCTTTCAAAATACAAAAGCATGGGAAAGTTACAAAATATCAGCCCAAATTATGAAATTAAGCATACCAATCTGATTCTGATTTACAATGAATGTTTAATTTGAAATTTGAAGTCTTCCTTCATCCAATCAGCAAATTAGCACATCATTTAATTAGCAAATCAATTATTCAACCGTCACACTCTTTGCCAAATTCCTGGGTTTGTCTACATCAATACCCTTTAACACACCAACATAATAGGAGAGGAGCTGCAGCGGTATCACACTCAGCATGGGGGCCAGCACTTCATCGGCATGCGGTATGCTGAAGACATCATTGCTGAGGGTGGGGCTTACGGTATCTCCATCGGTAATGATGGAAATTACCTTGCCTTTGCGGGCCTTTATCTCCTGCATATTGCTGATGATTTTTTCGTGGTAGCTGTCTTTGGTAGCCACAAATACCACGGGCAGGTTTTCGTCCACCAGGGCTATGGGGCCATGTTTCATTTCTGCTGCGGGGTAGCCTTCTGCATGGATATAAGATATTTCCTTCAGTTTTAAGGCTCCTTCCAGCGCAATGGGGAAGTTGTAACCACGGCCCAGGAACAAAAAGTCTGATGCATCCTTGTACTTTTCTGCAATCAGCTTCAGTTCATCGGCATTTTTGAGGATGGCTTCCACTTTTTCAGGTATATCCTGCAGTTCTGCCAATAGTTTCATGTAATAATCCTGGCTGATGGTGCCCCTTGCGTGGGCAATTTTAAGGGCCATCATATTCAGCACTGCCAGCTGGCCGGTAAAGGCCTTGGTACTGGCTACGCCAATTTCGGGGCCGCTGTGGGTGTAAGCGCCTGCATGAGAGAGCCTTGCGATGGAAGAACCCACGGCATTTACCACACCAAAAATGAGGGCACCCTGCTCTTTGGCTCTTTCCAGTGCTACCAGGGTATCAGCCGTTTCCCCGCTTTGCGATATGGCAATGATTACATCACCCTTGTTTACAATGGGGTTGCGGTACCTGAATTCGCTGGCATATTCCACTTCCACCGGTATGCGGCAGAGCTCTTCAATTACGTATTCCGCTATCAGGCCTGCATGCCAGCTTGTGCCGCAGGCAACAATCATGATGCGGTTGGCATTTTTCAGCTGGTCTATATTATTTTCTACCCCTGCCATGGTAATAGTGCCCGCAGCAGCATCCAGCCTGCCACGGAGGCAATCATAAATGGTGCTGGGTTGTTCAAAAATCTCTTTTAGCATAAAGTGGTCGTACCCGCCTTTTTCGATGGCGGCCAGTTCTAAATCCAGCTTTTGTACGTAGGGAGTAATGTTTTCGTTGCCCAGGTTCTTTAAAATGAGCTCATCGGGCCTGATGATGGCGAGTTCGTAATCATTTACATATACCACTTCCTTGGTGTATTCCAGCATGGGAGAGGCATCGGAGCCCAGAAAATGCTCGCCTTTACCCACACCAATCACCAGCGGACTGCCTTTGCGGGCTGCTATGATCGTGTCGGGATTTTCTTCGTCCATTAATAAAATCACATAAGCACCCGTAACCCTTTTCAATGCCACCCTCACGGCTTCTTCCAGGCTGCACTGGTTGTTTTTTTTGATTTCTTCAATAAAATTCAGCAGTACTTCGGTATCGGTATCGCTGGTAAAAGTATAGCCCTTGCTTACCAGTTCTTTTTTAAGCTGTGCATAGTTTTCTATAATGCCGTTGTGTATCATGGCCAATTGGCCGCTGGCAGATGTATGCGGGTGAGCATTGCGGTCGCTTGGTTCGCCATGGGTGGCCCAGCGGGTATGCCCTATGCCTGTATGAGAGTGAAGATCTTTGCCAATGATGGATTCCTCCAGGTCGGCCACCCTGCCTTTTTTTCTGTACACTTTAAGCCCGCCATTGAGCAGGGCCACTCCTGTACTGTCGTATCCCCTGTATTCCAGCCTTTTAAGGCCTGTGATGATGATGGGGTATGCTTCTCTTGGGCCGGTATATCCTACAATTCCGCACATAGATGATTGATTGTTTTAATGCTTTAAATTAGGACGCAAATTACCTAAAATTGCGGCAGCAGCCAAAAGGATACATTATTTGCCTGATTCCCGTTCAAATAAACTTCCATCTGCCACTACTTAGCCACAGCATCAGCATGATGCAGACAGGTACATCAACCTGCTTTTTCAGTTACAGAACCGGCTCATGCAGTTATTAACTGATGCCAAGCACTTATCTACCTTCCTGTTTCTGTATCCATTACTATTCTAATTTTCAGAAAATTACAAACGCAATTTCTTCAGTTACCAAAACCGGTATTTTTTAAACAGTGATACGTGTATGACAGCATTGATTCAAAAATATTTGAAGGCAAATCACTACCACGATAAGCAGCAGGCTTTTGAAGAGTTATTTTCTTCACATCCTGATTACCCAAGCGTTTTTGCCATAACGGATACGCTTGATGCACTGACGATTGAAAATACGGCTGTACAAGTATCCAAAGAGCAGTTCAACCAACTGCCGGTATGTTTCCTGGCAATTTTTGGAGACGAACTGGCAATGGTGATAAAAAAAGCTGGTGCCATTGCCATTGAAACCGAAAAAGGGAAAAAGGATATGTTGCCACTTGCAGTATTTGTAAAGGATTGGACGGGGGTAGTGATTGTAATGGAACCCGGTACTGCCGTCACCAACAAAAAAATGCCCCCGTTGGTTAAATGGTTGCGGTACAGCCTGCCTTTTTGTTTATTGGCGGCAGCTTCTTTTACATTCAACCAGTACAGTGTAAGCAGCATTACTTTGTTGCTCACTTCTTTAACGGGAATCCTGGTGAGCATCTTTATCATCCGGGAAAAGCTGGGCATGCAGCATTCATTTATTTCAGGGTTTTGCAATATCAATACAGCAACCTCCTGTAATGCCGTGATACAATCGGGCAGTTACCGTATCAACAGGTGGATGCACTTTACAGATCTGCCGTTACTGTTCTTTTCTGTTAACGTTATGGCCATACTGCTGCAGCCGGTTGTTGCAACTGCAATTGCTGGTGTATTGAGTATGGCAGCGCTGCCGGTAATTGCTTACACTTTGTGGGTGCAGCATTTCAGGTTAAAGAAATGGTGTATGCTTTGCCTGGCTGTTTCGCTGCTGATTGTACTACAGGCAGCAGTATTTGCTGTAACAGAGCTGCCCCTCAATGGGATTGCGGGCCCCGGCGTTTTTTATTACCTTTTTGCAGGGATATTGATTACAGCGGCATGGCTTGCCATACAACCAGTGATCGAAAGCAATGTTAAAACGGGCGAGGGGATAAAGGGGCTGATGAAATTCAAGCGGAACTATGCCCTGTACAGGTACCTGTCGGCTGAAATACCTTTTGCTGAAGGGTTTGATGCACTGGAGGGGTTGCGGTTGGGTAATAAAAAAGCGGGTGTTAGGCTGACGCTTATTGTAAGCCCGTCCTGCGGGTTTTGCCACGATGCCGTGGAAGCCGCTTTTGACCTGGTGAGGCGGTACCCCGGGAAAATATGCATGCATGTGTTGTTCAATATCAATCCTGGCAACCAGGATAACCCGTTTAAGGTTGTTGCTGAACGCTTACTTTCAGTGAATGAGGCAGATCAACTGCTGGCAAATGAGGCTTTATCAGACTGGCATATTAACAAACCGGGGCTGGAAGCATGGACACAGAAGTGGCAAACAGGGCCGGTAAGCAGGTATGTAAAAGAACAGTTGCAGCAGCAATACCACTGGTGCATGACCAATGGATTTAATTATTCACCGGTTAAAATTGTTAACGGCAGGCTGATGCCCAATGAGTATGAGATCGGGGAGCTTAAATATTTCCTGAATGAACTGGAGAGAGACAGGGCTGTTGCCGGGAAACCCATGCTGGTGTACAGGTGATTATTTGTACTGCCGGGGCTTGCATAGCCAGGTTACCGGCAGCTTTAACAATATTCTTGCGCAAGGATAGACATAAAATCCGGGTGTCTTAAAACGACCGGGTATTCATCAGAATTTTTAAAATTTTATTTTATGTTACAAAACATTTTGAATCTTGAAGGGGCAAAAAAATTAACTGCCGATCAGCAAAAGAACATTAAAGGCGGTGCTGCGGCTGTTGTATGTTATCCCAAATGCCTGGCGCCAAAAATTTGTATCGCCGGCAACAAATGCCTCAGCCCAGCATAATACCGGGCTTATGATTGTACAACTGCCTGGGGATTCTCAGGCAGTTGTTGTTGCTGCAATTGGCACTGTGCATTTCACCGTAAAGATCAGGGGGTAATACAACCGGGCAGGTTATACTATGACAAAGCTGTTGCAGAAATTGCAGCAAAAGAGAACTGGTGTTGTTTGTGTTTTGCTGCTGCGTAGTTACCCGCAGGAGCCTGTGGCCAGACATACGGACAGCAGCGGAGAACTTAGCGAAGAATGGTGGGGATACTAAGGGGAGCGGTGTTTATTAACATTTGTGAATCCTAAAACCATATTTTAGGTGCACCTGTCGTTTTACCCGGCGTTCTATTAAATAAGTTTACTGTATATTTGCTTTAAATAGATTTCTTATGAAAATACTCCACGCATATTTAAGAAGGGTTTGTTTCGTGTGTCTTTTAAGTTCTTTTTTCTTACATTTTAAAGCAAGGGCAACTGATTTGAATGCAGGTGAACTGCTTTTCACTGGTTATCATGCCAATGCTTCTACTACTGATGCCTTCTCATTTGTAGTACTGGTAAATCTTTCAGGTACAACAATTGTAAACTTTACGGACAACGGATGGTTAAGTACCAATGTTTTCCGTGCAGGAGAGCAAACGCTTACCTGGACTTACACAGGTACCTTGGTAGCTGGTCGTGAGATTACCATTTCCGGTCCCAGTGCTGGTGCTGGTATTGCTATTCTTTACGGCAGCGGCACCACCATCGGTTCCTGCACGGGCTCCATCCCCAGCTTTGCTACCAGTGGCGACCAAATCATCGCTTACCGCGGTACCGTGGGTGCCCCCACACTTATTGCGGGTTTGCACATGAACGTGTATTCTACCGATTTGGGTCAATGCGCTAACACCACCAATGCCGCTTGGGACCCTGACTGCATTACAAATAATGCCAACTTTAGCGTGATGCCGCTTGGCCTTGCGGCTGGAGTGAGCACTACCTGGATTGGCACAGCAGGGCTAGGTGCCAGCGAACAGGACAACGCCCGCTTTTTGTGCGCAGGTCCCCTGCTTACGCCAGCGCAAGTAAGGGCATCAGTCACCAATAGCGCTAACTGGTTTGCCAATAGTGTAGCACCGCCCGACTTTACGCTGCCTTCTACTTGTGCCTACCTTGGTTTGGTAGGGCTACCGCTTCAACTGCTCCAGTTCAACGGCAACAATAATAGCAGCGATATTAGCCTTGCCTGGAAAACCATTAATGAGTATAACCACAGTTACTTTGAAATGGAAAAAAGTGCCGATGGGCGTAATTTCAGCCTGCTTGGCCGTGTAACAGCCCAAGGTGGCTTTAGCTACCTCCCTTTTGATTATGGTTTCCGCGATGTTGCCCCGTTAATGGGGGCTAACTTTTACAGGCTTAAAATGGTGGGCAGCGATGGCTCCATTCAATACAGCGATATTGTAAAAGTGATATTCGGAGCCAAGGGCAAATCCCTGTTTGTTAGCCCCAATCCTGCTGTAAGCGAAATTACAATTACCGCGTCTTCCAGGAAATATACCCTGGTAACTATTTCCAATATGGCTGGCAAGGTGGTACTGCAACAAAGAATGTGGACCAATAACCAAAAAATCAATATCAGCCAATTGGCTGCTGGCCAATACAGCATTAAGTTAACTGGCGCTACCGAAAAAGCAACAGAAAAATTAATGATTGTCCGGTAATCATTACTGCATATCATTGAGCAGCCCCGGTATTTAGAGTATCGGGATAGTTGAGAGTTGATAGTTGAGAGTTGATAGTTGAGAGTTGATAGTTGAGAGTGGAGAGTTGATAGTTGAGAGTGGAGAGTGAGACAGGGATTACAAATTCAGCATAAGGAAAGATAACAGCCTACAGGTAACAGTTTACAGGAAGACTCCACAAAATTAACAACAGATCAGCAAAAAAATATGAAGGGTGGCAGTGCTGCTTATGCTTGCCGCCCGCAGTGCCAGTGGCCAAGTATATGCATTGGTGTTAAATGGATCAGCATTTTATAACGCTTTGCCAAAAGCCCCGGGCTCTGACTGTCCGGGGCTTTTTTTATTTTATCCAAAATTTATTTGGTTGGCGGGTTGTCACTTTTTTAACAGCGATGGTTTAGTAACATTGGGTAGCAGTACCGGGTTCTGCGCCATAGGGTTGAAAGTAAGTTAATTATTTTGCCTGTGCAGCCTTAATGGAAAGCACATATTTATAAACGGCATCTTTTTCCCTGGCGGATATTTGTGTTCTTGGTGCCATATCATCAATAATGAGTTTCCATTTTGTTGCTGAATACTGGTAAATGCCATTCGCATTATGACAACTTACACAGGCTCCATTGGTATAAATGCTGTAACCTTCTTTCAGCATATCCATTGTTACCTCTTTGTATTGCACACGGATGGCGCTCAACTCTGCGTTTCCGGGTGCATAAATGCCATTGGAAGCTATTGTTGCCATAACGGGGCCGTTGAATGCACTATCCATTACTTTGTTTACAGCTGAATCTTTTAGTATGCTTGCTGAAGCCGGGGCTTCAACAGTTGATTTTGTACTTTTGGTGGTTGCAGTACAGGCCGTCATTATCAGCAGCGCTGTTACAATAAAGGTTTTTGAAGTTGTTTGCATTTGATGTATGATATAATTTAAAAATTGACTTTGACTGCGGTAAAATAACCCGGGAATTTTGCGCAAGCTGCAGGTCAATGTCGTTTAGTTAAGGCGGCAGTGTGATTCAAACATGTAACCCCTGCGGGGTTTTGCCTCCTTTAAGTTCTCTTTTTTTACCGACATTGCGCCCCTGCTGGGCGGGAACCGCATAACTTAATGACATTGAGCATCAGGTGCTGCCTGCTTAACCAGCATTGGTCAGCACCCCCCGTTTATTGGTATGGCATAAATCACCTTGTCCGAAACATATAAACTAAACACTTTATTGCCGATTGACGGAAGTATGAGTTTCCATGTTTTTCCTTTATCTGCCGACCGGAAAATGCCCGCGGGGTGACCACGATAGAAATAATTTTCGACCTGTATTATTGAGGTAATAGAGGCTTCAGGCTGGATGCCTGTATCATTGGACTGAGCGATATTGCTGCCCGGGAATTTTGAGGCCAATGCAGACCGGGCCTGAAGATCTGCATCAATGATCTGCCAGGACTTTCCATTATCTTCCGAAGTACGTATCCTCCTCGTTTTTGACTCAGTATTGTAAGTGATAACGGCAAATCCACCATTGATGCATTCTGCAGCGATACCTGCGCCTCCCTCGCTTACCGCCAAATCCCAGCGCTCCCCATCATTAGTTGAGCGTAATATACCTTGCTGGCTGGTTGCAATGAGTACGCCGTCCTGTTCCGCAAATTTCATCACCCAGCCATTGTGGTGTAACTGTTTCCAGGTTTTTCCGCTGTTAACGGATTTGAAAATGCCGTCATCGCAACCAATAAAAATGTTCCCCTCTGCAGTTTCAAAGATGGTGCGTACCGCTTTTTCTTTAAAATCTGCTGGTATTGGCAGCAAGGCTGCGGCTCCGTTTGTTTTTTGTAAAAATTGCCCGTCGTCATTGCATCCCAGTATCCGGCCACTGCCTGCAGTAATGGCGCTGTAACCATTAAGTGAAGTCTCTTTTTTCCAGGAAGAGCTGTTGCAATTGGGTTTACTGTAAAAGAGGCTGTTACCGGCACGTAAATAGAGTGCTCCATCTTTTGCAAAAAGGCCCTCCGCCTGTAAATTTTTGGGCAGCCCACTGCTGATGTCCTGCCAGGTTTGTCCGCCATCGGCAGATTGAAAGACAATGTTTTCCGCCTCTGCAGGAGTGCATTTTTGTTTTTGAGTAACAGCCAGTATATCTGCTGCTGGTAATTCTACAGCATGATTGCAGGCAGAAAAGCATAAAAAGAAAATAAGAAAAGCAAGATGATTGATATTCATGATCTAAATGATTGGGTGAAACGATGGAGTAAAGATATCAGCAGTAAATCTGGCAGGGGGCTTTTAGTTGTAAAAAGGTGTAAATGAAATGTAAAACATCTGTAAATCAGGTTAAAAGTGTTGTTTAATATAGTATTTTGCAGATATGAAGCCATTTATATTGTTGGGCTCTTCGGTTGTGATAATGATGGTACTGCTTTCGGCAGTTGTATTTATCAATAAGCAAACTGAAGTACCCGGGAAACACCAGGAAATAGTACTACGGGATATTGGGCACCAGCTATTGCTTCATGCCAAAGATTCTTCCTCAATTGTGCTGCCTGTAAAGAAGTTAAATGACAATACGTACCAGATTTCGTTCCAGAATGATTTTGGGTTTATACCAGATACATTGATCAATTTGGTACAGCGGCAATTTAAAAAGAACCACTTGCCGGGTGATTATATTGTGAATGTGAAAGATTGTGCAGAAAAAGAAGCAGTTTTTGGGTTTGAGATAAGCGAAAATTCTGGAGCATTAACACCCTGTTTGGGGCGCATACCAGCGGTTGGCTGTTATTTGATAGAGGTTGAATTTTTGAAGGCAGCAGGTTTTAACCCGGCTTTATTGCTGTTGCTACTTATCCCATTGTTTTTCACTGCTTTTTACATGAAAAATAAGTTAAGGAAGAAAGGATTGAAAACCCCGGCTGTTGATACTGCTGCAGTGCCGGCACCTGGCAGCAGCGGTAATGACTTTTTACAGGTAGGGAAGTTTCGATTTTATCCTGCTCAATCTGTGCTGTCCGTAGAAAATGAAATTACACAACTGTCAGATAAAGAAACAAAAGCATTAAGAATTTTTGCCGGCAACCTGAACCAGGTAATCGAAAGAGAAAAGCTGATGAAAGAAATATGGGAAGATGAGGGCATTGTTGTTATAAGCAGAAATGTGGATGTGCTGGTGTCTAAACTACGGAAGAAATTAAGTGAGGATAACAATATTAAAATTATCAACATACATGGCAGGGGGTATAAATTTATGATAGAGCAGGTGGGTGCATTATAAGGGTTGGCGGGCTTTTGTTAGTTTTTTAACAACGATGGTTTAGTAACATTGGGCACCAGGAGAGAGCCCTGCGCCACAGGTAGCATGATTTTACAACCATGAACCTTTCAGCTGACCAACTTTGCCCCTACAGCAATGTTCCCTTTAAAAACAAATAAGCAACAGAAAAGTAAATGATAATACCCGTAACATCCACCAATGTAGCTACAAATGGAGCTGAGGATGTGGCTGGATCGAGTTTCATTTTTTTGAGGAAAACGGGCAGCATGGAACCGGCCAGGGTACCCCAGAGTACTACGCCCAGTACGGATACACCTGTTACGGCTGCCAGCTTAAAAGTATAGAGACTGTAGAGGTGGGGTTGTACATAGCTCCACAGGTAAGTACGTAAAAAACCCACCATGCCCAGTATGCCACCCAGCACAAGGCCGGTTTTTAATTCCCGCCGGAAGATACGGAGCCATTCATTTACAGTTATTTCTCCCTTTGCCATTGCCTGTATCACCAGGGTGGATGCCTGCGAGCCGCTGTTGCCCCCGCTGGAAATAATCAGCGGTACCAGCATGTTGAGTACCAGTACTTTTTTTATCTCATCTTCAAAAAAGCTCATGGCACTGGCAGTAAACAGTTCACCCACAAAAAGGATGATGAGCCAGGGTGCCCTTTTGCGAATCAGTTTCCAGAAAGGCATATCCAGGTAGGGTTCATCCAGCGCCTCGGTACCACCAATTTTCTGAATATCTTCGCTAAATTCTTCTTCTGCAATCCACAGCACATCATCAATGGTTACAATGCCCAGCAGTACATTATTGTCGTCAGTAACGGGCAGGGCCACCCGGTTGTTCATCTTAAATGCTTCTGCTGCAGCTTCCTGGTCGTCGTACACTTTCAGTTTTATATAGCGGCCATCCATCAGTTCGCTAACAAGGGTTTCTGGCTTAGCCAGTATAAATTCCCTTATCCTGATATCGTCCATCAGCCTCCCTGTATTGTTGATTACATAAATAACATCAATCGTTTCACTGTTTTTGCCCACACGGCGGATGGTATCCAGCACTTCAGCTACAGTATCGTTTTCATATACATATACATAGTCGGGTGTCATCAGCCTGCCTACGCTGTTTTCGGGATAGCCCAGCAGCGAAAGGGTGATTTTTCTTTCTTCTGCATCCAGCATTTTTATCAGGTCTCTTACAGCTTCTTTGGGTAATTCTTCCAGGAAGGCGGTACGGTCATCTGCCGGTAACTCGTTCAGTAACTCGGCAGTTTTTAACGATGGCAGGTTTTTGATGATTCTTTTCTGCTCGGGCAGTTCCAGTATTTTAAATACACTTACGGCCCTGTGTACCGACAGGTGAGAAATGATTTGCCCCTCATATGCTTCATTATCATATATCAATGCCGCCACATCGCTGATGTTCTGGCTGTTCAGGAATTCCTTTATGGCCAGTTTGTTGTCTGTGGCTGTTATTTCTTCAAAACGCTGCTGTAATGGTATTTCTTCCAGTTCCTGCACCATAATGTTGTTTGATGATTAATTATCTTGCAAATTACTTCAATTAGCATAATCAGCACAAGATGCTTAAAACATACTTATATATCAGCAGCATACCCGGTAAGGGCAGGGGTGTTTTTACCCGGGAACGGATACCTGCGGGCACCACCGTGGAAATTGCCCCGGTAATAGTGATGAAACTGGCCGACAGGGAGCATTTAGACAAAACCCTGCTGCATGATTATATTTTTGAATGGGGCAAACTGAAAGATGAGTGCTGTATGGCACTTGGCTATATCCCCATGTACAACCACAGTTACAAAAGTAATTGCGAATATTTTATGGATTTTGAAGACCATACGATTTTTGTTAAAACAGTGAGGGTGATAGAAAGCGGGGAGGAGCTTACTATTAATTACAATGGCGAATGGGATGATGCAAAAAAAGTATGGTTTGATGTGAAGGAAGGGGGCGGAAAGCGCTGAATACGGGTTTTTATGAGTAATTTGTATTTTGATAAGGCAACACAAGGCAACCAAGCCACTATTTTACACGTTTAACCTTTAAAATGGACTGTATTTGTTTACAAACGATGAATTGACGATGCACCTCCGGGGTTGTGCACTTAATCAGCGTGGAAGCCAGAAAAAAATATATAACGCTTTCTACGGATACGCCATGTCCATTTGTGAACGTTATGCGAATGCCAGTGAAGATGCAGAAGAGATAATGAATGATGCATTTTTAAAGATATTCAGGGAAATACACAACTTTAAGCCCGCCTATACCGATTCACTGGCATCTTTTAAAGGATGGGTAAGAAGAATAATGATTTATACAGCAATAGATCATTTCAGAAAAGATAAAAAGCATGCGGTTGTTGGTAACCTGGAAACGGCTGTAATATACATGCCTGTTGCCGGTGGGGATGCACTGGACAAACTCAGCTGCGATGAAGTGGTGGCCATGATAAAAAGACTGAGTCCTGCCTACCGTACGGTGCTTAACCTTTTTGTGATAGATGGTTTCAGCCATGAAGAAATAGCCATGCAACTGGATATTTCAGTAGGAACATCCAAATCGAACCTGTCAAAGGCACGCAAGCAGTTGCAGGGAATTTTTGAGCATGAAAATAAAATAATGGCAGAAAAAAATGCAGGATGATGCCCTTGATAAAATCTTGAAGGATGCTGCTGGACAGTATCACCCGGCTTACAATGATAAGGCCTGGGAGGGTATGCATGTTAAACTGAACAAGCACCTTCCGCAAAAGGAATATGACCGTAAATGGCCATGGCTGCTGCTGCCCCTGCTGGTAACTTTTGTTGCTGCGGGTATTGTATGGCTGGGCTCCGGCAAAAACGATGAACCAGTGGTTGTTAAAGGCAATGAAGCTGCAACCGCAACCGCAAAAAATGAAACTGTACAAAGCGATGAAGCTGCAGTACGGCAGGCAGGTGTCGTTTCGACGGGCACAGCACCACAGCTAATAAATAACACTATCGGTACCCCCGGTTTGGCCAGCAGCAATGTGCCAAATGGTGTTACCGTCCCTTCAGCAACCGTTTTGCCTCTGGGTCGCGGTAATGAAGAAAATGCTCAGAAGCGCAGCAGTTTCCGTACAAGAACCAGCATAAAGCCCGGGCAGGCAGTGGACGATCTGAACGAACTTGACAGGGCAGCACCACCACCGCAGACAGCAGCGTCAACTGTGGCTGGGGATAAAACAGCATCGGAAAGCAATACTGTAACTGGTGTACTTACCACACCGGTAATTTCGCCGGTTAATACTGTTGCTGAAAAAAAGATTGAACAGGCTGCCAACAAAATAACAGCAGTGACAGGTGAAAATAAACTGCCGGAGCCGGGAAAGGAAACGGGCAGCGCTAAAACGGGACAAAAGAAACAACAGCGCAGTAGTTTTGGCGGCAATATTGCACTTACCATTTCTGCCGGGCCGGATTACAGTTTTGTAAAAACAAGTCAGCCGGGGGAAGTACAATTGGCTTATGGAGCAGGTATTGCTTATACATTTGCCAAACGTTTTACCATCAGGGCAGGAGCTTATGCTGCCAAAAAAGTATACACCACCGATTCGGCTGACTATAATCCGGACATACCGCTCTCAACCTATTACAGCAATATCCAGAAGATAAAAGGCAATTGCCTGGTATATGAAGTGCCGCTATCCTTGTCTTATGATTTTGCCGGTAAAAACAATCACAGCTGGTTTGGCAACGCAGGTATATCGTCTTTTTTTATGAAGCGGGAAACGTATACTTATTATTACAAAAGAAATGGCACAGATGTATCGAGGGAGTATACCATCAATGACCAGAATAATCATTTACTGAGTGTACTCACACTCTCCGCAGGATACAGGTACCGAATGAATCAACATATTTCACTCGCTGCCGAACCTTACTTTAAGCTGCCACTGGGGGGAGTGGGTATGGGTAATATAAGGCTCAACAGTGCCGGGGTGCTTTTTTCTGCCATAGTACGGCCATTCAGTAAAAAATAAGTAATCAAGCTGAACCCGGATGGCCTTTTTACACAAAAAATTAGTGAGGGATACTGTACCAGGTTTTTTTCAGACAGTAGTTAACCAGTTATGCGGGCTTGCCATCTTTTTAGTATTATCAGTACAGCTGGATAAGGCTGCTTTTGGTGAAATAAACTGGACCCTTGCTGTATTGCTGACCTCGTTTGCCGTACTCGGCTTTGGGATAGACCAGCTGGTGGTTAAAAAAATTGCAGCTGGCAGCAACAGTAACGAAATCATTTCTTTGTATTTACTGCATGTGTTGCTTACGGGATGCATCTTTTATGCAGCACTTTTTTTGGGCCACTTTTTGTTCCCGTCATTTTTTAATAAGCATTATTTTTTACTGTGGCTGGCCATCGGAAAACTGGCAGTTTTTATTGCATCCATATTCAGGCAACTGGCTAATGGCAGGGAGGAGTTTCGCCTGCTGGCTGTGATGATGATCATATCCAATGTATTGCGGGCACTGGCATTGCTGCTGTTATGGGGCCTGAACCTTGTGAACACGGCAACAGTTGTCTGGGTTTTTATTGCCGGGGATATTGCCGAATTGATCACCTGCTGGTTACTTGCCAGGACCAGGTTCCGCCTGCAACTATCCCTTGCCCGCCGCTGGCAGCAGTACAGGCTGCTGCTGAAAGAATCGCTTCCGCAACTGGGATCTACCATACTTGCTGCGGTTGCTTCCCGGATGGATTGGATATTGATGGGGCTGATGGGAATGTCTGTTCAGCTGGCCGATTACAGTTTTGCCTATAAAATATTTGAAATGTCCATGCTACCACTGGCCGTTATCGGAACAGTATTGATTCCACGTTTTGTGCGGATGTTCAATTCACCCGTTTCCAATTTGGATAAATTGTTCACTTTAGTAAGACTGGAAATGGTTTTTGCTGCAGCAACAGCCATGGTGCTCTGTATTTTGTGGGTACCTGTTATTGATGAGCTTACCCGGGGCCGCTATGGGGCGGTTAACAACCGTACCATCTTGTGGCTGGCTGCTGCCATTCCTTTTTTGTACCTCAACAATCTGTTGTGGACGGTCCTTTTTGCAAAGGGGCATCTCAGGCAGATATTATGGATCATGCTTGTGGTATTTCTTTTTAACCTGGCTGGTAATATATTGCTTATTCCCCGTTATTCGGGCCAGGGCGCTGCTGTTTCATGGCTGGCCGCAGCAGCCCTGCAAAGTGTACTGATGCTGGCTGCAGTTAACATAAAGCGGCTGACCATCAATACAGGCTGGCTCCTTTTTTGCATTTTATGCGCAACCGGCACCGCTTATGCAGCCATGTATTTTTTTTCAGGCACAGTGCCGGTAGTTGCTGTGGCTGTTTTACTCTACCTGCTGCTCATGGGCCTTTCTGGTGCTTTGCGGCGTTCAGATATGAAAATGCTGCAATAAGTACGGTTTTTTTTAAGCAACCTTTGCCATTTTTTTTTCGTTTGTATGCTGGCAATACCGGATATTTACAAGCGCCGGAACAGGCACTATTGTATGATGTTAAGCAAAGCAGGAAACATAAGGGGGTATTTAAAGTCTGCTGACTGGCTGCTGCTTATTTTTTTGCTCCTTTTTTTTAATGTAAAACTGGTGATAAAGCTGGCTGCTGTGCTGCTGATGTATGCCTTTCGGTTTAACCTGAAACACGGTTTTGCCCTGCGTCAATCAAGGCTGCCTCTTTTTTACCCGGCTGTTATTGCCATAGCGCTTATCAACTGGCTTGCTTATGGTTTGTTTAAAAACAGTCATTACAATACCACACTGCTTACAGGTATCTTTTTCTGGGTACTTTGTATACTGGCCTGCCACCAGGTGAAATTATCCGTGGAGCGCAATGAGCCTGCTGTGGTGCACCGTACCATCTTCCTTTTTTTTATCATCAATGCTGCCGTGTCGATACTGGTGTATGCTCTGCTGGTATGTAAAACGGGGGCCATCAACCTGTATCTTTACCAGGGCGAATTTCAGAAATATTTTATCAGCACAGGCGATCATATCAAAGGCATCAGTTTTGATACCAGCAGCACCAATGCGCTGATCAATGCCTTTGGGGTGGTTTATTTTCTTACCCGGAAGCAATATGTACCCATGCTGGTTTGCATGCTGGTATTATTGCTTACCGGCAGCAATATGATGAACCTGCTGCTCAGCTTTACACTGCTGCTGGTGTTTGTATTCCGCAGCAACCGCAACCAGAAAAGCATGATGGCTGTATGCATGCTGCTGGTGGTGGTTTTTCTGCTGAAGGTATCGCCGCAGAACAACCGGTATCTTGCTGAAGCATACCAGCGCAGTTTTGATCCCGGGCATCCGCTTCCATCTCAATGGGTCATCAAAAAAGATACTCCTGTTACAGAAAAACCTGACAGTGTGCTCAGCGCCGGTGAACTGAGGTATAAAAGGGCACAGTTGTATTTTGACAGCATAAAGCTCTCCACCCTGCCGGGCCAGCAAGCCGTTAAGCTGCCCGAAAATATTCCTGTAACAAAAGAGGGTAAGATTGAGCTGCCGGCAGTGAATATCCATTCGGCACCCTACCAGCATGTACAATCCACCACACCATTAAAGCAGCAGCTGAAAGAATTTGTTCATACAGATACAGCAGCTTTTGTACTGGCAAAAGATAGCGGACAGGTGTCAAAATGGCCGGGTAAAGTACTTGCCATGCAGCAGATTTATGGGTATTACAAAGCCAACCCTTTTAAAATCATTACCGGGGCTGGCATGGGCAATTTTTCTTCCAAACTGGCTTTCAGGGTGTCAGCTTTAAAGATAGCCGGTGGTTACCCTCAAAGCCTGGCTTACATAAACCCTGCTTTTGAGCGGAACCATCTCGACCTGTACCTGTATTATTTTGCCAGCTATGATGGAAAGCATTCTGTTATCAATTCACCCAACTCAGTTTACGGGCAGTTGTGGGCAGAGTACGGAATTGCCGGTATAGCAGCTTTTGTTTTGCTGTATTGCTGGTTTTTTGCCAAATATTTCAGGAGACTTACGTATGCATTACCGGTTATGCTGATTATGTGCGGGGCTTTTGCAATGGAATACTGGTTTGAGCAATTATCAGTAGTAGTATTGTTTGAGCTGCTGCTTTTTTTAAACATAAAGGAAACAGTATCATATAAACCCCATGACTGAAGCCAATCCCATCATTACCGTTTTGATGCCTGCGTACAATGCCGCTGCTTTTATAGCACAGGCAGTGGACTCGGTACTGGCACAAAGCTTCAGCAATTTTGAGTTGCTGGTGGTGGATGATGGTTCCATGGATGATACAGTGTCCATCGTTCAGTCATACAGTGATGAAAGGGTACGATTGCTGCAATTACCGCACAGGGGTATTGCTGCAGCGCTTAACAAAGGGCTTGAAGCAGCCCGGGGCAGGTATATTGCCCGCTTTGATGCCGATGATATCTGTTATCCTGAAAGGCTGCAGGTTCAGTACCAATATTTATCAGCACATCCTGATCATATTATTTGCGGCTGTGCTGCTGATTATGTTACCGAAGAGGGAGATTTTGTTTTTACCTACCAGCCACCGGGATTTTCATACGAAGAACTGCTTGCATCTTATAAAACCAAATGCCCTTTTATACATTCCGGAGTGATGTATGTAAAGGAGGCAATTGTACAGGCCGGCGGTTATAATGAGCATGCACATACTTTTGAAGATCATTTGCTCTGGTCGCAATTACTGAAAAAGACAAAAGGGTGTAACCTCAGGAAAGTGCTGCTGCGGGTGAGGCTGAATGCCCAATCGGTAACCATCGATGAGCGCTGGAGGCCACAGCAGTTCAATGAAATTAAAAGCAGGGCGATTGCCGGCAGTACCATCAGCACGGAAGACGGGGAGGCTTTGCTGGAAATACTCCGGCAGCAGGATAACAGTGTTACAAAGTATGCGGCTTATCATTCACTGCTGGGTAAAAAATATTTATGGGATAATTTTCAGCCGGGCAGTGCAAGGGCGCATATTAAAAGGGCGATACAGATAAGGCCATCGGGCATAAAAAATTATGCTTTTTATCTTTTATCTTTTCTGCCGGGTAAACTGGTAAAAAAAATTTATTCAATGTTTGGTGCAGGCAACTGATATATGCTGAAAAAAAAATTAAATACATTGATTGCAGGATGGAAGGGTAACAGCTATTCCATTGATGAAAGGATACCGGCTGGCTACCTGCTGCGGCTGGTGATTAACCGTGCATTCATGCTGCTGCGGGGTTATTTGAGTGGTATCAGGCATAAAGGTCTTTTATTTTTTTCGTGGAAGGCAACGGTTAAAATGTGCCGGGGGCTGCGGCTGGGCCGTTCGGTTACCATCAGCAAGGGTGCATTTATTGATGCACTTTCCAGTGAAGGGGTGGTATTGGGCGATAATGTGTCTGTAGGCCGCTTTACCAGGATTGAATGTACCGGTAACCTGCAGCAGCTTGGCCGTGGCCTGAAAGTGGGGAACAATACCGGGCTGGGCATTGCCTGTTTTTATGGTTGTGCCGGGGGAATAACAATCGGTAATGATGTAATGGTAGGAGACTTTGTAAGTTTTCATGCTGAAAATCATATTACAGCAGATATGACTGTGCCCATGCGCCTGCAGGGAGTGGAGCACAGGGGCATCAGCATTGGCAATAACTGCTGGATAGGCGCAAAAGCCACTATACTGGATGGTGCTGTGGTGGAAGATGGCTGTGTGATTGCCGCTGGTGCAGTGATGACTGCAGGTATATACAAAGCGAATGGCATTTATGGCGGTGTGCCGGCCAAATTGATTAAATACAGAACAGGGGATTGATGGCAGAAAGGATAAAGATATTGGTGGATGCACATTTTGTAACTGCTGGTTACCAGGGAACGCAAACTTTTCTTGCAGGGCTGTACAATGCCATGCACCTTCATCATCCTGATGCAGAACTGTTTTTTGCCACAACAGATGCAGAAGCACTGAAAGAGCTGTTCCCTTTTGCGGATGACCGGCATATTTTCATCATCAGAAAGCGCAGACCTTCCATACTGCGGCTGAAAATGGACATCAGTTTATTACTGAAAAAGCATGTATTTGACTTTGCTCATTTTCAGTATGCGGCTCCTGCCCAAAGGGGTAATTACTGCACAGTGGTTACCACTCATGATATATTGTTCAATGATTTTCCCGGGCAGTTCTCCAGGCTTTACCGTCACAGCAGGAACCTTCTTTTTGCCCGCAGTATCCGCAGGGCATGTATCAAAACTACTGTCTCCGGATATTCAAAGAAGCGCATCTGCAGCCATTACGGCATCCGGGAAGAAGATATTTCAGTACTGCCCAATGCAGTGGCAGAAAATTTTGGTAATAACATTGAGCCAGAAGCTGCCCGGCAGCTGATAAAGGATAAATATGGGCTGGAAAATTTCATATTGTATGTTAGCCGCATTGAGCCCCGTAAAAATCACCTGCTGCTGCTGCAAAAATACCTGCAGCTGGAACTATGGAAGCGGCAGATACCACTGGTATTTGTTGGAAAAAAAAGTATTACGGTACCTGCCTTTGAAAAACTGCTGCAATCGTTAACCCCAATGCAGCGCAGCCATATTCATTTATTGAGTGAACTGGACAGTATTGAGCTTGAAGCGATGTACAAAAGTTGCCGCTTGTTTGTATATCCATCTGTAGCCGAGGGCTTTGGCATACCACCGCTGGAAGCTGCTGTTTGTGGTGCACCGGTGCTGTGCTCTTCGGCTACTGCAATGGAAGACTTTAGTTTTTTTCAGCCGTATATGTTTGATCCGGCTGATGATGCAGCTTTTGAAATACAGCTGGAAAATATGCTGGCAAGGCCCCCGGCAAAAATATTCTTAGAGCAAACAGCCGTTGCAGTAAGAACAGCTTATTCCTGGAGCCATACTGCTGCTGTATTTTACCAGCTTTTAAAAGAGAAAGGAGGGGCAGGCAAATGAAAATTGCAATCATTGGCACAAGGGGCATCCCCAATAATTATGGGGGGTTTGAGCAACTGGCCGCCTTTCTGTCGCAGGGCCTTGCCGAAAAGGGATGCAGCATTACCGTTTACAGTCCGCATACGCACCCGTACCAGGAAAAAAAGTACAGGGATGTACACATTGTTCATTGCAGGGACGGGCAGCGCTGGATGGGGTCAGCCGGGCAGTTTGTGTATGACTTTAATTGCATCCGACATGCCCGCAGGCAGGGCTTCGATATCCTGTTATTTCTGGGGTATACGAGCAGCTCCGTCTGGTATCGGTTATATCCCAAAAAAGCGGTGATTGTGTATAATATGGATGGGCTGGAATGGAAACGTGGTAAATATGGACTCTTAGCCAGGCAGTTTTTGTTGTATGCTGAAAAATTGGCTGTGCGGTACAGTGATTTTTTTATTGCAGATTCGCCAGCCATAAAAGATTACCTGCTGCAGAAATTTTCCATTGACAGCTGCTGTATTGCTTACGGAGCTGAGTTGCTGAACAAAGGTGACGAAACCGTGCTGGCAGATCTGGGATTGGTTAAAAATAATTATTGTATGTTACTGGCCAGGATGGAGCCGGAGAATAATATTGCCATGATACTGGAGGGTTTTTGCAGGAGCAATACCTCCCGGCAACTACTGATTGTGGGCAATACCGGCAATGCTTTCGGGGAAAAAATGCGGAAGTATTATGGGCATGATAAACGCCTCTGTTTTGCAGGGCCGGTGTATGATGCATCAAAACTGCATAGCCTCCGTAATGGATGCAGTTTGTATTTTCATGGCCACAGCGTGGGTGGTACCAATCCTTCCCTGCTGGAGGCAATGGCTGACGGGGTGCTTATTGCGGCGCACAATAACGAATTTAACCGGGCTGTGCTGCAGCATGACGGGTATTATTTTTCATCTGCTGCCGATGTGACTGCATTGCTGGAGGCAGCCCCTGATGAAGCAGCAAAAGAAATTGCTATTGCAGCCAATCAAAAAAAAATAAAGGAGTTGTACAATTGGCCGGCCGTGATTGATGGCTATTATGATTTTTTTAAAAATATTTGTAAGTAATGACCGGTGTAAACAACCATACAGCAGAAACAGAAAGCAGGCAGACCGGCCGTATCGGTTTTGGCCTGCTGTCGGCATTTTTACTGCTGCTGCCTTACGATTTTTTTTACAGCCAGCTGGCGCTGACGGGTTTTGCCGCTTTTACGGTGATCCAGTTCAGGTTGCCACAGCTGAAACTGCTTTTGTCATTGGCTGTGCTGCTGCCATTGGTTATTTACTTGCTCAATTTTGCCGGCCTGTTGTATTCGCCGGATAAAAAAGAAGCACTGAACATTGCAGGTCGGCAGGCTGCTTTGTTGATACTGCCTGTTCTGCTGGCACTCAATACTGCCATCATACAGCAATACAGGAAAGAACTGCTGAATGTTTTTGCAGCAGGTGTTGTAATTGCCTTACTGTATCTTTTTGCGGATGCTTTTCGTGTCATGAGCTATTACCATCTGCCTTTTTCTTCTTTTTTTTCAGTGGCTTTTATGAATCATAATTTTTGCAGGCCCATTGATATTCATGCCACTTACCTGGCCATGTATGCGGCTTTTGCCCTGGTGATACTCCTTGCCGGCCTGGCTGGTGAAAATGGCTGGCAGCGTTATCTTCGTATTGGTGCGGTATTGGTTTTGTCAGTGGGATTGATGCAATTGTCGTCAAGAGCCGTGTTTATAGCAGTATTATTGATTGTCAATATCATTATTCCATTGATGATGGTGCCGGTGGGCCGAACGCAGCGCTACCTGTTTATTTCCATCACAGCCACGGTATTGTTACTGGCAGGCTTTTTCAGCATTGATGCCTTCCGTTTGCGGTACATCGTTGAGCTTAAGACTGACCTTGCCGGGCAGCGGGTAAAAAATGAACTGGTAGAATCGAGGATGGAGCGCTGGGAAGTTGCAGCTGAAATTATCAAAAAGGCACCCTTTCTGGGTCATGGGAGCGGAGCAGAGTACAGGCTGCTGCAGGATAAATATTACGAAAAGAAAATGTATGGTTCTTTTTTAAACGAATTTAATGCACACAACCAGTACCTTTATTTCCTGATTTGTTTTGGTGCTGCAGGATTAATACTTTACCTGTTTGTATTGTACAGGGGAGCCATGCTGGCCTGGCAGCAAAAAGATACTGTTTTTGCGGCTTTTATGATGCTGATTGCGATGGTTTCACTATCGGAAAATGTGCTTAACCTGAATAAAGGAGTATTCTTTTTCGCTTTCTTTTTACCCTTTTTTATCATTACAGGCAGGGTAAGCAGCAGGCAACCCGGTATGGCATAAATACGTTTGAATAATAAAGATGGAGTGATGGAAAAACTGACGGCGCTGATAATTACATACAATGAGGAGAAAAACATCGGCCGGTGTATCGACTCGCTTTTGCCGGTGGCAGATGAAATTGTGGTGCTGGATTCTTTTTCAACCGATAATACTGTTGCCATTGCAAAAGAAAAAGGTGCTGTAGTGTACCAGCAGGCATTTGCAGGGTATAAGCAGCAGAAAAATGCGGTGCTGGCCATGGCGGCCAATGATTACGTACTAAGCCTTGATGCGGATGAAATGCTGAGTGAAGAGCTGGCTGCCTCCATCCTTACAGCAAAAAGGCAATTCAGCCACAAAGCTTATACCATGAACCGCTGTAATGTGTATTGCGGCAGGTATATCAGGCGGGGTTTGTGGTATCCCGACAGAAAGCTGCGGTTGTTTGACAAAAGGCTTGCCCGCTGGGTAGGATACAATCCGCACGACAGGGTAGAAATGAGCGGTGTTTCAGCTATGCAGCATTTAAGAGGTGATATCATTCACTTCGCATTTGATACAGTAGCTATGCATATTCAGAAAAATGACAAAACTGCTTCTCTGGTGGCTGCATCCATGATGGAGGCCGGTGTAAAACCACAACCATATAAAATTATCATTAATCCTCTGTGGTCATTTGTAAATGGGTATTTTTTAAGGCTTGGTTTTTTAGATGGATACCACGGGTTGATGATTGCCTGGTACACGGCCGGGCAGAGTTACCGCAAGCACAGCCGCCACCGGAGACTTTACAAGCAAAGCAACAGCATGCAAATAGCATTACAAACAAAACAAACAAGCTGATATTTTTTTGAACAGGGATACCACCATACAACAGGATATTTTGAAAGCGCTGGCTTATTTTGATATTTTCAGGTACCCGTTAACCATTGAAGAAATTACTTTTTTTCTTCATTCACCGGCTGATATGGAGGAGGTAAAACAGCAGGCACTTGCATTGCTTAGGGCGGGCAGGGTTTATGCTGTGAATGACTTTTTTATGCTGCAGGATGATGTGACTTTGGCAGAGCGAAGGACAAAGGGCAACCAGCTGGCTATACAGGAATTGAAAAAAGCAGCAAGCTCGGCCCGGTGGTTATTCCGTTTCCCATTTGTACGCAGCATTGCAGTTTCAGGCTCCTTGTCAAAAAACTATGCTGATGAGCATACCGATATTGATTTTTTTGTGATTACAGCAGGCGGCAGACTCTGGATTACCAGGACCCTGCTGCATCTCCTGTACAAGCTGCCACGCTTCACGGGGAAGGGCAGGCCATTCTGCCTTAACTATTACATTGACGATGCCGGGATGGAAATTGAGGAAAAGAATATTTTCACTGCAACGGAGATTGTCACATTACTGCCATTAGAGGGTGAGGCTTCTTTCAAGCAGTTCAGGGCGGCCAATGAATGGGTGAGCAGCTATTATCCGCAGCACAGCAACAGCACTGCCAGCATCGGCAGTACCAGCACCAGCCGCATCAAAAGATTACTGGAAGCATTGTTCAATAACCGCTTTGGCAATTGGCTGGAGCACCGCCTGATGGAAGCTACCAGCCGGCGCTGGCAGAAAAAAATGCTGCGCAATGCAGTGAACGAAAAAGGTATCAGGATCAGTATGAAAGCTGGTAAACATTATTCCAAACCTGACCCCGAAAATTTTCAGCGGAATATTATTCACTTGTATGAGCAGCGGGTAAACAGATTGAACAATATTGCCGGGTCATTGGACGAAAGTATTCCGGTGGCAAAGGAGGTGTAAATAACTGTATCTTTTTTTGTCTGTGTTGATTAATTTCCGGGCTTTTTTATATTTTTGATTAATAAAAATGAATTTATGTAAGCCGGTTTTTCATACTCGATGAAGGATAACGGGAAAAAACTCCGGGCAATTTCAGAATGAAAAAAGTTTGCCATAAGGTGCATGCTTTTTTAAAACTATTTACTCAATAAGATTGACACTAAACACCCTGTCAAAAAACAGATAATGGCAAAAAATAAAACACTTACAGTTGAAAACCTCGTAATTACTGTTTACAATCAAAGCAGCAATGATTATATTTCGCTTACTGATATGGCAAAGTACCGTGATGCGGAAAGAACTAACTATATCATACAAAACTGGCTTCGTACAAGGGGGGCAATAGAATTTTGCGGATTGTGGGAACAACTGAATAATCCTGTTTTTAAACGCATCGAATTCGATGCGTTTAAAAATGAAGCAGGTGCAAACAGTTTTACACTTACCCCTCAAAAATGGGTAGAAACCACTAATGCAATTGGTATTGTCTCCAAATCTGGCAGATATGGAGGTACTTTTGCGCATAAAGACATTGCTTTTGAGTTTGCCTCATGGCTGTCAGCAGCCTTTAAATTGTACCTGATTACTGAATTTCAGCGCCTTAAAGAAGAAGAAAACAACCGCCTGCAACTGGGCTGGAGCATACAACGAACTTTGGCAAAGGTAAATTACCGTATTCATACCGATGCTATCAAAGAAAATATCATTCCCCAACTGCTTACCCAAAAGGATGCTGCTGCCGTATATGCCAGCGAGGCCGACTTGCTGAACATGGCGCTTTTTGGCAAAACGGCCCAGCAATGGCGAAAAGAAAATCCCGCCGCAGATGGCAATATACGAGACCATGCCACTATTGAACAACTGGTGGTGCTCAGCAATTTGGAAAGCATTAATGCCCTGCTGATTAACCAGGGGCTTTCATCTGGTGAGCGGCTGCTCCAATTGAATGGGGTGGCTATCGGGCAAATGAAATCGCTGATGAATAACAGCGGGATAAAAAAGTTGAAATAGCAAAAGGCTTTGCTGCCGAATAGTTGCCGCAAAAAAGGTAAATATGACGATGAGTTAAGTTATGGTAGATGTCTAAGTTCACTTTTAAAGATTATCATTTACAAAGGCCATTACAGTCATACAGCCAAAGTAATCCACAGCCAACTTTAGACTTTTCACAATCACTTTGTGTACAAGCGGTCTTCCCAGGACAAAAATCTGATTTTGTCGAACAATGGCATTTTGTTGTTGGGCTATTTTCTGTTTTAAGCCAATTATGCTCAATCCAATTTTTAGCAAAGCTTGTAAATATCATATTAGCTTTTTCTTTGCCTAATGCACTCTCAAGGAGTTTTTGCATTTCTTCTAAATAATAATTATGAGGCTTTTGGAATAGCTCAAGATTTAACTGCTCACATGCTTCATCGCATATGAGTTTCTGTTTGTGGTTGAGTATGGTTAATTCGCTAGCATTCTTAATCCGATATTTCCACATTTGTAATTTTTGTTTTGCATCCAGTTTTCTGTAATTTTCTTGGAAGTTATAGTAATTGGATAGGAATTCTCCTTTTTCTATTTCATTATTGAGTATACTATGTTTTGATGGTGAAATTAACGCCAAAAAGGGGAAAACAGAACCAAATAAAAGACAGTAGAGCAGATTCATACTATAAAAATAATTTTATTTAAAAACTAATCCAATTTTTATTTTTTTGAAATAGCCTTCTATGCTTTTATCCTCTGGAACAGGCAGTAGTTTTATAAAAACACCACTTTCACTCTCGGTTTTTATCTTCTTTTTTAACGATTCTCGAAGGGAAGTATCAATATATGCATAGATTTTCAAGCATTGCATCTCTCCTGGCGCTAGTTTCAAAATGCCAGAATCGGGGTTGTTAGTATAGCTGCTATCTGCAAATACAATGCCTTTGTTATCAGGGAAAGTTTTAAACATGCGTAAAAGAGTTTTTCTGTCAAAACAGGTCTCCACATCAGTTTGTCCTATGATGCATATTTCAGCATCAAGTTTACATTGACCTGACTCAGTTTTATTCATATTTATTGTTATGCTGTCGGAGAAATTTGTTCCGAATGGTTCAGGACTACTTTTGAAATCACTATGACCTGTAAGTATTAACAGGTTTCTGATTACCATTCTACTCGTTGGCGTGGTATTATGTATTATTGTAAAAGCAAGAATAAGATAAAAGGAAAGGTTAAGCCAAGCGTTTTTTTTGTAAATAAACCCTTGTTGCTTGAAATATATGAATAGTTGTTTAGAAGGAAGAATGCACAATACAATTTCGATTACCCAAAAAACCCACCTGGATGGGTTTTCGAAAATCGTAAGCCGTACTGCTATATCAACAAATACCATTAATATTAACCATAATGATGCATAATAGTAAATAATTAGCTTAGGTTTATTCAAGTTTTCAAACGTAGAGAAATTTGTAATCATTTTTAATGGAGTTCTAAAAACCATAGATCTATTTTCTCCAACAGGCGGTTTTATGACTTTGTAAATGTTAAGTATAAAATAAGGTATTATTAATAGTATCCTTACTAACAAGCGTAAACTCAAAACTAGTAAAACCACGTATATAATATTACTGAATACTGTATAGTCCTTAAGGTACGAATCATAAAGCTCCAGCGATTTTACACTTAATCCGGTAAGTGCTTCGTATACCAATACTTTTATAAATCCTGCTGAAAGAAAAATTGTGAATATGATAAGGGTGAAGGCGTTAATATACTGAGTATGGAAAAATTTTTCTTCGCTGGTCAGTATTCGAACAATTCTGGATGGCTTTAATATCAAATGGATAAATGTTCGGATTATCTTTTTGCAAACGTTAAGTGTGTCAGCTATTGTTTTCTCCAGCGATACCATGGATTCATTATTGCTTTCAACTACTTGTATAGTAGCCTCTGGTGATATAGTATTAGGGGTTGTTTGAGGGGCTTCCATGATATGTGCTGATTATAATGTTAAGCTAATATATAAAGAATAAATGAAAGTTTATTGTGTTAATTGAATTTCTATTATATCATGGTTTTCTTTTATAACCTAAAAAAATTATACGAAGTGAAATCTGAATCTCAAAATTTAATAAAAATCACCGGTTCACCCACATCTGCAATTGACTTTTCAGCGATTTTAATTTTAGCCAGCCTTTTTTGAGTGGGCTTACATTTTGTGTGCCGGCATATACTTCGTAATGGAGCCATTGCCGGGCATACTCGTAATATTTTTTAGGGTGCAGGCGTTTAAAGTCAATATCACGGTCGGTATTGTGGGCAAATTCATAGCTGGTAAGGAATTGATCGGCTACTTCATTGTACAAGCGGGTACCTTTGATGGGGTAGGTAACCGTGATGGTGTACTGGCTGGGGTTGGCTGCAATCAGGTGGTGGATGGTATGACGGATATCCTGCTTTGTTTCGCCGGGATAGCCCAGCATGATGAAGGTACCTGCTTCGATGCCGTACCGCTTAGCCATTTGTATCATTTCCCTGGTTGCTACCACATCCACCCGGCGGTCCATGGCATCAATTATTTTTTGTGAGCCACTTTCTGCCCCAATCCATACCCTGAAGCAGCCACTTTCTTTCAGCACCTGAATCACTTCTTCATTCAGCCTGTCGGCCCGGGAGATGATTTCGTAAGGTATTACTGCATCTGCTTTTTTTACCTCAGCGGCAAATTCCTTCAGCCAGCCATGGTGTATGGTAAATACATCGTCAACAAACCAGATCATATCCGGGTTGTATTGATCTTTCAGCATTTTTAATTCTGCTGCTACCAGTTGAGGGCTTCGCCTGCGGTAGGTGCCGCCATACACGGCCCTGCTGCACCATTTGCAGCTGTAAGGGCAGCCCCGCATGGTGCTTACGCTCATCATACTGTACCCATGCTTTTGCTTCCAGGTTTGCAGGTAGGGTGTAAAATCAATTTTATGCCTGTTGGGAAAAGGCAGTTGGTTAATGTTTTTTATCAATGGCCTTTCTGCCTCATGGCATACAGTGCCATCCATTGTTATATGACTTGTACCTGCAATACCCTTTGTGCTGCCGCCGCTGATAATGGCCGAAACCAGCTCATGCATGGTTTCTTCTCCTTCTCCTGTAATTACATAATCAGCGCCGTACAGTAAAAAATCGGCGGAATGGTGCCTGCTCTCAGGTCCGCCGAGGATGATGGTAGTTTTTGACAATACGGGTTCATTGCGTACAAAATCAATGATCTTCAGCACATTCAGCTTGGTTACTAAGTTGATGTACATAGCCAGTATGCCCGGTTGTTCGGCCACTAATTGCTGCTTAAAAATATCGAGCGTGGAAAATGTATTGTCTATCACCTGGTTGTCAATGCCTTTTTCATCCAGGTAAGCAGAGAGGTACAGTATGCCCAGCGGCACATAAGGCTTCAGTATCTGCTTTTCCTTTTCATCCTCGTTCAGGATATACCCATGTGACAGAATGATCTTCAAATTGTATCCTTTCTTTTTAAAACGATTAAAAAATGATCTGCATATGCAGAAAGAAAAGAAAAACCACCCAGCAATTTTTCCAACCCGTTCAGCAATTGAAGCAACCCTTTTCTCCTGCTGAAATATCCTTCCATATAAGAAGGTGGAATAAACAGCCCGACTGGCTTCGTGTACAGCTTTGTAAATTCCCCTGAAAATATTTTTTCAATCTCAACCGGGTTATAATACCATACTGGTTGGCTGTTGCCATTGATATTTACTGTTACCGGACCAGCCTGCAGCCTTCTGTTCCTTTCCTGCTTATTACCTTTTATCCAAAAATAAAACTTTTCCCACCAGCATTGTTTCGACATGATTACCAGGGCTATCGCTGCACCTTTTGTGGTAATGCTGTGCAGTTCAGCTGAAAGCCTGGTGAGTGACAAATTACTAATACAGTTGAGTCCTCCAAAATTGGATAAAATAAAATCGTAGCTGCTGCCCGCCAGCTTAGTACTTACCTCATCAAACCCACATTGAAGGGGTTTTACAGGAAGTGACGGATACAAATTCAGCTTATTTTCCAGCACGCAAATCATACCTGCTGAAAGATCGGTGGCGGTAACCCGGCAATCCTGTTCGGCCATCCATATGGCATCTTCACCAGTACCACAGTTGAGTTCCAGTATATTTTTTCCGGTAAGTGCAGCAATATGTTTTTTTAAAAAATAATGCACTCTTTTGCGCTGCACCCTGCCTGTTTGCGAATATGAAAAATGCTCATCGTAGCCCGCAGCAGCACTGTCAAATGCGGCATGCTGTTGTTTCCTTATATCGTGTATAATATTGTTCAAATGGCTTTTTTACTTTGCAACAGTAATTGAAAACGTGTAACAATACTTGCAGGTATGTACCATATTGCAGAGAGTGCTTTTTTGATATTCTGTTTTGTTCTTCCTGCTGGGCTGGACACCAGTGCTTTTAAACTCTGTACTGCCATTTTGCTGCGGTACTCCCTGTGTACATACCGGTGCAGCTGCTTGTAAAACGGCGGTTTGTAGGTATTACGGAACATCAGCGCCAGTTCGTCAGAATCCGTCCAGTTGGTTTTTTCATTCAGTTCCGCTTTTACCCTGTTGTAAAAAACGGTGCCGGGCAGGGGGTAGGAGACTGAGATGCCAATATCATGGGGCAGCAGCTCGTTGATCATGCGGATGGTTTTTTTTATATCCGCCATCGTTTCACCGGGATAACCAAACTGGATGAAGAAGGAGGGCTTCATCCCCTGTTGCTTGATCAGTTTGGTGGAAGCATAAATTTGTTCTACCGTGGTTCCTTTATCCATCGCATCTAATATTTTCTGAGACCCGCTTTCGGCTCCCATCCAGATATTGTCGCAGCCGGCAGCAGCCAGGTCGGTGATGTAGTTCTGCTGCATCAGTAAATCGGCCCTTGATTGTATTTTGAATTTCAAACGGAGATTGGTTTGCGCTACCAGTGCTGCAAACTCATGTACCCAGCCGGGCTTCAGCCCGAAAATATCATCGCAAAACCATACATGGTCATACTGTATTTTTTCCTTCAGCATCAGCAGCTCATTGACTACATTTTGTGGAGAGCGGCTGTTGTACCTGTTGCCGTAAATGGGTTTGGCGCACCAATTGCATTTAAAGGGGCAGCCCCTGGTGGTAGCCATATTGATGGAAAAATAACCATGCTGCCGCTGCCACATATTTTTGTAGGGAGTCATGTCAATCATGTCCCAGGCAGGAAAGGGCAGGCTGTCCAGGTCCTTGATTACCGTTCTGCGGGGCGTTTTTACCACACAGTCCTTTTGCATAAAGGCGATGGATTGTATAGCAGAAAAATCGGTTGCCTGCTGGTCAATTGCTGTCACCAGCTCCTGTAAGCTCATTTCTGCTTCTCCAAGTAAGATGAAATCGGCACCCTTTTCCAGGTATTCGTCAAAGCGGTCGGTGGAGTCGGAGGAAGAAACAATAACGGTGCAGTTGTTTGCCTTGGCCTGCTGAATCATTTCAAATGCGGCATTGCGCATATTGGTAAGGCACATTTTTGTCAGGTAATTAAAGCCATCATCATACAATACAAAGATCTCCGGTTTTTTTTCCAGCATTACCTGGTTGATGTCTTTAGCCGAATGTGCAAACATGCTGTCAAAGAATGATACTTCATGCCCCTGCTGCTGCATCAGCGCAACGGCATACAGCGTGCCAATGGGGGCATAAGGCTGCCCTGTGGCCCATTGTTTAGGGTCAAAGCGGAGAAAGTAGGAATGTGAAAAAAGTATTTTACTCATGATGTACTGCTGCTGAATGTTACACTTTAGCCCCCGGTTTTAAGTTCAGATAACAAACACATTTCACACAGGTTTCGTTCGTTTCAATATCTAAATTTTTTCTGAAGGCAATGGCTTTTAGGCTGTTGATGATTTCGCCAAGTGGTGCATGGTGAATATTACCCAGGCTTTCATGAAAAAAACAGGGTCTCACTGCGCCATCTGCTTCCACCACAGCGGAAATCCATGGTGCATTGCATTTTTTATAAGGATAATCAGCCAGCCCGTTAAAAGCGGCGTAATGCTGCCAGATCTTTTCCAGTTTTTGCGGTGACTCTGCGATAAAGCCGCTGCTGAATTGTTCTTTAAACGTACTTGTTATGCCATCGAGTATCATTTTCAATTCGCTCAATGCCGCTGCTTCAATGGCTATTTCCTGCTGCCGGGTATCGGCCCACAGCACTTCCCTGTTAAATGCATGGCTGCTGATATCTGCTGGCAAAAAGCTTATCTGCTGCAGGCCAAGCTCCATAGCGGTATCAATTATTTTCGGCCATACTTTGTAGTTCAGCCGGTGTATCACAGTACGGGCTGTAATTTTAAAAGCCGGTTGTATATGCCTTATTGCTTGTATACCTGCCTGCATTTTTTCAAAAGCATTGGGTATGTTACGGATAAAGTTGTGCGTCATGGGATCCCCGTCTAAGGAAACAATTATTTCGTCAACGTATTCGCAAACAGCAGCAGCATTGGCTGCAAGACTGATTCCCGTGCTGAGCAGGCATATTTTCAGTCCTTCCATTTTCAATAGCCTGCAAAGTGTGAAGAACTGCGGATTGAGCAATGCTTCGCCGCCGCTCATGACCACCATGGCGGTATTCAGTTTTTTTAATGTGCCAAGCATAGGGCTTATATCAGCAGCGGTTAATTGTTTCAGGTTTTTATTATCTTTCCATATATCGCACATAATGCAACGGCAATTGCAGGCACTGTGCGGCATCAGTATCACAATTGGCAATGCTGATATGCGGTGCGTTTGCAGCGTTCTGTACCGCTTAAATGTCTGGTATGGTGACTGCTTCAGCATCCGGCCCCGGAGATTTCTATTTGTATAAACAGCTTCATGCAGCGGTTGTTATTGAATAGATATAGTTTGTTTCCACCAAGTTTTTTTTTGTGCAGATACAGTTCATGCTGAAATGATTTTTTTTTCCATATGCTTTAATCATTTCAAGGTCACACCCGTCGCAAAGCACCATCAGTATTTTTGTCTCTTGGTGGATGTACCTGCCAAGGTTTCCGAAAAATTTCCCAAAGTATTCACCATTTTCACCACAGTACCAGGCATGTTCTGCATAGTTTTCCGGGTTCTTTTTATAATAAGGCGGATTAATGGCAATGATATCGAATGCAGTGGGCGGAATGCCGTTAAATACATCGGTTTCAAGTACATTCATGTTTACATTGTTGGCAATCCTGTTGCGGTAAAGATATTCCACCGCAACGGGATTGATGTCTGTAGCGGTTACGATGGCTTTGTTCCTGGCGGCACTCATAGCAATCAGGCCGCTGCCTGCACCAATTTCCAGCAATGTTTTTCCTTTCATGGGTATGGTGTTCAGTTGCGACAGCAGCAGTTTGGTGCTGAAGAAAAAACCCGGGTGGAATACATCTGGGTGAATTTGCAGTTGCAGACCATTGTATGTATACATTCTTTCTTTTGCCAAATACTTTTTTAGTAATGGCTTGTATGTATGACTGATAATATTCCGGATCAACTGTTTCATGCTGTTAAAAACCTTCAATTTCAGGTTGCCTGTATCGCCAGAGCCTTTGCAGGGCTTTCAGCTCGTAGGGCAGTTTGTTAAAACCGCTTTTGTACCTTGGGGCTGCCAGCAGGCGCATCAGCTTGCGGCGTGTACGGGTAAGCTTTATGTCGGATACCGTAGGGTAGTAGCTGTTCAGTACTGTTTCAAAATCCCTTATCTTGTTGATCATGGCCGGTGTGAGCCATGGCGTAAGCGGGTTTTTCCGCAGGTCGAAATTTTCCCAATGCGGGTTGATCCAGTCTTCCAGTTTTTGTGGAAAACTAAAACCGGCTTTCAGCACTTCATTGTACATTTCCGAGCCTTCAGTTGGTACCGGGCTGTAAGTGTAGATAATGATTTCGGTTTGGGGGTTGATGCTTTTTATTTCCCTGATAAAGGCGATATCATTGTCAATCTGTTTCATTGCCTTTTGCGGTGTGGCAGCGGGTGTGCCCAGCACAAAGGAATACTCAGGTATGATGCCGAACCTGGCCATGCGTGCAGCAAATGATTTGATGACGGCACTTGTTTGTGTGCCACCCTTGTCCATTTGTTTCAGTATCTCATCATTACCCGTTTCTGCTCCAAAAAAAATCATCCTGCAACCAGACTGCCGCATCAGGTTAAGCGTTTCATCAGTGTACCTGTTGATGGTGTCAATCCTTCCTTCACCCCACCAGGTCATATTGTCGTTCATGATCAGCCTGCAGAATTCAGCCGTTCTTTTTTCAGACACAAAAAAGTTATTGTCATGAAACTCAATGGCATCCGCTCCCCAGGTATCTTTTATATATTTTACATCCTTGTAAATTAATGCGGCCGATTTACCCTTCCACCTCGCTTCATAAATAGGTACCACAGCGCAAAAGGAGCAGGTAAACGGGCACCCCACACTGGCATGATAAGCAAGTGTTTTTTTACCCAGGCAGGTTTTGCCGAGGTACTTGTCAATGGAATACATTTTGTCCAGTTGCCCGTAAGGCAGCGGTTTCAGTGTATCCTGGTCAAGCAGGTCTTCTTTGATTGTTTTTACAATTTTTCCATCCCTGTGGTAAATGAGATTTTTGATAAGTTCGTAAGGCTGGTTATTATCCAGGGCATGTATGAGGTTGGGGAAGGCATTGTCACCGGGGCCATTCACCACAAAATCCACATAGCCGGATTGCAGCACCACTTTATGCTGGTTGGTGGAAAAATAGCCACCCCATATCATTACTGTTTGCGGAAATTGTTCTTTTATCTTTTTTGCAAAGGGAATGGCCTGCTTCAGCTGCGGGCCGGGCATTACGGTAAAACCGATGTATTTATAGTTGCCGGTAAGCAGGTACTGTTCCAGTTTTTGATAAGGGTCTGTTTCACGGTTGCCGTCCACAATGGCCCAATCGTACAGCCCGTTTATGGCAGCAGCTATGGATAATACAGAATTAGGTATGCGGCTTTTGGCCACAGCACTTCGTGGATTGAATAACAATACCTTATTCATTACCAAATGTAACGCAAAAGGGAGTGCCGTGGTTGCCTTTGGTTTCATTATTTTGCGTGGGGCAGTATTCCAAGCCTTATTCTGCTTAATTTTAAGCATTCAATACAGGGATGAGGATTGTAAGCTTAAATTATTCAGTAAACAGGGCATATACAACGCCACAGCAATGGCTGGAGCGGATTGATTTTTCTGTTGGCATACTGGATGCACTGGCAAAGCAGCATGAAGTGATTGCGGTGGAGCAGATTGGATGTAAGGAAACCTGGCAGCAAGGAGCGGTACGGTATGAGTTTGTGCAATTGTATGATACAACACCACTTATTCCTGTAAAACTGCACAGCTTTGTTCAACAATTGCAACCCGATGTGGTGATGGTGCATGGCTTGATTTACCCATTGCAGGTTTTGCAGCTCCGCAGAAAACTGGGAAAGAAAGTTATCATTTATGCAATTCATCATGCAGAAAAACCATTTGCCGGTATAAAAAGATGGCTGCAAAAAAAGGCTGATAACTGCATTGATGTGTACCAGTTTACGGCAATGGCTTTTGGTGCCGAATGGTCCCGTGCCGGTATTATTAAAAACAGACAAAAAGTGCATGCCATTATGGAGGCTTCTTCCATATATGCTGAAACGGATATGGAAGAAGCAAGGCAGCGAACTGGCGCTGCGGGCAACCCTGTTTATTTGTGGGTGGGCAGGCTGGATGCCAATAAAGACCCGCTGACTGTGGTGAGGGCTTTCCTCAATTTTACCCGGCACCATCCCTCAGCAAAACTGTATATGATTTATCAAAGCACTGAGTTACTTGCTGATGTAACAATGCTGGTGGGTGAAAATAAGAATATACTGCTAATTGGAAAGCAATCACGACAGGAGCTGCTGTACTGGTATAACAGTGCGGATTTTATCCTGTCGGGTTCTCATTACGAGGGTAGTGGCATCGCTGTATGTGAGGCCATGAGCTGCGGCTGTATACCCATTGTTACCGATATTTATTCCTTTACTGAAATGCTTGGCCCGGGTAAATGCGGTTTTTTATACAAGGCCGGGGATGCAGAAGATTTGCTGAAAAAACTGCTTCAGTCCGTACAAATAAACAGGGAGGAAGAGCGTGGCAAAGTTTTACAGCAATTTGAGGACTCCTTATCTTTTGATGCCATTGCAAAAGCCATTCATACCGTGCTGGTTTCATTGTAATGGAGCAGTTCGTTTATTGCTGCAGTGCTTTCATCCATGGTGTAAGGTACTGTTGATTGGTAAACCTCATCCGTATTTCCGAGCAGGGAAATTGCCTGCTGGTACATGGCTGCTTCATCGTTTACAATATGCCACTGTTCAATATCCGCATCCATCGCCCTGCAAAAGCTGATAACGTGGCAGCCGCATTGCAGCGCTTCTGTGCAAACTGTACTGAAACCTTCAAAAGAAGAAGGGTGGAGCAGTATCCTGCTTTGCTGCATCAGCTCCAGCACTTGCGGGTGCTGCATTTCACCAGTAAAGTGTATGTTTTCTTCCAGTTGCAAAGTATTCACCATCTGCTGCAGTTCCTGCATTTCCGGTCCCTTGCCGCAAAGCACAACTTTAACTGCCGGTAATGTTTTTTTCAGCCGTTCAATCACCTGTATAAAAATATGGTATTGCTTCAGTGGTATCAGCCAGCCAACTCCAATAATATCAATATGCCGTTTGTGAGGACTCAATTTTATCGGGACAGTTCCAAAGGGAATGACCCTTGCAGGTGCCGTTTGATAATTGGTAAAAAACTCCCTGGCAAGCGCATCCGACAGTGCCAATAGTTCACCCGGTTTGTGCTGGAAATAGCGGGCGTATTTGTTGCCGGGCCTGCTGTCCTGACCCTGCAACCAGCAGTAGTGGGGTATCCTGAATTTTTCGCCAAACTTTGTTCCAATCATGGCCCATTCACCGCACCAGAAACTCAGCAAGCCAATTACATGATGCTGCTGCCTGGCAGCATTCAGGCGGTTACGGATTTTTTGCCACAGTAGCGGGCGCAAAATTTTTCGGTACCTGTTGCCACGCAGGGGATACACTGTGCAGCCATGCCATGAGTAGCTGCTAGTTGTAAATGGATAAGCTATTGCAATGATAATAATCCGAAGCGAAGGATTGGCTTCTTTAAAATGCCGGATAAATTGCTGGATGGGTGGCAGGCAGGTGCTGTCACTTTCACTGGCAGGGAACCCGGGGGTTAATATCACCAGTGTGTTATCCATTGATGGTGATGATTTTATCGCATTGGGCAAGGCTTGCAGGATTGTGTGTGCACAAAAGGACGATTTTACCTGCTGCTGCAAGTTGTTTAAAATATGCCAGTAATTTCTTTTCTGATGCTTCGTCCAGTTCACTGAATGGTTCATCTAAAATAAGCAGGTCTGCATTGCGGTACAGGGCCCTTGCAATGGCAATTCTTTGTTGCTGTCCGCCACTGATATTTTTTCCCCTTTCTGTAATAAGTGTATTGGTGCCTTCGGGCAATGATGCTGCCAAACTTGTTAGCCCAGCCGCTTCTATTGAATCCTTCAGCCGCTTCATGTCGGGTGCAGTTTCACCAAGGGCGATATTGTTTTGCAGGCTGTCGTGCAGTATGAACGGATGCTGCAATACACAGGCCATACCACCATTGCCTGCATGCACCTCTATGCTGCCTTTTCCTGGTTCCAGCAGGCCCAGTATAAGGTTGATAACGGTAGTCTTTCCTGCCCCGGATGCGCCGGATAAGCCCACTATTTCGCCTGCCCGGACAGAGAATGACAGGTTACTGATGACTGATTTATCACCATGGCTGAATGATACACCGTTGAAATGGATGGATGGTTTACCCTGCTGAAAAGCTTTCCTGTTATCCATTATGCTTTCAGGTGTAATAAAACTGTTCATTGTATGCCAGTAAGCCTTTATCTGTGCCCGGTTATTGATGATGCTTACCAGCGCAGGCATGATGCGGTAGGCTGCAGCCATAAAAGCACCAATGGTGAGCACATCTGCATGGCTGCTATTGCCAGTGTATTTTCCAGCCAGCACCAGTATTAAAAAGCCGGCAATGGCAAATACTTCAATCAGTCTTGATGGTAGTAGTTGTATTACCTGCAGGCCCGACAACTGCCTGTTGAGCTGCAGCTGCCAGTTGGTATAACGGTTGGTGAAAAAATCCTGCAAGTTGTATATCCTGCTTTCAGTATGGGCAGCCAGCGCTTCCTGCAGGTGTTGCAGTGATTTTTCGCTGGTGATCCTGGTATGCAGCCGGGCCTGTTGTATTTTCTTTTTCAATATCCTTGCAGTAATCAATGCTGCCGGCAACAGGATGATGAGTACCAGTAAAAAAAGGGTTGCATTGAACCAGGTAATGGCTGCTGCGGCAATGATAACCAGTATTGCCTGTGTGGCTACCTGCTGTATGCCCGACAGCACATAATGGGCAAACTCAACGGGTACCTGGCTGATGTGTTTGATGTGTGTGGATGAATCTGCGGAGCTGTACAACTGGTGATCCCCCTGCAGGTATTGAAGCATTTTTTTACGGGAGAGCCTTGCTGCCACACCATAGCTGAACAATACTTGTTTTTTCCTGATGATAAAAGCTGCGAGGTTTTTGAAGGAAAAAATAAAAAAGAAAATCCCTGTGCTTAATAGTGTATGCTGTTGTATAAAAGTAAAAGATGTACTGTTTTGCCCGGTATATGCCCCAACGATGAGCAGCAGGGCCGCCAGGGCAGCTATATCTGCAAGGCTGATCAGCGCATCGGCGGCAACCAGGAATAACAGGTTTTTTTTTTCGCCTGCAGTAAGAATGACTTTGATATTTGAGATCAGTTTGTTCAATACCTGAATATAGCCCGGGTTTTAACGGCCAAAAACTTTCAGCAGGGTCCGCAGCAGTATGATGCAGTCCATTTTTACCGACCAGTGCCGAAGATAATAAATATCGGTATTGATGCGTGCGGTAAGGTACTGCAGGTTTTTGGTATTGCCGGTAAAGCCCATTACCTGTGCCAGGCCGGTAATACCGGGTTTGGCCTTGTGTCTTTCATGATAGTAACTGATGCGCTCTGCAAAGTGCAGGTTGTCTGTAAGCATATGCGGCCTCGGACCAATTACTGACATCTGGCCAATCAGTACATTGATAAACTGGGGCAATTCGTCAAGGTAATGGTCACGCAAAAACCTGCCAATCCGGGTAATGCGCTTGTCGTTTTCTATTGCCTGCAGTATGTCTGCATCGTCGTTCACCAGCATGGTTCTGAATTTGATGCAGGTAAATATACCACCATGGCGCATATTTCTTTGCTGGAGAAAAAAGACGGGGCCTTTGGAGCTCAGCTTTATGATAACAGCCAGGATGGGAGTGAGCCAGGAGAGGATAAAAACGATGGCAATCAGTGATATGATGATATCTGCAATGCGTTTCAATATTCTGTTAAAAGGTTTGTTTACCGGCCAGTCATTCAGGATGCTCACTACATTGTTGCTGTTGCCGGGGCTGAGCATCTTCTTACGGATAAGGGTATACAGGTCAGTATCGCTGTGTATGGCGTATTCCCCCGCTCCTGTATCCTGCTTGTAAACCCTTGTTTGATTCATACCGGTAAAAGCACTTTTTATTATAACGGGTGGCAAAGGCTGCGGGTTGCCTGGTGGAGGATTATTTTTTGAGTTAACAGGGCAATCCAGATAATCTGAACAGGAAGTTTGCCTGAATATTGATTAGCTATGGAAAGTTATTTTTCTGCTGCGGGATACAGTATCCTCAGCGCATTGAAGACGGCCTGGTGGGTAACGGTAGCATGATCTTCAGCGGGTAAATAATCAAAATTCACTTTTACCTTTTCGCTTTTAGTACTCTTTATCTTTTCAGCCAGTAAATTGGCATCCACTTCCATTACATGTGGTATTTCGCCCGGGGCAAGCCCTTCTTTTCCAACACCTATATAAATGTCTGTTTGCTGTGCAAAGCTATCCTGCAAAATTTCAGGACGGAGCTTTAACAGTGATCCATCATCCCACCACAGGCTTGGGCTGATAATGATGTATTTGCAAAAAAGTGTTGGGCGTTTAAATAAAATTTCAGTTGCTAAAAGTCCGCCCAATGACTGCCCTATGATGGTTTTGGATGCTGTGGTTTTGTAATTTTTTTGTATAAATGGTTGCAAATCCTTTTCTATAAAGTCAATGAATTGCTGTGATTTCCCGGCTGTTATAAAACGCTTTTTATCTGCTTCAATACTGGTGGGATAAGTAAAATCTCTTTTGCGGTCCACATTGGCGATGCCAACCAGTATGGATTGGGGTACCCGGTTGATCCAGGGGAAATTATTGAACTGCAGCAGCCCTGCAATATGTATAAAGTCTTCATCGGCAGCGCCATCCAGCAGGTAAATCACCGGGTAGGTTGTTGTATCATTCTTATTGTAGCCGGCCGGCAAATAAATATTCAGCACTCTTTTTTCTCCTAACTGCTCCGACAGGAATTCTTCTGTAACACCAAGTACAAAAGGTTGGGTACTGCGTGTTTCCTGCATCTTTACATTTTGCCCCAATACTGATACGGTTAAGAAATACAGTACCGGGAGAGCTGTTATTGTTTTCATGATGTATTTATCTTTTAACGGTAGTGGTGCTGCAAAAGTACCCTTGGGTGTATTCCAAATTTTCGCTGGCGGTGAGGTCACCCACCCACAACCGAAATGAAGTGCGGCAATTTGAAATTCGCCCGCATCTTTAACAATCAGTGTTATTTTTTTATAAATTTATAAGCATCATACTCCACAAAATCGTTGGCTTTGATATCAACGGCAGTAATTTTTTTGCCTGCCTGTGTAAATTTAATGGCATAGATGCCATACTCTATATTATTGTATTGCAGCAGCCATTCGTCCTTATCCATACAGGTGAGAGTGGCACTGAGGTTGGGATGTGTATTAAAGCGCACCTGCAGCTGGTTATTGCTCTGTGTAATATTGATGGTGCCATACAATTCATGTGTGTAAAGGCCTGTGTAAGCAGCCAGGGGCAGGGCAGGGGTAGCTTTACCTGTTCTTGCCTTCCAGTCAGCAATTTCTTTCAATTGTTCGTCCATCCCTTTTTCAAAACCGGGCCATTGCTGCTGGCTCCTGTTTTTCCAGGGTACGGCAAGATAGGCATCAAGTACCTGGTACCGAAGAGCTTCAAAAAAATTCTGATTATCATTATTGGTTAAAATGGCTATGCCAAGGCCCTCTTCCGGCACAAAGCAAACATTGCTCACCATACCTCCTGCTCCGCCCGTATGCCAGTAAATCTGCCGCCCGTTATAATCAGCTGCAAATACCCCAAGCCCATACCCCCTGAAGTGAACAGGAAAAAGGGATGACTTACGGCTTCCGGTGATGATGTTCACGTCTCTTGTGCGCTGCAGTATGCCAAAGGGCATTACCTGTTTGCCATTGAAACGGCCACTGTCAAGCTGAAACCTGAGCCAGTTGCCCAGGTCTTTTACATTGCTGATGATGCTGGCAGCAGGGCCAAGATTATCCCATGTATCATAGGGCACAATGGATAGCTGGTTGGTATAGCTGGTGGTATAGGGACTGGCCACATTGCTGCGTTTTTCTATACCTGCAGAAACAGCATAGGTATTGGTCATTCCCAATGGTACAATGATGCTGTCGGTTACATATTGTTCCCAGCTTTTGCCGGTTACCTCTTCCACTACCTGGCCTGCCGTTAAAAAACAGCTGTTGCAATACCCGTAATCCTGGCGGAAAAGGCCTGATGGTTTGAGGTATTTCATTCGCTCCATCACCTGGCGGCGGCTAAGGCTGGTATTCCAGAAAGTAAAATCGCCCTGGAAGGTTTTGGTGCCCAGCCGGTGGCAAAGCATGTCTTTTACCGTTACCAGTTGCGTACTTGTTTTATCGTACAGGCTGTACCAGGGAAAGAATTTTGTTATTTTATCATCCAGTGACAGTTTTTTGCGGTACTCTAATTGGGCCAGTGCGGTACCGGTAAACAGTTTGGTATTGCTGGCAATCATAAAGAGGGTGTTTTCGTCCACAGGTTCATTGGTAGTAATGTTTTTTACACCATAGCCCTTCTGAACTACTACTTTCCCATCTTTTACAATTACAATACTGAGGCCGGGTACCTGCCATTGCTTTAATCCCCCGGTGATATAGTTATCCAGGCTGTCGCTGATGAATGCAGGGGTTTGGCTTTTAACTGTTATACACAGCAGTAAAGCTGCGGCAATGGCTATGCGTTTCATTTGATGATTGTTTATGGATGATTGGCCGGCATACCATTTACCGGGTTATTGCAACAAATTTATTGAGAAATTACCGGATATGAACAGCATATTGATGACTGGCTGTTGTCTGTTACTTTACATTCCTTCAAACAGTTTTGCAACGCCAAATGCAGCGCCGGCAGCCAGTGCACCTATCATTGTTACCCTCAGCGCACCCATCCATGGGTTGATGCCGGTAATCCTGCTTTTAAAATAGCCAAATACAAAGAGGCATGCCAGCGTGGCTATCACCGATATTTTAAGCGCCTCTGTGGAAGTATCAATAAAAAAATAGGGGCAAAGGGGAATGATACCACCTGCTATGTACGAAAGCCCGATATTCAGTGCGCTTTTAGTGGCCCTTTTCGGATCAGGTTTTTCCAGGCCCAGCTCATACTTCATCATAAATTCCACCCACCGGTCCTTGTCCTGTGATATTTCTTCGGTGGCCCTGTTTTGTATATCTTCACTAAGGCCGATATTGGCAAAAAACTCTTTTGTTTCTTCCAGTTCCTTGTGCCGCAAAGAATTGATCTCTTCATATTCCCGCTTTACTTCACTGCGGTAATGGTCCTGCTCCGTTTTACCTGCCAGGTAGCCTCCGAGGCCCATAGCGATACTGCCTGCTGCTATTTCGGCAATACCTGCAATTACAATGATACTGCTGCTGGCCACGGCACCACTCAGGCCTGCCGCAAGGGCAAATGGAACCGTGAGTCCGTCGCTCATACCAATAACAATATCGGTGAGCATTTCACTGCTTTTTAAGTGAGATTCTGTATGGTCGTGGTGAAGATGTGTGTCCATTGTATAAAGTGGATGCGTTATTGTTTTGGCTATTGTAACACGATAAGCAAAATTAAATCATTTGCTGGAAATACTGATGGAATAGGGGTGGAGGCATAAAAATATGCACACCAAAATGACTTGGTGTGCATGTATAAAAATGAGGTGGTGGTTGAATTAAGACAGGCACATAAATGCCACTTTATTGCTATTGATAAAAGATGACAGTAAATAAGGATCCGCTTGATTGTTGGGAACTGCCCAACAAGTAGCGCTGTTTGGCCCATTCCGCTTGATGGAAAGGGTTAATTGCCTGGCATCGCTTGCTTGTACATATACCTTGGCACTGTTGTCGCAGAAAGATGCAGTGCCTGCGAAAATCAGTTTGGTACTGCTATAGCTGTTGCCTTGGTCATCTGTAAGCAAAAACCCTTGTTTGTTGCAGTGGACTTTTGTAACCTGCTTTCGGGTAAGCGTGGTAGCTTTTGTGCTATCTAGCACTATTTGGCTGCCCGCCTCTAATATCAGTATATCGGCTTTATCGGCAGCCAATTGGTCGGCCACTTGCAGGGTAGCGGCACCGGTACCAACAATAATAATACCCGCTTTTTTTGTGCTGTTGCTGGCTAATAAAGCTTCTGGGGCTACAAGGGCTACGGGCAGCGTAAAAGCCGCATTGCGTAAAAAATTTCTTCTGAGCATAAGATAAGTCGGTTTGGTTCAAGTTTTGGTTTAATAAATCGTGCATTTTTAATTATAGCAACCTTGGCAAAAGAGCGAAACTCGACAATTGGTAATATTATCAGTAACCCGTGGTTGCCAGCGCAATGTTATAAAGGTTATTTTTTGTTGAAAAAACCACGGTCTGCATTGAAAGACCGGGTTGAACTGTCAAAAAAAAACGGCCCATTTCATATATTATTCAAAATGGGACTGGCAGTTAACGGTTTCTGTAAGCCTTTTGTTGTATAAAACAGCCATAAGTATTTGTACCGTAGAGTTCAAAGTTATAATAAATTGCCAAAAATCCTAATAAAATAATACACAGGCTGGTAATAAATAAATCTTTTTCTGTTGAGTGGTGCATAATTGCAAAGAAGCAGGCCTTTTGGACCTGCTTCTTTGTATAATAATCTAAATGTATATTATTTGATAAACTTGGTAACAGCGGTTTCGCCTGCGTTACTTATTTTCAGTAAGTACATGCCTTGGGCGAATGCTGCGGCTTCGGGCATATTGATGGTGGTATTGCTACCAGCGGCTACTTGTAAGCTGCGGGTGGCCAATATTTTGCCACTCATGTCAGTTAACTGCAATTGCACCAAACCTGCATTTTTGCTGGCCAATGTAAAGGTTAAGTTGTTTTTAACCGGATTGGTGAGGTTGTCAACTGTTAGTGTTACCCCTTTTTTGTTGCGGATGTTTACAATTTCCGAATAGCTGAATTTGGCATCCAAGTCAACCGATTTAAGGCGGTAATAAATGATGGCTGCACTGTTTTTGAGGCTTTCAAAATCGTTGTAGCTATAAGTGATATTACCGGTGCCAGGTTTTGCGGCAACCGTTCCTATCTTATCAAAAGTTGTATTGTTAAAGCTGCGTTCCACTTCATAATGGCTCACATTTTGCTGGTTGGCCACCTGCCATTGTACATCCACATTGGACAGGTTGTTTTTGGCTTGGAAGCTGATGAGCTGAACGGGGAGGAATGTACCAACATAGTTACAGTTGGTGGGCAGACTAAAGCTGGGTGCATCATCGTCGAAAGAGGCCGACCAGTTGGCCGTTTGGTAAATGGCAGTGCGGATGCCTGCTATGGTGCTCATTGTTCCGGAGCAGTTAAAGCGGGCATTGTCAAATTCCACTGTGGGGCTGTTAAATATCCAAATAGCGTCCACCCCATTGGTCAGGAAATTGCCGGCTGATACGGAAGTAAGAGCAGGCAAACCACAGGAGTTGGCAGTGCTGTAAGCACCTTCCCAGTCGGTCGTATTGGTTACCGGCTCTCCCACGACACTTGCATTGTATGAGTTAAAGTGGATGGCTGAGATAAATGTGGGGGTAGCCACTGCACCCTGATAAGCAACAATCTGGTCGCCATTGGCACTGAAACTGGGCATAACGGTACCCGTAGCTGTGCCTGCACTCAGGCCAAGGCCGGCATAAGTAGCTACGGCAGTAGCAGCACCTGTAATTTCTATTTTAATCTCTGCGCCGGCATTATAAGCCGCATTACTGGTCCAGGTTACGGTGCCTTCGCCTGTTCTCCAAGAGCCAGTGGTGGCACTGGTGCGGAGCCAGGCGTTGTCGGTAAAGTTGATAACGGTACCGGTTGTAATGTTGCGCAACAGTATGAAGGAAAACTGGTCGTTGCCGGCAACCGTACCGTTGCCAATAAAACCAGTAAAAGCTATATCACCTTTCACCAAGGTGGTTTGTGCTTTGGTTATAAATGCCATTGAGCCAAACAATATGATAAATGATAGTTTGGCAAAAGATGAGTAAAATTTTAGCATGATAAAGTTATTATTGATTGATTTTACAAAGTTACAATATTAATCAGTTGTACGCCCCGTAAAAATACCTGATTCTGAAAAAGTGGATTAATCAAAATAGTTCCCGGGTTTTATACCAAATTCGGCCAAACGCCAGGCGCTTAAAAATCCTTCTTGTAGATAAACGATATTGATTTTCAACACTTTATTATCGCAGGTTTTTACCAAAAGGCCGTTTTGCTTATCCAACGCAACAATGGTACCGGGCTTGTTGGCCTCATTTGCACTATCGTTGCTTATTTCAGCCTCTGTAATGCCCACCATCCAATCGTTTATCCTTGCCCCGGCTGCTTTGTTCCAAGGGTTACAGGCATTGATGGTGCGGATAATTTGGTGGCTGCCCATCGTATTAAAGCTAATGGTAAGGTCTTTTGCGGTAGGGTTTGTATAATAGGCCGCTTTGGTTTCGTCTTGTGGGGTGGATGGGATGATACTGCCAAATGACAGTATTTTAAACAGGGTAGCGGCCGATTTGGCCCCCAAATGCGCCAGTTTGGCTTGGAGAATGCCATAGGTGTCGCTGGGCGATATGGCCAATTTTTCCTGCAAAATAATTGGCCCCGTGTCTATCCCATCATCCATGCGGTGCAAGGTAATGCCACCATCTGTATCGCTATTGAGGATATGCCACAAAATGGGCTGTGGCCCCCTACATTGGGGTAAAAGCCCATAATGGAAGTTGATAAACCCTTTTTCCGGCTGTTCTAGGGTGCTTTTGGGCAGAATATATGGAAAGGTCATTACCAGCCCCACAGTAATATGGTATTGTGCAATCGCATTGCCAAGTTCTTTGAGGTAGTTTTTTCTATCCACCTGCAATACGGGTACACCGGTTCCTTCCGCCAGTTGTTGCAGCAAAAACTGCATTTCGCCATTGCGCTGGGTGGTTACCAAGGCACCCACTTTGCCGTAAAACAAAAACTCTTTGATGCCCGGCAGGGCGATGGGGTTATTGCAGAGTATGATGGCTTTAAAATCAGGCATGGTTGTAATGTTTTTTAAATGCAGAGATAGGTATTGCGCCAGGCCGAATGAATTTCGGTGGACGATAAGGCCATATTTGCAGTAAAATCCTTCCATTCGGCATCCATGTCCAAATTGTCGCTCTCGGTTATGGTAAGCTCAAAATGGTTGCTGGCCTTTACCAACCATGCTGGGCCATAGATATGATGGGAGGCAGGGTCGAGTTTTATCCAACCGCGTGGACTGGCCATCGCTGCCCCATTGCCCATTGCTTTTACAGCATTGGCGGTATTGTTATTGTTTAACTGTAACTGTTGGGAAAATTGCTCGATGATCAGGGCACTGTCCCATCCCAGGAGGGTAAATAAATTGGGCTGTTTATTGTATGCTGCCTGATAAGCTGCCACAAACTGCTGGTTATGGGCATTGCTCAATGTACTCAACCAGGGGGTATAGCCCTGCACATTAGCAACCGCCACTTCATTGTTCAGTTCTTTTATCATGGTTTCTTCCAGCATCATCGGCGCTACAAACAGGTTGCAGGGCAGGTTTTGCTGCATGTTGGCCATTTCTTTGTAAAAAAGGGCTGCCATATCTGCACTAAAAAGACAGAGCAGGTTTTGGGTGCCATTTTCCGAAGCCATGAACTCCTTCAGTGGCTGTAAAGTAAATTGTTCGGTTTTTAAGTGGGTAATATGGTTGTACAATATACTACCGCCGTTTTGTTGAAAGCGGGTAAGCATGCAAAACACTTGGTTGTAACCGGCATCGTAATAAGAGGTAGCCATAGCCCCAGTACCATTGGCGGCTGCCAGGGTACCTGTTAATGCCGTGTTAAAACAAAAGTTGAGCGAATGTACGATGGTGGTGGGCTGCGGCTGCCAACTTTCGGGCAGATTGGCACCGGGGTTGGTTACCAGCAAGAGCTTATCGGCAGCGGTAAATAAGGGCTGCAACATGGCAGCAATGCGGCTGTCGCAGCAAGCGATCACCAAATCGGCGTTATCGCCCAACAGCATTTTTTCTGCTTTGGTATATATCTCCGCTTCATCGGTGCCAAAGCCGATATTGTCTGTTATCAAACTAACATGATCGCTCATATTCAATTGGGCAAAACCGGCTTTCAGGCCATTGAGCATATCAAAACCCATGGTGGGGTAAAGGGAGGAGCGGGGGGTTAAAACACCAATACGAAGCATAGTTAAATAAAAGGTTTAATAATTGACTGCAAGATAATTAAAAAATATCCCTCTCCTTTTTTAGAGAAGAGGGATAAAATATTACTGCATTAAATTTAGTTCCTGCTGGGGAAGATACCTTCCACGCAAATGATAAAGTTTATGCCCAAGTATGGCTGCATCACATTTATCGGCGAATTGGAGCCCGCAATGGTGGTTGGCAGGCTTATGGCTATAGGAGCCATATTTACCGGGTCGTTCGTGGCATAAAAATCACCGGGTCCAACGTATTTGCCAGCCGGGTCGCTTACCAATGCACCATCTGAGGCTGCCTGCGGGTTAATGTTGCCAGTGAGCTGGTGGTTGTGTGCAGGTAGGTTTGTGGTGAGCAAGGTTGAAGTGGGGAAACCCGACATTTCTCCCAAAACAACTGAAGTCAAGCCAGCACCATTACCGGTACCTACTGCCAAGCGGCCCCTAAAATCGGGCAGGCCAAAAGTAACCTGACCATCGCCGCCATAAGTGGTACCTACCAGGGCAAATACAGCCGTCCACTGCGCAATGGATAAAAGCTGACCTTGACAAAAAAACCAGCCCCGTGGGTTAAAATTACCCCCAAACATGCGTATTTCCGCTAATGTTCCTTCCATATAATAATGCGTTTAATTGTTAATAAAAAGAGAACATTAGTTCCTTGATGGGAAAATACCAAACATACAAATGATATAATTCATACCCAAGTAAGGCTGCATAATGCTAATGGGTTGACTATTACCACTTACCGTTGTTGGCAGGTTTATGGCTATTGGAGCCAGGTTTACCGGGTCGCCAGAGGCATAAAATGTACCGGGGCCAACGTATTTACCAGCGGGGTCACTCACCAGTACACCATCCGAAGCTGCCTGCGGGTTGATGTTGCCTACTACCTGGTGGTTATGTGCCGGCATGTTGGCTGTTGTGAGTGTTACCGTATTGGTACCTGCTTTTTGTCCCAATTGAACGTTGGGCAGGCCTGGGCCTGTTCCGGTGCCCACGGCTACACGGCCCTGAAAGTCGGGCAATGCAAAATTGGTTTGGCCATTGCCACCATAGGTAGTGCCTAAGATGGAAAACAAAGCTGTGTTGGTTGCGATACTAATGAGCTGGCCATTGCAAAAAGACCATGTGCGGGGGTTGAACGTACCTGCAAACATGCGGATCTCTCCGATTGTTCCTTCCATATTGATGAGTTTTTATTTTGTTATTGAATAATGATTTAATGATATAAAATTAGTTCCTCGAAGGGAAAATGCCATACATGCAAATAATATAATTCATTGCCAAATAGGGCTGTATGTTGCTGACAGGCGAATTATTGCCAACCGGCACCGTATTGAGCCTAACATCCGTGTTGCCAGCAGCCATATCCACCAGATCGGCGGTTGTGGTATAAGTATTGCTCGGCCCCAGGTTCTTACCTGTGGGGTCCGATTCTGTGGTGCCATCGCTGGATGCCTTTACTGTTACCGTTCCTGTAACAGCATGGTTATGACTGGGCATATTGTTCACGGTCAGGGTGGTATTTTCGGTGCCGCCCATCTGTCCCAGTGAGTATTCCGACAGACCTGGTCCATTGCCAGTGCCCACTGCCGTGCGGCCACGGAAATCGGGCAGGGCGAAAGTGGTTTGGCCATTGCCGCCATAAGTAGTACCCAGTATAGAAAACAAAGCTGAGTTTGAGGCAATACTGGTTATTTGGTTTTGGCAATAAGCCCAGTTTCTTGGGGCAAAATTGCCTGCAAACATGCGGATTTCGCCGATAGTTCCTTCCATATTGATAAATTTTTGATTGTTGTTAAATAATGATTGAATTAGTTTCTCGAAGGAAAGATACCTTCCGTGCAAATGATATAGTTCATTGCCAGGTAGGGTTGAATGTGACTAAAGGGGGAATTGCTGCCTGCCATCCCGGTGCTCAGTCTCACATCTGTGTTGCCGGCAGCCATGTCTACCAGGTCGGCAGTTGAGGTATAAGTATTACTTGGCCCCAGGTTCTTGCCCGTTGGGTCCGATTCTGTGGTACCATCGCTGGATGCCTTTACTGTTACTGTTCCGGTAACCTGGTGGTTATGCGAAGGCAGATTCGACAAAAGCAGCGTAACGTTTTCTGAGCCAGCCATTTCGCCCAGTTGATAATCCGACAAGCCCGGCCCCTGGCCCGTACCTACAGGCAGGCGGCTACGGAAGTCAGGCAGGCCAAAAGTAACCTGTCCATCTCCACCATAAATAGTGCCTACAATAGAAAACAAGGCGCTATTTTCAGCAATTGACATAAGCTGCCCCCGGCAATAAAGCCAAGATCGTGGAGTGAAATTACCCGCAAACATGCGTATCTCTCCGAGGGTTCCTTCCATAAAATGATAAGTTTAAGGTTTAAGAAATTTGATAACGCAACAAATTAGGGCTAATTTAATTGATATGAAAATTTTTTTTATATTAATTATTCCTATCATGAAAAATCAGGTATTTCTACCTGATTGCTTTCGGTTTTTATTGTAAAACCTTCATGCTTTTTTTAATGATTTCCACACACTCGTACACCTGGCTGGCTGTTATACAGAGTGGTGGTGCAAATCGTATTTTATCGCCGTGTGTGGGTTTGGCCAGCAAGCCGTTTTGCTTCAGCAGCAGGCAAAGCTCCCAGGCAGCTTCGGGGTTGGGGTGGTTAATGACTACTGCATTGAGTAAACCCCTTCCACGCACTAGTTTAATCAATGGCGATTCCAGTTTGCGCAGTTCTGCTCTCAGCAATTCACCCATGGCTGCTGCATTATCAGCCATAGCCTCATCTTTGAGCACCTGCAAAGCCGCAGTGGCCACAGCACAGGCCAGCGGGTTGCCGCCATAAGTGCTGCCATGCTCGCCGGGTTTGATGGTCATCATTATTGCATCATCGGCCAGTACTGCACTTACCGGAAGCACACCTCCGCTGAGGGCTTTCCCCAGGATCAGTATGTCAGGACGTACATTTTCATGATCGCAGGCCAGCATTTTTCCGGTACGGGCAAGCCCAGTCTGAATTTCATCGGCAATCATCAGCACATTGTATTTTGTACAAATATTGCGGATGCCGGTAAGATACCCTTCATCGGGCACCACCACACCTGCCTCACCCTGTATGGGTTCAAACATAAAGGCTGCCACATTTTTATCCTGCAATGCTGCTTCCAGCGCCGCAAGGTCGTTGTAAGGTACTACTTCAAAGCCCGGCATAAAAGGGCCAAAATTGTTGTAGCTGCTTGGGTCGGTACTGCTGCTGATGGCTGCCATAGTGCGTCCCCAGAAATTGCCTGCTGCAAATATGATTTTTGCCTGGTTTTCTGCAATTCCTTTTACTGTATATCCCCAGCGGCGTGCCAGCTTAATGGCTGTTTCACCACCTTCCACACCGGTATTCATAGGCAATACCTTATCGTACCCGAAATATTCAGTGATGAATTTTTCGTAAGGACCAAGCAGGTTGCTGTGAAAGGCCCTGCTGGTAAGCGTTAGTTGCTGTGCCTGGCTGGTAAGTGCAGCAATGATTTTCGGGTGGCAGTGCCCCTGGTTTACGGCAGAATAACCACTCAGGAAATCGTAGTAGCGGTTGCCGTCCACATCCCATACAAAAACCCCATTACCCCTGTTTAATACAACCGGCAGTGGATGATAATTGTGGGCGCCATATTTCTCTTCCAGTTCCAGGTATTGTAATGCGTTGTCAGTTAAATGAATAGTTGAATTCATAAAAAAAATTAGAGGATAAAAAATGTAGTGAAAAAAGGTGGAGTGCCCCCGTAGGGGAGGTTAAAAAAGCACCATACTCAATGATTGAGCAAATCGAGGTTTAATGAAAGTACAAATGATATGTATGCTTTTGGTTGTATGTGTGTAGTTTTTACAAAGATAGGGGTTTGGGTTGAAAACTGGCAGGGTGGATTACAAAACGGGGGCGTTTCAAATTGTCGCACTTCATTTTGGTTGTGGGCGGTGGGGACACCGCCCACGGCAGACTGCCCTTGTCAGTCTTCACCCGCCAGCGACAATTTGGAATGCACCCTTACAAAGCCAGCTTTTTTACAAAATAATGTTCGGGAAAATGAAGTGCCGGATTGGTTGTTTTTTCAAAAATGCCAAATACGGTGCTGCCGCTGCCGCTCATGGCTGCGTACAGGGCATTGTTTTGGTACAACTGGCTTTTGATAGCAGCAATTTCAGGATGAGCAGTAAAAACTGGCTGCTCAAAATCATTTACCAGTTCAGCTTTCCAGGTATGGATGGGTTGTTGTATGATTTGCTCAATTGATTTAACCGGAAGGGCAGGAGTTATTTGTGAAAAGGCCTTGCCGGTGTTAATGTGTATACCCGGGTGAACCAATACTATATCATAAGCCGACAGGTTGAGTGGCAGGGGGGTAAGTATTTCGCCCCGCCCGGCAGCAAGGCAGGGTTTGTTGGCAATAAAAAAAGGACAGTCGCTGCCCAGCTGTGCAGCATAGCCTGCCAATTGTGCTTCACTGATGCCCAACTGAAATTTTGTATTGAGTAATTGCAGGGTAAAAGCACCATCGGCCGAGCCGCCACCCAATCCTGCACCCATGGGTATGGCTTTGTGCAGGTGCATTTGTACTGCTGGTAATTCAGGGTAGTCTTTTTTTATGAGCCGGTATGCTTTTACACAAAGATTTTCATCCGCATTGCCGGCTACGGGCAGGCCGGTACAGGTAAATTGTACATCGCTCCCGGTATTGTCTTTGATAATTTCGAGTACATCATTGAGGCCAACGGGGTAAAAAAACGTAGCCAAATCATGAAAGCCATCCTCCCTTTTTCTGAGAATATTAAGACCAAGGTTGATTTTGCAATTGGGGAAATGGATCATCGTACAGTGATGGTTTTGGTTGACTGCGGTGCAGGCTACTTTTCCCGGCTCTTGATTTCGTCCCTTATGGCAATGGCCCTGATATAATCTTCCTGCTCCAGCACTTCGCTCAGCAGGGTGTTCAGTTCGGGCAGTGAAAGGGTTTTCAGGTCATCCCTTGCGGAGCTGCCAAGATCGGCAGGAGCCTGGGAAAGGCTGCTTTTTTTCTTTTTGCCATCATCTTCCATCAGGATGCCGGCCTGCTCAAGAATATTGTCGTAAGTATAAATAGGGCAACCAAAGCGAACGGCCAGCGCCAGTGCATCGGATGTTCTGCTGTCTATTTCAACCGTATCATTTTCGCTGCTGCACAGCAGTTTGCTGTAAAAAATACCCTCCTGCAGGTCGTTGATGATGATTTCATGCAGGTCTACATTAAAGGCCATCATAAAATTCTTCATCAGGTCGTGTGTGAGCGGGCGGCTGGGCTGCATACGCTCCAGTGCCACGGCAATAGCCTGGGCCTCAAACCCGCCAATAACGATGGGTAGGCGGCGCAATCCGTTTACTTCACCCAATACCACAGCATATGAATGTGTTTGTGTAATGCTGTGAGAAAGTGCCACAATTTCCAGTTCTATTTTCTTCATAAATCCTCATTAACCCTGCCGGGCATATTATGGGCAAATATAGAGATAATGTTTTATTTTATTGCCCGGTGTTTATGATTGCAGTTAGTTTAACCAATGATTTACGGAAGTCCGTATGGTTTGCGGGCGGTATTCTTTTTTACAGCAGGTTTTCGTTTTTTTGCGGGGGGCGGCTTTTTGTCTTCGGGGCTGTCATTGTTTCTGTCCATAATGCTTTTTAAGCTATCAATCAATATCGACATCTGGCGCTTTATAGAATCAATCTGCTTATCGCTGCTTATCACCAGGCTGCTGTCAACAGTTTTAAATTCACGCATGATGGAGTCTGATCTCCGTTGCTGTTCAGCTTCATCAATTACCCTGTAACCGGGATCTAAAGTGTAAGTTACTCCGGCCCCTGGCTCAGGACTGATTTTGGCAGCAAAAAAACCTGAAAAACCACTGCTGTCAAATAAAACCCCTTTTTTAATTTCAACTTTTAAAAGCACCCTGCCCATTCCAAAAAAAGCCAGGTTCAAATCATCAGCAAGTGAATCAGGTATTGTTGTGAGCAGTGAATCTGCATACCATGCATCAACAAGCATTTGATCAGACCAATTTACCCTGTACAACCTTGCAGTTAACCCTCCAAGCACAATTAAGCTGTCTGTTCTTGTTGTTGTTGCCTCAGACTTATTCAGGTTCAGCCTGGTTTTTCTTATTTCCTTTTCAGCATAATCGATTGCATAAGCATAACCACCGGCCCAATCATAAATCAATTCACCTGCATCAGCATTGCTGTTGTTTTGGCTTCCTGTTTTAAAGTTGATGAATGAATTTCCATGAACAACTTTCATGTGCATATCAGCTCCGGTATCCTTATTGAGGAATTTATATTCCACTGTACCTGTAAAATACTGCTGCGCTTCACACATAACATTGCCCAAAGCCATTAGCAATAATGGAATAATGATTTTTTTCAGCATAAAAACAATTTACTGCTTTCTTGCGGCTGATTTGATGGGCGCTTTTTTAGTTGGTTTCTTCACCGGCTTTTTGGCTGGTTTTTTAGCAGGCACATATTTTACTGCCGAATCAACTGCTACCATCGGGGTATCATACATCACCATCGCAGTATCAGCAGCAGGCATTTCGTAAGGTTTGCGTACTTCCAGCTCATAACCTGCGGGTATGGCAAATTCATCTGCTGTAAAGCTCATTGGGGTAACAGCTGTGGCACTTGCCAATATATTTTTGGTCATTTTTTCTCTTTCCTTTTCATCGTCCACTTCTGCTTCCACAAAAGGACTGCCCATGCTCATTTGAGCCCCCAGTACAATATGATTGCCGCTGATCATCATCAGCTCAGGATTGTTGAGAAATTTGGCAGGTACATCAAAGAGCAGGCTGTCTGCCACATCAAAAACCATATTTCTAAAGGAAATAAAACCTCCCAGCATGCTTCCCAGGCCACCCTGTGGCTGTTTTGCTGAGGTAGTAGCATACCCGGCAATGCTTTTTTTAACCGGTGTATAGGAGCCTGCAACTTCGGCTACCTGCAATTTTTTCTGTTTGTACTGCTTGGTGGCTGTGTTGATGGTATATACTTTACCTGAATCCAGTAGTACCAAAACGTACTTCTCATCCGGCTCTTCGTTCTCTTTAAAAGTAAGCTTTACTTTACCGGGTGCAAAAAGCACTGTCAACTCCGGCCTTTTTTCATCTTTATCAGCTTCCAAAAGGTACACCACCTTGCCTTCAAAGTTTTTTTGAGCATAAGTACTGGTTATTCCCAGCAATACTGCAAGTACGAATAATAACTGTTTCATGATTGAGTTTTATAATAGCGAAGTTATTGTTTTCTATTTGATTTGGGATTTGCCCTTATTTTCTCTCCTTTTTTTAAGGGGGGTGGGGGTACAGATCTGCCTGCTTTTTCCGCTTCATCAAGCATTTTGTTTATGCTTGTTATTTTATATCCCGGAGGAACGTCAAAAAAAGATGCTGGAACTGATTTGGGTGTAACTGAAATGGCCGTAAATTTAACAAATGGGGCAGTGGGATCATTTTTATCGGCACTGGTTGTCTCCAGTACCAGGCCCTCATTTAAGAAAAAGTCGAGATAGCCTGCATCTGTTTTGTATTTAGCTGTTTTTAATTTGAACTCCTCAGATACCCAGATAGCTCCCCTGTTATAATTTTCAGCCGAACTGCTGTCCACCATTTCTGAGCATTCATAACCGGCAATTGTTTTGGTGTTACCTGTTTTTTTTAAAAGGGGGATTTTTTTCATCTTACCGGTTTTCATAGAAATGGAATCTACCAGAGCAGTCATACCAGCCTCGATAATGATAAAACTTACGCCATTTTCAAAGTCATAAATTATTTTAGAACCAGTTGCCGCTGCATTGCCCGGTGATTCTGTAATTGACGTAATCATTGCAGCTTTTGAATGACCAAAGAAAATTGTAAACTGGATATTTTTATCCTGCATTTTTACAGCATACACAACCTCCCCTTCAAAATCCTCTTGTGCCAAAGCCGTAAATGTATAAAAGCAAATCAGCAGTACGGATAAAGCTCTTTTCATTTCAAATTATTGTTGATGGCCAAAAATACTATTATACAGCCAGCAAATCACAAAAATGCCACAACCCTTTAAAAGCTGCGGCATTTTTAATTTTTAATTCTTAATTTTTAATTTTTAATTCATCCTGCTTAATTCGCCTTCAGCGCCCTTACCGCCTCAATTATCTTTGGCATTACTTCAAAAGCATCGCCTACAATACCGTAGTCGGCTGCTTTAAAGAATGGTGCTTCGGGATCTTTATTGATTACCACAATCACTTTACTACGGTTTACCCCGGCCAGGTGCTGTATGGCACCGCTGATGCCGATAGCAAAATAGAGGTTGGGGGCAATGGCCAGGCCGGTTTGTCCCACATGCTCATGATGCGGACGCCAGTGTGCATCGGCCACCGCACGGCTGCAGGCGGTGGAAGCACCCAGCAATTTGGCCAGGTCGGTTACCAATCCCCAGTTTTCGGGGCCCTTTAAGCCGCGGCCACCACTAATCACCAGTTCTGCTTCGCTCAAAGGTATTTCTCCTTCTATCTTGCTTACGCCAGTTACAGTTACTTTGGGTGTATCCACTGCTGTGGCAAACTCAACCACTTCAGCAGCTCCTTCGGTAATTGCAATATTGTATGAATTGGGACTAAGTGCAATAATTTTAATATCAGTGGCAATGGAAATATTTGCAAAGGCCTTACCACTGAATACGTTTTTCTTTACCACAAAGCCTGTGGATGTATCGGGCAGTCCAATGGCACCGCTTACCAGCCCGGCTTTTAACCTGGCACTCAAGCGTGGGGCTATGGCTTTGCCGGCAAGGTTATTGCTGAACACCAGCAGTTTGGCCCCGGTGGCTTCCACTGCTGCTGCAATTACTTTGGTAAACACCTGTGCATCCAGGTGATTGAGTGCCTCATTTTTTACGGTATGTACTTTTGTAATGCCGTATTTGCCCAATGTGGCCAGGTCTTCCGTTACATTGCCCAGCACAATGGCTTCGGCGCTGGTACCCAGTTGCGCTGCTGCTGCTGCGCCATAATTGGCTGCTTCCAGTGATGCTTTTTTTATGTGACCATCTGCCTGGTCTAAAAATACTAAAACGCTCATGTTAATATTATTATGCGTTAAATGATATTGTGATTGCTGAGCAGTGAACTAAATGTACAAGTGAGTGACACAACGATGTTACATTCATGACCAACTGCCCGTAACAAAAAAATTAAAATGCTTTTGCTTCTTCGTGGAGCAGTCTTACCAGTTCCGCCGGGTTATCGGCCGGTACTAATTTAACGCCCGCTTTGGCTGGCGGCAGTTCAAAAGATACCACGCTGGTTAATGCTTCCACAGCTGCCGGTTCCACCACTTTTAACGGTTTTGTCCTGGCACCCATGATACCTTTCATGTTCGGGATGCGCTGCTCGGCCATTCCCTTCTGGCAGCTTACCGCTACGGGCAGGGCCACACTGCAGGTTTCTTCGCCACCCTCAATCTCACGGGTTACAATGGCGTTGCTGCCTTCCAGGGCAAACTTTGTTGCCAGCGACACGTAGGGCATATCCAGCAACTCAGCTACCATACCACCAATGGAAGAACCATTGTAGTCAATGGTTTCCTTACCGGTAAACACCAGGTCGTACCCACCTTCTTTGGCAACTGCGGCTATCTGCGAAGCGATGTAAAAACTGTCGTGGCTGTCGGCATTGATGCGGATGGCTTCATCACCACCCAGGGCCAGTGCCTTGCGGATGATGGGATCGGCATCGGCAGTACCCACCGTTACCAGGTGAATAACTGTTGCCGCATCGGCTTCTTTCAGTTCAATGGCCCTTACAAGAGCATACCATTCGTCGTAGGGATTGATGATCCACTGCACACCATCTGAGGCAAACTTGGTGTTGTTATCGGCGAAGGCTATTTTTGCCGTAGTATCCGGCGTTTTGCTGATACAAACTAAGATCTTCATATTGATTTTTTAAGAAAGTTGTTTATGCAACTAATGCAAATATAATGCGAAGATGGGAATTAAAAATAAATTGTATAAAATAATTACTATTTGTGGACAGAATTGTGAAATTAAAGGAGTTTTTGGCGGCACAGCCGGGCGACAGTTTCCTGGAACATGCGCTGGCGCTGGAGTATATTAAAATGGGCGATGATACTGCTGCCCGTGAACTGTTTGAGGCTATTCTGCAGCGCCAGCCGGACTATGTGGGCAGCTATTACCACCTGGGCAAATTGCTGGAAAGGCAGGGAGAGAATGATGCGGCTGTAAAAGTATACGAAACAGGCATGGCTGAATGCAAAAAGGCAAAAGATAACCATGCTTACAATGAGCTGCAGGGGGCGTGGGAGGAGTTGACGGAGGATTAGGGTGATGGGTTATAAGTTATGAGTGATGAGTTATAAGTGATGAGTTATTACGTGGTTTACAGGTTGATTAGTTGATAAGTTGATTGGTTGATAAGTGTTGTTCAAATTGAAGTGTTTATTACCTGTCTGACAGTAAATCGAATGAAGAAATCTGTTTAATCCTTTTCATTCGTATAAAGCAATAAAAAAATGAGTTTACAACAACGATACATTGATTTTATAAGGAAGAACAATCTTTTCTCAACAAAAGATAAGCTGCTGCTGGCTGTGAGCGGGGGCGTGGATTCGGTGGTGCTGTGTGAACTTTGTCACCGTTCGGGCCTTGATTTTGCCATAGCTCATTGCAATTTTAAGCTGAGGGGCAGTGACAGCGACAGGGATGAACATTTTGTGCAGCAACTGGCCCAAAAATACGGGGCCATTTTTTTTCATACTCATTTTGATACGGAAGCCATTGCAAAGGAGGAAAAAAAGTCCATTGAAACGGCTGCCCGTGACCTGCGGTATGCATGGTTTGAAACCATAAGGCAGCAGAACGGTTTCGCTTACATTGTTACAGCTCATCATGCCGGGGATAATATTGAAACGATGCTGATGAACTTTTTCAGGGGTACCGGCATCCGTGGGCTGCGGGGCATGCTGCCGAAAAATGGCAGGGTGGTGCGCCCTTTGCTGTTTGCCCGCCGTACAGAACTGGAAGTATTTTTAGAAGCCAATGAACTGGCTTTTGTAAGCGACCATACCAATTTTGAAGATGATTATACCCGCAATTATTTCCGCAACCAGGTAATACCGCTGGTGCAAAAGGCATTTCCGCAGGCGGAGGATAACCTGCTGCGGAATATTGAGCGCTTTGCCGGGGCCGAACTGCTGTACAATGAGGCAATAGCGGCATACAAAAAGAAATTACTGGAACCCAAAGGCTCCGAAGTGCATATACCGGTACTGAAGCTGCTGCAACAGCCTGCTTTACATACGCTGCTGTATGAGATCATCTGCGATTATGGTTTTACAGCCCACCAAACCGATGAAGTGATGGCACTGCTGCAGGCCGAAACGGGCAAATTTGTGGCTTCTGCCACACACCGCATTATCAAAAACCGCAAATGGCTGATCATTGCGCCGCTGGCAACTGAAAATTCACAGACGATACTGGTGGAGCAGGGGAGCGGCAGCATTGTTTTTCCTGGCGGGCATTTAGTTATTGAAGAAATAGCCGTGGAGAATAGCGGGCTTTCCACCGACAATACTATTGCCCAATTAGATGCTGGATTGATACAGTTTCCACTATTGCTGCGCAAATGGAAAACGGGTGATTATTTTTACCCGTTGGGAATGACCAAGAAGAAGAAGTTGAACCGCTTTTTGGGTGATCTTAAACTTTCTGTAACCCAGAAAGAAAATACCTGGGTACTGGAAATGGACAAAAAGATCATTTGGGTGGTGGGCAGAAGGATAGACGACCGTTTTAAGGTGACAGCCAGAACTAAGGAAATCCTCTTAATCACAAGCAGGTAAATAGGGGTCTGATGCTTTCAACTGATCCCAAAAATTATCCCAAAGATTGATTTGCCCGAACCAGGTAAGGGTAGCAATAGTGAATACCAGCCCAAACAATGCCCCCCAAAGATGCGCCCCATGATTGATGCGGCCACCACCTCTTTTATCCAGGTAAGCAGATGCCACCAGGTATACTACTCCAAATATATAACCGGGAATGCGGATAGATGGTATCATAGGGAAACCGATACCTGACTTTGGAACCAGCACGATACAGGCAAATATTACAGCAGATACCGCACCGGAAGCACCCAGGCTGCGGTAATGGCTGCTGTTCTGATGTTTGATATAATCAGGAATGCTGGCAACAATCAGCCCGCCGATATACAGCAGTACAAAAAACAGTTTGCCCATGCTGCCGAAATAGCAATGATGGGTAAATAACTGGGTTTCCAGCAACTGCCCAAAAGAGTAAAGGGCAATCATGTTAAAAATCAAATGCGGATAATCAGCATGGATAAACCCGTGGGTGATGAACCTGTACCACTGCTTGTTGTATTTTATTGCAGGTGGGTAAAAAATCAGGTCGTCCATTACTTTCTGGCTGCTGAGGGCCCCGTATGAGGCGATACAGGTTAGCGCTGTGATGATAATTGTGATTGAAAGTACCATAAAATGAAAATAGTATAATTTGCTGAAACGGGCGCTGTTTTATCTGTTACTGGTGATGGTATTTTTCATTTCTCAGTATGGTACAGGCCCGGTATACCTGCTCAGACAGTACCAGCCTTACCAGCTGGTGCGGAAAAACCAATTGTGACAGACTCCATTTGTAATTGGCCCTTTTCATCACTGCTTCATCCACACCATAGGCACCGCCAATTAAAAACACCACATTTTTGGCACTTTCATTGGCCCTTGCCTGTAAAAACGCTGCCAGTCCCTCACTGCTCAGCTGCTTGCCCCTTTCATCCAGCACCACCAGGTAATCTTCTTTTTTCAACCAGTCCAGTATCAGCTCACCTTCTTTTTTTTTCAGGTCCGTTTCACTGAGCATACCGGCATTTTTGGGCATGGGTATAATCGTCCAGGCTACAGTGAAGTAGTTTGAGATGCGTTTGGTGAACATTTCCACACCTTCCTTTACATAAGCCTCATGGGCTTTGCCAACTGACCAGAACTGAATTTTCATTTGTTTATAACTGTAGTGCCAAATATCGGTTGTTTTAGGCAAAACTGGTTGAGGAGGCTACCTGAGGGTGCATTTCAAATTCCCCGGCAGCGGGGCTGCAAAACTGCAACAATAACCAAATCTTCACCCCGTTGGTCAAAGACCAGACGGGGGCATGCGAAGCTGGTAGCGTGAAATTCGCCGCCGCCTGCGCCTGCCTGCCGGCAAAGGCAGGTCTTTGACCAGCGGCGATTTTTTTGTTGCTGATTATCAAGCAGATAGAGGTGAGTTATATATAATTGTCGCTTTATTTTCTGGTTGTGGGCGGTGGGGACACCGC
>JANMIG010000102.1:0-164407 GCA_031375675.1 Chitinophagales bacterium
GTAGGCTCAAACCTTTGCCGACAGCTTCTTTCAGATTCGCAGTCACCCGCGACACCCTTGCTTTTGGCTAATGATACGCACTGCAGCGCTCATTCGGGACTTACACCCTATAGCTTAATGAACATGCCTGACACACAAAAAAAGCCCCGCAAAAATTGCAGGACTTGTTGTGGGAGTTACATAGCTTGTGCCGATGCAATCGGCAAGTCGAACCTGTGATCCTCCCGGCCTCTGATGCCGGGATGCGCTATACCACGCCATACCCGCAAAAAAAAAGCCCCGCAAAAATTGCAGGACTTGTTGTGGGAGTTACAGAAGCCGAACCTGTGATCCTCCCGGCCTATAATGCCGGGATGCTATATACCATGCTATACCCGCAAAAAAAGCCCCACAAAAATTGCAGAACTTGTTGTGGGAGTTACAGAAATCGAACCTGTGACCCTCCCGGCCTATAATGCCGGGATGCGCTATACCACGCCATATCCGCAAAAAAAAGCCCCACAAAAATTGCATAACTTGTTGTAAGAGTTACAGGAGTCGGACCTGTGACCCTCCCGGCCTTTAATGCCGGGATGCGATATTCCATGCTATGCCCGCAAAAAAAAAGCCCCGCAAAAATTGCAGGACTTGTTGTGGGAGTTACAGGAGTCGAACCTGTGACCCTCTGCTTGTAAGGCAGATGCTCTAAACCAACTGAGCTAAACTCCCTTTTAAAGGAGTGCAAAGATAAGGCCTTATTTATTTTTACAAAATTTTTTATGAAATTAATTTCAGTCCGCCTTAATTTAATTGCAAAACACAGGCCTGCAAAGGATATCGGGGCTGATAAATTTTCATGGTAATATAAATCAACTGTGCCGGGGGAACAGTTTACCTGAGTTCCTCTGCTTTACGGAGGTCGGAATTGGGCTTGAAAAAATCTGTGGGGTATTTTTTGATATAGCGTGCAAGTATGCCCAGGAATTCGGGATAATCCCTGAGGCGGATACCCCTGCTTTTTACAGCCACATAAAAAGCCAGACTGAAGCTTACTGCAAAGTTTAAAAAACCTATGCCAGCCACGCCGGATAATGTGTACAACAACTCCTTGTAGGAAACAGCATGATCAAGCCCGAAAAACCCAATAGCTGTATTGGCCGCAGAAATGGTAATATGCCGGATATCGAACGGGATGCCGAATGTTTTACCCAAAAAGCCAGCCATGCCCAGAAAAAAGCCAAGGGCTATATTACCCACAAGCGCCCCAAGATTATTTTCGACATAATGGATAATTTTAACCTGCCACTTTTCGCTGAAGTTGTTTTTGAGCGACACTGAATTACGGATGCGTTCGGGTATCTTTCCGTACACCACATGGTTTTCCACATAGCCCGCAATAAGACCGCTTAAAAAAAGGAAAAAACCGGTAAAGCAGGCAAAGAGCAGGGCAAGGCTGTGAAATGGTTTCTGGTCGTTGAGCAATTGCTGTGCGCCTGCCCCTTCTGCAAGCTTGGTGCCCGTAGCGCCAAAAAATGCCCAGGCAAGTATATACGTGAGCGGAAAAACCACCAGGAGGTTACCTGCAAATGATGCCAGCTGTGTGCGGCTTACCCTGGCGATGGTAATGGCCAGGTTGCGGAGGTCTGGCGCACCTCCATACTTTTTAACATCAAAAGAGCTGGCCACATTATTGGCCGTATAGGCCGGCTGCTTGGTAGCCAGGGTGGAGCCTGTTTCCTGAATCAGTATGAAACCCAGTGAATAATTGGTACTGTAAAGAAATCCCTGCCAGAAAGGAGCCAGTTTGAGTTTGCCCAGCAGGCTCTTGAGGATACCAATAAATGAAATGATGATGCCACCGCCCAAAGCACTGCGGAACATCCGCCAGAATTCCTTCCTGGTGGTGCTGATGTATCTCTCCCCTGTTCTGCCGCCATGCTCAGCTATCTGGTAAGCCAGGTAGCCTGTATTTTCGCTCAAAAACTCCCATAGCGAATTTTTGCGGTTTTCATTTTTTATCACCGTTTCAAAATAACCTACAAACCTTTCTGTATTAAAGGCGCTGTCCCTGTCCAGCACATCAAGAATAATGAACATCCGCTCTACCTGCTGCTCCAGCCGGGTCAATACAAAGGTTTGCGCAAGACTGGTGCCATATACCTTACGTTGCTCTTTTATCCATTGTATGCTCTGGTTGCAGTTGTGCAGGGCTTCCGTAATATTTTCCAGCAGCAGGGTTTGCTCATCCTCACCTGCGTTTCCCTGCAGCATTTCCAGGTACCTGTTTACCAGCCGGTTCTGCTCATAAAAAGGGTACATGGCTTCTTCAAAATTATCGTACTGCTGGGTAATTTCCTTCTCAAGCCCAAGTGTGGTAGTACGGTAGCTGATTACCTCCAGCGCCTGCTTCAGCTGCTTTATCAGTGCAGGTTCTGTAAGATTGATCTGTATACCCAGCACCTCAAAAAACTGTATCCACAGCTTCTTGTCGATGCCCTGTACCCATATATAATCATGTGACTTATAAAAAACCTTATTGATCACATAGAGGAAATCATCTTCCCGCTGCAAAGCCGGCAGCAGCTTGTGCTTTAGCTTGCCCAGCAGTTCCTGCACAAAACCTCGACTGCTTAAAATGCCGCTTTCGGTAAGTGCATTGATGATATTGGTGTGCAAAAATTGCGACAGCAATGATTTCCGTACCGAAAAAAGCAGACTTTTGTCTTGGCTGAGGCGGTACAATACTGCTTCAAAATTTTTTTCCGCCTCCTTAAAATTCTTTGATCTCCCCGGGCGGATCTGTTTTATCAGCTCTGTTAAAAAAGCTACACTCCGGTTGGGTGTATGCAAAGGCAGTACCAAAGCCCGCTGTTTTTCAAGCAGTTGTGAGGTTTCCTTATTTTTTTTTAGCAGCCTGTGCATGTTTAACCGAAATTTTTTTTAGGTAACGAATATGTTTCCTTGTAAGGTACGACAATAATAATACCGGAAATGTTGCATAAAACCACATTTTTCATCAGAAAAACCATATAAATTTGCAATGGATAACAATGGCAAACGTATATAACATATTGCCTGACACAAAACAGGAGTTTGAAACCGACACTTTGACGCTTACCGAAGAGCCGTGCAGGCTTATTGTATGGAATGATGAGGTAAACACGTTTGAATGGGTGATAGAAACCCTGATAGAGATTTGCCACCACAGCCAGGAACAGGCTGAGCAATGTGCCATGATCATTCATACCAAAGGTAAATATGCCGTAAAAGAAGGCAGTTACGAGGAACTGAAACCTATGTGTGACGCTATTACCGAAAGGGGTATTGGCGCTACTGTGGAAATGGTTACTGCCTGATACATTGCTGCACCAGCAAAGCCACCTCCCATATTTGCAGCAGCATTTTCAAAATTTTCACCGGATGGCATTTTATCTTACTGAACAAATAATCTTTCCGCCGCAGGAACTTGCAGAGCCAGACGGTTTGCTGGCCATTGGTGGCGATCTTGCTACAGAACGCCTGCTGCTGGCCTATCAGAGCGGTATTTTTCCCTGGTACAATGAAGATGACCCTATTTGCTGGTGGTGCCCCGACCCGAGGTTTACCCTGCTGCCCCTGAACCTGAAAGTAAGCAGCAGCATGCGGCGGCTGCTTGATAAAAATGCATTTGCATTTACCACAAACAAGGCATTTGTACAGGTAATGAACAACTGCCGCACTGTAAAAAGAAACGGGCAGGGGGGTACATGGATTCAGCCTGAAATGATAACTGCCTATACCGAACTTAACAGCAAGGGATATGCGCTGAGTGCCGAAGCATGGCTGGATGGCGAACTGGCAGGTGGCCTGTACGGGGTGCTGCTCGGCAAAGTTTTTTATGGCGAAAGCATGTTCAGCCTTGTAAGCAATGCCAGTAAATACGCTTTTATTAAACTCGTTCAGCTATTGCACCAGCAGGGTATAGTACTGATTGATTGCCAGATGCATACCGCACACCTGGAGAGTCTTGGAGCTGCTTTTATACCCCGCAGTGAATTTATTGATTGCCTGAAGCGGTTTGCAAAAATCTGAAGCCGCAACGGCCAGGATTACCGGAGACTGTACCCGGCCTGCAATAACGTAAAAATCCCGGGCAATTGCCTGGGAATTATTTCTTTTTTATAGAGGAGCATTAAAAATCCCTTTTCCTGAAATCGGGTCTTTTATTGAATCCACCACCACTGTTGCCACCGGGGCGGAAACCACCACCAGCGGGCTTACTTCTTTCTTCAGCAGCTTTTACTACCAAAGGCTTTTTGCCCAGTGATATGTCATTCAGGTGCTCAATGGCTTCTTTTCCGTCTGCCTCTTCGGCCATTTCTACAAAACCAAAGCCCTTACTTTTACCGGTTTCCCTGTCCATCGCTACTTTAGCAGAGTTTACCACGCCAAATTTCTCGAAGATTTCCATCAGTTCGGCATCATCCAGGTCGTAAGGAAGACCAGCTACAAAAAGATTCATGCAGATAATTTTTACAAATGTACAAAACTTATCATTCTTTACCCTTTAAGTTTTTTTTTGAGAATGCCACTCTCATTTTATTTTCCTGATCAGTATCATAAATAGCTCATTTCCGGCCCTTTTTACATGCGAATTATAACATTCCTCAAAAACAGGCATATCGAAAAAGGGGCTGAAAAGCCGTTCATATTCAGTTTGAAGCCCGCCAAAAGGCGGTCCGGGTGTATCAAACTCCTTATTGAAAAGCAGGCCGGACAATTTGCCCCCCGGGCGGATCAATTGTGCCATTTTTACTGCGTAGGGATTTCTTAACTCAGGCGGCAGGGCACAAAAAAAGGTTTGTTCCAGTACAAGGTCGTATTGCCCGGCATGCTCAAAAAAGTCGCCGCACAAAATGGTGATGCGTTCATCTCCCCGGAACTGCTTTTGCAACTGTGCCACCAGTACAGGCGCAATATCAATCAATGTTATATGCTCAAATCCCCTTTCCAGCAGGTACGCTGCCTCATAGCTGCTGCCACAACCGGGAATGAGTATACGCAGTTGCTTATCCGCAAGCTGATCAATATAGGCTTTGAGTGGTGGCGATACCTTGCCCATATCCCACCCTGTATCACCCGCCTGGTAACGGTTGTTCCAGTAGTTCTTACCGCCAATATCCTGCGCTGCCGGCTGGTTATTTGTTTGCTGCTCCATATCTGAAGTTATACCATTCTGACTTATTAATCAAACACGGAATAAATGGTACTGACGCTACGGTCAGTATTGTTAATACAATGTGATGACGAAGCAGAGCTTGTCACACCAAGACCGGAGCGTATTGGCCGACATGCATTGCGTTTCACTCTTTATCTGGTGGTCTGTTTTCAATGCATCGTCGTTATTAACAGGTTCTGCACTTTCCCCTCAAAGTATGCCGCTGGCCATACGCCACCTCTATTTGCCAAACTTTTTCTTCAGCATGGCCAGTGCATCATTCATGGGCAGTTCCTTTTTCACTTCGGGCCTTTGCTGCTGGCTGCCACCAACCGGTTTATGGCGTGGGAGATGCTGGTTTTGCTGCCTGGCGGGTGGCAGTTCAGTTTGCTTTATTGACAGGGCTATGCGTTTCCGCACTTCGTCTACTTCCACCACTTTTACCATTACTTTCTGGTTCAGTTTAAGCACTTCGGCAGGGTCGGTAATGTATTTATGCGAAATTTCCGATACATGCACCAGCCCATCCTGCTTTACCCCAATATCAACAAAAGCTCCAAAGCGGGTAATATTGGTTACCATACCCGGTACTTCCATACCTGCCTTTACATCGGCAATGCTGTAAATGGCTGCAAACTCAAACTGCTGCACTTCGCTGCGTGGGTCAAGCCCGGGCTTTTTCAGCTCTGCAATAATGTCTTTAATAGTAAGCTCCCCTACCTGCTCTGTCACATATTTTTTGGGCTCTATCTTTTTCAGTAATTCTTCTTTGCCTATCAGCTCCTTCACTTCCACGCCCATATCCTTTGCCATGGCTTCCACCACGGGATACGCTTCGGGGTGCACAGTGCTTTCATCCAGCACATTATCAGCACCCTGTATACGCAAAAAACCGGCACACTGCTCAAACACTTTGCTGCCAAGCCTTGGTACTTTCAGCAATTGCTGCCTGCTGGTAAAGCGGCCCGTTTCATTCCTGTATTTCACAATATTATCAGCCAGGGTACCGCCAATACCACTTACATAGGCCAGCAGGTGCTTGCTGGCAGTATTCAGGTTTACACCCACACTGTTTACACAACTTACCACGGTATGGTCCAGCCGCTCTTTCAGCCTGAATTGGTTCACATCGTGCTGGTACTGCCCCACCCCGATGCTTTTGGGATCAATTTTAACCAGCTCTGCCAGCGGATCCATCAGGCGTCGGCCAATACTCACACTGCCTCTTACCGTTATGTCGTAATCAGGAAATTCTTCCCGGGCTGTTTCACTGGCGGAATATACTGATGCGCCATCTTCATTTACCAAAAACACCGGCAGGTTCAACTGCAATTTTTTTATGAACTGCTCGGTTTCCCGGCCGGCTGTGCCATCACCAATTGCAAAAGCTTCTGTTTCATACTGTTTTACCAGTTCCCTTATGGTGTACTCTGCATTGTACAGTTTACCCGGCTCATGTATATAGATCAGGTCGGTTTTCTTCAGCTCTCCTTTTTCATCCAGGCACACTATTTTACAGCCTGTTCTGTAACCGGGGTCGATGGCCAGTATACGCTTGCTGCCCAGTGGTGAGCTCAGCAGCAACTGGCGGAGGTTTTCAGCAAATACGGTGATGGCTTCTTCATCTGCCTTAGCCTTCAGCCCCGTCCTGCATTCTGTTTCCAGGCTGGGTTGCAGCAGCCGCCGGTAGGCATCCCTGGCTGCTTTTTTTATGTGGTCGCTGCAGCTGCTCATTCCCTTTATGTACAATCCCTCCAGCAGCTCCAGTGCGGCTTCCTCCTGCGGCTCGATGGCCAGGCGCAGGAAGCCTTCCAGGAAACCCCGCAGCACAGCCAGTATCCGGTGTGAGGGTATCCTGCTTACCAGTTCACTAAATTCAAAATAATCTTTGAATTTGATCCCCTCCGTTTCCTTACCGGTTACCACTTTGGTGATTACCATGGCTTCCTCCTCAAACATCTTACGCAGTTTTGCCCTTACCACCGCATCTTCGCTCATCATTTCGGCTATGATATCCCTTGCGCCCTGCAATGCCTCTTCCGCATCTTTTACAGTTTCATTAACAAATGTTGCTGCTGTTGTCTGCACATCAATATCTTTCTGCTCAAGCAGCAGGATGGCAAGTGGTTCCAGCCCGTTTTGCCTTGCTGTTTGCGCCTTGGTTTTGCGCTTGGGCTTATAGGGCAGGTAAATATCCTCCAGCTCGCTGATGGTAACAGCAGCATCAATTTTACCCTGCAGCAGTTCGGTCATTTTACCCTGCTCGGTTATCGTTTTTTCTATAAAGGTTTTACGTTCGGTAAACTCCTTCAAAAATTTTGATTCTTCCTGTATCTGCTGTATCTGCACTTCATCCAGTCCGCCGGTGCTATCCTTGCGGTAGCGGGCGATAAAAGGTATGGTGGAGCCCTCTTCCAGCAGGTCGAGTACCGATTGCACCTGCGCTGGCTTGATATTCAGTTTTTGGGATATAGGTTGTGAGAACGACATATTGATATTTTATTTACAATGATAATGACTATTTATTTTTTGGGATTGCGAATGTAGGGGGCGCAGGGCAAAGAAAAAACTGGAATTTAAAAAAAGGCTGCCTGCCCGCAATAATTGCTTTATGATAAATAAAAAATGCTTTAACATTTTATTAAACTTTACGGTTAAACCTCCACTACCTCACAACGTCTATGATGCATAACAATTTAAAAAAAACAACATGAAAAAAATAATGCTCACTGCCTTAGCCTTTACCCTGGCTCTGTGTTCGGCTAATGCGCAGGAAAATGGAAAAATGAAGCCCCACAGGCAACACCAGCGGCACGATGCCATGAAGCAGCTGAACTTAAGCGAAGATCAGAAAAAACAGGCAGGAGCCATAAAGCAGGAGTACAGGGCAAAGATGCTGGAACTGAACAAAAACGAAAGCATTACCGTAAAAGAAAGCCGGGACAGGAAGGAAACCCTGCGAAAGGAACAAAAGGCCAGGATGCAGGGCTTGCTCACCAGTGAACAGAAAAACAGGCTGGAGCAGCTGAAAAAGGATAAAAAAGCAAGCAGGGAGGCGCACTATGCAAAACGCATGGATAAAATGAAGAGCAGGCTGCAGCTTACTGATGACCAGGTGGCTAAATTAAAGGCCGGTCATGAGGCATCGATGAATAAGCTGAAAAGCCTTAAAGAAAACCAGGCACTGGACAGGGTACAACGTAAAGAGCAGCTGATGGCGCTTAAAAATGCACATAAAACTCAAATGGAAAGCATCTTAACAGCTGAACAAAAGGAAAAAATGAAGGAAATGAAGAAAAAACACCCGGGTAAGCACCAGGTGAAATAAAGGTAATATCCATAAAAACGATTATATTCAGCCGGTCTGCGCATCATAAAAGTGCAGGCCGGTTTGCTTTTGGGGGTTAACCGACCCGGCCAGATACCGACAAAATCGCATAAAATCTGCCAATAAACTCTTTTCGTATCTTATAACATCCTGTGGATATGTCATAAGAGCATATTACAGAGAATGGGCGTAAATTTGCAATCTTGTATATTTTTAAACAATCAATTTTAATACATATCATGGCACACGAATTCACAGATGTAAACTTCCAGGCAGAAGTTCTGGACTCAGATAAACTTACAGTAGTAGATTTTTGGGCAGAATGGTGCGGCCCCTGCCGTGCGATAGGCCCGGTTATTGAAGAATTATCCAAGGAATATGATGGCAAAGTAAACGTAGGCAAGGTTAATGTTGATCATAATCCTAAAGTTTCAATGAACTATGGCATTACCAGCATCCCCGCAATATTGTTTATTAAAAACGGGGAAGTTGTGGATAAACTGGTAGGCGCACAGCCAAAATCGAACTTTGTTAAAAAAATAGAAGCACACAAATAAGCTGCTTTCAACTGCATAAAGGCCCTGCTCCCAAGCGGGGCTTTTTTGTGCCAGGTGCGGGTAAAAGGGTGCATTTTAAATTGTCGCTGGTGGGTAAGGACACCACAGCTGTTTGGAAGATTTGTACAATGTACATTTTTGTTGTTAATGACTGACCAGTTAATTCGGAAAGCTCTACTGGCTGTTTTCTGTGCTTTTCCTTGATGAAAAGCACCAAAAATCAAGGGCTACGGAAAAAAAAGCTAAAAATTTTCCTGTCTGGCTAAAATGAAATCAGTCACAACAGAAGAATAAATTTCAGCAATAGTGCGACTTACCAGCTAAGAATATGGCCAGACAGCGGTAACATTAATTTCATTTTTTACCCAGCCCTGAAAATTTTCTTCACGCAATTTTTTCCGAGGCCCATTCTTTGATAACCTTTTCTGAATAGGAAGCAATGTGTTTTAAAATATTTGCAAATATTTCTATGATTTGCCTGTTTCCTGCATGATAAAATCTTCCCAACACTTATGGCGATGCCCCCCCAGGGCAGTGAGCCGTGGGCGGTGTCCCCACTGCCCACAACCAGAAAATAAAGCGACAATTATATATAATCTATCCCTATTAAATTGATAATCAGCATTATAGAAAATCCGTTCGCCGCTGGTCAAAGACCTGCCTTTGCCGGCAGGCAGGCGCAGGCGGCGGCGAAAAAGATTGATGAGTTTCAAATTCGCAAAACTTGTCCCGGATATACGGGATTCGTAATACAGCCGCTGTGGGCTGCACCTTCGGTTCAACATTCATCCTTCGTATTTTGGTTATTGAAGCAGTTTTGCGACCGCCCCGCTCTGCGAATTTGAAATGCAACCCGGCAAAATGCCCCGATTAAGTTTCTGCTTATATTTGTTTTTATGAAAATATACATAATTGCATCCGTCTTATTACTTACAGCTGCTGCACTGCCTGCCCAGCAATACTGGCAGCAGGAAGTTAATTACAACATACAGGCTTCGCTGGATGATACAAAGCATGCCGTAAAAGGCAGCATCAGCATGGAGTATATCAATAACTCGCCGGATGAACTCAGTTTTATCTGGATACATTTGTGGCCCAATGCCTACAAAAACAAAAACACAGCGCTGTACCGGCAGGTAGCCAATGATAAGGACGGCAAAGCAAAATTGAAAACCTTTAAGGAATGGGGCTATATCGACAGCCTGGCTTTTACAGTAAATGGCAACCCTGTTACCGCAGAAAATGATCCTGCCCATATCGATATTGTAAAGCTACTGCTGCCTTCCCCACTTGTTCCTGGGGGTAAAATCAATATTTCCACCCCATTTTATACAAAAATGCCGGATTATTTTTCCCGGATGGGGCATGCGGGCAATTACTACATGGTTACACAGTGGTATCCCAAACCGGCTGTATATGACCGTAAGGGCTGGCATCCAATGGCTTATCTTGACCAGGGAGAATTTTACAGCGAATTTGGCAGCTTTGATGTGAACATCACATTGCCTGCTGCTTATGTGGTAGCTGCCACCGGCAATTTGGAAACAACCAGCGAACTGGAAGCCTATAAAAGCTCCGGCGCCACCAACCGCAAAATGCTGGACAGTGTGATTGCCGCCAACAGTAATGCCAGTGACCTTACTGCTGCTATTAACCGGCTGGATATGGCAAGGCCCGCTACCCTGTTGAATACCGGCAATAAAACCCTGCGTTTCACCGAATCAAAGGTGCATGATTTTGCCTGGTTTGCCTGTAAGGACTTTCTTGTGCAATACGATACGCTGGTGCAAAATAATGCCCCCATTGATGTATTTGCTTTTCATCACCCGGAAAGCAGTAAACAATGGTACAACAGCAGCCATTTTATTAAAGACGCTGTAAAACATTATTCAGGATATATTGGAGATTACCCTTACAAAACAGTAAAGGCGCTGGAAGGCCCGAAAAACCAATCATCAGGGGGAATGGAATACCCCACCGTAACGCTGATTACCAGCCCGGATGCCTCACAGGAGGGCCTGGATGGCGTAATTGCGCATGAAGTGGGGCACAACTGGCTGTATGGTATCCTGGCATCCAATGAAAGGGATCACCCGTGGATGGACGAGGGCATTAATACCTACTACCATTTCAGGTACGAAGCGGAGAAATACAGGGCCAATTCTGTTTTTGGCAACGACCTGCCCAAAGAAATACGGGAACTGCCATTGAAAAACTTCCAGGCTACTGTTTATAATGTGATTGATAAGAATATCCCGATGGACGACCCCATCGCCACTGCATCTGAGCAGTTTTCCAGCAAAGAACTGTATGGCACCGTAATATATCTTAAAACCGCAGTGTGGTTGTTTATACTGGAATCTGCCACCAGCAAAGATGATATGGATAAAGCTATGCGTGCTTATTTTAATGCCTGGAAGTTCAGGCACCCCTACCCGGAGGATTTTAAAGCCATTTTCACCAAAGAGATACCCAATAAAAACCTTGAGTCTTTTTTTGATATGCTGAATAAAAAAGGCCGTTTACAGTAATTACTATCAATATTTAATACCGCAGTTGCCCCAATTATCAAAAATTCCGGGGCTTTTCTGCTTTTTGGTATTGAATTTGCCTGTAGGCTGTACTGAAACGGTGGTATCATTATTTGCCCTGGCTTAATGCTATATTTGGAAGCAAAAATATCATTACACCAGTAATTGTTGCGGCAAAACCAGAAACCAGCTTTTTTAACACCCTTTTAGTGGGTGAAACGTTATTTTTACATTTAATTATTTTACCCTGCGCAGGTTTTTAAAAATATTATTACGAACGGTGGCCATACTGCTGCTCCTGGTACTGCTACTATGGGGACTGCTGCATGTTACCGGGGTACAAAACTGGGTGGTGGATAAAGTGGCCGACAGGCTGTCGAAAAAACTGCGAACCAAAGTAGAAGTGAAGCATGTGGATATTGCTCCTTTTAACAAAATGCTGATACAGGGCGTACTGGTGGAAGACTTGAAAAAAGATACGCTGCTGTACGCCGGTACGCTCACCGTTAATATTACCGACTGGTTTTTCTGGAAAGATAAGATTACCCTGCATTATGCCGGGCTGCAGGATGTGGTGGTAAACCTTAACCGCACCGATTCAGTATGGAACCACCAGTTTTTGATTGACTATTTTTCAGGACCGCAAAAACCAGATACCGCCACTAACAAAAAAGGTGGTATTGACTTTGACCTGAAAAAAGTGCATATTGAAAACCTGCGGCTCAACCAGCTCGACCACTGGGTAGGTAAGGATATGGTGGTTAATCTTAAAAAGCTGGACCTGGATGCTGATAAAATGGATTTTACCAATAAACAGATATTTATAAAAACCATTGATATTGACCAGCCGGTTTTTACCCAACGGAATTATACCGGCAAAAGGCCCCCATCAACCACTGCAGCCCCCGCTGCTGCCAATACTATCATTACTCCCCCTGCTGCATACCGGTGGAACAATGGTGGCATGGTGGTTAGCATCGGCAACATACATATCACCAACGGCACTTTCAACAACGAAAAAGAAACAGAAAGACCGGCTTTTACCGACCGCTTCGACGGGCAGCACCTCAGCTTTTCCAGTATCAATGCCGATCTTAAAAATATTCAGTTCATCCATGATACACTGAGTACGGGTGTATTAATAAGTACCAACGAAAAGAGTGGCCTCAGCATTAAAAAACTGCAGGCCAATATGAAATTCACCCCCACCATCATGGAGTTTTCCAACCTCGACCTGGTGGCCAATAACAGTCGCCTTACCGATTATTATGCCATGAAATATGAAAATTTCAATGCAGATATGGGCGACTTTATGCACAAGGTAACGCTGGAGGGTAATTTCGTCAACAGCAAACTCTCCAGTGACGATGTAGCCATTTTTGCCCCTGCTCTTAAAAGCTGGAAAAGGGTTTTTGACCTCAATGGCAATGCACATGGAACGATTGACAATCTTTCGGCCAGGAAAATGCAGATAAAAAGCGGCAGCACCATTATTGACGGTGATATTGCCTTAAGGGGCCTGCCGGATATCAAACAAACTTTTATCGATTTTAAAGGCAATAACCTGCAGACAAACTACAGTGATTTGATTGGTTTATTTCCTGCATTAAAAAATGTACGGCAGCCGCAGTTGCAAAAGCTGGGTACCATTACTTACAAGGGCAATTTTACCGGTTTTGTAAATGATTTTGTTACCTATGGTACCCTCAGCAGCAGCCTTGGTAATATAGAGGCTGATGTGAATATGAAATTACCGGATGGGCGCCCTGCTGTATACTCGGGTACCATATCTACCGCAGGCTTTAAACTGGGGCAATTTTTAAACAATACCCAGCTGGGCAATATTGCTTTTAACGGAAAACTGAATGGCACAGGCTTTTCTGCAAAAGACCTGAGTGCTGCTTTTGATGGCAATTTCAGGGAGTTTGAATTTAACCATTACCGCTATCAGAATATTTCCATCAAAGGCGATTTTAAGAATAAACTGTTCAGCGGTACTGCGGGCATGAATGACCCCAATCTTTCATTTGATAATCTTACCGGCACCATCAATTTCAGCGGGAAGGAACCGCAGTTTAATTTTGATGCCACACTCAACAAAGCATTGCTGCGGCCGCTTGGGCTTACCAAAGATGATTTTAGTGTGAATGGACGTTTTAATATCAACTTTACAGGTGGTAATATTGACAACTTCCTGGGCTCAGCCAAAATTTACAGCGCCTCCCTTAATCACAACGGCAAGCGGCTTTCTTTTGATTCACTTACCCTTAGCTCAGCTATTGAAAATGACCGTAAGCGGCTTACCCTGCAAAGCAACGAAGTGAATGCAGTTATCACAGGGCGCTTTAAAATACTGCAACTGCCTGATGCCTTTAAACTGCTGCTGAACAAATATTATCCTTCGTACATTAAAAAGCCGGCACGGCCAGTACCCGACCAGGATTTTGATTTTGAAATACGCACAAAAAATGTGGATGATTACATACAGCTTGCCGATAAAAAACTGAAAGGCTTTAATGATGCAGTGATTACCGGCAGCCTGCACCTGGCAGACAATGAACTGAATGTAACCGCAACAGTGCCGGACATGAGTTATGACGGTATTACGTTTAAAGATATTAAGCTGGATGCCCTCGGCACATCCGACACATTAAAAACCAATATTACCCTTTCAACAATCAGCATTAACGACAGCCTGAGCTTTCCTGCCACCACACTTAAGCTGAAAAGCCACAACGACCTTTCAGATATTTCACTGGTTACCAGCGCCAGTAAAACGCTAAACAATGCAGAACTGAATGCCAGTGTGCAAACCCTTACCGACGGGGTGAATATCCACTTCTTCCCTTCTTCGTTTATCATCAATGAAAAAAAATGGGCATTGGAAAAAGACGGGGAACTTACGCTGCGGAAATCGTTGATTTCGGCCAGTGAAATAAAATTTGTGCAGGGCACCCAGCAGATCACCATTGCCACGGTACCTTCTGATGAAGGCAATGGCACCGACCTTGTGGCAAAGCTCAGTAAAGTGGATATTGAAGATTTTGCCCCCTATATTACCCGCCAGCCCCGCCTGGAAGGAATTATTGACGGGGAAATTATTGTAAAAGATATTTTGGGCAAACCATCCCTGGAATTTAACAACACCACCATAAAAGGCCTTAGGGTGGATAACCAGCTGATAGGTGATACACAGCTTGAAGGCAATTATAACAGCACTACCGGCATTGCAAAGTTTAAAGGCAGCGCTACGGGAGAAAAAAATGATTTCAGCTTTGATGGTACCTTTAACAGTAAGGATTCATCAAACAACCAGCTGAGTGCCAGCCTGCAGGCGGGCCGCATCAACCTCGAAATGCTGCAGCCCTATCTCGGCACCATTTTCAGCAATATCAAAGGCATTGGTACCGGCGATATAAAACTGTATGGCGGCAGGCAGCACAAATACATGACCGGCACCATGAACATCAACGATGGTTCATTAAAAGTTAACTATACCCAGTGCAGGTACAACTTTACCAATGAAACCATTATTTTTAATGAAGATGCCATTGACTTTGGCAACATGATATTAAAAGATACGCTGAACAATACTGCCACACTCAGCGGCACCATGTACCACAATTTTTTTAAAGAATTTGCATTTGAAGATATCCGTTTTTCTGCCAGCAGGCTGTTACTGCTCAATACCACCAAAAGAGACAATGCACAGTTTTACGGCAAAGTGATTGGCAATGCACTGCTTACCCTCAATGGCCCGGTAAGCGATATGAAGATGTATATCAGCGGCGGCCCTTCTTCCCTGATGGCCGACAGCAATCATATATACCTGCCGGGCGGAAGCGGCAGGGAAACCGGCGCTGTGGATTATATTGATTTCATACAGTTTGGTTCGCAAATGGAATCTGAACTGAAGACAAAAGTGGGTACCAGCATTTTTGTAGAGATGGATATCACTGCCAACCCATCCTGCAAGGTGGATGTGATATTAGATGAAGTAACCGGCGATATCATTAAAGGGCAGGGCAATGGCAAATTGCATATAGAAGTTGGCAATAAGGAACCACTGCGCATACTGGGCCGGTACGATATCACCAATGGCAGCTACGAATTCAACTTCCAGACAATACTGAAAAAACCATTTACCGTTAAACAGGGTTATATCAACTGGACGGGCGACCCCTATGAGGCTGAAATAAATATTGATGCAGAATACAGGGCCGGCAATGTGGACCTGGCCAATGTTTCGCCCAATACCAAGCAAAAATCAGACCTTATCATTGTATCACATCTTACTGAAACCCTTAAAAAGCCGGCCATCAGTTTCGACTTTGTAATACCCAAGGAAGAAACCATTGTGGATCAGTATGTAGTGGAAAGAAAACTGGCAGAATATAAAAAAGATCCGGCAGAGATGAACAAACAGGTAAGTTCATTACTTATCTTCAACTCATTCATCAATTCCGACCAGGGCTTTTTTGGCGGCAGCAACCCCTACAATATTGCAGCAGGCACCATTGGCCAGGTAGTATCTTCCTTTCTTACCAATGCCTTCAGCAAAATTTTACAAAAAACACTGAACGACCCCAATATTGTTACCTATTTTGATATTACCCCCAGTTTTGATTTGCGCAACAGTGTAACACAGATACAGGCAGCGGCCAAATTCGGGTTGATAAAAAGCTATTTTAATAACAGGCTCATCATCACCATTGGCGGCAACCTCGATTACAACAACCCTTACCTGCTGCAGGCAACCAATAACAATAACTTACTGATAACACCCGATTTTTCTGCCGAATGGCTGCTTACCAATGATGGTAAGGTAAGGGTGGTGGGTTTCAGAAGAACCAGCATTGACCAGGTATTTGGCCAGCGCAACCGCCAGGGTATCAGCCTTTCGTACAAAAAAGATTTTGACCGCCTGAGCGATCTTTTCAGGCGTGACCCGGATAAGCGCAAAAAGAAAACAGCACCCGTTGCCGTTGAAGGAAGCAATTGAGCCAGCCCGGAAGCAAGGCCTGCCGATTCTGCCACCAATATTATTTACTGCTTATATTTGCACCCATGAAATGTATTGCACCCCTGCTCCTGCTGTTATCATTTACAGCCTGTAAATCAAAAAAAACAGCACTTACAAAAGAAGAAGTGATTGATGTGATCAAGCGGTTTGATGCCGGCTGGAACAGCAAAAACCTGGGTGCGGTTGACTCGGTACTGGCGCCGGGGTATATTTACTTTACCCAGTCTGGCGGCACTTTTAGCCGCGACAGTTTGGTAAGCACTGCCGGATCACCTGCCTACACATTGGAGCAGGTAAGCAGAAGCGCATACGAAGTGCAGCTATATGGCAATACAGCTATTGTAAGTACCCGCTGGCGGGGCAAGGGCATGTACAAAGGCATCCCCTTTGATGAAGACCAGCGCTGCAGCATTACCATTGTAAAAACCGGCAAAAAGGTGGAAATCATGTCGGAGCATTGCACCCCGATAAAGCCGGTGGTGGTGTTTCATTAGACGGCACTGATGAATTGGGGGAATTGCTTGATTAAGCAATTAGCAATAAAAGGGTTATAAAGCTTAATGGCTTTTGCAACCAAGCTTTACCGTATATTTGATTTTAACCTTTAACGGTCTTGTTTTTTTATGCAACATCAACCAGCAATTTTTATTTTTACGAAAGACAGGCCACCGACGCTTAAAAAAACACTTGATTCCATTAATACGGTTCAATACACAAAATATGTTGTTGATGATTCCATTTCCCCAAGTAATCAAAATGAAGTTTCTGAGCTGTGTAAACTATATGAGAACATTAAATATTTAGGCAAAAAAGAATTTATTTTTTTTACAGCTCTGCATAAAATAAATCTTAAAAAATTTTCTTTTTTATTACAGGAACCAGGGCATAATGGATGGAACTTAGGGTACGCAAGAAACTTTGCTCTTATTATTGCTAAATCCCTGGCGCTTGATAGGATTCTGTTTATGGATGACGACATTTATGTAGAAAAGCCCGAATTGATTGATGCCTTATTTAATTTATTAAGCTTGCATGCATTTTCGGGAGCTAATATTAAAGGCCTTATTGATGATTCAATTTTAGGGCATATAGCTACAGATTTGGGGATTGAAAATGAAAGAATGCTATCAGGTGGCTTTATGGCATTTAACCCAAATAAAATTGATCATTTCTTTTTTAACAATTATAACGAAGATTGGATTTGGTTGTTTCTACAATTAAAAGGGAAGACCTATTTACAATTTGGCGAAGTGTATCAGGAATTATCAAATCCACTAAAAAATTACGAAGAAAAAATTATGTTTCAAGAATTTGGAGAGATATCGCTTGATGGGGTAATGGATTTATATAAAATTGGAGAGTATAATACCCTAAAACAACTACAGTTTTGGGACAGATTGCTAAATGAAAGGGAAAACTATTTATCTATGTTATATGAAAAAGTGAAACATGGAAATAGAACAAATGATGCTGAAATTATTCAATTGGCAAGAAAGCACTCAAGTAATTTTACTGCAGAAACATTTACAAATCTATACGCTCAGTATTATGAGCAAAGAGAATCCTTTCTAAAACTTTACAAAACACTCTAACAAGCTAATATGCTGTATGAAGCCATTCAACATATTTTGAAATTCCATCTAACCCAGAAAATAGTACTCCGTCATGAATGCCTAATGTTTCTAAAACAACTTGTAATTCCTTTTTTATATTTTTTGAAATAATGACACTTTGTATCCTTTTATCTTTAATTGGCATAATCGGTTTTGGATGTATTAAAAACAAACCTGCCTGCGATGTAATCCTTTGAGTAACATGGATTGGGTCAAATATCACAAAATCTGTTATCTCAAATGGATTAATATCAGAAAATATATATTGAAAATCACTTTTGCCAGCCCAGAAAATCACACCATCACTCTTTGATTCTCCCGCATCTTTAACGGCAAAAAAAGTTGCAACCAAAGGATTCCATGTCCAGTCCAGTAATCTTGTTGGCAGACCATGATGCTGAGCTATTGCCAATAATTCTACAAGTGATAATTGATTTTTGAGATAAGAATAACTTTTTTGTTTGAAAGAGTTCAACATACTCTGTTCAGCTTTCTCATCAAAAGGAATTTCTAACTCAGCTCTTTTTACTCTGCCAACACTTGGCAGCAAATCATATTTAACAGACGTATGTCCTCGGAAAAAAGTTTTACGTGTTTGCAATGAACATTCTTTAATAAAAGAAAAAAAATCATCTAAGGTTTCTATTTTAGCCATACAACAAATATCATTTATAAATTATTACTTGGGCAAAATCTAATTCAGAAAACTTTACTCCCGATTTGTTTTGTAAATGGTATTGAGATTACTTTTTAAATCAGATAGATTTTATAACCCTGTACAATTCATTATCTAACAAAATTGTTATTTCTGGAGATTTTCATAAAGTACAAAAATGGCTTTCATGTTATTGTACTTCATAACATCTGCATCATCAATTGCAATCCCATAATACGTTTCAATATCAGCAATAACAGCTATATTCTCTACACTATCCCAATCAGGATGTTCATGCATTTTTGAATCAATGGTTAATGTTTCTTTTCTTGTATTTAAAGCTGCCGCTACTAATTCAAACGGATCAATTAATTTCTTCATTCTGTTATTAGTTTTATAAGATTATCAAAATCAATTTTTGAGTTAGGTGACATTGGGATTTTACAAATCGGGAAATAAATCTTTGGGATTTCATAAATCAGTAATTTTATTGAAAGGAAAGTCATAATACTGGCCTTGTCAATAGTTTCATTTGTCTCGACGAAACAATACAATTTATTGTTATAAAAAAGAACTACACACTCTGTCTTTAGAAAGTCTTGTAAATGATATTCTATACCTGCTAACTCAACCCTATTGTCGTTAATTTTAACCTGCCTGTCTTTACGGCTATCAAAGAAAATATTCCCATTAGTTTCATAAACAATATCCCCTGTTGCGAAGGAGGAAAATATTTTTCCTTCAATATCAATCTGACTAAACCCGCTCTCAATAATTTCTCTGGAATATCCTTTGCCGATGTAGTCACCATAAATAATAACTTCAAACTCACTTGATTTATTAATTGGTCTTAAATGAATATTCCAACCAGGAATAGTCTTTCCCAAACTAATGGTATAAGTACTAAAGTCATTGTAATCTAAAGATGTGATTTTTTGCCAGGTGCAAAATAAAGTGCCTTCAGTTGGGCCATAGGTATTATAGATTGTTAAATTAGGGCTTTTGCTAAATAAGAACTCAACATGAGCCTTAGTTAATGGAGCGCCGCAAAAACTCATTACTTTTAGTGATGACAGGTCTGAAATTTTTGATTTCTCCCTTCGTATCATTGAATTGATTGCAATTGGACTTGAATGCCAAATAGTAATTTTTGCTTTTTCAATTACACTTGAAGGAAGGCTTTTTGAACTATCATCATTAATAACGTATAAAGTTGCTCCCGAACATAGGCAAGTAAAAATATCTACAATACTCAAATCAAAACTTAAGTAGGAATACTGAGCCCAAATATCATTCTCACCTGCTGCATATGTTGGTATTGACCATTCCAAAAATTTATTCAAAGCTTTTCGACAAATCATTACTCCCTTGGGCATTCCTGTAGAACCAGAGGTATAAATTACATAAATAATATCTTCGCCGTCGTAGGTTCTATTAATTTCCCCATCATTTTTATTAGCTAAAAAATGTTCAATCAGATGAACATTTGCGGAATTAAAATCCGAAATATTTTCTTCTTTTTCAATTACAATAAAATCAGGAGTAAACTCATTTACGATTTGCAGCTTCCTCACAAGAGGAGCATCTGGGTTTAATGGGCAATAGATTCCACCGACATTCAAAACTGCAACAATAAGTGCATAAGCATTAACTCCTTGTTTTAGGTCAAATACAACTTTAGACTTAATATTATTTGCAATGAGCTTGTGAGAGATTGAATTAACAAGATTCAGGAAATCACCATAACTTATTTTTCTATCTCTCTCAATTACCGCAATTCTATCGGGGAATTTTAAGGCATTTTGTTTTATGAGTTCTATAAAATCTTTCACTATTTTTTTACTAAGGGTAAAATATAATTTTCATCTATCTCAGGGCATACTACACTTTGTTGCAAAACTTCAACTGGAAAAAAACATTCAAAAGAAGCTTGTTTAATATCATCAAGATTTAGTTTTTTCATTGCCTTTCTTATATTGCCCTGAGCTGAGGGGTGGTCGGAAAATGCCTTTGCAGCCCCCAAAACTCCAAATGTGTGAATACCATGAATTAATATAACAGAAGACCTTGGGTTAAATGGATTTGGGAATCTTGCAAAATACCCGAAGTCTTTTACAACTCTTCCTGACTTATACAAAGCTTCATATTCAGTTCCATTATAAAACATCTTTTCATCATCGCCAGCAAAAGAGTAAGTGATTTTCACATTCATTTTGTCCATCATCATACTACAGACAGCATTTCCATCTCCGTCTTCATTACCAGGGCCACCTATTATCACTAAATCATCTTCGATATGATTCTTGAACTCATCAGAAGCATATATTGGGATTTTAATATTCCGAAAAGTTCGGTTAAGAAAATTCATCACCTCTAATACAGAGTCAATATCACCAAGGTTATTTAAAAAAATATAGTTCTTTGATTCTGGCGAAGCAAACTCACTTTTTTCAGACTCAGGCGGAGCAACTACATGGATAGTACTTACATCACTGGGAAACCAAATCTTATTCAAGTAAATATTTGCAAGAGAATCATTGTGAATTATTTTTTTGAAGGCATCGGCAAGATTGTTTATACAAGTCTCCAGTAGTTTGTCAAAATTATCATAAACAATGGGTAACCTGTCTTTTAAATCTGCTGGTATTGGAAAAGTAGCCATTGATTGAGATGTCTTAATCATTAGCACAGGAATATTCAGACCGTACAATAACCCATATTCAAAAAATATATTAGGCTTTTTTTCAGTAATGTCAACTATTCCCAAATGACTACTTCTGATTTTACTTTCAATTTGTAGTGGTAAACCTGCAAATAAATCATTAAAGACAAAAGTTGTTTCGATTTCAAAATCTTGATATTCTTTTCGAACAATATTTTCCGCCTGAGAAATTAGTAATTTTATATTGGTTCTAAACTTTTCAATATCATAAGTAGCGTTCTTTGGCTCAAAAGGATGAGAAACAAAAATATTTATGGAACGATAACTTTTACTCATGGCATCTTGATTTAAAAATTCCTCTATGTGCTGTTAAGGGTTTCATTTCACCTTTCATCAAGGCAATACCTTCTCCAATATCGCTTCTTACTATTTCCCCAGCGCCTACATAAGCACAGGGGCCGATTTTCCTTGGTCCAATTACCAGAGCATTTACACCAACAAAGCTTCCTCTATAAATAATTGGGGAAGGCTCTTCCGTAGCATCCCAAACTAAAGTTGCATCTCGATGACTGTGCGCAATTTCTCCTAAATAGGTAACATTGTCTTCAATAATAGTTCGGTCAGCAACATGACCGCCAATGATACAATTCTCTCCTATTGTAGCTTTATATGAAATGTGTTTTCCAGCAAGGATTTTAGTATTTTTTCCGATTTCTGCTTCAATTCCTACAAGACAATAGTCTTCTAAATCAACAGCATCTTTAATTATTGCTCCAAAATATATTACACAGAAAGCCCCAACTCTTACATTATCGCCAATGATAATTTCACCATCTTCAGGGTCGCCAACTCCAATGCAGGAGCAATGTCCAATTTTTACATTTTCCCCAATCTTTACTTTATCATGAACATAAATACCTGTTCCTGATGATTCGTATTTACTCATAAGGAACTGTCAATAAATTTTAATGCTTTAATATAAATTGAACGATGAATCTCTTTTGTTTCAGGAAAATCTAAATCTTCATCATCTTCAACTCCAAAGCCATGGCCAACACCTTTTACAATTTCAATTATAGTGTCTTTAGCTTTATATTTCTGTGTAGAAGTAAGAGGAACATCTTCATCATTATCGCCATGAAAAACAACAACTTTACTTCCAAGATTTTGAAGAGCTGCAATTCCATTGATAAAACGCAACTCATTGACAAGTCCTCTTCCGAAATGAATATCGGAAGAGTTTACAAAACCTTTACGCTTTAACTGCTTTTGAGCTTTCTCAGAAAGTATAGCATTTTTTATTAAATCATTTCTTTCTAATGCGTCATTCTCATAGTTAATAACCGGTGCATTTAAAATCACTTTCTTGATTTCACTTTTCTTACTAAAATCAACCCAATATGCTGAGAGCCCTCCTCCAAAACTTGTTCCGATAATAAAGTAAGAAACTAGTTTTTTATTAACGCTACTCTTAAGAGCATTAAAAGCAGCTTCAATGTCATTTACGATTCCGCATAATGATAAATTTTCAAGTTTAGTATTACCTTCATTTGCTCTACCGTGATATCTATAGTCAAATCGCAAAGAGGAATATCCATTTTCGCCAAGAAATTTTGCATAGTCTGAATGAAAGCCAAGCTCATCTCTTGAAGATGTTATACCATGTACAAATAAAACAGCACCTTTTTCATTTTTGGCCTTTAGCAACGTTCCTTCCAGTTTATATCCATCATAACTCTGAAAACTTACTTTCTTTTCATTCATAGTATTTAAAATTTTGTTTGTTATTTCTGACAGTCCACAAAAATACTAAATTTAATAGTAAAAAAAATCGATTTTCAACCAACAGTGCATCACCCTGAAATTACTAAAAAAAAAATTAATCCAATACTCACAATTAACAACATCAATCCACAAACTCAGGATACCTCAACTCAAACCCATAGTTATAATTAATTGCCTTAAAATCTTCCACATTATCCAGCCAGGCATTTTCCTCGTGGCTTTTTTGCACAATTTTATTTACTGTTGCTTTTTCAAAATAAGCAGCCACAGTTTTCATAGCTTCCATTTCAGTTGCAGTAAATAATGCTTCATCAAACATATATTCTTCAGTTGCAATAAACTGCTCGCCCATATAATCTCCAAAATCGTGGAGTTTTATGGTAACCATTTTCTTTTGCATAGTGTTGTCAAAAATCCAATCATAGTTTTTTGGTACCGGCCCTTTTTGTATGGCCTGGTAAGTAAGTCCGCTGATGGAATAACAGGTAGTTTTAAAATGAAAAAAATCTGCATAAAAAAGCAGCTTGTTCATTTTAGTTTTGAATGGCTGTACCTTTTGTGCAAAATACAAAACCATGTTATTTATCTTTTCCAAATTGGGAATGCGGTATCCATTGAACAATCCTGGTCTTTTTTCGCCCAGCATCAGGGCTTTATACATATTATCAACCTCGTTCCAGCTTTCCAGAGTATGATTGATTTTCCTGTTTATTTTCTGCAGTTCTTCTGCCGTAAATTCATTTTTACTGAAATCAATCAGTTGCTTAAACTCCTTTGGGTCTTTTATCATTTGAATCAACCGGCCGTTAGATACGCTGGGTACTTCGCCAGTTTCATAATTACGGTATACATTTATGCCAAGCCCCAATATTTCTGCCATCTTATTGGCCGACAGGCCATATTGCTCCCTGGTAGCTTTTATTTCATCAGGGAACGGAATGCCGTATTTTGCCCTGTACTGGTTGTACACCTGGTTGATATTCACTTCATCCAACTGTTCATCTGTAAACTGCTCACCGGTATCGCTGCATAAATAATACTGAAATAAAACATGGAACGGCTCCTTCCGGAAATCCATTGTTCTCATTTCTTTGTGAAGCGTTGCTTCACCACCTGTAAATGGACTTTTCATTTTTTTTTAATTTAAAGGATGACTCAAAAAATACTCAATTGAGTACCATCCCAAACCAACTCCTGTCTACAATTGCTGAGGGTAATTCATTGGGTGTTCCGCAATGTGAAATGATATACATATTACTTTCGCACCTGCAATACCCATCGTTATTTTTATATAAATCTCTTTGCCTTTTACTATCTTCCCAAAAACCCACATATCAGCCCCGCCGTAAAGTTTTTCAGGTAGCGGCCCTTCAGAGTAATCCTCCACCACAAGAGTTTTCAGCACCTTGTTACGTTGATCTTTTGTTATTTCCAGGTCAAGCAGGGTTTGAGCGTTCTTGCCCCGGTCGTCACGGACAACTATTCCCCAGATGTCCATTTTTATATGAAAATCCTGTAAAAAAGCCTTTATCTCAATCAGATTAGCCATTCTGTTAGCACAAATGTAATAAATACTTGCCAAAACAACTTTAAAGTTGAAAAATAAGGTAATAATTGCAATTTTAACACCTTTTAATACAATATGGCGACTTTTTATGCACCGACTATATTTCGAAAATCAAGATAAGGGCATAAATAAGGGCATCCCTTTTGACGAAGACCAGCGTTGCAGCAATACCATCGTAAAAACCGGCAAAAAGGTAGAAATCATGCCGGAGCATTGTACACCGATAAAGCCGGTGGTGGTGTTTCATTAAACCAAAGGTTCATAATCAATAAAAAGTGTCCTCTGTCTCTATTTTCCTTGCCGGTTACTCCATTGTCTTGTCTGCAATGCACCCGGCTGATTTTCAGGCAGAGAAAATCCTGTATTATCCTTAATTTCACTAACTTACAACGTAAATTATTATCCATTGGACAGATTTTTACCTACCCTCCTCTTCATTTGCCTGAGTACAGTAATTGCAGGCAGCATTCTGGCACAAACTCCCGGATATAACTGGATAAAGCCTGCCAATGGTACCGGTAGCGATGCAGCCAGGGATGTAGTGATAAGCAAAGACAATTACCTGTATACCTGCGGTAATTTCAGCTCTCCCACCCTGCAACTGGGCGGATTAAGCCTTACCAATGCAGGCAGCAATGACATTTATATTGCCAAATACGATACAGCAGGTGCCATCATTTGGGCAAAAAATTATGGCGGCAGCGGCAGCGATGCAGTACAATCTATTACTACCGACAGCCTGAACAATATTTATATCGCCGGTTCCTGCAGCGGCCCCGTATCATTTGGGGCATTAAATTTTGCCGGTGGTAATTATGTTTTAAAATTAACAGGTTCGGGTAGTGAAGTATGGGTGATCACACCTGCAGTTAATGCCATTATTACCGATATTGCTGCTGACCCTGCAGGCAAAACCGTGGTTTGCGGTTATTTCAACAGCGGTACTGTTACCCTTGGCAACCAAAGCGTAACCACTAATGCTGGCGATGATGGGTTTTTGGCGGCTTTTGATGCCAACGGTGCTTTTAACTGGTACAGGCAGGTGTACTCCACCAGAACAGCCGGCACCAGCTACAATTTGCTGGACAAGTGTATCACCGTAACGGTATCTGCATCGGGCCTTATTGCAGTTGCTGGTGAGTTTGCTGGTAACGACAAATTGTTTTTTCGCAATAATACCGTTGCCGACAGCATTAGCCCCAATATGGTTGTTGACCCGCAAAGGGGCATCTGCCCGGTAGCTGCATTTGCTGCAGGGCTTAACATCAGCAACGTTTTTTTATGGGCCAAAGACGATGCCAACGGTATCAACAGCGGGCGGTATTGGTCAACCTCACACCATATAGCCGTTACGCCGGGCAATGATGTGTATATAAGTGCTACCAGTTTGAGCCGCAGTTCCACTACTTCTTTCGACAACAGCTTTGTGGTGAAATACAGCAGCAGCGGAGTTAAGCAATGGACCACTGGCCCTGCCTCACAGTTTTTGCAGTACATTGCTATTGGCAGCAGGCAGCCTGCCCTGGCGGTACACAATAACCTGGTGTACCTGGTAGAGAAAGAGTTGAGCAACATATCGTTATATGATGGCGAAAGCCGTATCCATTGCTATAATAGTTCGGGCAGTTTACAATGGTCGTCGGCCTATACAGGTATTGCCACTGGCCCTGTTTCCAAAAGTGATATAACGGCACTGGCTGCAAGAAGAAACGTATATGCCGCTGGCAGTTTGCAGAGCAACAGCTTTGCCAATCTCACCACTACTTATACTGGCAATGGCGATGGCTATCTGGCCAGGCTGGATTATTATGTAGCACCAGCGCCGCCCCTGGTATTGTCTTCGCCTTTGCTCGACCAAACAATTTGCCCCGGTGGTACAGTAACACTGGCCACGGGCAGATCGGTTTCGGGTGGTGTACAGCCTTACACCTACAGTTGGTCGCCAGCCACGGGGTTGAGCAATGCCGCCACTTTGGACCCTACTGCAGCACCTGCGGCCACTACCAATTATATACTTACTGTTACCGATGGGGCAGGCAGTATCCTCCGCGACACGGCATTGATAACCGTGAGGCCGCCGCTGGCCAAACCGGTAGTGCAACTATTGCCTGCCATAGCTCCGCTTATTTACGATACGTTGGTTTGCATTTCTCCTGAAACGGGCCTGAGTTATATGTGGAACAATCAACCAACGGCCAATGGCCCAAGATACCTCATTTTCAATAGCTCCAGCTCTGCGGGTACCTATTATGTAAGAACAACGCTGCCCATACCGGGATGTGTGGCCGTTTCCGATTTGTTTTATTACAGAATGATAAAAGCCAATGCAGGCAAAGATACTACGGTGTGTGCTGGCCAAAGCCTTACACTGGGCGGCACCCCTCCACATTTCGGTACGGCTGGCGCCAATCTGCGGTATCTTTGGTTTTCGCCTGCCGCAGGTTACTTTGGTTCTTATACTACCAATCCCTACATCACCATCACACCAACGGTTACGGCCGATTATTTTATGTTCGTTACGGATGATGCGGATAATAACCAAATTTCTGATACAGTAAGGATAACGGTCAACCCACAGCCAAACCTTGGCCCTGATACTTTACTCTACCATAACTGCTATTTAGAAACGACCAACCTATTGCCCCTGTACAATACGACCGGCCTTACGGCTACCTGGAGCACGGCTACGCCTACCGTGGCAGCTCCGGGCCTGTACCGGCTGGCAGTAAACAATGCAGGCGGTTGCAGGGATACGGCTTTTGCCCATATCAAACTGGAAGTGGCTGCCTGGACGGGCACCCTAAGCAGCGATTGGCATACAGCAGGCAACTGGAACAGTAATAAAGTACCCGGTTTGTTAACACATGTAATTATCAACAGCGGTACACCCAATAACTGTATTATCAGCACTGCCAATGCCACAGCAGCAAGTGTGCAACTGCGCAATGGAGCCACATTGAGTGCCAGCAATGGGATGACTATTGCGGTTACTGGAAATTGTGCTGTGCTGCCGCCCAACTAATGTGCTAATTAGCTGATTAGCTGATTCCCCCTTTCCTGTACAGCACATATTTCAGCCACTCATAATTGCTATCGCTTGATACAAGCAGGTTATATGGTACCCAGGCCATACTTAAGCTTTTGACAACTAATACTTAACCAGTTTTTTACTCACCTGCTGATTTTTGCCTTTAATAGTCAGCAGGTAAATGCCAGCGGCTTCATTGGACAAATTGAGCTGATAGCTTTGTGTATTACCGGGCAAAACGATACTTTTTATACGTATGCCAGCCTGGTTGTACACTTCCAGCAGCCTGGCCTGTATCCCCTTAAAATTGATAACAAATACACCATAGCCGGGGTTGGGGTAAACAGATACAAATTCATCCACTGATGCGTCGGCAGGCGCAGCCAATTTGCCGGGTACCGGTTTTCCGGGATAATCCAATGATGCGGTGCGCAGGACTGCCTGTCCGTTGCAGATGCTTTCGGTACTTTCAATAAAAGTTTCAAACCGGGTTCCTTCCATGGCGGTAAAGCCGGGTTGCAGCACAATTCTGCTGCCTGCCTTAAATTGTACGCTGGCATTGTCAGTAATGCGGTAGTGCTGCCCGGTTCCAAGTGTATCCCTGGCTGTGGCAATAGCCATGTTATGCAGGTCAACGGTATCACTCAACGTATGCTGGATGAGCGGAAGTGGCATAAAGGCAGCTACCGTAGCAGCATTATTATTGAGCACCTGGGCATTGTCGTGTACACCCGGCAGCCCCAGTGCAACACCATTGTAGGTAATGGCAGGATTTGAAAAATAAGGGATGATAATGCCATTGTCTGTTTCTGGTCCGCCAAAGTCGGCATCTTCCGGTGCCATGATGGTACTGTATGAAGTATTGGCATCGTAATCTTCTGCCTGGTCCCACTTAAACCCGTGACCAAATGTATAGGGGGCATCGTCCAGCGGCGAAGCTTCCTCTATATAATGTGAGCAACCGTATAAATGGCCTGCCTGGTGACTGAGCGCAAAATTACTCACCATGCAGCTGTAGTTTACCGCAGCATAAGCTGTAGTGGAATTTGCCACTGCATCATCAATATAAGGCAGTCCGCAAAATTGCTGATTCGCTATTACCAGCACAGCTATATCGGCATGGTATTTATCCCGCAGGGTATTAATATAGGTACTGGCCTGAAAATTATTGAGGTCGTCAACAAAACACTGGGTTTCAAAACCACTGAGCTGCACGGTGCGCACCAGTACTACTTTGTGCTGCACGGCACTGTTGGTAAAGGCTGTATGCAGGCCCTGCACGGCGGCCGTTATTTTAGTAATGGCGGCCTGGTTACCCTGTAGCCCGGTTGCGGCCTCGCTGGTATAAGCTACCAGCAGGTTTACGGTACAGGTCTGGGCCGATGCTTTATTGCAGTTTGCCATGCCTGCTGCTGCGAGTAATATGCCCGCTATAAAATGGGTGATTGATTTTTTCATGTTATCATTATTGATGGTGACAGTTAATTTTTTTGGAAAGTTTTGCACCTGCGTAACCCTCATATTCAATAAAAAAAATACTTCTGCCATCTATACGTGCAGTAACACCGTTATAATCGTTTTGGTGAAAAACTTTAATCACAACATGCCCCTGCTTCCTGTAGGCTTCATAAGCCGGCAGAAGCTTAAAAAGCTTTCCACCGTTCAGCATTGTGTGACTGCTTACATAAAGCGGTAATGCCGTCTGATCGGTAAACCAGTACATGCTGCCGGATGTATTACCCCTGGCAAGGTTAATGTTGTTTTGCTGGGAATACAGTTCCGTCATTATATAATCCGTTGTAAAGCTATTGGCCAGGTTGGTGGCAGCTGTATTCCATTGGGTGTTTTCCAGCCGGGTAATTACATCCTGCCGGGGATGGTCGTGCCGGGTACCGGCAGAAATAACGCCTATGGTAGATTTGATGCTGCTCAAAAAGGCTGTAGTGGAACTGTTGTTGCTGCCATGGTGGCTCACTTTTTGGGCACAAATATGCCCGGTACTATTGGCGGGCTGTGTATAAATACTGGACAGGGCAGTTCCGATATATGTTTCAATATCAAATAAGGTTCCATCCCTGCGGCCCGCCACGTCCCCTGCCGTATAATAACGGTATGCCCCATACTCCAGCACCCAACCCAGACCCCAGTTATTATTATTGGTATTGGTTGCCCGGTAAGGTGCACCAGGATTTACAACCTTGCCCGGTGCAGCGGGGTTATACACCCGCCCATCTGCCAGGATCAATTTAAGTTTTATTGCTACGCCATTGGTATCTGTACCTAAATTAATGGAGCCACCCAGTGCCAGCTGCTGGTTTAAATCCGGCAATGGCGGCGTACCTGTAAATGCAGCCGGAGCCCTGATGGATGTAATGGCACCGCCCATACCCTCTACCAAAGCGCCTGCTGTTACCCTGCGCAGGCCGGCCAGGTTTCTGTACCTGTTAAACAAATGAGTTCTGCCGGTGGGGGCAAGGTCGCCTTTATCAAGAAGAGCAAAGTACCTGATGGTGGAATTTTCGCCGATAACTCCTGTAGAGTATGGAGCACCACCAACAGCAGTGCAACTCAATTTCTTTTTGCCCAGTGCCGAAGGTATCTCAACCAAACCTGCTAATCCACCAATATGGTCTGCATCATAATGCGAGCTGATAATATAATCAAGATATGGACTGCCATTTACTTTTCTTGCATGGGTATTGATGTAATTGATAACTGTCTTGATTACTGTTTCATTCTTGTCGCCCGCATCAATAAGTATGGAATGGGCAATCCCTGTTCCGCTGTTGTTTTTGATATTGATGAGCGCAGCATCGCCTGCCCCTACATCAATCTGGTGTATCTCCACCTTTTGGGCCCTGTTAAAAAGGGGCAGTAACAGCATCACCAGTACCACGCCTGCTATTTTTGTTATTCGTGAATTCATTACCTGAGATTTACAATGGTGTTGGTTATTTATTCAGCTTTTTCTGTACTTCCTGCAATTGCTTTTGCAGGTGCTTATTCTCTTTTTGCAGTGCTTCCGTTTTACGGTTGGCTTCCAGCATGTACAAAGTGAGTTCTTCAATCTTTTGCATCATCAGTACCTGCACAGCGGCTACATCAAGCCCCTTCTTCTCTATTTCAGCAGCCTTGGGTATGCCGGGCAGGTGTTTGTTTTTTTGCACATAAGCGCTGAGTTGCTCCAGGGGCATCAGCTGATACTTTTCATCAAACACATAATCGGCCCAGCCGCTTTCCACTACAATTTTTTTGGCCCTGATGTTACCGTTAACGGCGAGCTTATAGCCTGCATTGGATGCTTCACCTGGATTGGTACCGATGCCTACAATACCAGTGCTATTTACAACAAATGCGCTGGTGTAATTACCGGTGCTGCCCTGCACATGCAGCAGCGCTGCAGGGTTTTGCGTACCGATGCCCACAAAGCTGCTGCCCGCAGGATAAATATGTGTGGTACTTCCCACCACTTGTGATGCCCAGCCACTGTTATTGGCAGCAGGTTTCCAGGCAGTACCATTCCAGGTAAGTATTTGATGGGTGGTGGGTAAAGTACCATCTACCGCATGACCACGCAGTTTAACTACGGAAGGGTTAGGATAGGTACCCGACAAATCACCGCCAGCAGGCCCCCTGAAGGCCTGCTCTGCCCTTACTGCGGAAGCTTCTGCCGCAGTGGCTGATGATGCTGCTGCTGTTGCAGAAGCATCTGCCTGTGCAGCAAATGGTGCGGCTGCTGCAGCACCTGCGGTGGTACCTGCTGCTGTTGCCAATGCTTCTATTTCAGTAATTGTTTTTCCCCAGCTTGCCTCTCCGTTGGCATCTGATGTAAGTAATTTTCCTGCTCCCTGTGTACCATCTGCAATTCTTACCTTACCAGCCACATGCAACCTGGATGAGGGGGTAGTAATACCGATACCCACATTGCCATTGGAGATATTCATCCTTTCGGCTCCTTCCTGAAAAAAACTGATATCATCATTACCTTCATTGGTATTGCCAATCTGTAGTTTGGTATTTTCCCCTGTTTCCACATAATACCGTATCCAGGCAGAATCACCTGTGCCACCACCGGGATTGGCTGCCCATAAAATACCATGGTTAACCGTTTTACCAGCGGTTGGCTGTATTTTACCTGTTGCCACTCCGGTACCTAGATTATCGCCTATGCTGGTGTTTCTTTTTCTGAGGCTGCCTGAGCCATCCATTACCAATACCATGTCTGATGCGGCTGAAGTGGCTTGCAGGCCTGAGAACCGAACGCCCCTGCCAACGTGCAGTCCGCCGCCTGATATAGTTAGCATGCTATCCGGATTGGTGGTACCCATACCAACCTTGTTACCGGTTACAAAAATTTCGCTGCTTCCAATAGTACCGTCGGCAGTAAATTTGCTCAGGTAATCAGTTGTGCCTCCTCCGGCTATACCGCCACCGCCTGCAAAGTATTGCCAGCTCGCATATCCATCCGCATCCGAAGTAAGTACTTTATTAGGCCCTTGGGAACCATCTGCAATTCTTACATTGCCCGATACATCCAGTTTGGCTGCAGGCTGTGTATTGCCGATGCCTATATTGCCATTAAAAATACTCATCCTTTCATCCCCGGCCTGAAAAAAACTGATCATATCATCTGGATCATTGGAAGTGCCAATTTGTAACTTGGTACTTTCGTAATTGTCATATACAAAATAGCGCAACCAGGCAGAGTCTGAATCACCACCGCCGGGATCGGCAGGCCATAAAATACCATCGGTGGGCAGGTATCCCGCCTTGGGCTGAATCAAGCCGGTAAAAGCAATGGGTTGCCAGCTCGCCAAACCATCCGCATCCGACATCAGTATTTTACCGGCTCCCTGCGAACCATCGGCAATTTTGATATTACCCAATATATCCAGTTTGGCTGCAGGCTGTGTATTGCCGATACCAATATTACCATTAATAATGCTCAGCCTTTCCTCTCCGGCCTGAAAAAAACTGATCATGTCTTCTGCATCATTGGTAGTACCTATTTGCAGTTTGGTACTCTCACCTCCATCGTACACAAAATAGCGCAGCCAGGCAGAATCAGCATTGCCGCCACCAGGGTCAGCGGGCCATAAAATACCTGTTGTTGGCAAATAGCCCGCAACAGGTTGTATGCGGGTAGCAGCCACACCATTGCCAAGGTTATCTCCTGTATTAATTGAAGCGATGGTGCGCTTTTTCAATTGCCCCGATGCTGCGTCCATCATTACAACCAGGTCGGCACCATTGGTGCTTGTATTAAGTGCCGAAAACCTTACACCCCTGTTTACATGCAGGCCACCGCCCGAAATGGTTAAAGCACTGTCGGGTGTGCTTGTACCAATACCTACCCTGCCCGCAGTACCGCTATTGTTCCAGTACAATGCAGCTTTTTGCCCGCCGGAAGTAGTACCCAGTATACCACTGGTAAAACCATACAATACAGGCCCGTCAATATTATGGCCACCAAAAGTATTGCGGTGCTGCAACCCGTGATTGGTATCGGTTACTGCACGCAGAAGCAATTTATTACCACTAAGCCCCAGTGCATTTGGATTGTAGGCAATGGTTTGTGCCGAGCTGTTGTTGCTGTATAAAAAAAGCAACAGACAAAGGGCGGGCATGGCTTTTACATGTAAAAACCTTGAACATAGATTTTTTTTCATCTTACAGTTATTTTAGTGAGTAGTACAGTGTTTTGGCTGTTTAATTATTGGTTACTTTTTCTTAACCGGCATTTCTGGTTTTGTTTGGTGCCACAGCTAACCTGATTAGCCAATTACGATACAAAATAACAGCTTCATTTAAAAAAAAATCAGCGCAATATTACCTTTTCTAAAAAGGGGTACTATTACCTGCTCCGTTTAATATGGCAAAATGTTTTGGCAATAGATGTTTCAGAAACAGATTAAACAAAAAAGTTAACGGCACAGCAAAACCTGGCAGTAAATGCAGCTTCGGACAGGGAAATTGTAAACAACATTGAAAACCGATTTTTATCGCTTCAGCAGACTGGCAAAGAGAGTACAGCTTAAAAGTTTATCTGTTCAATGCAGGGCAGGATGATTGCATCAACAGAAAGCTCCTAAGGCACCGGTTCAGTATTAGTGGAAAGAATCCGGAGATGTAACTGTCAGCAGGAAATGAAATTTATTTACGAGTACTATACTCTCATACAACACATAGCAGGGCAACAAAATGCACCATTACCCGGCAAAAAAAATTATTAACAGCATGAAGATTTTATACCCGGCAAAAGTATAAGCAGTCACTTCCTGTACAGCACATATTTCAGCGGTTCATAATCACTATCGGTTAGTATCTGCAGGTAGCCGCCTTTTATCGCTTCCAATTGGCCCCAGAACTTTTTGGTTTTGCCGCCCACCCTGTTGGTAGCCAGCAGTTCCCAGTCGCTTACGGTAACCCGGCCCTTGTAATCCATGCCGCTAAATTGGGTACCGCCATTATTGGTATTGGCTGACCGATGGGTACTTTGGTATGTGCCGTTGCTATTGAATACAAACTCGTCGGTAGTGCTGAGGGCACTCATGCCCGTATAACCACCGGTATAAGCGTTGTAGTATTCCACGCCGTTACCTCCATTTTTAGCCCAGGTACCCACTACATCGCTGAGGGTTACAGCAAATTTATTGTAGCCCAGCATCCGGTTCAGGTCGTTGGGGTGCGGGTATTGCTGCTGATATGCCGCTTTGTTTTTTGCAATAGCTACCACTACCCTTGCCCCGCCTTCGTAAATTACTTTCATGGCTACATACACCTGTTTACCAGTTGCCTTATCGGTGGCTTCGCCTTCATAAAAGTAAATGACGGGATAAGTTACCTGCACCCATTTTTGCGGAGCTGGGGCACTAAAAGCCGGTTCTACTATTTTATTCCAGTACCATGCTTCCGGATCAACAGTATTGGGGCGTTGCTTTTCCAATGCGTCATTTACATAGTACAGCCGAACTTCAGTACCTGCTTTAGTTACTTGTACATATTCTGCTTTGGGTGTCGCTGTCCAGCCATCATTAAAACTGGTTGTGTATTTTGTCATCATCATACTGCCCGCCGGTGCAGCAGGTTGCTGAACAGGATTATTGATGACATTAGAATTGGCAACAAGTGAGGCCATCTTGTTTTCATCGGGTACGACGGAAGCGGTAAACGCCGCAATGCTGTTGCTGAACGATTCGTTGTTGAAATAATGTACCACGCACCAGGTGATGCCCTTACCGGTAAATGTACTGATGAGGATATAAAACGGCTGGTTTTTAAAAGTAGCGGTGCCGTAACCACCCGTTACCGTCCAGCCATTTTGGTTGCCGCTGCTGCTATTCGCAGGTTTGGCAGCGCCTTGTTTGGCGGCATGGCTTTGCCAGTCGGCCTCAAAATCGGTCTTTGCATTACCAGACGATACCCGGGCTTTCATTACAAAGCTGTTGCAGTACTGTGCGCCATTGTCCTTTTTTACCACAGCATAGCTGGCGGTTTTTTCGGTGGTAAAACCTTTAGGGGCTGTAAAAGAAAATATGTCGAAACTGCCCTTTTGCTGCGCATCAGCACCTGCCACTAAGGCCAGCATGCTGCAAGCAATCAATATGCTTTGTTTCATTCCGCTTTTAATTGAAGATTGGTTAAATAAAATTCATCGGCCGGATCGGCATTGGGTGCATTGCCCAGCCCGCAGCCAAAAAAGTTCCAGCGGATATTGGGTTGCATGGCATCGGGCAGATCCCATACCTGTTCACCGTTAAAGTAAACTGTAAGCCTTGCACCCTGCCTTACCATTTTAACGGCTACCTGGTTTTTATCTTTAAAAAACTGGGTGGCTTTGTTGCTTTTATCAAAGAGAAAGCCGCCGCGGCTGTCGAATACCTGCATACCGCTTCTTCCATTATTGTTCCAGTGCGGATCCATCCACAGGCATATCCGTTCCATCCGGGCCGATGTGTAGCTGTTTACATTTACCTGCTGCCTGTCGTACCGCTTCAATGTATTGTCGTACACGGCAGCGCCAATGTGAAACATAAAATCGGGACTGTAATAAGAGATGCCGGGATTCCAGCTCAGGTCAAACGAAAGCGTGAAATTTTGCGGCAATTGCAGCACGGCATAATCAGGAAAGAACAGCCCGGTATTTTTAATGGCCAGGCACTTCTTACCATCAACCTCTTTTACAATAGCGCTGCTGTTGCTCACCGTCCATTTAGCAGGTGGTTTACCGGTAACAGCAGTTGAAAAATTATCCATGTAATTATTACCACTGACTGCAGTCGGCGTAGTGGCTGGCGGTAAAGCTCCGGAAGTGTAGCCGCCCGGCGAGTCACCCATATCCGAAATGGTCAGCGGTTGTGACGCAGAGGAGGCACCCACCATTTTGCTTACTACATTCCAATCAAATTCATCTTCTATCTTTTTGATAAAGGCTGTTTTGGCCGGTGTTATATCCTGGCGGCGCAACGAGGCTACAATGAACTGTGGTTGGGCCTTGGGCAGGGTTTTGTTAAAATAGGTTTCATCTTCAACATATACAAAGCGGGACTCGCTGTTTTTACCCGTTTTCCTATCCGGGCCGAACATCAATTCGTTCATCTCACTTTCATAAGCAGGTGCATCAGCATCGGCTGCACGCATCATGGCCTCGGTTTGTTGCCGGCAGTTGTCCATTGCTATCTTATTGCGCTCCATAATGTCAACTATCTTTTTATCTCCGTCAATAAAAGACTGTAATACTTTTTCCTTTTCACCGGGCTTGTTATAATTGTTATCGGCCTGTACCCTTTTATACCCTTCTTTGGAAGCGGTTAGTGTTTTTTGCAGTGATTGGTTGCGCTCCTCCAGTTCTTTGATTTTGCTGTTGCGGTAGGCCTTGGCCAATTCTTTTTTGCTGACTTTGCGTATAGGCAGGGCTTTGCGGGCCGAAAAAAACCAGGCTGCGAATTGTTGCTCCCCGTCTTTATTAAATACATACACACTCATCATACCCTTGTCGTTTTCCGCCAACCGTATATCACCTGAAAAGAGCGGAAATTCGGTACCGGGCAGGTACATCACGGTACCATTCAAAAAATTGGTCATCAGGTTGCGGAAATCGTTGGGCCTTGTATAGAACCAGCAGCCGGTTTCCCCCTCTGGTATAATTTTACGCTCACCATTGCTTTGCTTTTCACAAACGATGTCTTTAATCATCAAAAAGCCTTCGTAAAAATTGATGCCCGTGCTGTAGCGTTTGCCTGAACCCATCGCATCAAAAATGCCATAGGTAACCTGCAAACCCGGCGGTGGCTGCGGAAAGAGCCGTTTCATTTCGGTAATCATGGGCTTCATGTACTTCGCCCATTCGCCGTTTGCGGTTTCGGGGCGCATTTGCCAGGGTATGTTTTTGGCTGCGGCTTCGTCGCAATGATACTGGGCAAACATTTGTTGCCAACCAAAGGCCAGTAAAAGTAACAGGTACCGTTTATTGATGACGATTTTTTTTAACACGATTTATTTTAACACGAATTTTAAATGATTAAACTGATTACACGAATTAACTTATCACGAATTATGAAAAAATTACACTGATTACACGAATTCTCAAATTCTCAACTATCAACTATCAACTATCCACTATCAATTATCAACTACTAATTGGGATAAATCTGCCAGGTAAAAATCCCTTCCTGTTGCCTTGCATATACTGTAGCCGCTCCAAATATGGAAGGGCCTATCGCTATTTTGTAGGAGTAGGTACCGGCCGGCAAGTCCACCACAATGGGGCCCGATACCCCATCGGCAATTTCGCCATTCGGGGTATAAACAGTGGTAGCTGCGATATCCGTGGTGCCGCCTACAATGTTCTGTACCAAGAAAATAAAAGTACGCCTGTCGCCACAAGCCAAACAACCCCGGTTGGCAATGGACAGTTTGAAGTTAAAAACCACCTGCGAAGGAACAGCTAATGTAAAACTGGCCACCATATTCGGCACATCTACCCGGCCACTGGTTCCCAGGTCGGGTGAGTTGCTGCTGGGTCTTACCACAAAGGGCTTGCCGCCGCCCAAGCCACCCTGCCAGGTAGGCGCACTGCCACTGCCATTGCTGGTAAGCACCTGGCCTGCGGCACCTGTACTACCGCCAACACTCAATGCCCCATTTTGTGTATTCATTAAAAACCCCCATCCCGCCGAGCCAAAACCGAAAAAACCCACCTGGTTATCTGCCTGCATGCCTACAAATGAAGCAAGCGCCGTATTGGCTTCATTGTTGAGCCAAATACCTGCAGTAAAGCCGGGCGTACCACGAATGCGCATGCGCTCGCCTATGTCCAGCAGGTAGGCCGGGTCGGTTACCCCAAGCCCTACTTTTCCATCAGCTTTGATATCGAGGGCTGTTTTATAGGAACCAGTGCTTCCGGCGGTGTTACTCTGCGTTGACACAAGCATTTGAATACCGCCACTGGATGGATTTACGCCTATATGACCACTGAACCCGGTAGCGATGGTTTTGCGGCTGCCACTGAAATAAGCGTTAAATCCAATACCGGGAAAGGAAGATTCAATGGCAACACCTGTAGTATTGCTGCCAAAGATGGCATGTGTGGCACCTACTTTTTTGTTTACAGTTAAACCCGACAAACTAATATCCGTAGTGCCAATGGCCATATTGCCATTACCTCCCATTCTAATATTCTCCGTAAAATTGTTGCTGCGCCCATAGCCAAAAACAATACTGGTGGAACTATTGGAAGACATCAATTGCATCACACTACTACCAATGCCAAGGCCATAGTAATCACCCGCTCCATCACGAAACAGTGAAATTTTACCGCCAGCATTATCAGCAAAAGAAAGCGGGTAACTGGGATTTGCGTTTCCAAGTCCCACATTGCCATTTCTGGCATCGAATAAAAAGCCCCAGCCAACCCCCAGTTTGTTACTGTAAAAACCGGCAGTGGAATCTGTTTGCATGCCCATAAATATTTTTTCAAAGGCCGAATCGCTGCCGCTTCCGCTGAGCCATAAACCAGCGGAGTTATTATTGTCTGCACCGCCGCGGATGCGCATACGGCCGCTTAGGTCTAAAAGAAAATTCGGGCTGGTATTGCCGATGCCCACAAATTGGGCGGCTACTCCACTCCATGAGCATATTGCTATTAATAAGCATATTACGATTTTCATACTTTGTATCTGTTTAATCTTTCCTTTTAGAGGTATTGTAAAGTTGGCAAAGCTGAATGGATTGGGCAATATAACCTTGGTTACAGATAATGTGAAAATGGGCAAATGTGCAAATGGGCAAATGTGCAAATGTGATGATTTGCTGATGTGCTGATTTTTTCAACTAGCAGATACTAACTAATTAAAGTGACCCCAACGAACTGGATGCCACTGTGAACTGTAATCCGTAAACTGTCAACTCTTCCTAAACACTTTATTGATGGCTTCCGTTTTATTGCTTACGTGCAGTTTTTCGTAAATGCGGTGGATGTGCTGCTTTACGGTGCCGGTGGTAATGCCGAGGCGGTCGGCAATTTCCTTGTACAAAAGGCCGGTGGAGAGCAACTGAATAATTTCTTTTTCCCGGCTGCTGAGCCCTTCTTCTTCTTGAGCGGGATTACTGTCTTTTTGATAGCGCTGTACCAGGCGACGGGCTATCTGCGCACTCATGGGCGATCCACCGCTGTACAATTCTTTCAGCGCATCAGCTATTTGCGGCATGGATGATTTTTTCAACAGGTATCCGCTGGCGCCAGCTTCCAGCGCATTGAAGATATTTTCATCATTTTCATAAATGGTAAAAATCATAAACTGTGTATCCGGGCAATGCGGCTTCACCTTTTTGATGCAGTCGATTCCGTTCATACCGGGCAGGTTAATGTCCATAATCACAATATCAGGTTGCAAAGCCGGTATGGTGTCCACCGCTTCCTCTGCACGCCCCAGGGTAAATACCAATTCAAAATCAGCATCCCATATCAGCATTGCAGCAATGGCATTCCTGATGTCTTCAATATCTTCCACAATGCCTACCCTGATTTTAGCCATAATCTCAAAAATAATATTTCCTGCATGATGATGAGTATAACTTTGGTTAGAGTGGTACTGAAAAATGGAGACGGGTACCATTTATGCTTTTGGTTTCCAAACTGCCTTTCAATTGCCTTACTCTTTTTTCCATATTGTACAGCCCGTTACCCTGCTTGATTTTATGCCTGTCATACCCCCTGCCATTATCACTGATGATGATGTCCATCTTATCCGGTGCAGGCAAAAATTCCAGTTTCATCGCATCAGCGCCAGCATGCTTAACAATATTGTGTACCGCTTCCTTGATGCATAAAAAAATATGCTGCCTCACATCACCACGTACAATCAGCCGGGGGATGGCATCCGGCAGCAAAACCGCAGCCTGCAGGTGATGTGCATCACAATACTCAAGCACCCATGCTTTGCAGTAATACAGCAGGTTATCAAGCGTATCGTTATTTTCGTTCATGGCCCAGATGATATCGTTCATCTTATCTACAAGTTCATCTGCCTGGGCAGCTATTTTCAGGTTATTTTCTTTTTGTATTTCCGGGGCAATAAAAGGAGCGGACTGGCTGAGGTATTTGATGGTGGAAATACCGGCACCCAGCTCATCATGCATATCGGTGGCAATACGGCTGCGTTCGCCTGCAACAGCTTTTTCTTTTTCCAACTGAATGCGCTGCTTCAGCAGCCTGCGCCGCAATACACTGCGGAAAACAACGAACCCGGCTAACAATATAAGTGCAAACACTGCTGCAATAAAACCGGCAGTTTTCCAGAATGGTTTACGGATGGTAAAAGTGTATGCTACCGATTGAGCAGCATACTGGTAGCCGGGAAAAGACGCTGTTACCAGCAACTGGTAATGCCCGGGCGGAAGGTTGAGTATTTCAAAATCGGCCGACAAACCTTCCTGTACCCTTTCCAGCTCTTCGCCCCTGAGGTAAAATGTAAACCGGATATTTTTTTCGTCAATAAAACTGGGTGCACTTACTGCAAAGCGCAGGTTATTTTTATTAAAAGCAAAAGAGGATGTACTGTCACTTTCCAAAGCCTCACCATTTACCCTTAGCTGGTTAAAAAAAAGCCGGGGGGTATAACCTGTTTCAGCTGCAGGTTTTGTATTTACCTGGTACAGCGACTGGTCTTCATTCAGTGCCAGTACCGTACTGTCATTCAATGCAGCCAGGTAGTTCACCCCATCAAATACATTGATGCGGCCGTACAACTGTTCTACTGTGGTATCTGCCGGATAAAAGTGAAACATATCAAGCCCCGTAACAGTGGCAGCCAGTAATGTGTGCATTCCTGTTTTATGCAGGTTTACAATAAAATTATTGCTGAGCCCCCTGCTTCTGCCCAATACTGACAAGTAGCGGTAACCTGCCGGGCCGGCCTTTATGATTACCAGCCCTGCACTGCGGGTACCAATGCAGAAGGTATCTGCGTTCCAGTGCAGTACTTCCCGGGTACCATAGCGCAATCCGGTATACATAGCAAGCTGCTGTATGCTGTCGCCCTGCAACTTAAATTCAACGATATGCCCCGCCCTGCTGAAAGCCCAGTAATGAAATTGAGCATCAGCAACTACCCTGTCGGTAAAATTTGGTAATTTAAAACTCCATTGGCGATAATCCGCATCAATAATATTACAATAACTGCCTGCAATCACCAGGCGGTTTTCTTTGTCGAAAGATATTTTGGAAGAAAGGCTTGATGCGCCTTCCATTGTTCGCTTCAGCGGAATGCGTTTACCTCCTGCACTTACCAGTACAGCGTCGGACAACAGGTGCCACCAATCACCATTCCAGTAAAAAGCCCTCATACTGCCTGGCGGTGTTTTCATTTTCACCAGTTGCTGCCCCTGCTTTGTAAAACTGAGTAAACTGTCTTTTTTGCCCACTACCAATGCCTCATTGCTGCCGCACAATGAAACAGCTTTCGGGTACTGGCCCATTACATAGGGCGATACCCTGCCCTGTACCATCTTGTATACTGCTTTGCCCGGCACCGTCATCCAGGTATTGCCTTCTGCATCGCAATACACATTGCTGATGCCTGCAGGCAAACCGGCATCAACTGTATAAAAAACCGGGCTTCCGGTTCCCTGCGGGATACGGCACAACCTGTTTGACGTACCGATGAGCCATATATTTTGCCGGGCATCTATGTAAAAATTTTTAAATGAGAACCCTGCAGGTACCCGCTGCTGAAAATAAAGTGGTTCTGTTACCAGCTTCCCCTGGTTATATGCTTCGGTGCTGAGCTGCAGCCATCCCTTTTCTGTCAATATAAAATTGTGTGAATTGTATTGTACGATATTTAAGACAGTGTTGTTGAGTATGTCCGTCACCTTTTGCGCCTGCCAGTTATACAGCACCAGTTTGCCCCCCGCCACAGCAGCCATATACTTACCGTAAGCCGTTGCTTTATCGATATTAAGTGTGCCTGCTGGGGTATTTAATGACCGTGTATCTAATTGCCGCAGTTTATTGCCATTTAAAAAATACAGGCCAGAATAAGCCGGCAATAAAAACTGCGTACCGGTTAAAGGAATAAAATCACCAGGTTCCACCACCTGCTTAAACGTGATGGTATCCCTGTAAAGCAAATTATCTTTTAAACAATAAATACCGGTATTAGCAGAGAGCAGCAAACTGCCATCCCGCATCTGTACCATATTGTTGGTTACAGATACCGGGATATCGTTCACTTGTGTAAAGTTGACAAAACGCTGCCCGTCATAACTGCTGAACCCATCCCGTGTAAGAAAGTAAAGCACTCCTTTTTTGTCCTGGTACAGGGTGTGTACCCTTGCATCCACCAGTCCGTTCACAGGCGTATAAGCCTGGAAATTATTCTGGGCCGGCAGCCAATAGCCGATACACGATACCATGCACAGGAATACAAAACGCATGATTAAAAATACGGTAAAATGGCTGTAAAAAATTAAGTAAAATATACTGTTCTGCTAAACATTTCCACTACAGGTATCACAATTACAGTATATTTGACGACTTGAGTGCAAACTCAACATCAGCAAAAATGCTGGCAATCTTCAATGATAGCAGCATCATCAATACCGTAAGCAATTAACAATCAGAATAAAACCCACCAACATGATTAAATCAGTGTATGCACTGTTATTGTTATTATTCCTTTCTTTACTGGCAAAAAGCCAGCCAAGTCTCTTAAGCGGAGATATGCAGGAGTTGGTCATTCAATACAATGGGAAAGAAGAAAGCTTTACCGTTGTAAAAGATGCATTCAATAATTCTCAATGGTATTATATCCCCAATACCCCCAGGTTGAATGAGGTTAAAATAAATAACCGCACCACGCCGGAGATTAGTTTATTGCGCTACCAGTTTGCTGATGAAACGGTTGCAGGAGGTATTAAAGATGGCGGAATTTTACAATTCTCCGTTTCGTTGTCGCCCGAGCCTGCTGCCCTGCTGGCATTAAAAACCGAATTGATTGCAAAGCTGTCCGATGCCGCCGGTGGCATTGCCCCCAATATATCCCTTGCGCCACTGCCTGTTAAATCGGCAACGGCCACTATCTATTCCCCTACTGACAATACCATCGTATCCAACGCTTTTGGCACAGGCAATTTCCCCATTTTCGCCAGCCAGAAAGCTCCTTTTGTGCTTTACCTCACCAAGCAGGGGGCAGATATCAACGATGCACTGATGGGTGGCAGCACCAGCAGCAATACCGGCATACCAGTGGTAATAGAATTTTCATTTTACGGCTTAACGCCACCAGCCAGCCTGCGTGTAAAGGCCAATTACAGAAAGATATTTAAACATTACAGCGAGGATAAAGTTTTAAAAACAAAAGCTTCTTACTACGGGTTGTTTGGTGCATCATCCACCATGCGGTGGACCAACATCAAAGAAAAGCTCCAGGTCAACGGCGCATTGACTGTTGAAAAAATCGGCAGCCAGGAAATATCTGAAGAGAATATGGATATTGTGATGCAGGGAGTGATGAAAAGGATCAATGACAATATCTTCCAGATGATGTCGCCACCGCCTGCCATACCGCCTGCCACTTCTGGCACGCCAAAGGTATCCGGGCGTTTTGCCAGTGCAGGGTACAATGCCAGTTTTAAAAAAGTGGAACTCATATCAGAACTGGATGAGGAATTTACCTGGACGGAAAGGAAGATAGTGGAGCGTAAAACAATTGCCGGCGGCTTTATTGGCGTGGGTCAATATCCTGATGATATAAAGAAAACGATAGCACAGTTTGTGCCGGGCTTCAACTGGCAGACAGCACATTTTATTTTACCCGAACCGGGCAACCAGCCCGAGCTTTCGCAGGTTACTATAAAAACTGAGTTGCTCAAAAACGGGGTATCAGTAGCATCCAGAACAGCCCTGTGGTCGCCTGCTGCCAGCTGGAAATCTATCCCCGGCAACAGGCCGGTATCCAACCTCGATTTTGCCATTGCCCCTTATCTCAATTCCGGCAGCACCCCATCCGACCTGAAATTTAAAACTACCACCACATTGCTGCAGGCAGGCAAGCAACTGGTACTGGAATCGGTACAGGACCTGGTGAATGGTGGTATTCCGGTAACGCCACCCGAAGTTGGTATTACCCCGGTGATATTTGATCCGTCGGACCTCCTGTTTAAAAATATTATCCCTTCCGAAAAATTGATCAGGGTGCAGGTACAGATGAAAATAGGCAACTTGGAATACAGTAAAACCATTCAGCCAAAATTTACAGAGGGTAACTATTCGCAGCCGCAGCCTGTATCGTGGCTGGTAAAAAAATCCGCCATAGAAAGCAACCCGGTAAGTGTGACTTTAAAATACGAATACGCTGGCAATACCCCTTCCAAAACGATAACAATGGAAGACCTGAAACTTACAGAGCCTGCGCTGAATTATTTATTGCGTGACCCTGCAAAGCAGTAAAACCATTTTACTATGCCCGTGGTGGCAAGTATTTTTAAATTACTAAAATGAGACTACAAATAAAACTATTTGCACCCGTATTCATCCTGCTTTTTTTTGCTGCAGCACCGGCCCTGTATGCCCAGCAGCAAACAATACCCGAAGCGGTAAAATACAGTGTGGTAAAAAAATTTGATGTAAAAAAACTGGGAGTAAATGAACCCTTTGAGCTTCCGTATATCACCTATTTCTGCGATGACATTACACTGGAAGATTTCAACCTGTCAAATTTTTCGCTTAATCCGGGCAGCGCAACGGCTAAAAATGAAGGGAGTATCTGCAAAAATGTGGTGGTGATTGCCAATACACTCAGGATATCGGGCAACAATAGCATAATTATTGAAAGCTTTGCAGGCAGTGAAGCCAACCGTGATGGAGGTTCGGTGACTTTTATCTGCAGAAAACTCATTCTTACAGAGGAGGCTCGCCTGCTGCTGTCGGGTACCACGGGCTTCCCCGGTGTAAAAAACTGGGCAACGCCATTGGGCAATAACTATGCGTATGGATATGGTACACAGTTTTATTTTGCAGCAGAGCAAGTGGTTTTTGAAGGCAATGGATTCAATACACTTAAAGCCACTTTTCTGGCAAGGTTAAGGCAGCTGATGGAGCAAATGAAAGGATATACCGTTGACCTCACCTATCCTTTCAATAATATTTATCTGAGAACTTTCAGCCCGGTAACAATGCTCACCATCATGCGCAAATACCGCAGTGAGCTGTCGCCGGCCGATACCATGATAATCCATAACCTGGCAAAGCCGGGCAATATAGTAAACGACTCACTCATTACCCGGTATCTCTACCTGGCGGGGCTGGAATATAATGATACAAGAAATGTCTATTTATTCAGTTCACTGTTCTGGCTTACGGACCGGGCAAAACTTTCCAGCAGCGCCATTTACACGCCGCCGTTTATAAGCTTAAAGTCCACTGACCTGCCCCCGGTTCCACCCAATAACCAGGCTAATTATGCGAATTTCAATAAAATATATGGCACCCCATTAGGTCTTGATGCCAGCAGCTTTATTACTGAAAAGTTAAAAACCCTTACCGGGCAAAATGTAATTGACCCCAGAAGTTACGAGATAGTTGGTGCCCTGTTTGACGAAAATGCCATGAGCAAACTGCCATCTCCTCTTAAAAAACTTTTTTCGGCCTGGGCAGCTGAGTGGATGAAGTACATGAACAAGGAAATTATTTCTGCCAAACTGCTGGGCAACCGCAAAAGGTTTTTCTCCCTGCTGAAGCAGGTGGTGGAAATGCCACGGTACCAGCTTGATGCACCTTATGATGATGAGTACTTCAGCAAATATACCGCCACCCTCGAAATGCTGAATGAAGCCCAGAACCTGGTATCATCCGACCAGGCAACCCTTAGCACTCCTTTCCAGGGGCGGATACTCTCCTACTTAAAGCGGGGCCTGCCTGAAAGTTTTTACCTGCACCCTACAGACATTGTAATCAACGGGATAAGAAATACGGCTGCTTTTAATTATGGTATACTGGAGATTGTGGAAACCCCGGAAAAATCATATAAGCTGAGGATGGAAGCCGAGCTGGTATCGGATCCGCTGGCGGCAGGCGCATTGAGTGCAGCACTGGAAGCCAAATACGGCCGGGGAGCAGAACCCGGGCTGATGCCCGGCATTGTGTATGAGCTGGCTGCTGCAAAAACTGATGGCATCATCAACAGCGCTATAACTGTAGCAGGCTCCCTTGTATCGGTAACATTGTACATAAGGCCCGAAAGTATTTCATCGGCCATGTTCCAGCTCTCAACCGCCGGGCTGCAGGTAAATGTACGCTGGAAACTGCCCGGCAATCCTGAGCAGCAGGGCGAATCGCTGCCGCTTTTGCTCCGGCTGAATAAGCGGGTTGGGCATAATATCAAAATAAACGGTTTAACGCTGGAGAATACAAGGGATAATGCTGCTGTAACCATTGCCTACCTTACCACCTCAAAGGGCAGAACTGTTTTTTTGAAAGATGCACGCATCAATGCCGGCGGAACCTATGCACTGGATGCCACAATGCTGGCCCCCGGGGAAACCATTGCCGGCATACCAGACCTTGCCCTGAGCTATAACGACGGCAGTTTTGAACAAACCATCAACCGCTTTATGGTACTGGAAAACAATGGTGTAGCAGAAAAGGTTGTAGTTAAAAATACAATACCTGCCATCATTACCCCACCGGGCACCGAACTTTCGATGCAGGTACAATCCGTTGATTTTACCCTTACCTTACTGTCTGATGAGCAGTCAGGCGGTATTCCGCTTACCAACAAATCCCTTTCTCCCGCCGGTTCATTCGGGGCAGAAGCACAGGTGGTAACACCACGCATCTCTGTTCAGCAAAACAGGTACCAGCTTACAGGAACTGTGCGGTTCAGCGATGGCGGTACTGCCCGCCTGTCTCCTATTCCCTTCCAGGGCAGCCGGGTGGATATTACAACCGATAAAATCATTTTCTAACAATCAATTTACATACAAAACCATACAATCAATTTTTATGAAATCAGTTATTACTAGTTCTGTATTGCTGCTTGTGCTGCTTTCAGCTGCTTCATTTATTACCCCGCCCGAAGATTTTGCCATTTCTATTTTCAGGCAATACCCTGATAAAAAATGCACATCGGGCTACCTGGCTGTGAATGGCACAATCATCTGCTACTCACTTGAAAAACCCTGGAAGGAAAACCTGAACAATATCAGCTCCATCCCGGCAGGAAAGTACAACGCAATACTCAGGTACGACCATACCGACCATTGGCGCATTGAACTAAAAAATGTTCCCGGCCGCACCAATGTACAAATCCATATCGGAAACGAAGTAAGTGACTCCAAAGGCTGTATACTGGTTGGCAACAAGCTTGGCGCAAACCTCTGCTCCATACAGGAATCAGCTAAAGCATATAAAAAATTAAAAACAGCTTTTTACGGCACAGACAATCCTGCTGCCACACCCAATAAGAATATTACAGTGGAGATTTCGGGAGATTGATGAACCAGTAGAACTCATTGCTTCATCCAGGTTTCCACCACATATTTCCCCAGTACAGCCCCCATGCGCAAGCCGGTTTCGTTATCCACACGAAAATGTATGCCTGCATAAAAGCGTGAATCTGCACAATCCTGAGCCATTTGCCTGAACAATGCAGCATCTGCCGGAAAGAAATATTCCAGCACTGCTGCCGACATACCAGCACCTGCAGCATGACCGGATGGATAACCGGGAAATGGTGGTGTGGCTATCAGCGGCTTATAGCTTGTATCGTACTGGTTGGGCCTGATGCCCCAGTAGGTGTACTTGGCATCAAAAATGGCAATAGCGGCATCATGATAAGCAGTGGTTAACACGGTATAGATACGGGCTACGGCCGGTGCATCATCTGCCATACGGTATTCAAACATTTTCTGATTGACCACCTTCGTCCATGCATCACCAGTGTTAGCCCAGTAATGAGCCAGGAAGCGGGAATGGGAATTTTGTTTAAACGCCTTCAACTCCTTCATATCACTTTCAAAATCCGGCGGTGCCTGCGGCCTGAACTGGCTGGCCGACTGTATAACTATGGGCGTAAAGCTGGCCAGGGTAATGCCCATAGGATAAGAACCTGTCCATTTTTGGGGGTCTTTGTTCATTGTACCATCCCACTGCCTGGCCGAGCCATCCTGCTTTGCCTTTTCAATAATTTCCTTTGCCACCTGCTCCCCCAGTTTCCAGCCGGCAGCCGCATCGCTGGGATATTGCACACCAGCATCTATCCTCGATTGTGAGGCAGCATGCGCCATCTGCATGATGGAGTCGGCCTTTGCCGGGAAAAAATAGGCCAGCATATACGCAGCAGCTGCAGCCGTAACCGTATGCTCGCATGGATAGGAATAGGTTTGCGGAGCTTTAACAAAAGGCTTAAGCGAAGGGGTCGTTTCTCCCGGGCGTTTGCGCTTGTACTTTGCTTTTTCTTTCCAGGCCAGTATCGTGGCATCATAGATGGCAATATTCATCCATGCGGCAGGCATACGCAGCATCACAGAAAAATCCTGTTCAAGCAGGCCGTCAATAATTTGATTCCACCGGTAAGAGGGCGCCCCTGCATCCCAGTACTGTATGGCGGCTTTTTTTTGCGCATCCATTTTGCTCATCTGCTGCCTTACAGCCCGCAGCTCCTGCCCCGACTGTGCAATACCCGGCGGAGCAGCAATGGTTATTTTACCGGGATTGTCCAGTAACCAGGTTTTCCAGTTTGCTGCTTCATAACTAACTGCTGTACGTATGGCAGGAGGCTGCGCAGTTACCGGCATGGCCGCAAGCATAACTGCGATAGAGAAAATAATCTGTTTCATAATAATGCGCTTAGTTTTTAATGACCAATTGTTTACCTGGTTGCAAGAGTAATTGATAATTGAAAAATCTGATAAGGTGTTTCAATAAACAACCCGTTGGTGTAAACAAACAACCGGCCTTTTTCCGAAGCAGTTATTGACTGTTGGCACATGACACACAGGATAGGAGTTTGCGGCTTTCCTTTGTTTTTTGGCAGACAATAAACCGGCATCTGTTTACCCAAAACTCAATTCCATAGATTATACGGTTAAATTGCAATATTTTTCCGAATATTAGATTATAAATGAAAGGAATGGGGCTAATTGACAGAAAAAAAGTAAAGTTTTATGTACAGCTTGCAACGGCATTCCTGCTACTGAACATGATTGGGAACCTGGTAAGCGACCCGGGCACCTTTTTTAAAAGGATTATCAACAATATCTGGCTCATCTGCTACCTCAATTTTTTTAATTTCATACTTTTTGAATATACCCTGCCCTTTATAAAGCTGAGCTGGTCAAGGTTACTGGCAGGTGCTTTGCTGCTGTGGATACATATCCTCTTCTATTCCTTTGGCCTCTATGCCTGGCGTAACCTTGGGGTGCGGCTGCATATTTATTTCGACCTCAATCCTTTTACCAAAGACTACAGTGGCGAAACCTATTTTATGGGCTACAGCATGGCTTCTGTTTTATTTTTTGGCATTACCCGGCATATTTACAATTATATAAGGCTGAAGCAGGCTGCCAAACAACTGCGCATTGAAAAACAGGAGGCAGAGCTGAATTTTCTGCGGTCGCAAACCAACCCGCATTTTCTATTCAATACCCTTAATAATATTTATGCCCTGTCCAGGGACAAGTCGGACCTGGCGCCGGAATCCATCCTGAGGCTGTCGAAAATACTGCGCTTTATGCTGTACGAAACCAACGGCGACTATATTGCCATTGAGCAGGAGCTTAAAATCATCAGCGACTATATTGCACTTGAACAATTGCGGTACGATGATTCATTACGCATCAATTTCAACCATACTATTGAAGACATGAAACAGGCGCTGCCTCCCCTGCTGCTGATGCCATTGGTGGAAAACGCCTTTAAACACGGCGTGTCTGAAACAAGGCACCAGCCCTTTATCGATATTCACCTTTCGGTTAATAACCGTCAATTGCTTTTCCTGGTAAAAAATTCCGCTGAGGGAGATAATGCTACCACCATTAAGGAAAGCATCGGCCTCTCCAACCTCAGGCGGCAACTGGAACTTTTGTACAGCGATTACCACCTCACTGTTCAGCAGCAGCAATCAGTATTCACAGCCACTTTAAAAATAAATTTATCCAGTCATGCCTGATATCAATTGTATCATCATAGAAGATGAACCACTTGCAGTAAAAGTACTGACCGATTATATTGCACAGGTACCCTTTTTACATCTGCAGGGTACTTTTAAAGATGCCATCCTGGGTACCGATTATTTGCGGCACCATACCACCGACCTGATTTTTCTTGATATTCACCTGCCCAAACTAAAGGGCATGGCTTTTTTAAAAATGCTTACCCATCCGCCTGCGGTAATCATCACTACGGCGTATCACCAGTATGCAGTGGAGGGGTTTAACCTGAATGTAACCGATTACCTGCTGAAACCCTTTGATTTTGAACGCTTTTTAGTAGCCGTAACCAAAGTAAAGTCAGCAGGCAGCAACAGGCTGCCGGATACTGCGGAACATACACCCGTTGCCGGCCCGGAACAAAAAGAGTACATATTTATCATGGTACAAAAAAAGAAGGTGAAAATATTGTTTGCGGACATTGTGTATATTGAAAGCCAGCGGGAATACATAAAAATTATTACCACCCAAAAAGAATGGCTTACCAAAATGAGTACGCATGAAATAGAAGCGCTGCTGCCTGCCACCCGGTTTAAACGCATCCACCGCTCCTATATCGTTTCCATCAGTAAAATTGATTCGTATACGGCAGATACGATGGAAGTAAATGGTATACCATTGCCGATTGGCAAGGGGTACAGGGATATTGTGGAGAATTTGTAAAAGGAGATAAGATGAGCCGTTGCGGCTGACAGATTTTTTCCGGTAACTTCACAGGATTCAATTAAAAAAAAATTCATTGTATTAAACCTGGAAGCACATCAAATGTCTTAACGGGCAGAACCAAAAATAACAACCGTGGTTACCACCTGTAAATGCTTTACACACTTAAAAAAATATACAATGAAAAAAATGCTACTCTTGCTGCTGGCAGGCAGCCTTGGTCTAACAAGTTCCCAGGCACAGCTGTGTAACAGCAACCGTTTTACCGAAGTTAATTTTTTTAGCAGGGAGGATATCGGTTTTGAAACCGGTGTTTTTGCCCAGGCCCGTAACATCAAAAATCAGCCAGAAGTACTGAGGTACAATATATGGTTTCCCGAGCTGGCTAAAGATCCGCTGCCAAAGCGGCCCTTTATACTCATGATACATGGTGGTGGCTTTGTAGGCGGGCAGCGGCAGGACCTGGATACCATTTGCCTGATGCTTGCCCGCAGGGGCTTTGTGGCGGCCACAATTGATTACAGGCTTGGCTACGATACCCGCTGCCGCGACAGCCTGAGCCGTGTATATGCCGTATGCCGTGCCATACAGGATGCCCATGCTGCCATGCGTTTTTTTGTAAGCAACGAAGTCCGGCTGCGGCTTGACACTACCAAACTGCTAACTGGGGGGGCAGTGCCGGTGCTGCTACTGCCCTTAATCTTAATTACGCTACCCAGGATGAAGTGGACCAGCTTTTCCCCGGTGTGAGGGATTCACTGGGCAGGATTGATACATCGGGTAATACACTGCGCAATCCATTCCGCATTAAAGGTATATTCAACAACTGGGGAGGACTGCTCAATGATTTTTATGATGCTGCAGAAGCTGTACCCACCATTTCTTTCCATGGCGAAAAAGACACTACTGTAGCCATCGACTCCAGCTTTGGAATACAATGCCTGCTGCGACCCTTTGTTACCTATGGCTCCAGGGGTCTGCATAAAAAAATGAGAAATACTGCACCGGCTGTATGTACCAACCTTACCGTGGCCATCAATGGCGTACACGGCATATTCAATGATACCAATGCAGAAAAAGAGTTCAGGGTAAGCAAGGCTGCCTGCTTTTTTAAATCGGTATTTTGCGGCAATTGCAGCACTGTGTATACCACGGATACCATACCGGCCAGTTGTGCCACAGGGGCAGTACCCGCGGCACCAGCCACATTCACCACCACCCTTTTACAAGTGCAGCCCAACCCGGTTAGCAGCACACTTATCATCAGCGGTATTGCCAACCCGGCAGCGGCTGAATTAAAAGTATACGATCTTTCAGGCGGCCTGCACATCAGCACCCGCAACGTAAGCCACATAGATGTACAGGCATTGCCACCCGGCAGCTACCTGCTGCGGGTAAACAGTGATGGTAAAGTACAGCAGGCAAGGTTTATCAAGCAATAATACCATATGCACCCACCCTGCGGCAGTACGCTCTGTGCTGCTGCAGGGTGGTTCTTGTAACCCTGCAAATTACCGGGCATAAAAAAAGCAGCCCGGCTGCTCCCCTTACTAAGGACAGCTATTTTTTCCGGGCGGCAATATCATCCAACGTCCTGCACAATCTCCTTTTTTAAAGTTATTTTAAAAATAAATTTGCGAAACCAAATAGTTGCATATATATTTGCAACCGATTGGTTTCTTAATGACATTTCATGTTTTATGCGCAGAGATATTTTCCAGGCAATAGCCGACCCCACCAGGCGGGCCATCATCACTTTACTGGCATTGCAGGCAATGACGCCCAATGCCATTGCCGATAACTTTCATACTACAAGGCAATCTGTTTCCAAGCACCTGCGTATACTTACGGAATGCGAACTGGTACAACAGCAGCAGCAGGGCAGGGAAATATATTACTCTCTGCAAGCAGACAAAATGAAAGAAGTTGATCAGTGGCTGGAACAATTCAGAGAACTCTGGAAAACAAGGTTTAACCAACTCGACAAAGTATTATCAACCCTTAAAAAAAATAAAAAATGATGAACGAAGAACAATCCCCTGATTCGGGAAGCGACAATTTACCCACAGGGCCCGGTGGGTTATTTGATTTTACCGTTGACAAAGCCCAAAAAACGGTATTCATCACCAGGGAGTTTGATGCGGAACTTCCGCTGGTTTGGGATGCGTTTACTAAAGCAGAATTGCTGGACCAGTGGGTAGCCCCCAAACCATGGATGTCCAGAACAAAATATATGGACTTTAAAGTAGGTGGACGAAGATTTTATGCGATGGTAAGCCCCGAAGGGCTGGAGCGCTGGGCAATACAGGAATATACTTCCATCAGCCCCAAAACCAATTTTAAAATGTTTAATGTTTTTGCCGACAAGGATGAAAACCCTGAATTGCCGGGTTCCAATTGGGAGTACACCTTCAGTGAGCACAACGGAATCACCAAAGTGCATATTACCATTTACAACGAATCGCTTGCCCGTATGGAGAAGATGATTGAAATGGGCTTTAAAGAAGGGTTCAGCATGAGTGTGGCCAACCTGGAAAATCTGCTGGCATCCTTACAACTGCCGGGGTCATCCAATCGGTAACAGGGAATACAAACAGGTGCAGATCTTACTTTACTAAAACAGCATTCCATGAGTGTACAGGAACAAGCCGAAGCATATATTGCCAGCCAGCCGGAACCAAAACGCAGCGATATGGAGACACTGCACCACACCATTATGCATTTAATGCCGGGATGCAAATTATGGTTCCTGGATGGTAAAAACGGGGAAAACAAAACTGTTTCCAATCCCAATATAGGCTATGGCATGTACCCCATCCAATATGCCGACGGAAGCAGCAGGGAATTTTACCAAATCGGGCTGAGTGCCAATAAAACCGGCATCTCGGTATACATCCTTGGTATTAAAGACAAGACATACTTAGCCCAAACCTATGGAACAAAACTGGGCAAGGCAAGTGTAACAGGATACTGCATCAAATTCAAAACACTGAAAGGCATCAATATGGATGTACTTAAGGAAGCCATACTGTATGGAGCCCGGGCCCAGAATGAGCTGCAGTGATAATTAATAAAAAGTATTCAAAAGCTACTGGCAAATGATAAAATTGTACTGCCGGTTGCCAGTGAGTCTTTGCTGCCAGTCCCTTGCAGGCAATAAAGCAACTGAATAACTTACCAGATGAACAATTCGGAGCTATAAACAATACCCTGAAATCAAGGGCCACAAAACATTACAACTACCTTGCGGCACTCACATGTAACTAAAAGAATTAAGATAAGTTGTAAGCCTCAAGAAGAATTAGACCTAAAAAAGGTGCGGCAATACCCCTATGGTTTTTTATTATCATGCTATTTTACCCCAAAAAGGTTCGCTTATTACTCTTTTGGGGGGTAAATTGCGACTAAACGAATATTTTTTACAATGAAAAGGTTCGTCAATTAATGAGTAATAGCCAATGCCAGAGCGACAATGCAACCACAAACAGACGGTTTAAAATTAAACATTAAAACAAATAAGGGACTGGAAGAACAAATTGAAAATAATAAAAAAAATCGTAAACTTGCATTGTGGAAGAGCAAGGCTATATAGAAGTTAAAATTGATGGTTTAGTAGGCAACAAGCCGCTAAAACCTATTGATATTGACATTGCAGAGGTAAAGGAAATTATCAGTGATGTGGAAACATTTTTGTATCCCACAAGAGGGGAAAAAACGGAACGTCCACATATTTCATATAAGTTAGAAGAAGGTTCGGCAAGGAATTTATTTTACTTGCCAATATCGGGTGTTTTGTTGTTTAATGGTTTGTCAGGAGAAATTAATAATAGAGGGAACATTGATTTTCTGGATTCCAAAAGAGCGGAGATTATTGATAAATTTCAACGTAAAGCAAAAGAAAAAAATCTTGAAATTTCGTTTTACAGCTCATCAAATACAACACCAATATTAACAATCAATCAAAAAACCCAATTTTTCAAAATCGCTGCGACACACATTGAAACTGAGTTTATTTTGTATGGTAAAGTGAATGAAGAAGGGGGCAATAATCCTAACTTTCACCTATTAACCAAAGAGTATGGTAAGCTTGTAATAAGCGCAACCGAACAACAACTTTTGGAAGGTGAAAAACGGTTGTTTAAAATTTATGGAGTAAGGGCGAAAGGGAAACAAAACCTTGCAGATGGCAAACCTTTTGAACTTAAATTGATTGATTATATTACCTACAATCCAAATTATGATGAACATAAATTGGATCTTTTAATAGAAAGAGCCTCTAAAAATTGGAATACAATCCCTAATGTCGATTCTTGGTTAAACGAAATAAGAGGAGGAACAAATGGATAGTATTCTACTTGACACTTCTTTTTGTATTCGGCTGCTTAAGAATAATGATCCATTACATCAAAATGCAAAGGATTATTTTAAATATTTTTTAGAACAAAAAGTTGAAATATATTTATCCAGTATTGTTATAGCTGAATACTCTGTTAAAGATGATGCCAATAATTTACCTCTTGAATTTGTAAAAATTATTCCATTCGATTTTTTTGATGGCAAAACCGCTGGTGAGTTTCATTCAATCTTAATCAATAATAAGGAGCAAGTTGCCAATATTGAACGCAATGTAATTAAAGACGATTGCAAACTTATAGCTCAAATATTCAATAGGAAAATCGGGGCATACATTACAAAGGACAAAAAATCATTTGGACAAATATTTATTCCAATACAAAAATTAAAAGGTTTTAATATAGAATTGTTCGACTTAGAAATCCCATTGAAAGACTTTAAGGGAGAATTATTTTGATTTTTGATAAAAATTTAACACTAACAAAGAATTTCAGGACCTAAGACAAGAACTACTGACTATAACATGGTTATTGCAGCAACCCTATTGAAACAACTTCATGCTTTGACAACTAAATCGCTATGATTTACTATGAAACAATTTTATTTTTCTTTATTGCCATAACAATAATCTCAATTATTGCAGGACTGTTGCTTAAAAATAAATTCATCAGGTATTTTTGTTGGTTAATGAGTATACCATTTCTTGCAATGACAATTTCAACAATACGTAAACATTCAACCGCCATAGAAAAACAAACTATAAGATTTTCGGAAAACTATCAAATTGATACAATCAAATCTGTTTCCGTCCCAACGGTGTCTTCATAGCATAGGTATGTGGGCAGGCATGAAACCCTTGCGCAGCAATCACTCCCCGTAACCAGCGAAATACCCTGTATAATTCCAACCCTTGCATTAAAAAAAATAGCCACCATAGCCCATCACTCATCACCCATCACCCATAATGCCCCTAACCCACATTGCGGCAATTCTAATTTAGTAGGTTGAAAATTAACGATTTATAACTTTTTGAGTTTCGTTTTGTGTACTACAAATTTAAATTCATGATTTCCAACGTCTATTAAGTTTAATGCAAATATCGCAAAAAAATTACTAATATATTTAGTTTTTGTGTACTACAAATGGCAAACACCCTTTATGCTTGCAATAAAAAATTTAAGCCTGTACCCCCCTACGAGTAAATCTGAAAAATAAATCTGAAAAATCTGAAATTATTGCGTTTAAGGGCAAATTAGCTGCAATGTGGGCTAAGGTAACTGAACAAAAAAAGCCAGCCCTTGCAGACCAGCTTGTTCCCGTTATTAAAAAAAACCACTCATTGCTTTGCAAACATGCGTAGCCGGAAAGATCAGGGCCACCTGGTGGGGTTCTTCAGGTTTTTCAGGTAATCCTGAATAAATGGAAATTTTTTACCGGAGTTGAAAATATGTTCAAAATAATCGCCACGGATACCAGCCACCACGTCTTTGTTGCCGATGATGCCTCCCCATTCCTGCAGGTGCGCTGTTCTTACAGCCGACATAATGTACCTGGTTGAAGGATACATATTGTGGCTGCCGATATAACATACCTCATCATCAACCGACCAGTATTTGGCATGGGTGCCAATCTTTCTTTTAGCACCGGCCTTCCATTCATCGTAACCCCTGAAGCCTATGGTTTTAATGGCTACCTGCTTTTCGATGATGCCGGCAGCCTCTTCCACTTTTTTGCCAAAGCGTTTTACCAAAAACCAGCCGATGGCCCGGTAAACGGCGGCCGGAGAGGCGTCGTGGTGGTAATGCTCGTCTTTGTTTAAGGCCGTGGCTCCGTTATTGGAAAGTACAATGCGTACTTCAAGGTTCTTGTTGTTCACCAGGTTTCCTACCAGCGCATTGAACTTATTTACATCAAAGTAGCGCATCTTTGTTTCAAGTTTGGGATAGGGGTCAAAAATGGATACAAAAGGGATATTTCCAACTACATCTTTATCCCGGTACTCCCCTTCGGCATCCCAGTCAAAACCGGCACCGGCAATGTCCTGCTGTACGATACACAAAGTTTTTTTAGCGTTCCCCAGGGCATACAGCAAAGCCGATGCGCTGGGGTTGGGGTGTTTGCTATCATTTAACAAACCAGTGCCGGGCTGTGTTACATGCAATACAGGAATCTTATGCGGCCCCGGCGAAGTGTTTCCCTGTGGCACTTTTTCCAATTCATACATATCTGCATTGATATAGCCCACCTCGTTTCCAATCAGTGAATGGATATGGGTGGCAATCCTTCCTCCATAATAGTTCCACTTATTTACAAATTTGAACAGGGCATTTGAAAAAAGATGTGCCTTGCCCGCCAGCGGGCCTTCCATGATGATGGAAATATCGAAAATGGGGTTATAATCATTTTCATCCGCCGCAGGCCCATGCACATAAGTGCCTTTAATATAGTTATGGCCGCCAAACAGGATTTTCTTTCCATCCACCGACACATACTTGCCATGGTTCCAGCTTCCGGGGTATATGCCAATCATATCGCATTGCGCCGCCACAAATAACCTAAGTTTGTTACCGGGGCAACCTGTATTGATTTTATTGGCTACACCTCTCGTATCAAGCACGTTTCCCACGGTATAAGGGTGGCCACCCAGTATGCGCATGGTAATGGCTTTGCCGTTTAACTTGTTAATGCCAGCTATGATGGCCTCCAAAAACCTGCCCGATGGCAAGCCGAGCAAGGCGATGTCAACAAATTTCTCGGCGCCGGCAATAAGGCCGGTAATGGCGGTAAGCAGCCTGTCGCTGTGGTCGGCGGGCAGTTGGTCGGTGGCCTCCCCTCCCCAATACCCATGGGGTGTATCCATCAGCCAGGTAGGGTGCGGGCCAAAGCTGTTTTCTGTATAGCCATACCAGGTTTCTTTGTCGGGCATTTTGTCATAATACCTGTCCAGGAAAGCCTCGATTTGCTTTATAAAAGTTGTACTGATTTGCGTGTCCATACTGTTAAATTTTAATATTTATGATAAAAATTGTATTCTGTGCTGTTGTTCGCAGTTCAGGTAATACCGGTGCAGGTACTATTTCCGGAAACGGGCCGGGTTGATACCCCGCAGCTGATCGCTGGTGCTTTGTTCCTCCTTTTTCTCCTCCTCTTCCTTACCGGGCAGATCCACATCTATATCGGCATGTATGCGCAATACTTCCCCATCCAGGTTATTGGCGCCCATGTACAGGGAAAACAAAAAATTGCAACTGCCCCTGCGGTAAAAATTCACCCGGTTGTCGATGGTGATTTTTTGGCCCTGTGTGGCACCAAAGGCTTTCAGCAGGGCTGCGGGGGCGGGCTTGCCGCCCAGGTAAAAACTGTCGATGGCGTATTCGGTAATTTCGCTTTTGAGTACTTCATAATAGCGGCTGGGCCCATCGGGGTTGTACAGCCTTATTTTGCCATGGCCCACAATGTGCTCTTCCCGGTACACCGTCCATACATGCTGCGCCGGTACATCCTTTAAGCCATAAGCTGCTACCGTTAAAGTAAAATTAGTAGTGCGCCTGCTTTCGGAGCTCCAGTTGCTGCCTTCCTGCATGGGGAACTCAATGATTTTTTTTGGCTCGTCCAGTATATAGTGCTGTTCGGGAATATCCAGGTGATCGGTAGCTTTACCGGTAAAGGAAGTGAGCGGGTAGCTTTGTACAGGCACTTTGATGCCGGCCTCATAAATACCATCACCGGGGAAAGCCATTACAGAGGAATAAAAATACACAAAGCCGGGTACGAATTTTTTCTCGGTTTTACGGGCCACCTCCAGATTGGCACTGCTAAAAAAAGGATCGTCTTCAATGTAATAATTCATGCCCACCTGTTCACCCTCGCCCAGCAGGGAAAAATCTTTGTTGCCAAAATCGCCCCTGGCGGTGGAGCGCATGCCCCGGCTGTTTTGATACACCCTTACGGTTACATCACCCTTGGGTGGGGGCATATCATCGTGGTTGATGACAAAGGCTTCCTGAGAAAACACAGGGAGCATTGCTAAAAGGATGGCCAGGCTGCTGATGACTTTTTTGTACATACTGATTGGTTTGGTTAAATAAAGGAAAGGTTTAATGGTTTACTGCAAATCTATGCCCGTTTACTGCCGGCTTCCTAAAAATGGGCATGGACAAAGTATGGACAGGATTGCAAGTGATTGATTGTCAATCGGTCAATTTGAATAAAAGACTGGTAAAATGGGTTCTTAAGCTGAATGATATTATCAGCTCTTCCGGGATAATTATTTATCCTATTAATGTTGACCAGGTATATTTTCCAGCCGGTCAATCATTTTTAGGCGATAGTAATATTGTGCCGAAGCATTGGCCAACACGTCCAGCAACGCAGAATTGCACGATGCATTGGAAGCCTGCCTGCCAATTTTTTCAAATTGCCGGGCATCCTTGCTTATTTCTATTTCAAAATGACTGAAGTTTACCTCACGTTCCGTTTTCCAGTTCAGCAGGTTGCCCGTTGTAGTGGCTTTCCCTTTAAAAGAAAGTAAGTCAAGCGGTATTACCACACCGCTCGTTTTTACAAAAAAGCCGGAGAAGCCTGTTACATCAAAACAAATGGACCAATATTTATCCTCCCAAATAGTTTTTCAGCAATTACTCCATTATTTGCCAACCCAATTGCGGATGATTATGCTTTGCAATGCTGCTCTCCAGTGATTAATTCCGGTATCATAAATACAGCCTCCAGCGTTATGGATATTACCGACTTGGTGAATAACCCCTGCTTTGAGAACACCTTAAATTGGGGTGTTTATGAAAATGGCATCCCGGCAGTTAATAACCTTGCCGGGTTGGCACTTCCTCAATTGGGGGGGGCGGCCGCTACTTGAAGTGGTAATCCTGTTGCTGCCATTTGTAATGATGTGATTGTAAACAGGGGCATACCTTTTGCACCGGCAGTGAATGGCGCTTATGCCTGCCACACACCAGCGATAAATACCGGTGCGTACGTGAATGTGCCAACGGGTTCTGTTGTACATATTTCAGGGCATTAATATACATATAATTCAATCCTTACCCCAGGCACTTCCACAATTGCAAAAGGGTGTTTCACCCTGCTTAAATGTATTTTCAACATTTTTTATAGTTGTATTTATCGTACTTTTTTACCCAGATAAATACAAGTATAAATTTTGATAGTTGTATTTATCTATGTATTTTTGATAGATAAATACAAGTATAATGACAGGCAGGGCACAACAAATTGCAGCAATGACCGATGCTTTGCAAGTGCAACGCTCCTCTTTTATAGCACTTACCGGCAGGCGCAGGGTGGGCAAAACCTATTTAATTGAGCAGGTATATCAAAATTATTTTTGCCTGAAAGTTACCGGTATACAGGGTGCCGGCACACAGGAGCAAATCAATAATTTTATGCAAAAGCTAATGGAAGCGGCACAACTCACCTTAATAGGGCAGCCCGCCAATTGGCAGCAGGTATTCATTTTGCTCAAAGCATACTTAAGCAAATTACCCAAAAGAAAAAAACAGGTTATTTTTTTAGATGAACTGCCCTGGATGAGTACAAATAAATCAGGATTTTTACAAATGCTGGCACATCTATGGAACGATTATTTATCAAAAGAAAAGCATTTTATATTAGTGGTATGTGGCTCTGCAACAAGCTGGATAACCCAAAAAATTGTAAACGATAAAGGCGGGTTACACAACAGGCTTACCGAAATAATACAACTGCAGCCCTTTACACTATCCGAAACAAAAGCGTTTTTACAAACCAAAAAGATACATCTTACCAACCCGGCAATCGCTGAATTGTATATGGCATTGGGTGGTATTCCCTACTATTTAGAAAAAATCAGGAAAGGGGAAAGCGTTTCAGCCGCTTTAGAACGTTTATGTTTCAGCGAAGCTGCAACATTTAAAAACGAATATGATAATCTGTATAAAGCATTGTTTGACCATCCGGAAAATCATGAAGCAGTAGTAGCTGCATTGGCCACGGTAAAAAATGGATTAACCAGGGAAGCTATTATCAACAAGGCGAAAATAGCTGCCGGCGGCCCGTTTACACGCACTATCAGTGATTTGATCATTTCGGGGTTTGTTACAGAAGAACTGCCTTTTGGAAAAGTCAAGCGTGGTTCAGTATACCGTTTGGTTGATGAATTTTCAATTTTTTACCACCGGTTTATGAAAAATTACAAAAAAACGGTGAAGGGATACTGGCAGCAGCAAGCCGGCACACAAAGCTATAAAATATGGACTGGTTATGCGTTTGAAAATATTTGCATGAAACATACTGATGCGATTAAAAAAGCGCTTGGTATTCAAAATGTTTTTACCACAACGGCTTCATTTCAACATAAAGCCGGCAACCTGGCAGCAGGGTTTCAAATTGATTTCATTATAGACAGAAATGATCAAACCATTAACCTGTGCGAATGTAAATTCTACAATGCTCCCTTTGAAATAGATAAAAAATATTCCGCCCAATTGCAATTACGAAAAGAACTGTTTAAAACTGCTACCGGTTCCCGAAAAACAATTTTCAACACCATCATTACCAATCAAAAAATGGTGCAAAACATGCATTCATTGGATTCTATTGACAATGCCCTTACAATTGATGATTTTATGTAGTGGGCTATACTTGTATTTATCTCCTCTTTTTTACCACATAAATACAAGTATATTTTTTTAACCCTGCAGGTAAAAGCAACTGGCTTTGTGCATCATCCCACCAGCATCCGTCTTCATTTATCATTGTACTGCTTTCGTTTTCTGCTTCGTTTCTTCCTGTGCCATCATTTCTTTCTTTTTACGCTGTACTTCTTTTTCCGTTTCGCTTAATGGTGGTGTGGTGTACTGAAACTTAGTGCCATCCCACCACATGGGTTTGGCATTGGCTTTGGTATTACCCTCGTTAAACAAAACATCGGGCAGATTTTTAGCAAAGTTTTTATTCAATACTTCTTCTGATACTGGCATTGCATTAAGGTCCAATTTTTTACCTACTGCAATAAAGTTAAACTCAATGTTTGATGTACCGTTATTGGCTTCTGCCACATCAAAACCATCAGCATCAATTGCAGCAATGTACAAATTAGCCCAACCACCCACCGGCGAAATGGTAATCGTTGGTTTAATATCTTTAGCCAGGGTGGCTAAAAATGCAGCATCAAAATTCACCCTTGCTTTACCGTTGGTTAATTGCCCCGTACCGTCGTTGTATATTTTTGCACCACTGGCACTGCTTACGCTGTAGGTAGGTATTTTTTCCCCATCGGCCGTGGTAACCAGTTCTATGTTTTTACCATCGGTAATAGCATTACCCATATTGTAACTGGCAAATAAACCGCCCTGGCTGATGCTGCCCATTACATCTCCCTTAAACCAGGCGCCCATTAAATCGCCGGTAAAACCGCCGCCAATACCCTTGGCTGGTTCGGGGCTGCCGAAACGCCCTGCACCTACGCCAAGTGCTGAAGTTGCATACACACCATAGGTTATCGAAGCACTGCTTCTGTAGCCACAACTGCCCCAGTATGCGCCAGTGGTATAGGCACCTAAACTGCCACCTGTTCTGTTAAAATCGTTATAGCTAAACCCTGCCGTTCCAAAACTATACACATCTCCCCAAAAATTAAGGGCGGCTACACCGTTGTTTGAAGTTTGGTAGCCATAGTTGGTACCATCGTTCTGAACGTCCCTGTTTCTAAAAGCATACATCACATGCTGTCCATCACCATCTGCCAATAACTGCCTTCTTTCTACCGCTAACGTAAACAGTGGCGAAGGCGTGGTATTGATATATACGCCCGTCGCATCACTTCGGATAAGGGAATTGGCCACGTTGCCGGCATTGTTGATGCCAGGGATAAAGCCGGGGCTGATGGGTGCCACACCCAGATCGCCATTGGGAGCGATGGCCAGCAGGCGGTTGCCCGTTCCAATGAGGCCGCCAAAATTAACCCCGCCCACGGGACTGATAACCAATTTTGCCCAGGCTGTCAATGCGTTATTATGGGCACCGATGGTTGCCTGCCCATTCAGCAGGCCCATTACCACCCTGTCGCCCGCTTGTGCGCCCACACTGGCGGCAATCCACTCCAATGAACCCGAACCGATATTGTTTGAACTCAAGGTTAACGGTGCTGTTGTTGTTTGAGTGCCGATGCCCAATTGTTTGCTGTTCGCATTCCAGTGAAACTTATCGTAACTGCCTATTTTATTTCTGCCCGTCCAGTATGTTACCCTTCCCACACTGCCGGTATCGCCGGTGATGTCTAAAGAAAAGTTTTTCCAGCCATTGCCTTTGTAAAAGTAAAAGCCGGAATCAAGGTCTGTTTGGTAGGTGATCAACCCCTGCGCCGGGCTATAGATGGCTTCCCGCTGCAGTTTGGTGAGCCTGGGTAATAATACACCCCGGTTGTTGCCTTCGCTGCGGATGTCCATAACCGCACTGGTATCTACAATGGTGCCGCCAACGGCCAAGCCGCCCAGCGGACTAAGTGCTAAGGGTTTCCAACCACTTAGAGCAGCGTTGTGTCCACCGATGGCGGGTACACCGTTCAGCAAACCGGCCACCAGCCTGTCTTTTGATGAATCAGCACTGCCCACATTTAAGGCTATCCAATCTACAAATCCAGTTCCGGGGTTAGTAGATGAAATTTTTACGCCTGCGGTACCCGCTACATTTAATTTATGTACACCATTCGTATCCGGGCCGATGCGCAGTTTGGCTGCGGCTGCATCCCAAAAAAGTTGTTGCGAACCGGCAAGTTGGCTGGTGCCCGTCCAATAGCTTAACTGGCCTCCATTGCCGGTGCCGCTCAGCAGTTCCTGCGGCAGGTATTTCCAGGCAGTTCCATTGTAATAATAGAAGCCGGAATCTAAATCCATTTGATATATCAGCAAACCAGCAGCCGGTGTGGTCGGACGGTTGGCGAAACTGATGCGTGGAATCAATATGCCTTTATTGGTACCGGATACTTCCAGTGCGGCGCTGGCATGGGGCGTAGTGGTGCCGATGCCTACGTTTTGGGACTTGGCCAGATAGCTGAATGATAAGGCTATCAGCAATGAAAGGAAAGGTTTTACATTCATACCAACATAATTATTTGGGATTAAAAATAACAGTTTTTGCAGCAAACAAGGGAATGTCCAATCGTTTTTTAAAAAGGCAGTTCCAAAATGGAAGCACTGATATATGAATTGCCATCGATCTGCGTTGGCAAAACCGGTACAATTGAAATCGTATGATTACCCGCCGTAATTCCTGTAAGGATTTTAAAACTGGCAGTCAATGGTATCTGGCTGCTGTTTTGTGATGCAAATCCTTTTAAAGATGTAACGACATTTCCATCCACCAATACATTAATGGTTAGTGCTACAGGATTGCCAGTGGTTTGAAAAGCCATAGCGGATATATTCAGCATCAAGGTGCCGCCGCCACTGGTGAAATTTGATACAGATGGAATACCGGGTACATTGTTCCATATCTCTGTTACCTTAAATTTAGATGAGGTAATATTGGTTGCATTGATATTTCCTGCGCTTACTGTTCCGGCAGTGGTTATATTTCCTGCGGTTAATGTACCTGTAACATTTACATTGTCAGTGGTGGAAATGATTCCTGTAGCTGTAATGCTGTTGGCGGTTAACAAACCACTGATGGTAGTATTGCCTGTTGTACTTAATGTGCCTGTGATGTTTGCATTACCTTGTACAGAAAGTGTATTGATTGGGGTTGTGGTGCCAATTCCTACGTTACCAATTTCGTCAATGGTTAATCGCCTGCCGAAACCTGTTCCAAAACGGTGCGACAGCAAATGCAGCTTCTGGCTGTAATTACCGGCCAGGGTGGTATTCTCAATTTCCATACCAGCTACCTGTGTTGTATTATCCATCACACCAATTCTTCGGGAAGAGATATTATCCGTCCAGGAGCCTTGTGCAATATCGCCACGTACATCTAAAGAGCGGTTTGGCGTTGTGGTGCCAATACCAATATTGGTTGCCCGGAGCGTTCCGTTTACATCCAGCTTTACTAATGGGGTAATATCACCGATAGCCACATTTCCAACAGGACTGATTTTAAAATTGGCCCATGCAGTTAAGGCATTGTTATGGGCACCAATCGTTGCCATGCCGTTGAATAAGCCACTTACCACCCTGTCGCCCGCTTTAGCCCCAACATTACTGGCAATCCATACACCATTGGGGCTATTCACCGTAAGTGGCGATGGTATGTTGCTTGCAGTACTGTCTAACCCTATGGCCGCATAACCATTGTTGTCCAATTGCAAGCCAACTTTAATACTACTGTTGCTGATGAAATTATTGTTGAGGTTGATGGTTTGAAAGGCGGTATGATTACCCATATTGTCGCCAGTGGGTGAAAAGCTGGATATAATTAATTTGCCGCTACTGTCTGCGGCAACCAATTGTGTGGTGACCCCTGACAATGAATTAATTTTTAAATTATTCACATCCAAACGGGTATTGGCATTGTCCCATTTTAAACCGCCGGAAGAAGCAAGCGTTTTTGTGCCATTAAAAAAGGCCAGTTCATTAGTATTACCATTGCCGCCAATTTTATTGTTAAAGCTGTTCCAGTCGGCAGATGAAAGCAGCCCCGTAGTATTTGTATTGGCAATAGCTGTTGTGCCGCCGCCTGAAGCACTTCCACCTCCATTACCTGTAATAATATAAGTAGGTGTATTCCACTCAATCGTTACCGATGCGCTATCTGTTGCACCCACAATAACTGCCGGACTTTGAACTGAATTTGCTATTAACTGGGGGCCTCCTCCTGTTCCCGGCGTGAAAGTAACAGTTCCACCGCTGCCTCCCGACATACCTGCAGTCCAGCTATAAGGCGGGAAGTTTCCCCCAACACCTCCAACCGACCTTACAACTAAATTAGCCAGCGTTGTATCATTCAAATATATTGCTGTTGAACCACCGCCACCTCCAGTAACGGTTGTAGCCCCACTGGGAACAAATCCAACCAGAAAAGGAAGATACACCGTATAGTTGACCGTTTCACCCGAAGTGGCACCCGGAGATCCAGCACCAGGCGTACTTCCCCTGGTACCCAATTTAATGAAAAATGAATCTCCCGGATTTACGGTTAATAAGCCCGATACGCTTAACCCCATACCGCCCGGACTGGCATTGGTGTTACCACCCCCATCTATGTACGTGGCGGTTCCGCCGGCTGCGCCATTAACAGTAATTTTTAACAATTTTACACCGGGTGGCACTACAAATTTTTGCAGGAGATTGGGATAGGTAAATTTTTGTTTTTGCGGTACCTGGGCAATATCTTTTTGTATCGTTTGTATAAACCAACTTTGATAGTTTTTAATATAACTGTAAATTCCCTGCAAAGTATCCGTTTGAAATACCTGCAACCCATCGGCCGGGTTTTGCATGACCAGCCTTTGTGCCATGGTCATACGGGGAATTAACAATCCCTTGCTGCTGCTTTTAATATCCAAAATAGCCGTACTATCTGGCGTAAGGGTACCGATGCCTATGTTTTGGGCTATTGCACTACTATTAAAGAGGAACAAAATGGAAAGTACCAGTATTAGTTGCTTCATGTTTAAATTGTTGCTTAAGTGGGTATAAAACAAACCCATTTACTGCAATTAACCATACTGCTGGTATAGACAAACCATAGACAGGTTTATAAGCAATTGATAATCAATAAGGAAATCTGCTAAAGCGCCCCTTAAAAAGCTGGAATACTTCATCCGGTAAAAGCAGTGTTTTAGGGCAATCCAAAAAAACGGTTGGCATTTTCGCTGGTGCACCGGGCAATTTCATCGGGTGTTGTCTTTTTTATATGTGCTACTTTTTCTGCTACATAAGGCAAAAAGGCAGGCTCGTTTCTTCTTTCCATGCCACTTGCCAGCAAGTTACCCGGTACATTTTTCGGCAGCATAAAGGGGGCATCGGTTTCTATCATCAGCCTGTCTTGCGGCACATATTTCACCACTTCCTCTAAATGAGCAAAGCGCCGGGCATCGGTAATGGCCCCTGTAAAGCCGAGGTACAACCCCCTATCCAGGTAGGTTTTGGCTTCGGCCAGGGTACCGGTAAAGCAATGCACTACGGCTGCGGGAAGGGCTGACAGGCAGTTATTAACAATGCTTACAAAGCGTTCAAAAGCGGCCCGCTCATGCAAAAAGAGCGGCTTTTGCGTTTCAATAGCCAATTGTAATTGTGCTTCAAAACATTGCTCCTGCATGGGCCGGGGCGAAAAATCACGGTCAAAGTCCAGCCCGCACTCCCCTACCGAAACCACCTGTGGTTGCTGCAACAAAGCCCTCAGCCGGGCGATGCTTTCCCCGTCAAAATGTTTGGCATCATGCGGGTGTATGCCTGCGGTGGAAAAAAGCTGATCGGGATATTGCCTGGCCAGCGCAGCCGACTGCTCACTGTTAGGTACACTGGTACCGGTTAATACCATGCGGTACACCCCGGCCGCTATAGCTTTTTTTATCACAGCAGCTGCATCATTTTTAAACTGCCGGTTGATGAGGTTGATGCCGATATCTATTAACGGATTATTCATTACTTATTATTTATTATTTGGTGCAGAGCGCCACCGAGTTGTAAATCCCGCCTACTGCAAGGCAGGCATGGCATCATTCAACATTGCTGTTGGCCACGAATTGAAACGGATTGCACTGACCTGCCTGCCGGCAAAGGCAGGTTAGACAAATTTTCAAATTATGCCATTTTAACCATGCGTTCCGCCCCGCCGTGCTGGGCAGGCTCGGCCGTAGGCATTTGCATATTTTCACACTTGCACATTTGCATATTTGCATATTTGCATATTTGCACATTTGCACATCATTCACCATTCCCCATCAACGCTCCGTTCATCTTTTTATTCAGCCTGGTTTTGGCCCGGCGTACGCTGGCGGGGTCAATATTAAGCAGGCCGGCAATTTCCTTGGTACCCAGGTTCATGTGAAAATAAGCGCAGAGCCTGGTCTCGTTTTGCGTAAGATTGGGGTATTTGGCCTTCAACTCCTCAAAAAAACGTGGATGCACCTGTTCAAAATGCAGCCTGAATTTTTCCCAGTCATTGTCCAGAAACTGGTTGCTCTGCAGGTTGCTTTCAATAGAATCAAGGTCTTTACTGCCATGCGGCAATTTTTTTCCCAGGGTTTTGATATTTGTTTTCAGTTGGGTGAGCAATTCGTTTTTTTGTACGATGTACAGGGTGGCCGATGCCAGCTGGCGGTTATTGGCGGCCAGCTTGTCCTCCAGCACCTCATTGCGGCTTTTTTCGTGCTGCATGGCGGCTTCTATTTGCTGATGCTCGGCAGACAGCTGCTGCTGTTGCTGCTCCAGCTGTTCAATATCCGCTTTCAGTTGTGCTGCTTCAGTTTTTGCATCAGCCAGTTGTGCCTTTACCAGGCGCTGGCGGGCCACCAGGGCCATCGAAAACATGAGTGCCTGCATAATGATGGCAATACAGGGCAACCACATATTGAGGGTTCCGGCAGGCATAAAAATATAAAAGACTGCCAGCGCCAGCATAAATAAAAGCGATGCTATATTGGCCCACAAAAAATACCTGGCAGCATAAATCCTCCTGCGCCGGGCAGCAATGGCAGTGATCAATATCAATACAATCAGCGTTAATACGCTGAGATTGGAATAAAGCGTGGTATAATAATCCATGTATTTCCACCCGGAGAAACTGATGCTGTTATGCACCAGTTCAAAAACTATCCAGAGTGCAGTAGCCCATTTCAATACCGCATCAAGCCGGGGCAGGTGCAAGCGTGTTTGAAGGTAATGGCGGGTAAGCTGTACGTAACTGCTTATTACAATTACTGTACCCATGCGCTGGATAAACATATTGGTATAATAATAATAGGTGCTCCCCCGTGGAGAAAGCCATACGGTAAACTGCTGCCATGGAATGAGGTAACAAAAAAACTTAAAATTACCGGCTACATACAAAATGCCGCCCAGCTGCACCAGCATATAATACCAGTAAGTACGGTCCCGGATATTGGAATAAGCAACCGCATTGTAAACCAGGAACATCAGCACCACAAGTATGGTGGCAATACCCAGTATAAGGCTGAATTGCTCCCGCTGGTGCCTGGGTGTTTCTTTTTCCAGCAGAAACCAGGTGTGTGCAAAATAAGGTGATTTACCAAGGGCAGTAATATCCATCCTTACATAAATGGTATTGCGGGCGCCCCCCTGAATAATACAATCAGCTGCACCAAAGTAACGCACATTGCGCTGTACAAGCCAGCCTGAGCTGGTTTCCTGCCATTTTTGGGTATCCTGGTCATTGTAAAAAACAGTATTGTTAAAAGCAGGCTGCTGTACCAAAATATATTTTCCACCATAATGCGAGGGATTGTCAATCAACAGTTTTATCCAGTAGATGCCATTACGGCCCGGCCATAATGAGTCGGTGGTAACAAAACGCAAGGTGGTATCAGTCATTACCCGGTTAAGTGTGTAGCCACTGTCGGGGAGCACACCAAAAGCATCTATATGAGCAGTATCCTGATTGGTAAGGGTATATACAGGCTGGGCCGGAGCCACTGCAAAAAAGAGTTGTATTATAAAAAAGAAAACGATTTTCTTCATACCGAATAAGACTTGTAAAATATCTAAAAGTAAGCGGTTTTTTGAATGTACACAAAAAAAGAGCCATATACCCGGTATCGTTATACGCTCCAAACCCGCCCCCAATCTGCCTTATAATAAAAAAATAATATGCAATTTGAAATTTTGTCATTAGATTTACTTTCTCAAACCAGTCTTTTGAAGAAGATTGCCCTTTATAATATCAAAGGCGGTGTGGGTAAAACCACTTCTGCTGTAAACCTGGCCTGCATGCTTGCCAAGCATGGCCAGAGTGTGCTGTTGTGGGATCTTGACCCCCAGGGTGGCAGCAGTTATTTCTTTAACAGGCAAAACCAGAATGACAATACACACAGCAAATTATTTGACCGTTATATTACCATTTACGAAGTAATTCAACCTACCGATACTTACCAGATTGACGTGATCAGCAATGACTCACAGTTTTCTGACCAGTTTTACAACAAGGCATCCCGTATCACCGCTTTGAACTTTATCAACCACGACCTTATCAATATAACGCTGGATGAAGTGGCGGAGGATTATGACGTATGCATCATGGATTGCTCCCCCGGCAGGTTTTTGCTGCACGACAATATTTTTCATGCCGCCGACCTGCTGCTGATACCCAATATACCTGCCCCGCTTTCGGTGTACTGCAATAATATGCTGATGGCCGAACTGCAGGCGAAAAAAACATCCCGTAACAAAATACTCAGTTTTTACAATATGGTGCAGGCTCATAAAAACCTGCACAAATATTATCTTGAAAACAGGAAGACAGACGCTGGCCGGATATTACAGAACTATATCCCCTTTTATGCAGAAATAGAATCCATCACCCTCAAAAAGGAATCCATTTTTCACCAGTTGAAAGAATTTAAGACCAATATTTACTACGAAAAAATTTGGGAAGAAATTTGCGAAACCATGCAATGGAAGGGGTTGAATAATACAAAAGCCCAGGTGGTTGACATTAATGAAGACCAGGCTGTAGCCGGGCATCCTGTAATACCCATTGACAGAGAAGCTGCATCTGCCATGACTTCAAATGGCTGAACAGGATATTAGACCTCTTTCATCATTAAGTTTGATTTAGTCAAAGCGGCTGGTTGCTGCCGGTCAGTACGTGGCCCTGACCGAAAGTTGGGATTCGTCAGACCGAAGCAGCAGCACATAATGTTGATTTATGAAAGAGGTCTATTTTAAAACGGGGTTGCCTGAACACCTGGATTCCGCAAAAAAATAGCCGGTAAAACTGTTTGCCTGTATTCTTCGTAAGTAACTGCTTTAATACAACTTTTATGACGTATTTAAAGCAGGCTTTATCCTCTTTTACAATGGTACTATTATGCGGCCAGTTACAGGCACAGGGGCCATGGGCTTCGGGTAAGGGTCATGGCTTTGCGCAACTGAGTTTCAGCACCATCAATTATTCAGATGTGTATAACAGGAGTGGCGATGTAACAGCGGTTTCCCGCAAAAACAGCGACAATACCATACAATTGTATACCGAAGCGGGCATCAGCAAAAAAATCACCGCCAAACTGGTAGTGCCTGTTACCAGTGTTGCTTACAGCAGCAACCTGCTTGCCCCGGCTGCCGGCCCTGCAAAGGCATCCCTTACTGGTTTGGGTAATATTACAGGCGGTATTAAATACACACAGCAGTTTAAACACTGGCTGATAGCGCCGGGGCTGGATATCAGCCTGCCCGCAGGCAAACCCCAACGCAGCAATGGTCTGCGAAATGGGTATGAAAACTTCACCATACTGCCCAGTGTAAGTGCAGGCATCAGTGGAAAAAAATGGTACAGTTATCTCAGGCTCAGCTATGGCATTACCACCAATGGATACAATGATTATACAGGTATTAATGCTGAAGGTGGATACAAAATAATTCCATCATTGTGGCTGAGCCTGGTGACCGACCTCAGGCTTACAACCAGTGCCGCCGGAGCCTTTGGCAAAGCCGAAAGGATTGCTTATCCCAATTATAATTTTACCAACTTTTATGTTGACGACCAGGAATACATTGGCATTGGCCTGAAAGCTGCGTTCCAGTTTCCGAAATCAAAAATTGGCATCAGCACAGGTGTATATGGTGCAGCAGGTGGCCGCAATGTGGCCGCAGCACCTTCGGTTAATGCAGGAGTTTTTTATAAGTTTTAATTGGATGTATTTAACAGAAAATACTGTTTGTCAATTATGTAATCCCCCGGAATACTGTATCTTACAGGTATGAAATACTATTTTATTCTTTTGAGCATATTGGTAACGGCGGGTAATATAACAGCGCAAAATAAAACACCAGCAATGCCGGCAAAATATGATATTGCCGTTAGTTTTAACAGTATCTGCTGCGGTCCGCCATCAGCCGATTTTTTAAAAGCCTTTGTAAAAAAATTCAATAAAGACAATAAAGTATTGCTGAATACGAGCATCGCAGGCGGCTGTGGCAGAGAAGGTGAGTTCAGCATCTTATTCTCTTTAACCGGATTAAAGGCAAAACCCAAGGCAAAATTTACGGCTGCTATAAAAACACTGATACCACAACAACAGGCAAAAAATAAAGCCTCCAGCAACAACAGCGGCAATATGGAACTTTCTTACAATGTAACGGCTGCCGATTTCAGTAACTGCCGCAGCGGAATAACAAAATGGCAATGATCAATCATGCGGTAAACAGCGTCCAATAGGGAATAATTCAATCATCAATAATTAATAATCATACCCACTCCTTCTGCAATTCATAATGGAGTGGTTGCCAGTAAAGGTATTGCACAATGCGGGGTGTATTGGCCCTGTTGGGGCTGCTGCCGTGCGGCAGGGCATGGTGCCAGATGATGAAATCGCCGGCATTGGCAGCCACTGGTAACGGGTTATACTTTGTAAAGTCTACATTACGTGGATTGATACCCGCAGGCAATTGCAAAAGCCAATCGCTGATGGTGCGGTGAAAGCCCGGCACCAGAGTTAATGCCCCCTGCTCAGCCAGAGTATCTGTCAAATACAAAATGCCCTGCACCCCAAATGGTATGGGCTGAGCCAAGCTCACATCCCAGTGAAGATTGCTTCCCCTGAATGTATAGCTATCCGTTTCGGGTGGATTGAACCCGGTTTTATCAGCTGTTACCACAAGATTGCCATGGCCCCAGATTTGTTCAAAAGCCCTGCGGATTTTTGCTGAGGCCCTGTTTTTATCCAATGCGGGATGGCGGTACAGTTGTACCATTATTCCCTGCAGGGCTTCAGTTGTTTTGTACCAGCTTGCAGGGTCTTGCTCATCCATCCCCAAAAAATCCCACACTGCGTTCCTGCTGGCGGCACAATCTGCCTGCGGTATGGCATTGCGAACTATCACATACCCATGTTCCTCCCAAAAAGCCATATCAGCCGGAGAAAGTACATCCTCCCTGATAAGCGGCGCAACTTCAACAGCCTGTTGGGTAAACAAGGCATTGCATTGCTGCACAACGTCAGCTGGTATAGCGCCTCCATGATGTGCAGCTACCCATTGTTCAAACACTTCAAAAACGGGTTGCTGCTGATATAAAAAACTGTAAGCGGGCAACAGGCCAACACCCAGTATGCCAAGTACCGAATGATCAAGCTGTGCCTCCTCTTCATAAGTTATCCCCAGCCTGGCCTTACTCCATATCCGTTTGAGCTGGTAAATACCGGCAATACCTGTTTCAGTACTTTCTGCCAATAAAACCTGCCTGCCTTCTATCATATATAAATATTATTGAACCGACTTATTGAATCATTGCTTATACATCAGCATGTCACTGTAAGATTCTGCAATATAGTCTGCAGGTTGAATACCAAGGAAGTCTGCATAATATCCGCATTGTGCCTTCAGTTTATCCAACCCAATATTACCCGATCCATCAATGGCTTCCACTTCGGTAAATGTACCCAGTCCCTCAATACTGTCGAAATGAAATTTTACGTTTTCAATAAAGTATATCCTGCGCTTTTTCTGCACTGCCACTTTTACTCCCAGTGCGGCCGTAAGTATTTCTTTTAATGATTGATCAGGCTGATGCTGGTACAGCAGCACTGTGGAGAGTTTGGCTGCGGCAGTATTTTCCCTTTTGTAAAATATCAGCGCATTTTCAATATTGCCTTCCCGCAGCTTCAGCCTGCCATCCGGCACATTAAAATAAGTATCACACTGATTGTCTTCGCCTGCAAATACAGGATCAAGTGACAGCAATTTTTTCTCAGCAGCAGCAATATCAGCACACCTGGCTTTGAATTCAAAATTTATTGCTGACATGATATTATTGCTCCCTGCTTTTTAAAATGGTCTCCGCCAGGGCAAAATCGGCGGGGTAAGTCAGTTTAATATTCTCTTCCTCTCCTTCCACCAGGCTGATTTTAAGGCCAAATGCTTCCACTACGGCAGCTTCATCGGTAAACCACTCTTTGTAATCGATATTGAAAGCCGGCAGTAATATTTTGCTGTGAAATACTTGCGGGGTCTGTACCAGTTTCACTTTCGACCTTTCTATAGCCTCGTTACCATCTTCCAGTAAAAGCCTGATGCTGTCACGGCTGCCGGTAACAGGTATGGCCGAACCAAGCGCCAGTGCACCTTCAAAACAACGCTGTATCAATTGCAGGCTTACAAGGCATCTTACTGCATCATGCACAAATACCACACTTTCTTCCTGCACCAGTGCAAGACCGTTTTGTACAGAGTGAAAGCGGGTACGGCCACCTACCGTTATCTGTATCCTGCTGTAATCAAAAAAACCATCTACAATCTCCCTGCCCAGCTCCAGGTGTTCTTCCGGCAGCACCAGAATCAGTTGCATATCATCATAACTGTTCAAAAAAGCCTCAATGGTATAAAACAGTACCGGCTTGCCATTTACCAGTTGAAATTGCTTGGGAATGGCCCCTCCCATCCTGCTGCCGCTGCCACCGGCCACTATCACCGCATATTTGTTCACGTAATGTTTATTTTGGTGCAAAAGTAAGGCATTGTAAATTGCAGCTATGTTAAGGGTGCATATATTTTTGTTGATTGCCTGCTGCTGCATTGCCGGAAGCTGTGGTAAACATGCCGATGCCAGGCAAAGGGAGATAATGGCCATCAGGGAAATGAGCGACCTGGTAACTGTGGAATATGTGGTAACCAAGATCATTAAAGCCAACGACAACAAAACCTGGTACAAAGCCGGCGACAGAAAGATACTGATGAGCTGCCGTGCCTACCTTAAAGCCGGCATTGACCTGTCGGCCATTAAAGAAGAAAACATACAGGCAGATGGTAAAAGCATCAGCATACAGATTCCGCCTGCAAAACTTATTTCGCTGAACATGCCGCCGGAAGACATTATTGTGGAGTACCAGGAAATTGACCTCTTCCGTTCCCCTTTTAAAGCAGGCGAAAGGGATGCCCTGTCTGCACAGGCCGAAACCCAGATACGCAGCAGTACAGAAGCGATGGGGATATTGCAGGCAGCAAATGCCAATGCAAAAAACCTGATTACCGGTTTTTTGAAAAGGGCTGGCTATACTTCAGTTATCATTACAACACAGGGCAGTATTACCAACAAACCAAAACAGGATTGAGTTGAAAAAGATTGGCAGAAATATTATTACTGTAATTGTGCTGGTATTGATTTACTGGGTGCTGAGCAAGTTTAACCTGCTGCCCTCTTTTGGCAGTATTTTCAAACCCGAACCGGTACTGATTGACGATACACCGGTATTGGTGGAAGAAATAAAAAAACTGTCGCAACTGGTTACCATTACTGTTTTTGATGAAGTAGTGATACAGCAGGAAAAAACAGACACCAGATACCTCAATAATCCTGAAGCAATCATACCATTGCCTTACCGGAGCACAGCCAAACTGGTATTGGTGGGCAGGGGAAAAGTGATGGCAGGCATCAATTTTGAAAAACTGACTGAAAAGGATTGCTTTATTAAAGGAGACTCAGTAAACATCAAACTGCCGGCAGCTGAAATATTAACGGTAGTAATGAACCCCTCCGATTTTGAGACCTTTAGTGAAACGGGTAGCTGGAGCCCCGAAGATGTAACCGCAGTAAAATTAAAAGCAAGGGACAAACTCATCAGCAGGGCCATGCAGCAGAATATATTGCAAAAGGCAGGAGGCAAAAGCATTGAAACAGTAAGAAAACTACTGGCGTTGCTTGGTTTCACTCGAATCAATATCAGCGGAGGCTAAACCAATTTGGAAGGATGAAGCAGGAATGATGAATGTGTTAAATTCCGAACATTTCAATTATTTGCAATTTCGAATGATGAAGTTGGAATGACGAATGTGAAACCGAACTTTGAACTACCCAACTTTGAACTTTAAACCTTATCGAAGTACGAATGATGAATGTGGAGCCAAACTTTGAACTTTTGAACTTTCAACTGTCAACTCTCAACTTTCAACTGTCAACTCTCAACTATCAACTCTCAACTTTCCACTATCAACTATCAACTCTCAACTAAACATTGTAAATAGCTATAGCACTCTGGCCAAGGCTGTTGCGCATGCCCCTGTACATACCGGCGCTGTTGAACACCATTGAGATATTGCCTTTTGCATCTGCCCCTATCATACCACCTTCTCCTCCCATTTTTTTCAGCTTGTGCATCACCACTTCGTCCATGGCTTCCTGCAGGCTCATATTTTTATACTCCATCAGGCAGCTTACATCATAAGCAGCTACTGCACGGATAAACATTTCACCATGGCCAGTGCAGGAGATGGCGCAGGTTGCATTATTGGCATAGGTACCTGCACCAATCAGTGGACTATCCCCGATGCGTCCATACTTTTTATTGGTCATACCGCCGGTGCTGGTGGCAGCTGCAATATTACCTTTAGCGTCACAAGCCACTGCGCCCACAGTACCAAACTTCCTGTCTCTCATCAGTTCTTCCAGTTTCTGGTGCGTATGATCGAGTGAATAATTATCCGAGTCACGCATGGCCTTCCACTGGTCGTACCTGAACTGGGAGAAAAAGTATTCGTCCGGCTCCAGCTTGATGCCTTGTTTGATAGCAAAGTCATTGGCCCCTTTGCCGCTTAAAAATACATGGTTGCTGTTGCGGAGTACTTCCGTAGCCAATTCAATGGGGTTACGTACACTTCGTATACCCGCAACCGCACCTGCACCCAGGGTTTCACCTTCCATAATGGCAGCATCCATTTCCTGTACCCCTTTTTTAGTAAACACGCTGCCACGCCCTGCATTAAAGAGCATATTGTCTTCCAGTATCACAATAGCAGCTTTTACCGCATTTACACTGCTGCCGCCTTCTTCCAGCACTGCATACCCTGCATTCAATGCATCCGTCAGGCCTTCAGTATAAGCCTGTTCCAGTTCAGGGGTCATGTCTTCCTTTAAAATGGTACCTGCTCCCCCGTGTATTGCTAAAGAAAATTGCTGCATAAAAGTATGTATTAAAGCAAACTGCCATTACCGGCAGGCAGTTGCGAAATTAGTTTTTTAAACAAGGGAAACTTTCTAAGATTTTTACAGGATGTTTAAATGGTAGCTAACAATAGTACAATACTGTTGAATTTTTTGGAAGTCGCTGTAATTTGGTGGCTGAACATTTTACTTTAAGATGGCTAAATCACAAATATCTTGCCGTTAGAAAGACAATTCCGGGCAAAAGCGGCTGCTTATCTAATATTTGCTATTTTTGAAACAAAGACGACCAACTTGAAACGACTGTTTATCTTACTGATGGTGATTTGTTCTGCCGAAACGGCTATTTGTCAGCAGCCATACTGGCAGCAGCAGGTGAATTATACCATTGAGGTAAAGCTCAATGATACAGAGCATTCGCTGGATGGGTTTGCGAAAATGACCTATGTAAACAACTCGCCTGATACGCTCCGTTTTATCTGGTTTCATCTGTGGCCCAATGCTTTTAAAAACGACCGTACCGCCTTTAGCGACCAGTTGCTCGAAAACGGACGTACCGATTTTTATTTCAGCAATAATGAGCAAAGGGGGTATATCAACCAGCTTGACTTTAAAGTGAATAACGTAACTGCTGCCACTGAAGATCATCCCCAGCACCAGGATATTGTAAAATTGATATTACCCCAACCACTTGCGCCCGGCAGCAGTACAGGCATCACCACTCCTTTTCGTGTAAAACTGCCCCATAATTTTTCCCGGGGCGGTCATGTGGGGCAGGCATACCAGGCCACACAATGGTATCCGAAGCCCGCAGTGTACGACCACAAAGGCTGGCACCCCATGCCCTACCTGGACCAGGGGGAGTTTTACAGTGAATTTGGTAATTACGAAGTGAGTATCACATTACCGTATAATTATACCATTGCAGCTACCGGTGAATTACAAAATCCGCAGGAAAAGCTCACTAACCTTGTGGTAAAAAAAGTGGCAGAAGAAAAACCCGCTAAAAAGGTACAGAAGAATATGCTGGCACCGAAACCTAAAAAAGAAGAAATCTTTCCTCCATCGGATATAAGAACCCTTACCTACACATTTAAACAAAACAATGTGCATGATTTTGCCTGGTTTGCAGACAAACGCTTTCTTGAAAAAAAGGATACTCTGCAACTTCCATCAGGCCGTATCATACAAGTTGCCGCTTACTACCTGCCATCAAAAAATGACCTTTGGCAAAAAAGCATTTCTTATATCAAAAAAACTATCCTTACCCGCAGCCGCTGGCTGGGTGAATATCCTTACAACACAGTAAGTGTAGTGGAAGCAAAAATGGGCTTCAGCGGTGGCATGGAATACCCAACCATCACCAGTATTTCACCGGTATCAGATGAAGAAGAACTGGGATCGGTAATTGAACATGAAGTGGGGCATAACTGGAACTATGGCATACTGGCCTCCAATGAAAGAAGGCATGCATGGATGGATGAAGGCATCAATACTTTTTATGACAATCGCTATGATGAGGCAAACAAATCTGCACTGGCAAAAACCAAGGAAACATTTTTCACCAAACGGGTGCCGGACAATATGGAAGATGTATTGCTGCGCACCATTGCCGGGTTAAAGGCAGATCAGCCTGTTGACACCCCTTCAGATGAATTTACGCTAATCAACTATGCCCTGATGTCGTACTACAAGGCAGGCCAATGGATGAAAAAGCTGGAGCAGGAACTTGGTACTGAAATGCTCGACAGTTGCATGCATGAGTTTTACCGCCGCTGGCAGTTTAAACACCCTTACCCGGAAGATTTGAAACAGGTATTTGAAACAGTAAGTGGTAAAAATCTTGACGAACATTTTGCATTGCTGCACAAAAAAGGTTCGCTGGAAAAACAGAAGGCAAAAAAAGATATCCGCCTCACTGGTTTGTTCAACCTGAAAGAAACAGATAAGCATCACTATATTGGTATTGCGCCCATTGGCGGTTATAATTTTTACGATAAAGTGATGCTGGGTGCAGTAATACACAATTATTCCCTTCCTGTTAATTCATTTCACTTTGCGGCACTGCCCATGTATGCCACCGGCAGTAAGCAATTGGTGGGGCTTGCCCGCATGGGCTATACCTGGCTGCCAGGCAGTAAAGGGCAAAAAGTGGAGCTTTCTGTAAGTGGTGCCAGTTTTACCGGCGACGATTTTGTTGACAGTACCGGCACCAGGAATAAACTCGGGTTTTCAAAAATAGTACCGGCGCTCAGGATTGATTTTGCAAAAAAATCACCCCGCAGCACTATATCCAGGTACCTGCTGCTGAAAACATTTCTCATCAATGAAACAGGTCTCCGTTTTACAAGAGATACTGCAAGGCAAATTGATATCATCACCTACCCGGTAAAGTCAAGGTACGTAAACCAGCTGCAGTTGGTGGTGGAAAACAACCGTGTGCTGTATCCCTGGCGTGGTGCATTGCAGGTTGACCAGGGTGATGGCTTTGTAAGGGCGGCATTTACAGGTAACTATTTTTTCAATTATGCCAAAGGTGGCGGATTGGACCTGAGGGTGTTTGCAGGAAAGTTCATTTACACCGGTGATAAAACATTTTCCAAGCAATTTGCCACAGATATCTATCACCTGAATATGACAGGCCCCAAGGGCAATGAAGACTACACGTACAGCAATTATTTTACAGGCCGCAATGAATTTGAAGGGTACTCTTCTCAGCAAATCATGATGCGTGACGGGGCCTTTAAAGTACGTACCGACCTGCTGAGCAGTAAGATTGGCAAAACAGACGACTGGCTGGCAGCTGCAAATTTTGTAACCACCATCCCCAAGGCCATCAACCCGCTGGAAATTCTGCCGGTAAAGATTCCCCTCAAATTTTTTGTGGATATTGGTACTTATGCAGAAGCTTGGAAGAAAAATGCCAATACCGGCAGGTTCATATACGATGCAGGGCTGCAGGTATCATTGGTGAGAGATATCATCAACATTTATTTCCCGCTTTTTTACAGCAAAGTATATAAAGATTATTTTCTTTCCACCATCACTGAAAAGCGTTTTTTAAAAAACATCGCTTTCAGTATTGATCTGCAAAAGATCAGCCTGAAAAAATTCACAGGCATAAACGCATTTTAATGCAGGGCATCCGGTACATAACACAGAAGGAACTTGACAGGCATCTTTGGGACGACTGCATCAAACATGCTTCCAATGGTGTTGTGTATGCCCGCTCCTGCTACCTCGATGCCATGTGCCGCCATTGGGATGCACTGGTACTCAATGATTATGAAGTGGTAATGCCACTCACGTTTAATAAAAAGTACGGCATTCATTATTTGTACCAGCCACCCTTTACAGCCTCACTCGGCATTTTTGGCAAAGCCGTTACCGCAGCTATGGTAAAAGATTTTCTGAACGCCATCCCTCCGAAGTTCCGGTATATCGACATTTCATTAAACCACGGTAATTTTTTTGCAACTGAAGGTTTTAATCTTTATGAAAGAACGAATTATACATTGCCGCTCGGCAATACTTATGAAAGCATTTACAATCAATACCGGGACAATATCAAACGCAATATCAAAAAATGTGTTCAGCAGGGCTGTACTGTTAAAAAAGATTTTAACGTGGAGGAGGTAATTGAGCTGGCAAAAATACAAACCGGCAATTTTTCAACACTCTCAGAGTCTGATTTTGTCAACTTCGGTAAATTGTACCAGGTATTTCATCAGCAGCAGGAGGCAATCACCTATGGCATTTGTTCAGCAAGGGGGGAACTCATGGCGTCCTGTGTTTTCTTTTTTTCACATGGAAGGGCTTACTATATCCTTGTGGGCAATCATCCCAATGGAAAAACGATGGGCGCTTCTCATGCCCTGATTGATGCGTTTATAAAAGACTACGCCGGCAGTAATTTGTTACTTGATTTTGAAGGAAGCGATATCCGCAACCTCGCTTTTTTTTACAGCAGCTTCGGGGCAAAAGAGGAAAAATATCCCGGCCTCAGGATGAACCGCCTGCCAGCCATACTGAAATGGCTGAAAAAGTAACAAGGCTCTGCAAAAGTTTTTACTCCCCTTCCGCCAGTTTTTTTATTTCAACTATAATGGGATTCCAGCCTTCTCCATTGTTGTATGCTTCCTGGTATCTTCTCTCTCCTTCTGCTACAGTGGAATAATCTCCCTGGGTAACCGTAAAAAGGGTTTGTCCGTTTTCTTCAGTAAGCCGGTAGGTAACGTGGAGGTAGTTTTCACTTACATCATCAATTGCTGAATTGGGATCAATGGTGGTGTAAACCAATAATTTGCCGGGCTCTATGGTTACAATATGCCCCTTTACAAAAACCATTTCTTTTCCTTCGTACGCTCCTTTCCACAATAGTTCGCTGCCAGGCTGCCAGTCGGATACTGTTTCACAACCAAACATATACTGCTTTGTCCATTCAGGCTGAGTAAGCACCTCCCAAACTTTTGATGCAGGTGCATTGATGCTGATCCTGTTTTCTACAATTAATGACATACTTATATTGGTTGTATAAAAAATCAATCAGGCAATCCCTGCGGGCAAGTCAGAGGAATTACACAGTGCTATCGGAAACAGCACTGTGCAATCACTCAGCTATTAATTACATTAACGCATTAAAAAGGCAAATCGTCAACCGGTGCCTGTCCGCCACCCATTGAAGCAGGGCTACTCATGCCTGTATTGTCTGACATACCCGATGTACTACCCTGCATACCTGGTGTACCGGATGAGCCGGGCGTACCGTCATTACCACCAAGCAGTTGCAGACTTTGCACCCTCATGCGCAATGTGGCGGCAGCCTGGTTGTCTTTGTTCATATAGGCATCAGCTTCCGGTGAGCCCTCTGCATATACCATCTTGCCCTTTTTTAAATACTGGGCCACGGCAGTCCTGTCTGTCCAGTAAGCACATTCAACCCAGGTGGTACGCTCTTTCTGGTTGCCCTGGGCATCCTTGTAGCGTTCGGTGTGCGCCACACTGAAGTTAATTACATTTTTTCCATTAATTTCTTTTGTAATGCAATCTTTTCCAAGGTTGCCTACAATCTGCAGTTTAATCATAACGCTTTTTTTCTGTTTATAATCGATGTATCTGTTTGATGCGTCAAGTTACTTAAACCGGTATTTCCGGGCCGATTTGTTTGTTAACATTTTTTTCAACTGATCCTGCTGGCATACATATACCAGTTCCATTCCCAACTTTTTCCATTATCGGCAGAAAAAGCCTGGCTCCATACAGGATTATCCCGGTCCGTCTTATCCCAATGAAAACACATGATTATTTCCCTGCCTTCAAATACATCCTTTGTATAAAAAAGCCCGGTATTTTTATTGAATGAGCCGGTTACAGGTGTATCCAGTTTGCCCTTATTACTGTCGGCCCAGTAAATGCTCCATAATTTTGTAGCCGGATCGAAAAGCCTCAGGGTCATCCCTTCAAAGGGCTGCCCATCAACCGTTGTCCGGAAATGATTGACATTTCCCAGGCCATTCAGTGTTTTATAATCCTCATCTGTTGCTTCAAATTCTACCCATTCTGTACAACCATTGAGCCTTGTCTTTAATTTCCGGTTCTTTATTCTCCATTTACCGATATAGAAATCAAAGTCCTTGTGCGATGAACCAGGCGAAGCTGCTATTTCCAGCCCGCCGGCGCTATCAAAATTAAGTTCAGTCATTATTTAGTTCATTTTCTTCTTCATCACACTTACCTGGTCCTGCAGATTGTTTACCAGGTTAGCCAGTGTATTTAAATCCCAGCGCTGCTGCGTGGTAACTTTACTGATGATGCTTTGAGCCTGCCACAGTTCAACAATATCATCACTATTTACCTGGTATGGCTGGTAGCTCGGGTTATCGCTTACCAGTGTAAGCTTATTTTTTGTCTTGTTGTTCTTTACAATCCGCTTGTACACAATGCCCTCATTGCGGCTTACTACTATATAAGCCATATTATTCTTCACTGTGTCCAGGTCGTCTACCTTTTCGCCCACAATAATACTGCCACTTGGTGTAGGCAGCATACTGTCTCCAATAATTTCAAACGCACGGTAATGACCACCACTCAGCATTGGCAGGGTGAAAGTGTTCAGTTCGTCAATAAACTCACTGTCGGCATATCCTGCCAGGTAACCCGCAGCCGCTTTTACCGGCACAAAATGAATGACATTCCGTTCAGTGCTGGCTGCCATTTTCATCTGCCGCCGTTTGGAAAGATAATTATCTCCGGAAACACTCAGGTCCCTGCGCAGCAGATCATCCAGCGAAATTTTAAACATATCACTGATGATTTCCAGCACATCCAGCCGCGGATCGGCCCTTTCTTCTTCATAGGCACCAACTAAGGAACGTTTGATACCAAGCCTTTCAGCAAATTCTTCCTGCGTGAAACCGCGTAGTTTGCGCAGGTATTTGAGGTTTTGACCAGCTAATGACATAACAAAACTAATTTGGTTAGCACAAATGTACTAATATTTTTAGTTTCTCCAAATTTATTTTTATTTTTCTGAAAATATCACCACATTGAGGTATTGCTATTACACGATTCATTCATTATTTTTGAGCATTGCATATCTGGAAATTACTCCCTCAACAAGTTTTGAACGTATAAAATTATCTTAATGACTAAGTTTTATCTTTTTGTAATTACCATTTTCTGCTGCACATTTACGAAGGCACAGGTAGCCATCAATTTTACTGGTGCACTCCCTGCATCAAGTGCTATGCTGGATATAAGCAGTACCAGCAGGGGTATTTTGATTCCGCAGGTAAGTATTGACAGCCTGAGAGATGTTACCAGCATAGCCAGCCCTGCCAATGGCCTGATTGTGTACAATACCACCCAGCCCGGCGTGCGCAACGATATGGCCAGGGGCTATTATTGGTATAGTACGAACGCATTAACCTGGGTAAAGTTTGCCGACAATTTAACCGATAATGTATGGAAAGGTGGTGGCCTGGGTGTACAGTTAAGGGATACCACCGATGGGGTGGAAATGATGGATGGTTATACCGGAACAGCGATTAACTGGAGCCCCAAAGTGAAAATTTTAAAAAAGATAGATTCGGCCCTGCTGAATGCTAAAAATAACATCACAGCACTGGTACTTACCGGCGTAAACAGGAAAACAGTATCGGGCTGGGAGCCACTTCAAAAAACCTCTGTCATTTTTGAAATGAATTACCTCAACTCTATTGATGGTACATCCGGCACTGCCAATAATGTGGCCATTTCATCTTATATTGACAGAATAGGCCCTACAGCAAATACCCAAACCCAGGGCCTTGCCTTTTATGTAACGGCACCACCACAAAATACCGCTGTAGCCGATACACCTTCGTTAGCCATGTTCCGGCACAATGTAGGTGTGGGTGCCTACCCTACTGATATCAATAATGTAACGGAAGGACGTGTGCAGATAACCGGCTTCAGCAATGGCGACCAGTTATCGCTGCGCCACCCCAGCAGCATCAACCTTAAATGGGGAATGTATGTGAGCAGTATTGATTCGTCGTTAAACTTTTATGCCAATGGCAGTCTGCGGGCCAATATTGACCGGGTTACTGGTGTTTATTCTGCGCTTTCTGACCGCAACCTGAAAAAAAATATTACCCCGCTTCAGCCGGTACTGGATAATATCAATAAACTGACCCCTTATATATACAATTATACCGACAACAGGGAGGGCGACCGCAAATCCATCGGCTTTATGGCCCAGGATGTGGAGCCCTATTTCCCAGACCTGGTGTTTCGTAAAAAAGAAAGGGAGACAGGTGAACCCTTTATGATGATGAGCTATCAGTCATTTGGTGTAATTGCCATTAAAGCCATACAGGAGCAACAGGTGATTATAAAAAGCCAGGAACAAAGAATACAGATACTCGAAGAGGAGATGAGGAAGGTGAAGGAAAAATTGGGAATTGAGAATTAGGGAATTACGAATGATGAAATTTGAATGACGAATTGAAACCGCTGCTTTGTGGCGGTTTTTTTGTGCCAGCCTGTTGCTTTAACGGGGTGTTTCCTTAAATGGTATTATTATGGCTGTTTGCCTTACTTTTGCATCAAATTAAAACTTATGCAGGCAGTACTTGTATTTCACAACATTCTCCGCTGGGCCGTTTTACTTTTTGGACTGTGGACTTTACTAAACGCCATCACCGGTGTATTGAGCAAAAGAGCCTTTAATGCAAACGATAACCGCAGCAACCTGTTCTTTATGATCAGTTGCGATATCCAGCTGTTACTGGGCTTGATTCTCTATTTCTCCAATTCATGGTTCGACAGGCTGAAAGATATGGGAGCTACCATGAAAGTACCTTACACCCGTTTTTTTGCAGTAGAGCATATGAGCATGATGATTATTGCCTGGCTGCTGGTGCATATTGGCAGGTCATCAGTAAAACGTGCAGATACGGATGCCAAAAAGCACAAAAAAATGCTGCTGTTCTTTGGCCTTGCCATTGTGCTGATACTGGCTTCCATCCCATGGCCTTTCAGGGAGCAGATTGCCAAGCCTTTGTTCAGATGGTTTAATTAATGATTTGATAATGTGCTGATGGGATGATGCGATGATTGAATACATGTTTGAGATTGATTAATAAAAGATGAAGAAAAATAAAAAGATACCCACCATCCTCATTACCAATGATGATGGCATTACGGCCCCGGGCATACGCAGCCTGGTGGAAGCGGTAAAGCCGCTGGGCAAGGTAGTGGTGGTGGCTCCGGATAAACCACAGAGCGGCATGGGCCATGCTGTGACCATTGGCACCCCCCTGCGCATGAACAAAGTAAATATGTTTGAAGGGGTGGAAAGCTGGCAAACCAGCGGCACACCAGTGGATTGCGTAAAACTGGCGGTGGATAAAATACTGCACCAGAAACCTGATATCTGCCTCAGCGGTATCAACCATGGCGCCAACCATTCCATCAATGTACTGTACAGCGGCACCATGAGTGCAGCTATGGAAGCTGCTATCGAAGGCATTCCCAGTATCGGCTTCTCCCTGCTCGATTTTCGCTTTGAAGCTGACTTTTCTGCTGCACAATATTATGTAACCAAAATTGTAAGCAGTATACTGGCCATGAAGGCCGACAAACATTTGCTGCTGAATGTGAATATACCGGCTGTGCCCCAAAAAGAAATCAAGGGTATTAAAGTGTGCAAGCAGGCTTATGCCAAGTACCAGGAAGATTTTGATGAACGCATGGATCCCCAGGGTAAAAAATATTACTGGCTTACAGGAGAGTTTATCAACTTTGATAAGGCAAAAGATACCGATGTGGCAGCGCTGCAGAAAAATTTCATCAGCGTGGTACCGGTGCAGTTTGACCTTACCAATTATACGCTTAAAAAGCAATTAGAAAAAAACTGGAAAATCTGATGTTTAAAAAAGACAGCATAAGCCTGGGCATCATCCTGGCCATTTTTGCTCCGGTACTCAGCTTCGTGGTTTACAAACAGCTTAAATACAGCGGCAGTTCATTCAGGGACATATTCGGTCTGATGAAGGAAAATCCCAGCCTTATAAGTGCCTCCATTATTTTATGCTTAGTGGGCAACCTGGTGCTGCTCACTTTCTTTTTTAACAAAAAATACGACCGCTCGGCCAAGGGTGTTTTTGCCATTACCGTCCTGTATGCACTGCTGGCGCTGGTGTTCAAATATATTCTTTAAACATGCCCGGTCCTGAAAAAATTAAGGCAATATTGGAAAAGCAGGGAAGCATGCACTATATACCGATACAGGCCAATGCCGCAGCTCCCTTTATAAAAACCGGCAGCAAAAGGGTAATTTGCACCATCAACAGCGTTCACAAAATACATGCGGCACTTATTCCCCGTAAGCTGACCGGCGATTTTTATATTTATGCCGGTAAAGCATTGTTGCAAAAAGCAGGTATCACTGCCGGAGACAAAATTACCATACAATTAAAAGAGGATGACAGTACTTACCAGTTTGAAATGCCGGAAGAACTGGCCGAAGTGCTCGATACAGACAGTGATGCACACCGGATTTTTCATGCACTTACTCCCGGCAGGCAGCGGGGCCTGATACAATTGGTGATTATGGTAAAATCAATTGACAAAAAGATTGAACGGTCGCTCAAAATAGCGGAAAAAATAAAAGCGGGTATTACCAGCCCGCAAATGGTAATGAAGTAAACTGCCTGCTGAATAACCCCAAATAACATAACTTAGCAACAGGATGAAATATTACATCATAGCAGGCGAGGCCAGCGGCGATTTACACGGCAGCAATTTAATAAAGGAATTGCACCTGCTGGATGCTGCGGCAGATATCCGCTGCTGGGGAGGCGATAAGATGGAAGCTGCGGGCAGTACCCTGGTAATGCATTACCGCCAGCTGGCATTCATGGGTTTTGTAGAAGTGATTAAAAACCTGCGTACCATTTTTAAAAACCTGGCTTTCTGCAAAAAAGACATTACCGAAAACCGGCCCGATGTACTCATCCTCGTTGACTATCCCGGCTTTAACCTGCGCATTGCCCGATGGGCCAGGCAGCAGGGACTTAAAGTAGTGTATTACATATCGCCACAGGTGTGGGCCTGGAAGGAAAACCGGGTGAAAATGATGAAGCAGTGCATTGATAAAATGCTGGTGATTCTGCCTTTTGAAAAAGATTATTATCAAAACAAATGGAACTGGGCTGTTGAATACGTGGGACATCCGCTGGTGCAGGTAGTGGAAGAGTTTAAAACAATTAAGAATGAAAAATTAAGAATTAAAAATGGGGAGGCGGAAAGTTTGAATGAAGAAGGTGGGATGATGAATGACGAACTGCGAATACCCAATACCCCAATCCCCAATACCCAATCCTCAATCCCCAATCCCCAACCCCCAATTATTGCCCTGCTCCCCGGCAGCCGAAAGCAGGAAATATTGAAAAAACTGCCCGTAATGCTGGAAGTATCGCAGCGTTTTCCCGGATATAATTTTGTAGTAGCCAAAGCGCCGGGCCTGGAAGAAAGTTTTTACGATGCACTGCTGAAGCCCTTCTCCAATGTAAGTTATGTAAGCGATAAAACCTATGAGCTGCTGCTCCAAAGCAGGGCTGCACTTGTTACCAGTGGCACCGCAACATTGGAAACAGCATTGTTCAATGTGCCGGAAGTGATTTGCTACAAGGGCAATGCCATCAGCTACCAGATAGCCAAACGCCTCATCAGCATCAAATACATTGGCCTGGTTAACCTGATAATGGACAGGGAAGTGGTAAAAGAACTGATACAGGATGACATGAATGCAGATAAGCTGTCGTATGAGCTGGGCTTACTCTTAAACGATCCTGCCAAACAACAGCAAATTGCTGAAGACTATGCTGCCCTGCGCAATATGCTGGGCAAAGGCGGCAATGCATCTGCCAGGGCTGCGGCCTTGGTGTGGGAGATGGTGAACAGGGATGGAAGATGACAATTCTCTGAAAACCGGTTGACCAGCCAGGCCTGCCCGCTGCAACAGGCATTCTTAACTTTTTTAGCCTTCACGGACACAATTTTCCAACCCATGCTTTCCGTATATCCCTCCCTCCCCAGCCAGGCATTCTATTCTTTTTTGCTCCCGGATAAACATTTTACCCCTTTTAGGGGTCTTATTATTGGAAACGGCCTTTTCCGGAACAGTTTTTGGTAATAAAGGTAAATCCCGTTTTTAAATCCAATGAGCCTGTTTACATATAGGAAAAAAATACAATACCGGATTTTACCAATACTACTCCTGCTTATAGGTGGTATAACAGCTGCAGGGCAACCTGTGGCTGGCTTTACTGCATCACCTGTTACAGGCTGTGCACCACTGGCGGTGAGTTTTACCGACCAGTCAACCGGTACACCCACAGCCTGGCAGTGGGACCTGGGTAATGGTACCCAATCCACCCAGCAAAACCCCACCACCACGTATTTTAATCCCGGCACTTACACTGTAACACTTACTGTAAGCAATACCTCAGGCAGTAATACCATCACCCTTACACAATATATTACTGTAAATGATAAACCAACTGTAAATTTTACGGCGTCTGATTCAACCGGCTGCTTTCCACTGCGGGTAAACTTTACTGATCTGTCAGTTGCTGGCAGCGGAACCATTACCAACTGGGACTGGGATTTTGGAGACGGCACCAGCTCCACCGCACAAAATCCCTTTCATATTTATACTGCTGCTGGCAACTTCACCGTAACACTCAAGGTTACCAACAGTGGTGGTTGTATCAAGATAATCAGTAAGCCGGTTTACATAAGAGTTTCTACTGGGGTAATTGTTAATTTCAGCAACAATGCATCCCAGCTCTGCCACCCGCCCGAAACCATCAACTTTACCAACCTGGCCACAGGGCCTGGCACACTCAGCCATCAATGGTTTTTTGGAGATGGTGGCGGCTCAGTACTTACCAATCCCTCACATATTTACAATACCGGCGGCAGCTTTACGGTAACACTTATTACCCAGAGCAGCCTGGGTTGTGTAGATACCCTGGTAAGACCGCTTGCTGTCGTTATCAAAGATGTGCAATCGGCCATTACCGGCCCCGACAGCATATGTGTGAACAGTGCGGCAAGTTTTACCAATGCTTCTGTGCCTGCATCAGCCGTTTCCATCTGGGATTTTGGTGATGGCACATCATCACTGCTTACCAACCCGGTAAAAACCTGGACATCGCCCGGCATTTATACTGTACTGCTAAGCAATTCATATGTTACCTGTGCCGATACGGCCACCAAAATTGTAAGGGTACTTGCTCTGCCTGTTGTAAATTTCACCAGTGCCGATTCTGTTGATTGCGAAGCCCCTTTTACCGTAAACTTCCAGGATCTTTCTGCTGGCGGCACCGCCTGGGCCTGGAACTTTGGTGATGGCAATACCTCCACTCTGCAAAACCCTGTGCATACTTACAATACCAATGGCCAGTTTACCGTAAGCCTGGTGGTAACCAATGCAAGCGGCTGTAAAGATTCCATCAGTAAACCACAGTACATTAGGATCATTAAACCAACAGTTGCCATAAATGGGGCACCCGTGGAGGGTTGTGTACCCTTCAGCTTCAGCCCCACGCCCAATGTAAATGCCATTGATGGCGTGGCCACTTATTTCTGGGATTTTGGTGATGGCGCCACATCAACCCTGCAAAATCCCACCCATGTTTATCCTGTACAGGGTACTTACACAGTAAAACTTTTTATTACCACCAACGATGGTTGTACGGATTCAGCAGTAGTGATAAACGGAGTACGGGTGGGCACTTTGCCAGCAGCCGATTTTTCGGCCATCCCGCTTTCGCAATGCGTGGGCCAGCCCATTCAGTTTACCGACCTGTCGGTACCTGCTGACAGGTGGCTTTGGGATTTTGGGAACGGCACCGGCAGTTCTACTGCGCAAAACCCCATTTACTCCTATCCTGATACGGGCATTTTTACCATCAGGTTAATCGCCTGGAACAATGGTTGCCCCGACACCATGACCAAAACAAATTACATTACAGCACTGCCGCCTGTGGCAAGATTTACTGCAGCATTTAACTGCAACAATAAAAGACAGGTTGCATTCACTGACCAGTCGGTACTACCTCAAACATGGGCCTGGGATTTTGGAGACGGGGTTACTTCAAACCTGCAAAGTCCAACACATGTATATGCCGCTTTTGGCACTTACAATGTATCCCTTACGGTTACCAACGGCAGTTGCAGTAATACCATCATACAATCAGTAACCTTAATTAATGAACCAGCCGATTTTTTAGTGGCCGATGATACCGTATGTAAAAACCAGCAGGCCGTATTTTATGTACCTGCCACGGTAAATACAGCCAATGTGGCCACTTATTTCTGGGATTATGGTGATGGCATTTCCAATACCGGCCCCAGCGTTGCAGGACATTTTTATGCCAATGCAGGGGTGTATACGGTTAAACTGGTGATGACTGATATCAGGGGCTGCAGAGACAGTATTGTAAAAGTAAACGCCATCAGGGTATTTGGACCCACCAGCAACTTTACACCGGCTCCACTTGCCGGCTGCAGGGGCTTAACCGTAAACTTTACCGACCTTTCGGCATCAGATGGCATCCATCCAATCACCACATGGGCCTGGAATTACGGAGACGGACAATCGCAGGTACTCAGCAGCGGGCCATTCAGCCATACTTACAATACCGCAGGCAGCTTTACTGCATCATTGAAATTAACGGATACCTACGGCTGCACCGATTCATCGGCTTTTGCCACACAAATTTTTGTTACCGACCCCAAAGCCATATTTTCCACACCCGACACACTTACCTGCGCAGGAGCCAATGTAACATTCAGCAATGTATCCACCGGCTCCGGATTGACCTATAACTGGAGTTTTGGGGATGGAACCGGCTCTGCAGCCACCAACCCTGTAAAAACATATGCTGCTGATGGTAATTACACCGTAACCTTAACGGCAACAGATGTAAATGGTTGTGTTGATTCCATGCGGCTGGTTAACTATATAAAAGTAAGAACAAGCAGGGCTTCATTTACGGTAAACGATTCCATCAGTTCCTGCACACCATTTGAAGTGATATTCACCAATACATCCGTTAATACGGTTGCACAAACATGGAGCTTCGGGGATGGTACCAGTTCTGCCCAGGCCAGTCCATCAATCTATTATTCTGTACCCGGTACTTATACAGTAAGGCTGCTGACAACAGGCCCAGGCGGCTGCACTGATTCAGCTTTTAAAACCATCATCCTCTACCCGTCCACGGCAAACATCAGTTATGCGCCCCTGGCAGGCTGTTCACCGGTTACGGTAAGTTTCCACGTCTCCACACCCGGGCCGGTAACCTACCTTTGGGATTTGAATGATGGCAGTACCATTACCAGCACCGACTCCAACCTGGTATATACCTACCTGTTACCCGGCGACTTTATACCCAAAGTGATTTTGCAGGATCAAACCGGCTGCCTGATACCGGTAACCGGCCCCGATACCATCAGGGTAACAAGAAGCGATGTGAACTTTGGTGCAAGCGATTCACTGTTTTGCGACAGGGCCACAGTCAGCTTTACCGATTCCACCACCAGCAATGGCACCATCACCAATTACAGCTGGAACTTTGGCGATGGTGGTACATCCACTGCCCAAAACCCGGTACACAGCTATACTGCACCGGGGCTGTACACCATAACGCTGATTGTACGCACCACCAATGGCTGTGAGGATACATTGATTAAACCGGCTTTTATTAAAATAGTAGCATCACCCCAAACAGATATTGGCGGTACCTTCAGTGCATGCGAACCGGCAACACTCAGTTTTACGGGTTTATCGCTTTCATCAACCGATACTTCTGCACTAACATGGAACTGGAGCTTTGGTAATGGCAATACCTCACAACTGCAGAACCCGCCTGCACAGCAATACAATACCGCTGGCAGCTATCCCCTGCAATTGGTGGTTATCAACAGCAGTGGCTGTACCGACACCACCAGCAGAACAATTACCATTAACCCCCTGCCTGCCACCAATGCCGGTAACGATACCACTTTATGCACCGGTACCCCTTTGCAATTAACGGCAACAGGTGCACTCAATTATACCTGGCAACCCGGTGGCACACTTAGTTGTACCAATTGTGCCAGCCCGCTTTCAACCACTACGGTAAGCCAGTATTACTATGTTACCGGCTTTACAGCATTTGGTTGCCAGTCAACTGACTCTGTTTACGTAAGGGTACAAAATTATTTACCGCTGGTAGTTACACCACTAACTGATTCCATTTGTATTGGACAACAGGTGCAGATAAATGCAAGCCCGGCACAAAACTACGTATGGTCGCCGGCGGCAGGGCTTAGCAGCACAAGCATAGCCAACCCGGTAGCCACACCTGCCGTATCAACAGCTTACAGGCTGCTGGCTTTCGACAGTGCCGGCTGCTTTCTGGATTCTGCCTTTGTTAACATTACTGTTTTTCCGTACCCAACGGTGGAGGCAGGCCCCGACCGCACCATCATTGCCGGGTCATCTGTCACCATCAGTCCCATATACTCTTCAGATATTACCAACTGGCTGTGGACACCTTCCACAGGCCTTGATTGCACCGGCTGCCCCGTACCGGTGGCATCGCCACAAAGTACCACCACTTACAGCATCAGGGTTATTAACAATGGTGGCTGTACCGCTACAGATAAGGTGACAGTAATCGTAACCTGCAGCAATGAGAATGTTTTTATTCCAAATACATTTTCACCTAATAATGACGGCGTAAATGATGTTTTTTATCCCAGGGGAAGGGGCCTTTACCAGGTGCAGAGTATGCGCATTTTTAACCGCTGGGGCGAACTGGTATTCCAGCGTACAAACTTTAGTGCCAATGATGCCAATGCAGGCTGGAATGGCAGGTACAGGGGTATTGCAGCCAATGCAGATGTATATACCTACATCATAGAAATCATTTGCAATAACAGCGAAGTGATACCCTTTAAAGGAAATATTACACTCATTCAATAATAATTATGAAAAAGTTGCGTTTACATATGGAGGCCAGGGCTAAAGTGCCAATATCCAATATCATGAACAGAACTTTAAACAAGTTTATATTCGGTTTATTACTAATGCTTACCGCCGCACCAGGGCTTTGGGCACAGGATATACATTTTTCCCAGTTTTTTGAAACTCCTCTTTTACGCAACCCGGCCCTGGCAGGGATTTTTACCGGCGACCTCAGGCTGCAGGCTGTTTACCGCACACAATGGGGCAGCGTTACCACACCCTACCAAACCGGGTCTATTAATGGCGAATACAAAAAACCCGTAGGCAGGGGGGATGATTTTTTAACTATTGGCGGCCAGGTATTATACGATAAAGCAGGAACAGTGGCCCTGAGCGCCACCCATATATTACCGGCACTCAACTATCACAAATCACTAAGTGCCGAAAGAAATATGTACCTCTCCCTGGGTTTTATGGGCGGATGGGTGCAGCGCAGGATCGACCGCAGCAAAATGACCACCAACAGCCAGTTTGACGGCACCGGCTTCAACCCCGGCCTTTCCAATGGTGAAACCTTTGCCCGCTCCTCCTATTCGTACCTGGATGCAAGCGTGGGCATGACCTTTAATACACAGATTGGTGAAAACGAAGACAATAATTTTTATGCAGGCCTTGCCTATCATCATTTTAACAAAGCCACAAAAGTGTCGTTTTACGGCAATCCCAATTATGAAATGATTCCCAAATGGGTGGGGTCGCTGGGGCTGCGGATGAACGTAAACGAGTATTCATTTTTCACCCTTTACGGTGATCACAGCAGCCAGGGGCCGCACAGCGAAACGGTAGCAGGAGCCCTGTATTCGTACAAGCTGGATGATATGGACGATCCCAGGTACATCATCAATGCCGGTGCTTTTTTACGATGGAAAGATGCCATCATGCCCATGGCCAAACTGGATTTTAAACCATTATCAGTAACAGTGAGTTATGATGTAAACGTATCGCAGCTGCGGGCTGCAAGCCAGGGCCGTGGCGGTTTTGAATTATCATTAACGTATCAAAAATATTTCGACAGGAACAATACCAGCCGTGAAGCTGTGCGTTGTCCCCGTTTTTAGTCCAGAAAATATACAACAACATATCTGCAAAAAGTCGTGCGCTAACAATCAAGATTTTTGTTTTTATGGATTGTTTGGATAAAGAACCTCTTCGTTAAGAAGGGGTTTCTTTTTTTACCACCAGCCGGGCCTTTCCTTTTTGCCTGCCATCATTTATGCCAATACTCAGAGGGTCATTTCCACTGGTAAATATCATTTGCTTTTTTGACGAAAGCTCCCGATATTTGATTCAGATAATTGTACGTTTCAACCCCTGTCATCATTAAAAAGATACTTACCATATCATTACTGCTCATCTGCTTTTTTTCAATAGCGGGCTACCAGCTTATACTGGAAGGCATGAGAGAGCACCAGCGGGAAAAGGTAAGGGAAATACTGCTGGATGGCATCAGCCAAAACAAATTGCTTCAAATTGATGCTGCACAAAGTGGCATTGAATGGGTAGAATCAAACCGGGAGTTTACACTAAACGGAATGCTGTACGATGTGGTTAAACAGGTTGCCATTAATGGGAAACTGGTTTTACTCTGCTTTAGCGACGATGTTGAAAAAGCTATTTCAGAAAAGCAGGAAAGCAATATCACCGGCAGCAATCATACAAAAAGCAAAGACAATAAAAAGAGTCACAATAAATCCCCATTTTCTGATTATACTGCTACGCTTATCGATACAAAACATCCGCATTACTGCTGTGTAAGTAATTATTTATCAGGCAGATATACACTACAGCTGCTTTCAGTGTACAAACGTGTGCCTGCCCCGCCCCCCAGGACTTTCAGGAGTTAAACCTGCATCTTGCAAGCCATATTAATACAATGGCATGGAAATTTAGCTGTATTATTCTATTACAGAAGCAGTTTATTATGCTGTGAATTTCAAGGTATCTCATATAAAAGGTATTGCTGTGTAATACCAGTATATACCATTAAAAGTAACAAATCAACATATTGTTACCGGGTATAAATCCCTGTAACGGCAAGATATTGCCGGCACTATGCGGTAATTCAGATACCCTGGCACTAGCAGGTTGCTGATAGTTTAGTTAAGAGAGGCCGGGTGGTCTCACCTGGCCAATTTTTTATAATGTATACAAATAATCCACATAAAAATAACAAAAAATGATAAAAATTTTCATTCCGCCGCCATAATTGGCCTAAAAAACCTTGTCTCAGCAGGATTACCAGTCATAAAAAAAAGTTAAATCCTGATATTAAATAATTATATTTGCTCAACTAAATTTTACTGCTTTGAAAAATTTTACTCTAAAGGTTGCGGCTATTGCATTCATGGCTGCCCTGTCTTTTAAGGGTATGGCACAAAAAAAAGATGCCAGCCCGCAGCAGAACAAATCTTCTAACGGGCAGCGTTGCGGTACCATGGAGTACTACGACAGGCTGATTCAGCAAGACCCCACACTTCCTGCAAAATGGAAGGCAGAAGGAGATCGTGTTTATAACGAAAACCTGTTGAAAGCCACTGCACAGCGTAATGCAAGGCCTAATACACCCAACAGCGTAAATGCAATCGTTTACATCCCTATCGTATTTCACGTAGTAGGTACAGCTGCCAACCAGGCATTTGTAACAGATGAAATGATACAGCGCCAGGTGGATGTGCTTAACAGGGATTTTGGTGGTCTTAACCCCGATAGTGTTAAGATACCAGCTGCCTTCAAGCCGCTTTTTGGTCATGCAGATATCCGTTTCTGCCTTGCCAAGCGCACCCCTACTGCCACTGCCACCAATGGTATTGAAAGAAGGGTAACAGCGCAAACCTTTACTGCCGGCACGGTAGGTAACCTGAAAAAAACTGCCAATGGCGGTTTAGATCAGTGGGATGGCAGCAAGTACTTTAACGTATGGGTAGGTAACTTTACCGATGGATTACTGGGTATCGCCACTTTTCCAAATACAGGTGCTGCCAACGAACAGGGTGTTGCCATACACTACGGTTCTATCGACCAGCCCTGCGGTTCTCCCTTTGCCAACGCATTTGATGGTGGCCGCACACTGGTTCACGAAGCCGGTCACTACTTCTACCTTTTTCATATCTGGGGTGATGACGGAAGTGCCTGTACTGGCAACGATTGGGGTACACCTTATGGTGCATTACCAGCATCTTGTACAGATGATACACCCAACCAGGCTGGTCCTTCAAGCGGTTGCTTAACAGGTGTGCGTACGGATGCCTGCTCACCCACAGCTCCCGGTTTCATGTATCAAAACTATATGGACTATACGGATGATGCCTGCTATGCCATGTTTACCAATAACCAGGTATGCCGTGCACAAGGTTGTTTAGACCTGCACAGGGCTTCTCTTAAAACTTCAGATGGTTGTACACCGGTTGGTGCCCCCACTACTGATGTAAGGGTTTCAGAAGTGCTTAACCCCGTAAGCCGTGGTTTTGCCTGCGGTTCCACTACTTCTTTTTGTAACCCCTTTGCACCACAGGTGCTGATTGTAAATGATGGCAGCACTACGCTTACCTCGCTGGTTATTGAAAGTAAGGTAGATGGTGTTGTAGCCAATACATTTAACTGGACCGGTAACCTGGTTCCCGGTGATATGGCTTATGTAACACTGGGTTTTGTAAACTCAACCACCGGTGCACACATTTTAACCGTTAAAACCCGTAACCCCAATGGTGGTGCGGACGTTAATACCAACAACGACAGTACCAATTCTAGGTTCAACCAGGCCGGTGGTGCTGGTGTAGCATTGCCCATCAGCGAAGGTTTTGAAGGTACTACCTTCCCTCCTGCCGGCTTTGCCATTGCAAACCCTGATGCAGGCATTACCTGGGCAAGAAGCACATTGGCTGCACAAACAGGTGTGGCTTCTGCAAGGATTAACCTGTACAACTATGGCACACGTGGTGCACAGGATATTTTACAAACGCCAAAAGTAAATACATTGGGCGCTGATGTGGTAAGGGTAACATTTGATGTGGCTTATGCCAGGTACAGTGCTACTGATATTGATGAGCTGGAAGTGGTATACTCTACAGATTGTGGTATCACCTGGTTGCCTACAGGCTACAGGAAGAGCCAGCTGGCACTTGCTACCAACGGCGGAGCTTTTGTTACAGGAAGCTTTACTCCTACAGCAGCTCAGTGGAGAAATGAAGTAGTGGACATCAACGTAGGTTGCGGTACACCAATACCATCCATGGTAATTGGCCTCAGATCTTACAACCAGTTTGGTAATAATATCTACATTGATAACCTGACTGTAAGTTCAGTACCAGGTACTCCTCTGGATGCCAGAGCGGCATCCTTGTCGCCTATTGCGTCTCCAATTTGCCCAACAGGCCCAACTGGTACCATTGCTCCAACATTTACCTTTAGCAACCAGGGCGCTACCACACTTACCAGTGCGTCTATCAATTACATAATAGACAACGGTACACCAGTAGCAACACCCTGGACGGGCAGCCTTGCTAAATGTGCTACCACTAGTTTCGCATTGCCAAGCATTTCTGTTCCGGGTGGTAACCATACCATCAGAGTATATGTTACTGCTCCCAACGGTGGTGTTGATTTAGTGCCTGCGAATGATACTGCACGCCAGAACTTCTATGTACAGGAATCTATCCTGCTCCCGGCTTTTGAAGGATTTGAATCAACCACATTCCCGCCAACTGGTGGATGGAACCGCTTCAACCCGGATAATGCCACTACATGGCAGCGTTCTACACTGGCAGCCAGAACCGGTGCTGCTTCTATGAGGATTGATGCTTTCAACTACACTGCTCAGGGTCAGCTTGACAGGCTCGCTACTCCAAATATCAGCCTTGCTGGTCTGGATTCACTCAAACTTTCGTTTGATGTGGCTTATGCACAGTTTTCTGCCACCTTCTCCGATACACTGGAAGTAGTTTACTCTACCAATTGCGGCGTTACCTGGTTGCCAACCGGCTACAAAAAAGGCGGTACTCAACTGAATAGCTTACCGGGCAGCCCCAACGTAACTGGTGCATTTACCCCAACAGCAACACAGTGGAGAAATGAGCAGATCAATATCAGTACTTGTAATTTCACTTCGCCTACTATCATGTATGGTATCCAGTTTAAAAATGGGTATGGTAATAACTGTTATGTGGATAATGTTACCCTTACTGCGGTAACTACGGCCCAGTACAACGCAGCTACACTCAGTATTATTGAGCCATCTGCTACTTTGTGTGCTAACACATTTACACCCAGGGTAACCATCGCCAACTATAGTGGTATTGGCAACTTAACTTCAGTAGCCATCAACTACCAGGTTGATAACAATCCTCCAGCTGTATTTAACTGGACAGGTACCCTGGCACGTTGCGCAACTACTACGGTTACGCTGCCTTCTGTAACTTCAGTACCGGGTAACCATGTACTTACTGTATATACTACCAACCCAAACAATAATGCCGATCAGCGTCCAACAAATGATACTGTAAGAAAAGTGTTCAGCATTTCGCCAATCGTAGCTACTCCAAGGGCTGAAGGATTTGAAGGAACCACCTTCCCGCCAACCGACTGGAGCGTACAAAACCCTGATGGCCTGGTTACATGGGCAAGGGGTACAGGTAATGCAAGAACAGGTGCCGGTGCCATGGTAATGAGGAACTTCACCTATCCTGTTGCCAATACAGTTGACAGGTTCTTCTCTCCGGTAATGCAGAACAATGCAACGATAGACTCCATGTTTGTATCATTTGATTACGCATATGCCCAGGGCCGTCAATATCCTGGTGCAACAGCAAGGCCGATTGATACGCTGGAAATAATGGTTACTACCGATTGCGGTGCCACTTTCAAAACCATCTGGAAGAAATGGGGTGAAGATCTGCAAACGATCAACGATCCCAACTACTCCAGTGGCCTGGCATTTGCTCCATCTGCCACTATGTATCAAAACCTGAAGTTGTACATCACTCCTTTTGTGGGCAGCAGCAACTTCCAGGTATACTGGGTTGCCAAAAGCAACAGGCAGAATGATTTGTGGATTGACAATATCAACATCAGCAGCAAAACACTGCCTAAGCGCCTGAAAGACCAGGGTTACCTGATCTATCCTAATCCGTTTGAGAATGGCTTCAGGATTCATCATTGGCAGGTTCCGCAGGATCTGCGTGGTGTTCAGATATTTAATGCAGCCGGTCAGCTGGTTTGGGATAAGCGTTACAGCGGTAATGCCGATACTGAAATCATGGTTGATATGAGCAAACTTGGAAAAGGAACTTATACAGTGAAAATGACTTACACAAGTAAGGTGGTAGTAGAGAAGATTGTAAAAGTAAAATAACATACAAGTTATAAAAGCCTTAAAAGGGGTCGCAATAAAATGCGGCCCCTTTTGTTTTACAACAGATACTGAACTAATTTTGCACAAAGTTTACAATATGCCTGCATCCATCGATACCATCATCGCCACAGCCGCCAGCCCTGCCCTGCAGGCCATTGCCCAAAAAGTAAAAGACAGCCAGCGCATTACTGATGAGGAGTGCCTCCTGCTCTTTGAACAGGGAAGCCTTTCCTTTACCGGGGCCCTGGCCAATTATATAAGGGAGCAAAAACATGGTGATAAAACCTATTTTAACCGCAACTTTCATATTGAGCCGACCAATGTATGTGTATTTTCCTGCAAATTTTGTGCGTACAGCCGCCTGTATGCCAAGCGGGAAGAAGGCTGGGAGCTGAGTATTGAGCAGATGCTGGACATTGTAAAAACCTATGATGGCAAACCCATTACCGAAGTACATATTGTAGGCGGCGTGCATCCCAAAATGGACATGGCCTATTTTATTGAACTGATACAGAAGATAAAGGCACACAGGCCCGGGCTGCACGTAAAAGCATTTACGGCTGTGGAGCTGGATTATATGTTCCGTAAGGCCAAACTGAGTATTGAGGAAGGAATGAAACAACTGCATGAGGCGGGCCTGCAATCACTACCCGGCGGCGGCGCTGAAATATTTCACCCGGAAATAAGGGAGCAGATTTGCGCCGATAAAGTAAATGCGGATGGCTGGCTGAAAATACATGAAACAGCACATAAGCTGGGCATGCACAGCAATGCCACCATGCTGTACGGCCATATTGAAAAATACGAACACCGGATCGACCATATGCGCCGCCTGCGGGACCTGCAGGATATTACCGGCGGCTTTAACACATTTATTCCGCTCAAATTCCGCAATAAAGACAACGATATGAGCAATATTGAAGAAAGCAGTATTGCTGAAGACATGCGCCTGTATGCCATTGCCCGCATATACATGGACAACTTCCCCCATTTAAAAGCATACTGGCCCATGCTGGGCAGGCAGAATGCCCAATTGAGCCTTTCTTTTGGCGTAAATGATATTGACGGTACCATTGACGACAGTACCAAAATATACAGCATGGCAGGCAGCGAGGAGCAAACCCCGGCCATGAGTACCGCCGAACTGGTTACCCTGATAAAACAGGCAAAACGCCAGCCCATTGAAAGAGATACCCTGTACAACGAAATAAATGATTACAGCAAGGTGGAACTGGCTGTAACTGATCCACAGATGAATTAACATTGATGACTTCTGTTGCTTGTATTCGCAATACTTACTACTCGTTTGTTCCTCTCAAATTGACAATCAAGGCAGCTTGAACAACGCCAACCAGGTATTTGTATCCCTGCTAACCGCATTGATACAAATACCTGTATTGATAAACAGGCACAAATACCTGTAAAAAATGACTTCCGGAAAAGTATCTTCGTAAAACAAACAATTTACTAAATAACTAAACTTACAATTATGTCTGGAGATTTAAAAAGTTTATCTGCCGTTAATGGCAGGCTCGAACTGAAAGAAGCCGAAACATTTACCAGGAACTGGATACAAACAGGTACGATTACAGCCAATGATTTCAGGGCTTTTACAGTAAGGGGATCTGAGCTGGAAGCACTGCTGGAACTGATGAATTCAAACGGACTGGATGCGGTAAGATTTTACTTTGGAATGAAACCAAGACCCGATGGAAAGTTTGGCTTAAAGCCCTGCTTTATTATGGCTGGTGTAAAGGGATTTGAAGTTGATTTTACAAACCCAGATGACCCTGTTGTAACAAATGTGGGCGAAGAAATGTATTTCCCGGACAGGATAAGCAATGTTGAAGGGGAATTTGTTTACGACTTTTCTTACCCTTGCCCCAGTACGTGCCAGAACGATAGCCCTTTAATGAATCCGCCCCAGCCTGGGCCAGCACATTCCTGGTAAACAGCTGATTGATTAAGGCAAAGCAGGATGATTACAGATTAACTTGAGGTATGCTTCAACAAATAAGGGATGCTTTTTTTTTATATGCACCATGGGGGGTTTTTGTCCCCTGGTTGCTTGCATTGGTAAAACTGAAGGATTATACTCCTGCCCTTAAAACTATTTTCTGGTATCTTACACTGGCAATATGCACTAACCTGCTTTCTTTTATTTTATGGAAAATGAAAACAAATAACCTGCCGGTGCTGCATGTATATACCGTGCTGGAATACCTGGTACTGCTGCGGTTTTACTACCTGATATTAAAGGGTTTTATGCCAGATAAGTTATTCCTGCTACTGGCCGTTGTATTTCCCCTGTTTTCAATTGCCGATTCCATTTTTATTGAAAATATCCGTTCATTTAACACATACAGCCGGTCGGTTGAAGCGCTGATATTGATTTTCCTGTCAGTTAGCTGGTTTGTAAAAACTGTATCTGAAACAGAAACGGGTGTATCAACAAACCGTCCGCTTAATTATATAGCTGGCGGTTTGCTGATTTACTTTGCAGGATCTGTTGTTTTTTTCTCATTTATGGACCTGATAGAGGAACTTACAATTAGCTTTTTGATGAATGTATGGAGCTTGCATACACTGGTGCTCTTTATTATGTACATTTTTATAACCCTGGGATTATGGAAACACAGCAGAAAATAAAATTTTACTTTGGCATTGTAAGCGGCATACTTACCTTCCTCATCATTGCAGGAGGTTTTGTTCTGGTATTCATCCGCTACCAGAAGCGGCTGCTGCTGAAACAGCAGGAACTGTTCAGGCTGGATGCGCAGCACAAGCAGGACCTGCTGAAGAGCAATATAGAATCAGCTGAAGCCGAACGCATGCGCATTGCCAAGGATATTCATGATGAAATAGGCAGTATCTTCTCCACGCTGTCGCTATCCGTAAACCAGTTTAAACCCGGCAGCACCATCGAACCGGGTATGCTGCAGAAGAGTAATGAACTGATAGAAATGGGCATCAACGGAGTGAGAAGGATTGCCCATTCCATTATTCCTTTTGAACTGGAGCTTTTTGGGCTGAACCATGCACTGGAAAATCATTTTAAAACGATAGCGGATGTTTCCTCTATTGAGGTTAACTTTAACAATGCAGAAGGCCTGGACAGTTTGAAACCAGCTGCTGCACTGGCCATTTACAGGATTGTACAGGAGCTTACCTCCAACTGCATCAAATATGCAAAGGCTAAAACTATTACCATCAGTATAAAAAAGGAAAATGACAGGGTGCACATTGAGTATAAGGATGACGGAGCCGGGGTGGATATGGAAAGCCTTGCCGGCCGTAAGGGCATTGGTTTAAAAAATATTGAAAGCCGGGTAATAGTGCTGAACGGAACTGTCAGTTTTACCTCGCAGCCGGGCCTGGGCTTTACCTGCCACATCAGTTTTCCTGAAATAAAAAATACAAAAGAATGATCAATATTGCCATTGCCGATGACCAGTCGCTGTTCCGTAAAGGGATTATTTCGCTGCTGAATACCTTTAGTGATATGAAGGTGGTGGTAGAAGCAGAGAATGGAGAGGAGCTGCTGAACTTCCTGGCTGAAACTACAGAAACCGTTCATGTAGCACTGCTGGATATTAACATGCCCGTAATGAATGGCATAGAAGCAATGAAACAGGTAAGGCTGAAATACCCGCAAATAAAAAATGTGATTTTAACCGTGCATGAGGAAGACAAATACATCAACAAACTGATTGAAGAAGGTGCCAATGCATACCTGGCAAAAAACACACAGCCAGATGAACTGGAGAAAGCCATAGCCACGGTAGTAACACATGACTATTATTTTAATGAGAATACCATCAGGGCCATGCATACCCATGTACAGGGCAAGCGGCAGCGCATCAGCCTGCAGGCAGCCGATGAAATCACCAGCCGGGAAAAAGAAATACTTCAATATATCTGTAAGGAATATACCACACCGGAAATAGCAGAGAAACTGTTCATCAGCGAACGTACTGTAGACGGGCACCGCAATAACTTACTGATAAAAACCGGCTGCCGCAATACTGCAGGGCTGGTACTTTTTGCCATCAAATACAACCTGTTCGACATGAATCTTCAATAAAAATGCCGTGTATTGTTTAAATTGCAGTGTCCGCCAGGCCAGCGTATCCTGCCTGCAATGTCATACATAATGCTGTTATAAACGTGTTGGTGAAAATGGGTGAAATTCCTGAAAATCCACCTAACTTACCCTGAATAGAAAAGCATCAATACCAAAGTCATTCAGGAATTACACAGCAGGATAACCACGGCATTGCGCCAATAGATCAGGGCATAGTTTCGGGTACCCAGCATCAGCTCAATGCTTATATCGCCGCACATCATCAAATTATCGCATCATCAAATCATCACATCATTAAATCATCACATCAGCCTTACCCGTTACCTGCTCAAAACGCTTGTGGTAATCTTTATGAGTGGTACCCATTATCCTGTCCCAAAAAGTAAAGTAGAGGCCGTAATTACCCTTGAAATACTGGTGGTGCATATTGTGATTGACCGATGTGTTGAACCATTTACCAAACCAATGCCTGTTAAAACCTTTCGGAAAAAGTTCGTACCCAAGATGGCCATACACATTGTACACCGTCATAAAAATGAGGAAGGCAAATATGTGAATAAAATGTACGGGAATGGTAAAAGCAAACACATAAATGATACCGGATTCTATTACCGCTTCTGTGGGGTTAAAGGCAAAAGATGCCCAGGGAGAAGGGTTGGTACTTTTATGATGCACAACATGAAAAAACCTGAACAGTTTTGGATGGTGCATCATACGGTGGGTAAAATAAAAGTAAGCATCATGCATCAGCAGCATTACCGGGAAGATGAGGATAAAGTAACCGGTGCCACGTTTGCTGATATCGGTATAAATGGTGGTATGCGGCTTTACATATTCATTGTTGAGCACCAAAGGCACCAGGGCAAAAATGGCAAATGTAAGCAATGAATACAATACTTCACGCCGGTAATCACTCCCCTGCGGAAACTTTGCCTGTATCTTCTGCAGCAATGGCCTGCGCCGCTTCCATACATAAAAAAGCAGAAAGGCAATGCCTGCAAATAACAGGTAACGCATCAGCGAAAGCAGGAAAACATAGACAACCTGCCCCCATGTATCCAATGGCAAAAGCATAAAAAAAGTTTATTCTATGACGATTGAAAAGCTCAAAAGTTAAAATATATTTCTGTAGCACCATAGCCAAACGAGGGATGGTACTGGTTTACAAATGACTTCACTTCTCTTTTCAGCCTCAGTATATCATGTATCTCATCCCGCAGCTTGCCGCTGCCCACCCCATGTACAACAATAAAGGTTGACTGACGGTTGGCTACTGCAAGGTCATAATATTTTTCAAAGGTTTTCAGCTGCAGGGTTAGTTTTTCAAAATTGGATAAAGCGCCGGGATTATCCGTGAGCTTTTCTATATGTACATCCACCACTGTACGGGCAGGCTCCAGGAACCTGCCTATCTGCGACAGGTCGTACACTTTAAAATTTTTCCCCTGCGGACTTACCGTTATTTTTTCTTCCTCCACCTTATCAGGGTAAGCTTCCATCAGCAGGTAGCTGAAAGATGCTTCATTGGCCAGTTTCATCTCCTCTATCCGCTTAAACACCTGCTTTGCCTTTACCTTGAGCGAATGTTCAAAATAGGGCGCTTTGCGCTTATTCTCCTTTACAAGGGTAAATTCAAAATCAAACCGGGGATTGTCGTTCAAATCCTCAAAAGCCACATCGTGCAGGTAAAAATCACTCAGCGGGTTGATATTGTTTTTAAGGTCGAAATTACTGTCGCCGCCAAATAATAGTGTGTAAGAAAAATTAAAGGCCGTATCCGTCTGGTTTACTAAATACAACTTGAACTTTTCCACCACGTCGTCATCAAAAATATCCTTGTCAAATACCGGCATAAAATTCAGCCACACCCCTTCTGTTACCTTGTATTTGGGGTTGCCCTTTTCCTTCTTCACATTATCAACATACACTTTGGGTTTGGTGGCATTTTTAACGGCCTGGTTCTGTTTGGTAAACTGTGTATAGTAAGGAAAGTCAATCTGGTCCATATAAGCCGGAAAACGAACACCCCGCACTTCTATCATCACCATTTTATCATTGATGATGTCTATAACCGTTCCTGCTTCCTCGGAGTGTAAAACAATGATCTTATCGCCAATTTCGTATTTCATATTGAATTGCAGCCCTGTTTAAGATGGGCATACTGCCGCTTTTGCTGCACAAAGATACAACAGTAGAAGTGTAAAGACGCATTTGGTCTTTATGTATCATGCGACGCAACCAAAGCTGATAAAAGATAAGCTGCCTGTTAAAAAAAAGACCCCTATTGTGCCAGTTTACTCTTTTTGTAGCCGTACAACAGGTAGATGACCAGGCCGATGCCCAGCCAGGCGATAAACCAAACCCAGTTGCTCTTCGTCATGCCTGTAAGCAGGTACATACAGGTGATGAGGCCCATAAGCGGTATGAGTGAATACTTTTTGATAAATGCAAATACACTCAAAGCAAGTGCACTTAACCAGAAAATAATTAAGGAAATATTGGGGGTGGCCGCATCCATAAAACTGATTTTGCCACTGACATAATCAGGGTTGCTGCTGAAATCGAAATTAAACAGGTCGGAAAAATATGTTTTTGACAATACGGTGGCCAGCACAATGGTGCCGATTACAATAGCCGGAAAGATAAACTGCCCCTTGATGTACGGCATATTAAATCCACCCGGTTTTTTCTCCCTGCGTGGCAGCAGCAGTACACCACCGCATACCAGCACAAATGCAAAAAGGGTGGCAATGCTGGTAAAATCAAGCACAAAAGTTTTATCAGTAAATAAAATGGGCACACCCACTACCAGCCCTGTAATGATGGTGGAAAAGGAAGGTGTTTTGTATTTGGGATGAATTTTTTGAAACACCGGCGGCATCAGCCCGTCCCGGCTCATGCTCATCCATATGCGTGGCTGCCCCATCTGGAACACCAGCAGCACACTCGTCATGGCAATTACTGCCACTATGGATACCAGGAACTGCATCCACGGAATATTGAGGTTACCTGGCTCAAAAATAAATGCCAGCGGATCGCCAATACCATCAAACTTGCGGTAATTGGCAGCACCTGTTAATACCAGTGTTAGTAAAATATACACCACGGTACAAATCACCAGCGACAGTATCATGCCCCTTGGCAGGTCCTTCTGCGGGTTCTTGCTTTCTTCTGCCAGCACACTTACTGCATCAAAACCGATATAAGCAAAAAACACCCCGGCCACAGCTGCCATTACCCCGCTGAAGCCATTGGGCATAAATGATTTTACACCGGCATCATCCGGTGGCAGCCAGTTGGAGGTTAAGCCATTGGCAAAAACCAAATACCCGCCCACTAAAATTATCAGCAGTACTACAGCCATTTTTAACACCACCATCACATTGCTGAAATTGCGGCTCTCTTTAATACCACGGTATACCAGGTAAGTAATAAGGAGGTTGATCACCAATGCAGGCAGATCAAATATGATACGGAGACTTCCCATGAGCGGTGCATTGTTCCATGCTGCCAGTACGTCTTTATTGGTACTCCCGTCTGCTATTGCATGTTTGGCTTCCATATAGCTGGTAGTAAGCCAGGCCGGCATGTGCACATTACACCTTTCAAGAAAAGAGGTAAAATAATCGCTCCAGCTGTAGGCCACATAAATATTACCGATAGAGTATTCCATTATCAGTGCCCAGCCGATGATCCAGGCAAACAGTTCGCCAAAGCTGGCATAGGCATAGGTGTAAGCGCTGCCTGCTACGGGTATGCGGCTGGCAAATTCGCTGTAGCAAAAAGCCGTAAAAGCACAGGCAATAGCTGTAATGATAAACAGTATCACCACACCGGGGCCACCATGAAAAACTGCGCCACCCAGGCTGCTGAAACTGCCCGCACCCAGGATGGCCGCTATGCCAAAAAAAGTAAGGTCACGCAGTGAAAGTACCCTTTTAAGGCCATTTCCGCCACCACCATGCGGGTCGTCGCCACCTTCAGCTAAAATACTTTCAATCTTCTTTGTTCTGAATAAAGAATTGGACATGGGCAGTTGGTTTATTTAAAGGGTAAAATAGTAAAAAAAAATAACATACCGCTCCCCAAAATGGGGTATTTCTGATTTTAGCAGGATCGTAAACAGTTAATGCCGGAATGTGCGGGCAGCAGTAGTTGAAATGATGCAGCAGGCCACACCATGTTATACACGATGGTATTGCCTGATCTTCTGATAGAGTTCTTCGGGACGGAAGGGTTTGGTAGCAAAGTCATTGAAACCTTTGGAAGCAAGAAAGTTATTAATATCGGGGAACATGGCAGCTGTAAAGGCAATGGCAGGTATATCCTTATTGAACTTGCGTATCTCTATTAAGGCAGTATACCCATCCATCTCCGGCATTTCAAGGTCCATCAGCAGCAGGTCAAAATTTCCTTCGCTGCTTTTTTCCACAGCTTCCCTGCCATTTACCGCTTCAGTAACAGATATGTCCCAGCTTTGCAAAAACCTGCGGGCCACTTTCATATTAATAGGATTGTCTTCTGCTATCAGCAGCCGAAGCCCGCTGAGCGGGGCAAAATTGTTTTTTTTGAGGTGCGGAATAAAAGGTTGCTGGTGATTGCTGCGCCTGAAAGCAACAGCAAAATAAAAAGTACTGCCACCACCCTGCCGGCTCTTAACCAGTAAATCGCCGCCCATGGCTGCAATAATTTTTTTACTGATAGAAAGTCCCAGCCCTGTACCCCCGTACTGCCGGGTGGTACGGGCATCTGCCTGTGTAAAACTTTCAAATATACGCTCCTGCTTATTTTCAGGAATGCCAATGCCGGTATCGCTCACTTCAAAATGCACCGTGGTATATTCGCTTTTTTGCTGTGTGATTACGGCCGTGAGCAGTACATGGCCTTTTTGAGTAAATTTTAATGCATTGCCCAGCAGGTTATTCAGCACCTGTATCAGCCGGGTTTCATCTGTAAGTATCCAGCTGTCAAGTGAGGTATCTTTTTCTACTGTAAACTCCAAACCCTTTGCTTCAAACTGCCGGGCAAAAACAGTGGATAACTGGATAAGCAGCCTGTAAAGGTTAACCGGATTTTCCTGCAGTTCGGTTTTATTGGCATCCAGCTTGTTAAAATCCAGTATATCATTTACCAGTGTAAGCATATGCCCGCTGGAGTAACGCAGCACATCCAGGTGTTCCTTTTGTGCCGGCAGGTATTCTTCATCAAGCAAAAGGTTGGCAGTGCCGATAATGCCATTGAGCGGTGTACGCAGTTCATGACTCATATTGGAAAGAAACATGGATTTAACCCGGGTACTCTCTTCTGCAATTTCCCTTGCTTTGATCATCTGGCGTTCCCTGTCGAGCGATAACACAGACACAAGCCAGGTAAATAAGACGGTAAGTATAAAGGCAAGTCCCAGGTTTTCTGCAAACATAGTTTTGTAAACTTTCGGGCTGATGCTTTGTATTGTGCTTTTTTCGGGGCAAACCAGGTAACAGAGAACAATACAAACAGTAGAAAGAAAAAACAGGCTGATTATCAGTTTTTTTTCCTCCTTGGCCTTTACCAGCAGCGAAAAAAGTACAATCAGGGGCAGGTAAAGGGTTTGATTGCCTGCATCAAGCCCCTCAGCATAAGTGCCTGATAACAACAGCAGGTTGGAGCTTACGATGATTGTATTTCTCGATGTGGTATACTTGCCGAGTGCATTCAGTACAATGCAGGCAAGCAGTATCAGCGTATAAATAATGTCAATAAGAACAGTATAGGGAAGGTGCAGATATGCTTCATAGGCAAGATTGGGGATAAAGATCAAAAGACCCGTATACAGGCACTTGTTCAGCACAAAAGTTTTTTCTGCCTGCCCGGTATCAGCAGCCAGTGCAGTACCTGCATTCAGCAGCATCCCCACCAATTTCTTCATACTACAACAGAATTTGACCTATTGTACTGCGGCAGGCAAACTGCCAGTACAAATGGAACTGCAATAAAAAAAGTGACCAAAATATACCCCTGTGTATCAAAGCCGGGTTTTGTAAGAAATCAAAGACAATCAGTTTACAGTAACGAAAATAAGTGGCCAATATTGCACCTGCAATTTTCAGCCCTTCAAAAATGCAGTTTTGCTATACCGGTAACCAATAGTTGTATGTAGAAAGTGCAAATACCAGCTGCATCAAACAAGCCACTATTGAAAAGAGCTATCGCAGTTATACAGGCCCGGAGCATTGTTCCTGCCGTTCTGCCAGCCCTTTATTTATCCCGGGTAATCAGGTACTCGGCCAGCTCCGCCAGTGGCTTCTTCCGCACAGCCACCACAGCCGTATCTTCCAGGTGCTGCAGGGCCGTTTGCAGGTATTTTTCTTTCAGCGCCCAGGCCCATTCATCTACTTTACAATCTTTAAACACCTGCAGTACTTTTTCCACTTTACCGGCTTCGTTGCCAGCCATCAGCTGCTCCAGCTCTGCTTTTTGAGCAGGACTGGCAGTTTCAAGGGCATGTATCAGCAAAAATGTTTTTTTATTGGCCAGTATATCGCCCCCAACCTGCTTACCGAATTTTTCCGGATCACCAAAAGCATCTAAGTAATCGTCCTGCACCTGGAAGGCGATGCCCAGGTTTTTGCCAAACTGGTACAGGTGCTGCTGGTTGCCCTCACCTGCCCCGCCGAGGATAGCGCCCAGTTGCAGGCTGGCTGCCAGTAATACCGAGGTTTTGAGTGTTATCATACCTACATATTCATCCAGCCTTACCGTAGCAGCTTTTTCAAAATCCATGTCCAGCTGCTGCCCTTCGCAAACAGCCGCTGCGGTTTCATTAAACAGGTGCAATACTTTCTGCAGGTTATTGAGTGAAATTTTGTTGAGGTATTCGTATGCTTTTACAAACATTACATCGCCGGCAAGCAGCGCAGTGGAATCGCCATACCGCTGGTGTACGGTTTCCATGCCCCTGCGCAGGGGTGCCTTGTCCATTATATCATCGTGTATCAGGCTGAAATTATGAAAAAGCTCAATAGCTGTGCCGGCATTATATGCATCAGGAATGATCTCTCCAAATAATTCGTTACCCATGAGCACACAAACAGGCCGCACTCTTTTACCACCAATACCGAGGATATATTGTGCAGGATCATACAATGTGGCCGTGTGTACCGGAAAATGCCTTACGTTAAATTGCGCTTCAAACAGTGCTGATAATTCGGTAAACGAATGCATGCAGTTCTTTATTTTTTCTTTTTTGTTTTTGATTTTTTAGGGGCATTATCGTCTGCGTTATCCAGTATCAGTTCGTAATCCAGCTGGCGTTTGGCCAGGTTGGCACCTGTAACTTTTATGGTAACAATATCTCCCATCCTGTACTTGCGGCCTGTACGCATACCCACCAGTGCATAATCGCTTTCGTCCAGCCTGAAATCATCAAACAGCAGCAGGTCTCTTGCTGATACAAGGCCTTCGCATTTATGCGCCACCGTTTCAACCCAAAAGCCAAATGCTGCCACACCGCTGATCACTCCGGGGAATTCCTGCCCTACATAATCCTGCATGTATTCTACCTGCTTATACTTATTACCGGAGCGTTCACTGTCCATGGCGGCCCTTTCCCTTTCGCTGCAGTGCCTGCATTTTTCATCCATTTCCCTGTCCAGCTTATGATTTTTATCCAGGCACTCCTGCAGTATGCGGTGTACCATCACATCGGGGTAGCGGCGTATGGGTGAGGTAAAATGTGTGTAATGCTCAAAACCCAGGCCGTAGTGACCTATATTTTCTGATGTATAAACAGCTTTGGCCATGGTACGGATGCCCAGTTGCTCCAGCACATGCTGCTCCGGCTTTCCCTTTACTTCCTTTAAAAGTTTGTTGAAAGATTTTGCCACATCCGCCTCATTGTGCATGTCAAATGTGTATCCGAATTTTTTTGCAAAAGCCACAAAGGGTTTCAGCTTTTCATCATCAGGTGTATCATGTATCCTGTAAGGGAAGGGTATGGGTTTTTTATTGATCCTCACTTTTGAGATATACTCAGCCACACTCCTGTTGGCCAGCAGCATAAACTCTTCAATCAGCTGGTTGGCTTCCTTACTTTCTTTTATTACTATGCCGATGGGCTTACCTTTTTCATCCAGCTTAAACCGTACTTCCTGCGAGGAGAAATTGATGGCCCCGTTTTTAAAGCGTTTGCGCCTGAATTTTTGTGCCAGGTCGTTGAGCAGAAAAATTTCTTTTTTATACAACCCCTCTTTTGATTCAATCGTTGCCTGCACTTCTTCATAACTGAACCTGTGGTCAGAATGGATAACGGTACGCCCCAGCCAGGTATGCTTTACATCGCCCTTTTCATCAATTTGAAAAATGGCAGAAAAAGTACATTTATCCTCATTCGGCCGCAGCGAACACAATTCGTTGGATATCCTTTCCGGCAGCATCGGGTTAACCCTGTCGGGCAGGTACACACTGGTGGCCCTTTCATAGGCGCTCTGGTCCAGTTTGGTGCCGGGCTGCACATAATGGCTCACATCAGCTATATGCACACCTACCTCATACAATCCTTCCCGCAGGTAGCGTATGCTCAGTGCATCATCAAAGTCCTTTGCATCCACGGGGTCGATGGTGAAAGTAAGGTAGTCACGGCAATCCTTCCTGGCCTTTATCACATCTGCACCAATGACATCCGGCAACCGCAGCGCTTCTTCCATTACGTCCTCCTCAAACACAATAGGGAAGTTGTTTTCAATGAGCAATTCCTTCATCGCCATATCATTCATGTCTTCCGACTGCAATACCTGCAGCACTTCACCCTCAGGCTTGCGGTCGCCCTTTTCCCATTTTGTAAACTTCACCACTACCCTGTCGCCATCAGTGGCACCATTCAGCTTAGACGGATGCACAAAAAAATCGGGCATCGGCTTTTTACTGTTCGGCTTAAAAAAAGCAAACTTGCTGCTCACTTCTATATTGCCTATAAATTCTGTTTGTTTGCGCTCCACCACTTCGGTTACCTTGCCTTCAAAGCGCCGTGCATTATTGCCTGTTTTTATTACCTCCACCCTCACAATATCTCCATGAAACGCATTGGCAAAATAATTGGGTTTGATGATGATGTCTTTCTCAAGACCCGGTACAATTACATACCCCATACCACTGCGCACAATATCCAATGTACCTTTAACTGTTTCGGGTGTCCGGGAGGGTTTTTCTTTTTTTCTCGTTTTACTTTTACTCACTATTATTTTATTTTCAATCTTTATTTTGGCTTTCCGCAGCTTATGTTACAGCATATTGCGGGGCAAGCACTACTGCAATGTACTGAATTTATCTGTGACTGCCCCGCAGCAGGGTGCAGTATGTGCTTTTATGGCAACAGCAGTTCCTCACTGCTTCATTATTTCTGTAATTACATGGCCCACTGCCCCGCTGGGCATCTGCACCTGCAGCATACTGGCAACCGTTGGCGCAATATCCGTCATATAGGTTTCCCGGTTCAGCTTACCTGCTTTTATGTTCCAGCCAAACCACACTAAGGGAATATGTGCATCATAAGGGTTCCATAAACCATGTGTGGTGCCAATTGTACCACCATCTATCCAGCCGGGTAACAGTATGAATTGTATTTCACCACTGCGGTTGTGGTAATAACCATTGCTCATCATTCTTTTCTGCACTTCCGGCAGGGTTGTTTCATTCAGTTCGGTTATGTCAAATGCATTGGCTATGCCTTCTGTTTTTTTAATAATCGGCAGCAGAAAATCAATCACGGCTTCCCGCTCTGTTCCTGACGAATCAAGTTTTGCCCTGTCGAAACTAAGCTGGTAATTGTGTGCACTCACTATCAGTTTTTCAATACCAAATTTGTCTTTTATCTTCTTATTCAATTCTCCAACAAATTTTCCATCATCAAAGGGTTTGCCCGGTATATTATGCTCCTTTAAAAAACCAGGTGTATGCGCCACACCATGGTCGGCCGATAAAAAAAACAAATAATTCCCCTTCCCCAACTTTGCATCAAGGTACTTCAAAAAAGAGGCCAGTTCCAGGTCGAGCCGCAGGTAATCGTCTTCATTCTCAATGGAATTAGGACCATACTGATGGCCGATATAATCCGTACTGGAGCAGCTCACCGTTAAAAAATCAGTTACTCCGTTCATACCAAGCCGTTCATTTTCAACCGCAGCTTTGGCAAATTCCAGTGTAAGGGTATTGCCGTGTGGTGTACTTCTGATTACACCATATTTCCTGCTGCCAATGCTGTTAAAATTGTGTGGAAAACTGCTGCCGGTTTCGCCTGTGTACCTTCCTTCATATGCATGCTCGTCTCCATTGCTCTGTGTATAAGTTGCTGCCGGATACAAGGTGTTCCAGTTCAGTGCCATCAGGCTGTCGGGCATTTTCCGGTTATTAAAATTACTCACCCATGGCGGCAGTTCCTTCATGTAATAGGTGCTGGTGATCCAGTTACCATTGTCACCATCGTACCAGTAAGCTGCATTGGCACTGTGCCCGGCCGGCAGGATTGCTCCACGATCCTTAATAGCTACTCCTATTACCTTGCTCTTAAAATTGGTAGACAGCCTCAGTTCATCACCGATGGTGGTGGTAAACATATTCTTAGGGCTCATTTCGCCTGCTTTGGTACTGCTGCCTACAGTTGCTACAGACTTATCTTCGCTGCAGTACACATCCCTGTTCAGTTGATTGTCCCACCAGTTATTGCCGGTTATTCCGTGTATAGCGGGTACCGAACCTGTGTATATGCAGGTATGCCCGCATGCGGTTACGGTTGGTGTGTACGGAATCAGGGTATTTTCACAACTGAATCCTTCTTTCAGCAGTCTTCTGAAGCCATCCTTACCAAACCTGTCAGCATAACGGTATAAAAAATCCCAGCGCATCTGGTCAACCACAAATCCTACCACCAGTTTTGGTTTGGAAGGGGGAGAAACTTTAACCTGTGCATGGGCATTAAAGACAGTAATCAGGCTTAAGAAAAAAGACAATATGTAATTGCGGAACATACATGAAAATTTAAGCAAATATACTTGTATAACGGCTCATTTTTGCCGGGGGCAAATACAAACAACCATAAAATAACAGTAAAAAAAGAAGGTTTACTGCTGCAATAAGGAGGAATTGTGGGCTTTTACACCTTAAATATGATTGCTTTTAGCCAGAAATCCTTGAAACAATTGCTTACCTTTGCGCAAAATTTCGGACTTAAGGATCAGGGTTAATAAAATTCAGAAATCAACATTAATACATTGCACGACTGCCGGTTTTTCCTGCATCCTGCATACCTAAATCATCATTATTTATGGCAGATGTTTTTGAGAAATTAGTGAAAGATGGTGGCCCGATTGGCCAGCATATGGACAGGGCGCATGGTTATTTTGCATTTCCCAAACTGGAAGGGGAACTGGGTCCAAGGATGACTTTCAGGGGCAAGGAAATGATTGTATGGAGCCTCAACAACTATTTGGGCCTTGTAAACCACCCCGAAGTGCGTGCCATCGACACAAAAGCTGCTGAAATGTACGGAATGGGCAACCCCATGGGAGCCAGGATGATGAGCGGCAACACCCAAAAACACGATGAACTGGAAAAAGTAATCAGTGAGTTTGTGAACCGGGAAGATACCATGCTGCTTAATTTTGGCTACCAGGGTATTATGAGCTGTATAGATGCATTGGTTAACCGCCGGGATGTGATTGTGTACGATGCCGAGGCGCATGCCTGTATAGTAGATGGAGTACGCCTGCACATGGGCCACCGCTATGCTTTTAAGCACAATGATATTGCAGATTGCGAAAAACAACTGCAGAGGGCTACAGAAATGGCAGCCAAAAACGGCGGGGGTATCCTGGTAATTACAGAAGGCGTATTTGGCATGGATGGTGAGCAGGGAATTTTAAAGGAGATTGTAGCCTTAAAAGAGAAATATGAATTCCGCATTTTGATAGATGATGCCCATGGCTTTGGCTATATGGGGCCAACCGGGGCCGGTGCAGATGAAGCGCAGGCTTGCCAGGATGGAATTGACCTGTACTTCTCCACTTTTGTAAAAAGCATGGGCAGTATCGGAGCTTTTATCAGCGGGCCCAAAGGTGTAATAAAATACCTGCGCTACAATACCCGCAGCCAGATATTTGCCAAAAGCCTGCCGCTGCTGATTGTGGAAGGCATGCTGAAGCGGATGGAAATGGTAAAGACCATGCCTGAGTTAAGAGAAAAGCTCTGGAGTAATGTAGAGAAATTGCAAAGCGGCCTTAAAGCCCGTGGTTTTGATATTGGCAGTACCAGCAGCCCTGTAACCCCCATTTACATGAAGGGCGATGTGCCGGAAGCCACACAGATGGTAATGGACCTGCGGGAAAATTATCATATCTTCTGCAGCATTGTGGTGTACCCAGTAATACCCAAGGGCGATATCATTTACCGCATCATTCCTACATCGGCACACAGCGATGAGGATATTGAACTCACACTGAATGCATTTGAAGCCACCAAGAAAAAACTGGATGCCGGCGAATACAAGGCAGAGAAAATACCGGATATGGCGGAGAAAGTTTAGTTAGTAGAAAGTTGATAGTGAGGCCTCCGTCTGTGTCTTTGACCAACGGGCCGGTGATTGTTGAAAGTGGAAAGTTAATACCTATCAATACAGTGAATCCCGTTGCGTGGTAATGGGATTTTTTTTGTAATATTCAGTAGCATGATTGCGGCCTTACCATTAAATTATAATTCACCCCAAGTTCTTCGAAATTATCAGAACACTAAATTATTTTTCTGCCTTATATCAAACAATCAGCTTCAGCAAAGCTTGCAATTCTTTATCAGTTATATCACCCTGTTCAGATTTGTCGTAAATGGAAAGCAGGTAAACTTTAGATTGTATCACTTGTAAATGAGTTATAACTCTTGCCCCGCCGCTTTTGCCCCTGCCTTTTGATGCGATGGAAATGCGTATTTTGTAACAATCATTTCCCAATGGGGTTCCCTGCTGTTCGGGTGCTTTTTGCAATAATAGTACCAGTTCTATGAGTTCATTTTTAAGAGAAGGATATTTTTTCAACAGGCGTTTCGCCTGCCTTTCAAAAACAGCAATGGTGATTACACTAAAGTTCATTTAAAAATGCGGTTGCGTTCCGGCCTTTCTTTTTTCCGGCCTTTACTTGGTTTACTTCATCTACTGCCTCCTTTAATTCTTCTAAAAAAAGTGCTTTAGCGGGTGTTAATGCCTTGGTTTTTACAAAAGAAAAATTCTTCAGCAACTCCATTATAAATGGAGCTTTGCTTTCTTTTATGTCTAATAAAACTTTCATATACTTTTGTTATCAAGTTACCAATAATATTCTCAAAGTTATTACTTTTCCCTGCAATAGTCATCAAGCCCTTGCCACCAACCTGCTGTCAAACATAAAATCCTCTGTAGCTGAGATACGGATGTTTTTAAAGTCAGGGTGAGCCGGGTTCATGAGGTAATTGTATTCACTTTGCACAATAGCAGAAGGTACTTTTAATACACAAGTGTCGAAGCTTTGCAGCCAGTTGTCACCCATGCGGCGGGTATGGGTTTGTTTCATATAATCCGTCCAGCCCTTCGGCAGGCTGTCAATAGTAAGTTCTTTAATTGAAATATTATCTGGCAGGGCAATCACAATCACCTTAAACAATTCCTTAAGGCCCTCTCCATCCCGGTGTACAAGGTTTTCTAAGCAGGCGAGGGAGCGGGTGGCCGCCGTATAAATTACTTTATTGCCATAGCTGTTCCACCTGCCCTGGGAGCCGGGTGCCACAAGTGATGCTGCATATTCAGCCAGCGTAATGCGATATACTTCCATTTAAGCAAGGTTTCCGTAGGCGATATTGGTAAGTTCATTGATGGTGAGATCGATACCGGTGGATGTTTTGATAATATCCAGCGGTATAACCCCTCCCAGGCCATGAGCAGGTTTTTGTAACCACTGCCTGAAAGCATCGCTGGAGCCGAATACCTTTGTACCAAAGCTGAAAAGTGCTTTTAGCTTGAGTAAGCGTTCACTTTGATTGGCATCGAGGCGCTTGTGCTCTTTTTTGTAGCGGCTGTATGTTTTCCAGGAAGTATCCATAATATCGGCAATATGCTCTTTTTTATAACCGGATAAGTTTACCACATCATCAAAGGCAACAGCATACACCCCATCAATGGCATCATTCACCAATGATAGTTTTTCATCTTCATCAATAATGTATGGCTTTGCTTCTTTAGCGGAAAAATTTTTCATTTGCACTATTTTATAAATTTAAGAGATGTGCTGCTATACCACTGCAACCCTGGTGCACTGAAAACACAGCCCCAATTGGTACAAAAGCGCATTTATACTGTACCGTTCTTCACAAATATAGTACAAATTTCCATAAATAAAAGAATTTTGTCCATTATACTTACACAAAAAAACCCCGGTTTCCCGGGGCTTCCTTATTGAGTTTATTAAGCTTAAGCAACTTCAACCTCGGCACCTGCCTCAGTCAATTTCGCTTTCAGATCTTCTGCGGTAGCTTTATCAACACCTTCTTTAACTGGTTTTGGAGCGCCATCCACTAAATCCTTAGCTTCTTTAAGGCCTAAACCGGTTAATTCTTTAACTACTTTTACTACTGCCAGTTTGTTAGGACCTGCAGCTTTCAAAATTACATCAAAAGCGGTTTTTTCTTCAACAGCTGCTACAGCTGATTCTGAACTTACAACCACTGCTGCTGCAGCTGGTTCAATACCGTATTCTGTTTTCAAAAATTCAGCCAGTTCCTGAACTTCTTTTACCGTTAAGCCTACGAGGCTTTCTGCTAATGCTTTTACGTCTGCCATAATGTTTAAATTTTTCCCAACTTCACGTCCGCTTTTGGTGGATCCGCCGGGTGGTTTAAAAAAATTTTGCCTTCTGCCCTCAGGCCTGGGTTTTTATTATTAGCAGCAGGTGAATCCTGCCGTATAATTACTCCTGTTCCAATTAAGCTTCAGCCACTTCAGGCCTGTTTTGCAAAGCACCGATAACACGCTGTATGGGTGATTGCAGCAATCCGATAACCTCGCCGATAAGCTCGTTTTTGGTTTTGATTTTAGTAAGCGCCTTCAGCTGGTTATCGCCCACAAATACATCACCATTGATAAAAGCGGCTTTCAGTTCGGGCCTTTCGCTCTTATTATCTGTGCGGAAACCGCTCAGGATAAGGGCCGGCTCCTTAGGATTTTCGCTGAACATCAATGCAGTTACATTGTGGAGAGAATCCATCACACCTGCATACTTTTCAGCATCCAGGCTTTCCAGTGCCTTTTTGATAAGGGTATTTTTAGCCACCCTCATTTCCACCTGCTTATCAAAGCAATGACGGCGGAGTGAAGTTATCTGGGCTACACTAAGACTTTCTGTATTAGTGATGTAGAAGTTATTGTATTGTGAGAACTTGCCTTTAAGCACTTCAATCACATCGTTTTTTTCCTGTTTTGTCATAACAAAATTATTTTAAATCCTTACGGATCAGTTCAAGAATGATTTAGTGTCAACCGTAATACCGGGACTCATTGAGCTGGCCATGCTTACTCCCCTCAGATAAGTACCTTTTGCAGTACTTGGCTTCAGCTTGATAATAGCGTTCACCAGTTCTGTACTGTTTTCAGCAATTTTTTCAGGGCTGAAACTCACACGTCCGATTGAAGCATGTATGATACCCACTTTATCCACTTTGAAAGCTATTTTACCACCTTTCAAATCGTTGATAGCACCTGCCACATCATTGGTAACGGTACCAGTCTTGGGGTTGGGCATCAGGTTACGTGGACCAAGCACCTTACCCAGTTTACCTATTTTAGGCATCACTGATGGTGTGGCTACAATCACGTCAATATCGGTCCATCCACCTTCAATCTTTGCAATGTATTCATCCAGGCCTACAAAATCAGCACCGGCTGCGGTAGCTTCTGCCACTTTATCGGGTGTGCAAAGCACCAGTACTTTTTTGGTTTTACCTGTACCGTGGGGTAATGATACCGTACCACGGATAGCCTGATCGGCTTTTTTAGGGTCAACACCAAGGCGAACATGGATGTCAACTGAACTGTCGAATTTTGTTGTATTGATTTCTTTAACTAATGCAGCGGCTTCCTTCAGGGAATAAACTTTATCCTTATCAACCTTTGCATTGGCTACTTTTCTTTTCTTAGTAATCATTGTCGTAATTTTTTAAGGTGATAAGATTAATTTTCCCATGGGGCTTTACCATCTACTGTTAAGCCCATACTGCGTGCTGTACCTGCAACCATGCTCATGGCACTGTTGAGGGTAAAAGCATTGAGGTCGGCCATTTTGTCTTTTGCAATTTCTTCCACCTGCTCCCAGCTTACTTTACCCACTTTTACGCGGTTGGGTTCCTTACTTCCGCTGGTAATTTTGGCGGCATCCATTAATTGTACTGCTGCGGGGGGAGTTTTAATGATAAATTCGAATGATTTATCAGCATAAACTGTGATGAGAACGGGTAATACTTTACCCATTTTATCCTGGGTTCTTGCATTGAATTGCTTGCAGAACTCCATGATGTTGATACCCTTACTACCCAGGGCAGGGCCGATTGGCGGCGCAGGGTTGGCTTGTCCTCCTTTGCACTGGAGCTTAACATAGCCTGTGATTTCTTTTGCCATTTTAAATTTTTTTTTGGTGATAGCGTTCCGTTTTTGAGGCGGAACTCCCAATTCCAATACTGCTTTGAAAATTTCATTACAGCGTATAAAGAACTATTTGGGGCGGCAAAGGTAGGGGTAAATATTGAAGCTGCCAAGGCAAAAGGCAGGTATTTTACAAAAAAAAGGGGCAAAAGGCTTACTTCCCAAACTGCTGCTGCCAGCCCAGCATACCGCCGGTAAGGTTATTTACATTGGTGAAACCCAATTGCTCCAGCATCATGCCAGCCATGCCGCTGCGGTTACCACTGCGGCAATAGCAAATCACCTCCTCACCTTTAAGGTCTTCAATCTCTTCCACCTGCAGCATCTGCACTTTACCAAGTGGTATCAATAATCCGCCGATATTAAATTCAGCATGCTCGTGCGGCTCCCTTACATCTACAAGGTTCAGCTTTTCGCCGGCATCAAGGCGGGCCTTTACTTCGTTGGCTGTGATATTATTCATTTTTATTTTTTTGAGGTTTATCTTTTTTCTTTTTATCCCCATCTGCAGGGGCCGGCGCATCGTTATTGACCGATAAAAACAGGTCCATCACCATACCAGGCCTGATGTAATTGGGGGCTTTTTCTTCATTAAACCTTGGCGGCCGCTGGTCAAACACATAGGCCCTCCCGGTGTCTTTTACATCGGCATTGGGTACCGGGGCCACAATTATGCCTTCAGCCTCCAGAAAAGCTTTTGCCTCGGCGTATGTCTGGCCGGTTACATCCGGCACAATCTGCTGCGAGTTTTCTATGCCGGAGCCGATAATCAGCGTGATTTTGCTGCCCCATTTTATTTTTGTACCCGGGGCAATCTTACTGCCATTGTATTGCTGCTCCAGCACATAGCCTTTCATAAAGTCAGGTTTAAAAAGGGTATCCTGTAATTTCAGGTGGTTACGTTCCAGTAGATCAAGCGCTGCCCCCATACTCTGCCCTTCCAGCTTGGGCATATCAAATGATGGAGGCACCACCCTGTTGATGGTGATAAATACGGTACGGTTCACTTTTACTGTAGCATTTCCCTCAGGCAATTGCTTGAGCACTATTCCGTTGGCCGCAGTATCCGTATACACCGAATCCTGTATCTGTACGTCAAAGCCCTTGCTCTCCAGCAACTTAACAGCATCATTTGTTTTTTTACCTGTAACCACCGGTACTGTAAGCGTATCACCGTGTTTGGTTATCCAGCCAAGCATTTTTAAAATGACATATATGATCAGGAAAGCCAGCACTATGGCTGCCAGTAAATTTACCCAGAACGGACGGTTGGTTAAAAACTTAAACACTTGTTTTCTTAATTGGTGATTAAATATTTTTGGCATCTGCCAGGCACTCTTCAATAAGTGCTGTGTAAAATTGCTCCAGCGTCCAGCCCATGGCCCTTACCTGCTGCGGCACCAGGCTGGCATCCGTTTGCCCGGGTACCGTATTGATCTCCAGCATATAAGGTTTACCATCCTCTGCATTATAAATATAATCTATCCGCACAATTCCCCTGCAATTAAATACTGCATATGCCTTTACAGCTGCTTCGGTAATCAGTTGTGTAATGCTGCTGCCTGCTTCAGCAGGTGTAATTTCTTCACTTGCCCCTTCGTACTTGGCCTCGTAATCAAAAAAATCTTTCTTGGGGATTATCTCGGTTATGGGTAAAGGCGTAATTTTTCCCTTGTGCCTGAAAACCCCGATAGTGAACTCCCTTCCTTTTATAAATTCTTCCACCAGCACCTGGTCATCCTCTTTAAATGCCTTTTCTATGGCTGCTGCAAGTTCACCCGGTTCCGTTACCTTGCTCATGCCGATACTGCTGCCCCCGTTATTGGGTTTTACAAAAACGGGTAATTTTAACCTGGCCTGTATTTCATCCGTATCAACAGGTATATTTTTAAACAGGTGTAACGATTTTGCTACAGGCATACCTGCAAAAGCGGCTACGGCCACTGTGTACCTTTTATTAAACGTAAGTGCAGAAGTGGCACTGTCGCAGGAGGTGTAGGGTATATGCAGTGTATCAAAATACCCCTGCAGCTTACCATCCTCACCGGGTGTGCCGTGCAGCCCCACCAGCACCGCATCAAAAGTGATTTTTTTACCCCCTACCGTGATGGAAAAATCATTTTTATCCACCGGGATTTTTTCACCATCGGGGGCTGCATAATACCAGCCAGCAGGGTGAATGTCTATTTTATAGCAGTCCCACCTGCTTTTATCCACATTATTTTCAATGGTAACAGCGCTTTTGTAAGAAATAACAGCTTCACCCGAATATCCCCCGGTAATCAGCGCAATTGTTTTCTTCATCTATTTTTTGCAATATTATTTCAGCAAAGATATACATCAGGCCGAAAGTTCACAGTTTTATGATTCAAGTAATTGTTAAAATCAGAATGTGTCTTCCTGTACGGGTTCTTCGGAGCCCACGCCTTCATTGCCGCTATCCAGCACCATCTTCCAGCTTCCGTCGGCCTGCTTTTTCCACACCGTTACATAAGTGCCGTACACTACGGTATCTTGGGCTTTGGGTGTAATTTTAAAGGTTCCGTAAGTAAAACCCATTTCGCCTGATTTTGCCACATCACCGCCCACGGGTTCCCATTTCATCGTGTATTCATTTTCGGGCAACTGGCTCAAAAAATCAACCGCATCTGCACCGGCAATAGGCAGGTAACCCGGGCGCAGCAGCACTCCGTTACTGTCAATATAATCCAAAAATGCAGTTTTCATGCCCTTTTCCTCACTCATCCTGGAAAAAGCCCTGTCTGCATCCAGCAGTACCAGCTTCTCCTTTTCGTAGTTGGCTGGCGGCTCAGGTTTTCTAAAGCGGCAGGAACTGCCAATCACCATCAATAACAAAATACATACAACTCTACACATCTGCTTGCATTTATAAAAAGGCGAAAGTACCGCAATACCCTCGCCATATTCAGCGGGAAATATCACCCGCCTGTAATACCCGCCCGCAGCGGGTTATAAAAAAGTTAAAGATGCATCCGCTCCTTTTTCGCCATCAGTTCCTCTACCGTTTCCCTGTACATTTCATCGGGTACACAGCAGTCGACCGGGCATACGGCTGCACACTGCGGCTCTTCATGAAAGCCCTGGCATTCCGTACATTTGTTGGTAACAATAAAGTAAGTATCGTCGCTAACCGGTGCATTTTTCTGGCCGGCATCCACCTGGGTACCGTCCATCAATGTAAACATTCCCTTTACGGAAGTTCCGTCAGCAATTGCCCACTCAACTCCACCCTCATAAATTGCATTATTGGGACATTCCGGTTCGCAGGCACCGCAATTAATACACTCATCTGTAATCTTTATAGCCATCTATCGTAATTTTTTCAATTTCTTTGCAAAGTAATAAATACTGCATGAAATTACAACAACGAATTGAATTATTGATTGAACTGGGCAAATATTTGCTGGAAAACGGTGCTGAATGGCAGGAGGTAAAAGAAAAAGCCTTTAACCACAATGGCTGGTTTACCCCTGAATTTACCGGCCTGGCTGCATCAAATATTGCGGAACAGTTTCTGCAACCTGAATTGCTGGCAAAATGGGCAAAGCATTACAGCCTGGATGATAATATCGGCGGCAAAAATGTGGGCATTGTAATGGCCGGAAACATACCACTGGTGGGGTTTCACGACTTCCTGTGCGTATTCATCAGCGGGCATAACCAAACCATAAAACTCTCTTCAAAAGATGATGTACTGCTGAAGCACCTTGTGCAGAAAATGTACAGCTGGGAGGTGACGGTACAAAATCATGTGTCCTTTGCAGAAATGCTCAGGGGCTGCGATGGCTATATTGCCACGGGCAGCAGTAACACAGCCCGCTATTTTGATTATTATTTTGGCAAATATCCGTCTATCATCCGGCGCAACCGTACTTCGGCTGCCATAGTGGATGGTACAGAAACCGCGGAGGAACTGGATAAACTGGCTGATGATGTATGCCTGTATTTTGGCCTGGGCTGCAGGAATGTAACCCGGCTGCTGGTGCCGGAAGGGTACGACTTTGTGCCACTGCTGAAAGCATTTGACAAATACGGGTACCTTGCCGACCACTTTAAGTATAAAAACAATTACGACTACCAACTTACCATCCAGATCATGAACAACCGGTTTTACATGACCAATGGTGTGGTACTGCTTACAGAGGATACGGGGCTGTTTTCGCCCATCAGCCAGTTGAACTACAGTTTTTACCAGGATAAGGATGCTGCGGCGGCCGAACTGCTTCAAAACAGCGATTTACAATGCCTTACGGGTAAGGGTTTTACGCCCTTTGGCCAGGCTCAAGAGCCCTCACTGACTGATTATGCCGATGGGGTGGATACCATGCAGTTTTTGCTGAGCCTGTAACAATTTTCCGGGCAGTTTTTTGTAAATTTGTCGTGATGTACGAAAAGCTTCATAATATAATGTTAAAGATGACATACGGGGCTATCAATTTGTCAGTCCTTCGTTATTTTGTGCTTGTAAGGCACGAAAATTGAAACTTTGTAGCTGAATTATTGTTAAACTAAAAAACTGTAATAAGATGAAATTAAAGCAGATATTACTCACAGTGGTTATCAGTTCCCTCACCACTATTGGCGTGATATGGGGATATGGAAAAATTACAAAAAAGAACAACTCCTATGCAGGGCAGGAAAATGGTGCAAGCCCTTCCAATTACCAGCGGGCCGGTTTTTTTGATGGCAACACCACGCCGCCGCCAACGGCAGATTTTACGGCACCATCGCAGGCTGCCATACCTACTGTGGTGCATATCAAAACAAAAACCAATGCCAAGCAGATAAGCAATAACCTGCCAAGGCAGCGCCAGCGCACACCATTTGATGATTTTTTTGGTGATGATGTGATGGAACAGTTTTTTGGCAACCGCAGCAATATCATTCCTGAGCAGCAGGCTTCGGGCAGCGGGGTCATCATCAGCGAAGATGGCTATATCGTTACCAATAACCACGTAGTGGAAAATACGGATGAATTGACGGTAACCCTCAGCAACAGAAAATCCTACAAAGCCAAAGTGATTGGGGCAGACCCTGCATTTGACCTTGCAGTAATTAAGATAGAAGCTGCCGGCTTACCTTTTTTGGTATATGGTAATTCTGATGAAGTAAAAATCGGGCAGTGGGTACTGGCCCTGGGCTACCCGCTTAACTTAGATGCAACGGTTACTGCAGGTATTGTAAGTGCCAAGGCACGCACCATTGGTCTTAACAGGGACAAGTCGGGCACACCGGGTTCAGGTGTGGAATCATTTATACAAACTGATGCTGCGGTAAACAAGGGCAACAGTGGTGGCGCATTGATCAATACAGATGGTAAGATGATCGGTATCAATTCCGCCATATTTTCGCCTACCGGTTTTTACAGCGGGTACTCTTATGCCATACCGGTGAATATTGTAAAGAAAGTGGTGGATGACCTGATTAAGTATGGCAATGTGCAGCGTGCTTACCTTGGCGTTAGTGGTGCCAATACAGGCGAAATTCCTGATGAGGAAAGGCAACGTATCGGTTTGAACTATAAAGGTGATGGATTTGTGGTGACCGATGTGCGTAAAAACAGCGGTGCATCAGAGGCCGGTTTAAAAAAAGGGGACATCATCAAAAAAGTAAATACCACCGATATCAGCACAATGAGCGAATTGCAGGAAGCAGTGGTAAAACAAAAACCGGGCGATAAGGTAAGCATTGTTTACAGTCGTGATGGAAAAGATTATACTACTTCAGCCACTTTAAAGAACAATGCCGGCACCCTGGATCTTGTAAAAGAAGACAACAGCGCATTAAGTAAACTGGGTGCGGAGCTGATAGCCCTGGATGCTAAAAAAGCGAAGGAATTTGGCATCAGCGGCGGAGTGATTGTAAAGAAAGTAAAAGATGAAGGTGCTTTTGGCAGCCAGACCAGGATGAAAGATGGCTTTATCATTCTTAAAGTAAACGATATTGATGTAAAGAGCACAGAAGACATGGCTAAAGCAATAGGCAAAGCAAAAGATGTTACCATCACCGGTTTTTATCCCGGCTATGATGGGGTGTATGAGTATCCAATAACAATAGAGTAAGAAATATTTTCAATAAAAAATCCCGGTAATTAAATGCCGGGATTTTTTATGTGTAATGCAGCAAAACCTGCACAGATAAATACATTGCAAGGCTATAAGAAACAGAATCGCCTGAGCACCTACCTCAACAACACCACCGTTCCTTTCTTAAACATCGGGTTGCCCTTGTAATCAATAGCCGTAGCCACCACTACAAAAGTGCCGGGGTCAAGTTTGGCACCTTTAAAAGTGCCATCCCATCCACGGGTGTAATCAGTAGTGTGGAAGATGCGCTGGCCACCCCTGGTGTACACGGAGAAGTAACCAAAGGTTTTGATACCCACAGGGAACACTCTCAATATTTCATTTACCACATCGCCATTGGGCGAAAAGGCATTGGGTATATACAGTTCGGGGCCCTTGTAGCGGCGTATGAGTATGGTGCTGCGGCTGTCGCAACCTTCCTTGGTGAGGGTGTTCAATACATACTGCTGGTCCCTGTCGAGTGTAGCAATGGGGTTCCTGATAGAGGCGCTGTTTAAGCCAATGGATGGGCTCCAGGTATAAGTAGTACCGGAGTCGCCCCTGGCATCAAGCTGTACCGGCTCATCCTTGGCCACAATGGTATCGTTGCCCGCCCTGGTGCGGTTAATGTAAATGGTAAATGGCCGGATGATGGTATCCTTACAGCCCTGGGCGGTTTTTCCGGTCAGCTTTACCGGGTAAAACCCATCTGATGAATAAGTTTTAGATACAACTGATGCGCCGGGCCGGTAGCCATTACCAAAATCCCAGTTCCAGCTTACTGCCGGGTTACCGGGCGTACTGGCTGCGGTGAAGACAATATTCCTCAAAACACAGGAATCACTGATGTTTAGACTGATTAGCGGTTTACTGTATACGATAAAAGGACTGTCGGCTGCTATACTGCGGCACCCACGGTCACTTTCGGCTATCAGTTTTGCATAATGAAGTCCGGCTGCAAAGTTGCCGGTGGGATTCTGCAAGGTATCTGTAATACTGTTGTCGAATAACCAGCTCCACCTTACCACACGGTCGGGCGCCGAGCCTGCAGGCATATAAGAAGCATCCAGGAACTTCACCAATTCATTACTGCAAAGCGAAGGGCCAAACTTAACAAGTGCATTGGGCAGGTAATACACCGGAAGCATGATACTGTTGGTATCAGAAAGGCATCCCTCCGCAGTGGACACAGCCAGCCTGATAGGTAACTGGCCCGGGTTGACTGTAAAAGCAGGAGGATTTTTTACAAATGAATTACCACTGCCAATCTGCCACCACCAATTGCTCACCACACCGGGTCCGGCGGGTACTCCCGAATTATCCAGCAATGTAATGGGCTGGCCGGCGCAAATAACCGAAGGATAGGTAAACTGTGCCACCGGTTTGGCTATCACTTCCACCGGTATGATCATTTCGGTAAAACATAGTGGAGGATTGGTAACCCTGAGCCGTACATTGTAATTGCCGTAAGTATTGTACACATGCGTGGGGCTGGGCAGCCTGGAAGAATCCCCATCACCAAATATCCAGAGGTACTCACTGTTGACGGTTGTATTGGTGGTGCCATCGGTAAATACAAAACTGTTATTGTTCTGGCATTGCCGCAGGTTGTTTACTGAAAAATTTGCCTGTGGTGTGGGCGATACGGTGACGGTAATCTTACGCCGGAAACTTTCGCACCCGAACAACTGTTTCTGGCTTACATAATATTCAAATACGCCATTGGTACTGGTAGAAGGTATGGGTGCTGTGCTGCTGCCAATGCCGCCGGTGGGGCTTGTATACCAGAGCAGTAGATTGCCCGGGTCGCCAGTGGCGGTTAACTGTGATGCCCCGGAATTCTGGCAATAAAAATATGTTGTTTGTGCCTGTGGTGTATCAGGTACAGGTATCGGTGTAAGTATGGCATCCGCAGTATCCCTGCAGCCATAACCGGGGTAAGGTACCATATCCACATGAAAAAGACTGTTAATGGGTGGAGGCGGACTGAGCGTAATAGACTGCTGTGTACCCACCACTGCTGTATAATTGGCATTGTACCAGGTATAACTCTGAAAGCCATAAGGTGCATTCAGTATAACAGAATTTGTTTCGATACAATAAGAGCCGGTGCCCAGCAGCCCGCCGCAGCCCGTGGCTACATCCACATAAGCATACCCAAAATGGGCGCCCAGCGTACAATCGGCAGTTTTAAATTCAAGGCGAACAGTTTTGCCGCCGAGGCCGGAAAAATCAATACTGGTCGGTGTCCAGTCCTTATACAGCACACTGGCATCATTGGGAGAAACCTGGAAGCCGGGAATAGAACCCGTTGCTATATAATTGAAAGAGGCACAATTGATGAGAGCACTGGTATTCACGTCGTAAGCCGTTACAAAAAACCTGGGCTGCTGTATGGGTGTATGACTGGGATCCTGGAACACAACAGCATAATAATAGGTAAGGGTGAAGGTATCAGCAGATGCAGGAATCTGGAAAGTATAAGAAAGTCCCTCTGCTCCCTTGTTGGTAGCGTTGTTGCCCAATTGCACAGAATAATTGCCGCCATAAGGGCAAACCCTGGGAAATCCCCCGTAAAAATCATTGCCCGGGTTGGGAAATTTTGAGATGATGGTATGCCTGTTGGGTGTGGGTGCCGATGGCTGCAGGTTGATTACATTCAGCCCGGCCGAATCTTTGGTTGCCCCGGTAAAACATTGCCAGTTTGCAAATGTTCCGTTTTCAAAATCAATATTGGGCGGGCAGTTGTTTGCGGCCTGGTTAAAAGCCGTTTGTGCCATCAACAGTATTAAAATAGTTGTAATAGATTTTTTCATGCCGCGGGAATTTACATATAAGGGTATACTACCGAATCAGTTAAATTGGTTATTGTAAAATTAACAATAAACCTTAACACTGCACCCGTGAGCGCCATGTTATTTTTTGAATACAGTAATCGCCTGATTTTCAATTGACTATGTACGGAAAATCGCTATCTCCCCGGCATTCTTTTATCTCAAAACAGCTTTGCAGGTACTTGTTTCACCCATGTCTTTTTTGCAAAACAGCTTCCACATCGGCCAGGGTAAAGCCCTTTGCCTGTAGCAAAACAAGGTAATGAAAGAGTAAATCGGCTGCTTCTCCCAGGAATAATTCGGCATTATCGTCCTTGGCTTCTATCACCAGTTCTATGGCTTCCTCTCCCACTTTTTGCGCTATCTTATTGATGTTTTTTGCAAAAAGCGATGCTGTATAAGAATTTTCAGTGGGGTTGTTTTTCCTGTCTGCAATCACAGTTTCAAGATAAGCTGTAAATCCGGCAGGTATATTTTTTTCTGCAAAACAGGTATCAGCACCTGTATGGCAAACCGGACCGGCGGGCTCAGCTTTTATCAGCAGGGTATCATTATCACAATCAACCAGGATTTCTTTCACCAGCAAAAAATTGCCACTTTCTTCTCCCTTTGTCCAGAGGCGCTGTTTGCTGCGGCTGAAAAAAGTGACCTTACCCAGTTCATTTGTTTTATCAAGAGATGCTGCATTCATGAAGCCGAGCATCAGCACTTTACCTGTAGCGGCATCCTGTACTATTGCCGGTACGAGACCATCGGCATATTTGTCAAAATCAATTTTCATTTTTTGTATCGTTTTCTTTTTGCTGCTGCAATTTTTCTATCAGTTCATTGTATCTGTCAACATTGCGGTTATACCTGTTTATACGGCGATTTCGTACCATATTGTTCATGATAGTTGTCAAACCCAATCCCAATAAACTCCAAATAATCATCGCCGTAATTTATAAACGTACCGTAATCTGTTGCTTATAAAGGTACTGCTTTAGAGCGGCTATCTCCACTTCCTTGTAATGAAAGATACTGGCTGCCAGTGCCGCATCTGCCCCGGCCTGCTCAAATACTTCCTTAAAATGAACTGCATTACCGGCTCCGCCCGAGGCAATCACCGGAACAGGAAGGGATTGTGAAAGCTGCCTGGTGATATCAATGGCAAAACCATTTTTAGTACCATCATTGTTCATACTGGTAAGCAGTATTTCTCCTGCTCCTGCATCCACGGCCTGCCTTGCCCAGTCAATTGTTTTTACGCTGGTTTTCGTCCGCCCCCCGTTGAGGTATACATACCATTCATCATCGGCCTCTTTTTTGGTGTCGATGGCCAGCACTACAAACTGGCTTCCAAAGCCCTTAGCCAGATCGGCCACCAGCTGCGGATTTTTAAACGCCGCCGTATTCACAGAAATTTTATCGGCACCATTCTGCAGCAATATGCCTGCATCCTCCATGGAGCTGATGCCACCACCAACGGTAAAGGGTATGTTAATGGCCGATGCAACTTCGTTCACCAGTATTGCCAGCGTTTTACGCTTTTCAATAGTGGCTGTAATATCCAGGAATACCAATTCATCTGCACCCTGCTCACTGTACAAAGCTGCCAGTTCCACAGGGTTGCCTGCATCCCTTATCTGCTCAAAATTAATCCCCTTTACTGTTCTGCCATCCTTAATATCAAGGCAGGGTATAATGCGTTTGCACAACATAATCAATCATTCAGTTTTACCAGTTCTTCCAGGCTGATGGTATTTTCATAAATGGCTTTGCCGATGATGGCTCCGCTGCAACCGGCTGCCTTTAATTGCCGCACATCGTTCATGTTACTTACACCGCCACTTGCTGACAGCTGTATGCCCGGGAACCTGGCAATGATCTTTTTGTACAGCTCAACAGAAGGGCCGGCCATTGCCCCGTCTTTAGATATATCTGTACAAAAAAACTGTGTTACACCGATATCCATCATTCCACTTAAAAAATCATAGATACCGAGTCCTGTATCTTCCAGCCAGCCACTGATCTTTATTTTTTCATCCAGTACATCAGCACCCGCAATAAATTTATCTGCACCGTATTGCAACAGCCATTCTGCAAACAGATCTTTGTCCTTTACAGCGATGCTTCCCACAGCCACATAGGCAGCACCTGCATTCAATACGGTTTCAACAGCAGTTGCCGTTTTAATACCACCGCTAAAATCCACCAGCAGCCCGGTTTGCCGGGTAACCGCCTCCAGCACCCGTATATTTTTAACAGCCCCGGCTTTAGCACCGTCAAGGTCAACCAGGTGCAGCCTGGTAATACCTGCGGCCTCAAACATTTTCGCCACTTCGGCAGGATCATCATTGTACACTTTTTTTTGTGCATAATCCCCCTTTGTGAGCCGTACACATTTACCATCAATGATATCTATTGCCGGTATTATCTGCATTGTTATAAGTTCAGAAAGTTTTGTAAAATCTGCTGCCCTGCTGCTGCACTTTTTTCTGTGTGAAACTGTACACCATAAAAATTATCTTTTTGCAGTGCTGCACTGTATGGCACCGTATAATCTGTTGTGGCTGTGGTGTAAGCACATTGCATGGCATAATAACTGTGTACATAATAAACATAGTCCACTTCTTTTACATCCTTAAAAAGCGGTCCCTTCAAATTGTAAATGCTGTTCCAGCCCATCTGCGGAATCTTCAGCCGTTCGCCACCGGCATTAACAAATTTTTTCACTTCTGTATCAATGATGCCAAGGCCGGTTGTATCATCTTCTTCGGAACGTGTGCAGAGCAACTGCATGCCCACGCATATACCCAATACCGGCTGCTGCAATGACTTTATCAGCGCATCAAGCCCTTTTTCCTGCAAAGATTCCATGGCTGCCCGGGCATGCCCCACGCCGGGGAAGATCACTTTATCGGCCTGCATGATCAGTGCGGCATCATCCGTTACCAGGGCTTCGGTACTCAGCCGCCTGAGGGCAAACTGTACACTCTGCACATTTCCTGCATTGTATTTTATGATAACAATCCCCATTACAGTACACCTTTTGTTGATGGCAACACATTACTGCCCAAATCTCTTTTTACAGCCATTTTGATGGCTTTGGCAAATGCCTTGAAAATGGCTTCAATCTTATGATGCTCATTTTCGCCGGAAGCCTGTATATTGATATTGCTTTTGGAAGCATCACTGAATGACTTAAAGAAATGAAAGAACATTTCCGTAGGCATTTCTCCTATCTTTTCCCTGTTAAATACTGCCTGCCACACAATCCAGTTACGGCCGCCAAAATCGATGGCCACCTGTGCCAGGCAATCATCCATGGGCAGGGCAAATCCGTATCTTTCGATACCACGTTTGTCACCCAGTGCTTTTGCAAATGCTTCGCCAAGGGCAAGCCCGCAATCCTCAATGGTATGATGCTCATCAATATGCAGGTCGCCTTTGCAGGTTACCGATACATCAATATTACCATGCCTGGCCAGCTGGTCGAGCATATGATCAAAAAAACCGATGCCGGTATCATTGGCCGCTTTGCCGCTTCCGTCTAAATTGACGCTCACGGTAATTTTTGTTTCATTGGTATTCCGCTCATGCACTACTTTTCTTTCACCACCTTTTAAAAAACGGTACACTTTTTCCCAATCGGGTGTATCGAGGATGATGGTATCACTCAGTGCTGCAAGCTTATCTTTTATTTCCTCCGACCCCAGTCCGCTGCCATTATTGAGCCAGATGCCTTTACAGCCGAGATTTTTTGCCAGTTGCATATCGGTGATGCGGTCGCCGATTACAAAAGAATTGGCCATATCATATTTTGAAGCATCCAGGTACTCTGCAAGCATGGCTGTACCCGGCTTGCGGGTGGGCACTTTTTCTGCGGGGAAGGTTCTGTCGATAAACACGGCATCAAAAAATATCCGCTCACCATCAAGGCTTTTCATCACCAGGTTGTGCAGCGGCCAGAAAGTATTTTCCGGAAACGATTCCGTACCCATCCCGTCCTGGTTGGTGACCATTACCAGTTCGTACTCCATTTCTTCTGCTATCTTACGCATGTACTTGAATGTGTCCGGGTAAAATGTCAGTTTATCATACGAATCCAGCTGGTAGTCGGGGGGAGCTTCATTAATCAGTGTTCCATCCCTGTCAATAAAGAGCAGCCGCTTTAATCCCCTTGAGTCAACCATTCCGGGTTTATTGTATCTTACTATGATTGGTTCTGCACTCATTTGTTTCTTTTTAGATAGTTGAAAATTGTTTGTTGGGGGTTGGGCGATGATCGTTGGGCGATGACCGTTGGGCGTTGGGCCGAAGGCGCAGCCCGCAGCGGCTGTGCGATGATCGTTGGGCGATGATCGTTGGGCAATGGGCGATGACCATTCACTCATAACTCATCACTCATCACTTATAACTCATCTTATAACCCATAACCCGCCAGCGCTTCAAGCAGCACCCCATTTTCCGCTCTTGTACCCACAGTTATCCTCAAACAGTTGCCGCACAATACATCCCTGCTCCTGTTGCGTACCACAATACCCCTGGCAGATAAGTAGCTGTATAACCCGGCTGCATCCTGCACTTTAACCAGTAAAAAATTAGCATCACTCATATACACCTGCTCTACAAACTTAAACTGTTTCAGTTGTTCTTCCAGCATTATCCTTTCAGCTACTGTTTCCTTTATCCAGGCATTCACCAATGCTGTTTGCTGCAATGCCTCAAGCCCCAGTTGCTGCGAGGCTTTGTTCACGTTATAGGGTGGTTTTACCTTATTCAGTAAATCAATGATATCCAGGGAAGCAAAGCAAAGGCCCAGCCTCAGGGCAGCAAGTCCCCAGGCTTTGGAGAGTGTCTGCATCACTACCAGGTTAGGATACTCAGTAAGTTCCTGTATAAAAGTTTTCTGTTTTGAATAGTTGATATAAGCCTCATCAATCAGTACCAAACCGGGAAAATTATTCAGCAGCCATTCCACATCGGCCCTGTTCATACTGTTGCCTGTGGGGTTATTGGGGCTGCAGATAAAAAGCAGTTTGGTGCTGGAATCGGTAAGGTTCATAATACTTTCAATATTCAACTGAAAGTCATTGGTAAGTACAGCCTTGCGCACCTCCACATCATTGATACCGGCGCTCACATCATACATGCCATAAGTGGGCGGGCAAACAATTACATTGTCCCGGCCCGGGTTGCAGAAAATACGGTATGCAAGGTCAATCACTTCATCACTGCCATTGCCGATAAAAATATTTTCGGCAGGCACTCCCTTTATGCGGGCCAGCGCAAACTTCAGCTGCCACTGCAAAGGATCGGGATAGCGGTTATAGGCTTCTGCCAGGGGCGAACCATGACTGTTTTCATTGGCATCCAGGTATACCGATGCATTCCCCTCAAACTCGTGGCGGGCAGAAGAGTACGGTATCAATTTCTTTATGTTATCCCTTATCAGGTTTTCAATGTTGAACTCCATGGTATGAGTGATGAGTTATGGGTTATGAGTGAGGCGTATGGTAACAGCATTTTTATGAGCATCCAATCCTTCAGCAGCAGCCATTATCTCTACTGCACGACCGATATTTTCAAGTCCCTCTTTATTTAACTGCTGAAAAGTTATTTTCTTTACAAAGCTGTCCAGTGAAACACCGCTGTATGCCCTGGCATAGCCATTGGTGGGCAATGTATGATTGGTACCGCTGGCATAATCGCCTGCACTTTCGGGGGCGTAATGCCCCAGGAAAACACTCCCTGCATTCAGCACCATTTCACTTAATGCGGCAGCATTGTCAGATGCGATGATGAGGTGTTCAGCAGCATATTCATTCAGCAAATCAAAAGCAGTTGCTGCATCATCCATTACAATAAAGCTGCTGCCAGCCAGCGATTTTGCTGCAAATTCCCTGCGGGGAAGCTGTTGTAACTGTGCATCAAGTTCCAGCTTGACCTGCTGGATAATGCTTAATTCAGAAGCCACCAGCAATACCTGGCTGTCGGCACCATGCTCGGCCTGGCTAAGCAGGTCGGCTGCCACATAAGCCGGGTTGCAGGTAGCATCAGCATATACTGCCACTTCACTGGGCCCTGCAGGCATATCAATGGCAATGCCCTGCCTGTTAACCAGTTGCTTGGCGCAGGTTACATACTGGTTACCCGGGCCAAATATCTTGTACACAGCCGGTACAGTTGCCGTGCCATATGCCATTGCACCAATGGCCTGCACACCGCCGATTTTAAATATTTCTGTAATCCCGAGCAAGCCTGCAGCATACAGCACAACAGGGTTTACCTTGCCATTTTTGTCACTGGGGGTACACACTGCAATATGCGGACAGCCCGCAATACGGGCTGGCAGTGCCAGCATCAGCAAGGTAGAAAACAATGGAGCCGTGCCGCCGGGAATATACAATCCCACTTTTTGTATGGCTGTTGCTTTGCGCCAGCATACCACACCGGGCATGGTTTCTATTTTGTGTATGGCTTCTTTTTGTGCTGTATGAAAAAGGGTAATGTTATTTTTTGCAATGCCGATGGCTGCTTTCAGTTCCTCATTCACCATACCGGCGGCCGCTTCAATTTCTGCGGGGCTTACCTTCAGCGCATCAAGCTCCACTCCATCAAACATGGCTGCATATTTTTTTACAGCTGCATCTCCATTTGCCTTTACGTCATCCAGTATACCGGTTACTTTATCTTCCAGTATCCCAGTGTCGAATACCGGCCTGCTGAGGTGTTTGTGCCATTCAGCTTTGGGTGGATTGATGATTGCCTGTACGTTCATTTTTAATCGTTTGTATTAAATCATTTTTTCAATAGGCATTACAAGTATGCCTTCTGCCTCGCAGGCTTTCAATTTTTCAATTACTTCCCAGAAATCATTTTCATTCACAACACTCTGCACACTGCTCCAGCCTTCTGTAGCAAGTGGTACGATGGTGGGGCTTTTTACACCCGGCAGTATGGCTGCTATACTGGCAAGCTGGTGATTGGGGGCATTGAGCAGGATATACTTTACGCTTTTTGCCTTTTTAACTGCATTGATGCGCAGCATGAGCCGGTTGAGTATGTCCGTTTTTTCTGCCGTCAGGTCTTTGCTGGCTACCAGCACCGATTCAGAATGAAGCACCACTTCCACTTCTCTGAGGCCATTGGTAAACAGGGTGCTGCCGCTGCTCACCAGGTCGCAGATGGCATCGGCCAGGCCAATACCGGGCGCTATCTCTACAGAGCCACTGATCTCATGTATTTCCGCCTTTACCTTTTTTTCTGCAAGAAATCTTTCAAGCAGATGAGCATAGGTAGTGGCAATTTTCAATCCTTCCAGATCGTTAACTGAATGGTACTGCATCGCCTTGGGTACCGCAACTGATAACCTGCAGCGGCCAAAGCCCAGGCGGGCCACAAGGTCAATATCCCTGTTTTTTTCCAGCATTACATTTTCACCCACAATGCCAATATCCGCTACATTGTCAAACACATACTGGGGAATATCATCATCCCTGAGAAAAAAAACTTCCAGGGGAAAATTATTGGCTATTGCCTTTAATTGCTTGTTGCCGTTGTTCAGTTCAATTCCGCATTCCTTTAACAGCCGAATTGAATCTTCATACAGACGGCCTGATTTTTGAATTGCAATTTTTATCATATTACCGTTCATTTTTTTCTATTTTGAGTGCTGAATACAAAAGGGCTTACTATCCAGTAAGCCCTTTGAAATATGTCAGATACATACAAATCAATACAGCTTACGCTTTGGCAAGATATGGTGATGGTGTATGTATGAAAGATTAATCATTCCTGTACAAAGTAAAGAAGCATAGTTTGTTTCTCCAAATAAAATAAAAAATTTACGGCTTTCCATAAGCTTGTGGAAGTAAGAGATTTTCATTACTGCAAAAAGGTTATACAACCTGCGCCTGTAACAACTTTACGAGGGATGTCAAAACGGATCAATAACGATACCAAGCCCCGGCAGGCTGTTGTACAGTATCCTGCCTGCATCAAAACCTGCACCTGCGGCTGCATCTTCTGCCAGCAGCATGGGGCCATCCATATCCACATAATCCAGCATGGGTGCCAGTTGCGCAATGGCTGCCGTGCCCACAGCACTTTCATTCATACAGCCTACCATCACTTTCATACCCAGCGCTTTTGCCCGGGTAATCATACGCCGTGCCGGTGTAATGCCGCTGCATTTGGTGAGTTTGATGTTAATGCCATGAAAATGATTGTAACATTTCTCCACATCGGCTTCATGCACACATGCTTCGTCGGCTATCAGCGGCAGTGCTGATTGTTCATACAATATTTTCATACCTTCCCAGTTATCCTTTGCCAGCGGCTGCTCCACCAGTTCCACACCCAGTTGTTCCAGTTGAGGAATCTTAACCAGTGCTTCTTCCAGTGTCCAGCCTGCATTGGCATCCACCCGCAATACAGCATCCGTGTTTTTCCGCAGTGCTGCCACCATTTCAATATCACCTGGCACCCCCACTTTTACCTTGTACACCGGCCAGGGTTTTTCCTGCATTTTTTGCACCATTTTATCAATACTGTCAATGCCAATGGTATAATCAGTAAGGGGGCTGAGGGCAGTATCCAGTTCCCAAAGCTGGTGTAGCTGTTTGCGGCGGAGCTTGCCATACAGGTCCCACCCGGCCATATCCAGTGCACATACCAGGAAATTGTTTTGCGGAAAGAGGTGGTGCAGGTAATGCCAGTAACGTTCCGGATCAGTAAAAGAGAATTTTTCTATAAATATTTTTTTTCGCTCCATATCCTCTATCATTTTCTCCACCGTAATATGATAGTATGCAATGGCCGGTGCCTCACCATATCCTTTTATACCCATATGCTCCAGTTCCACAATAAGGGTTGGCTGGTATGTTTTAGTACCCTTGCTGATGGTAAAGGGGTGAATGAAAGGAAGGTGATATGATTTGTATTTTAGTTTCACTTTTTTTCACGAATTATTGTGATTACACCGATTACACGAATTTTGTATCACAGGTTGGATTGGATTACACGAATTACACTATTTTCATCCCCGACTATACTGGATTTCACCTGTTACACAAATTCCCAATTCTTCATTTTTAATTCCTAACCTCTCATTCTTTATTCACAATTACCTTCGCAGACTGCTGTTTTTTCATTTGCATAACTTGTGCCGCCATAGCGGCATTGGCACTTTCCATCATCAGCACATCATCGCATTATCAAATCAGCAAATTATTACATCAGCCCATTTGCATTACCTTCCGCTTGCTTTCACGTAACTGTTCAGTTCTTCTGTAAAAGCTTTCTGGTTAATCAGCTCTTCCAATGTATGGTGCATGCGGTAACACCAGAAGTGCTTTGGATCGGCAGGCTGGTTGATGCGCTCCTCATGCGGATTTTCCCGCCGCAGTTCGCCACTGATGCCCAGTATGTCCTGCAGCTGAAAGATACTCCACATGGCAGGAGAATACAGGTGCTGAATAAGTATTTCCTTGTTGATCCAGGGTTCGCAGAAATAGGGAGCTTCGCCATAATGACCAAGTACCTGGTTGTAGAACTGCTGTGTTTTTTCCCTGTTTTCCTCCCACCAGCCACGCAATGTGCTCATGTCGTGGGTAGAAGGTGTGATGACACTCAGGTAGGGTGCATCGGCAGGGTGAAGAAATTCGGTACCCGTTTTTTTGGGCATCCGTTGTATCTCCAGGCTTAATATGCCCAGCTGCTCCATTACATCAGGCACACAATGCGGCACCATGCCCAGGTCTTCCCCGCAGATGAGCATATTGGTACTGCGCTTCAGTTCCGGCAGTTTATTCATGGCTTCTTTAGCCCAGAAATCGTCCTGCCTGCGGAAAAAATAATTTACATACAGCTCCTTTAATTGTGCCTGAGAATGGGCATCAAGGTAACGGAAGCTGCTGGTTTGCTCCATGCCTATCCTGAAATGAAACCGGCTGCCGTTGCTTCCTGCTTCTTCAAACAATACCACATTGCTGATGAGGCTGAACAGGCCTTCCTTCAGATGCTGCGCCCCGCCGGTGCGTTCAAAATAAGCTTCTACTTTACGCTGTGTATCAAATGCTTCCTTTAAAGCATACATCCCGTTATCAAGTTCCAGGAAATCTGATTTTATCATGGCTGCATCCTCTCCAAACAATTCACCAAGTACTTCTTCGCTGATGTAGGGCATGCAGTAGCGGTGTTTGTCGAAGGAAATGCCTTTTTCAAAAAACTCGCTGATGCTTACCGGTATCGCTGGTACAAAACGCCCCATAATACCTTCTACTGCGTGCATGGGTATGCTCCATATCCTGAAAAAACCAAGTATATGATCAATGCGGAACGCATCAAAATAATTGCTCATCTGCTCAAAACGCCTCCGCCACCAGGCAAAACCATCTTCCTGCATTTTTTGCCAGTTGTAGGTTGGAAAACCCCAGTTTTGTCCTTTTACGGCAAAATCATCGGGAGGAGCTCCGGCCTGCTCTGTCATGTTGTACAATTCCGGTTGTACCCACGCATCACAACTGTGGCGGAAAATACCAATTGGCAAATCACCCTTTACAATAATGCCTTTTTTATGGGCATAGGCAGTGGCCTCCTTTAACTGGAGGTGAAGATGATATTGTGTAAAATAGTGTACCGCAATATCATCATAAAAACGCTGGGTAGGTGCCACCAGGCGCTGCACTGCATCTTCATCGTATACACTGTACGTATTCCAGCTTCCGTATTCAGCCGTTTTATATTTGTCCCTGAGGTAGCAAAAAGCGGCATATGGTACCAGCCAGTGACGGTTCAGTTCAAAAAAACTGAAATAATCCTGGTTATCATGAAGGTCTTCTTTTTGCAGCAGGTAAAGTTCTTTGATGGCATTTGTTTTAAACTTCATTACCTGGGTATACTCAAGGCTGGGAAGTTCGTTCAGCTGCTTTTGCTTTTTACTGAGTGCTTTTGCTATGGCCTCATGCTGCTTACCGGCCACTTTTTCTATATTAAGAAACAATGGATGCAGTGCAAAGGCGGATACTGCTGCATAAGGGTAGGAATCTGCCGAACTGTGTGTAGCTGTAGTGTCGTTGATGGGCAGCAACTGCAAAAGCCTCAGCCCCGCCTGCTGCGCCCAGTCCACCATCAGCTTTATATCTGTAAATTCTCCTGTACCAAAACCGTTTTTACTGCGCAGGCTGAAGACAGGTATGGCAACACCTGCACCCCGCCAGCGGGTTACCGGCAACTGCACAAAACCATCATGCATTACAGCAAGGCTGTTTTTGGATGCTTCCTGCTGCAAAAGGCGGTTATCCCCGTCCTCAAACCGCAGAAATACATTTGTTTCAGTATTGTACACCCCGTACTTGTAGGCCAGGGGAAACTTTTCTTTTCCAAGGTTCAGGCGTATCTCCCACCAGTTGCCATTGCGGATGGCTGTTACCGGCTGTGCTGTTTGCCATTCACCCAGTAGATTGCCACTGCCTGTTACACAAATCACTTCATTTTCACCCAATAATGGAGCTTTAACCCTTAACTCATGCGTATAAATTTTGGGATGCTTTCCCTTTGCACCTGCTGTTTTTTTTAACAATACTTCCTGGAACGGCTGGGTAAAAAAGCTGTTGCCGGGGTTCCCTGCATGGCTCCAGGTATCAGTGAGTATGATTTCCTTTGCTTTGAGTCCGTTGGTTTCCACTATTCTGTCATCGCCCCACTCCACCACTTCAGCCCCGTCAGCAATTCGAAGTATGTATTTATAACTGATGGCATCAGCATCTTTGGCATTGGGTATGTCCACAGCAGTGTGCCAAAATTCATTATTGAAATACTGCATGGGAACAGCCTGCCCGGTATCATCCCCGCCCAAAGCCGGGCAGTTGCCGCTTACAAAAAGGGATTGTCCATATTTAGTAGCAAATCGTATATAAAAGTGAAATAACATCCGTTAAATAATTAAAGACCGGCAATTTAACCCCTTTATCCCGAAATGTAAAAAATACACATTAAAAAAACTGTTTGAGTGGCAAATGAGCCTGATTTTCCTGGTTGGGCATTGCTCCCCGCTATAGCTTCTCCTGTTTGGCACTCCTCACCAAAAAATAATCTGTTTTACCCTTTAATGGCTTGCCGGCTGTATCCAGCGGCTTTATGCTGTCTTCACTTATTATGCGGAACATATCTTTAGCCTGGTCATTGCTGAGCAATTTAACAATTCCGCCGTCGAATACACAGTAGCCTGATTTATTACTGATATTATTTCCCCTTGTTTTCATCCCTTTTAAAAGCCTGGTATAGTTGTACTTGTCATCTTTTATGGTAAGTATGGCTTCAGTTTCCCGGCAATTATCGCAGGGCAGTATGCCTTTAAAAGTACCGCTTACTCTTGCAGGCGGCCCCGAAGGCTTTACAATAGCCGGCCCCGCCTTTACCGTATCCTGAGGCTGGGGTTCCTTACCTGCCTCATTGCTGCTGCAGCCAGCCAGGTACCATACGGCCACTATGGCTGTAAGTATATTTGACCTTTTCATCATTCTATCAATTTAAGGTCAATATTACCCTATTTTTTTGATTTGCCTGTTATACTGAATTGCTATATTTTTGCCAAAATTTAAAGAATGGAAACGACGACCAAAAAAAATAAAGGACTGTACTGGATATTATTTCTGCTGTCTGTAGCTGGTTTTTTTGCTGTGTACCTGTCTCCCATTGGAGCCTATTGTTCAATGGTATTGCCGTTTAACACTACTTTTTTAGCTAAAGCACTGGATTTACTGTAGGTTTTGCTTCAAATAATTATAAGGCCCCGTTTTGCGGGGCTTTTTTCGTGCAGTTAACCCTGTACCGGCTGAGAACTGGGGTCAGTTGAATGAATGTAAGCTGAAGCACCAATTGTTACCACCAAACAGCCAGCTATGATGCGGCCATATTGCCCCGGGATATATTGGTGAGGTAATAATGGCTTCAGGAAGAAAATACCTGTACTGCACTTGTGCCAATTCTCACCATTGCTTTATTTCCGCAGCAGTTTTACTGCCAGTATGATCATAGCTGCCAGGAACAGCAGGATGGACAACCGGTTGATGCCATGCATGTATTTAACCCATTGTGTGCGGGGCGCATTGGGGTCCTTTTTTTTCAGGTATAAATATTCTGCCACCTGTCTCCTTATTCCCATGTCACTTGATTTTTGTTTACATATAAACAGGAAAAAAGCAATTTTGTTACGTGGCCCTGCAAAAAAATAAAGGTTGTATCCAATGCACATGGCAAATCGTTTACCTTTGCCCAAAATTCACAATAATGATTCCCAAAAAAGCGACTGAGAGCTTTACAATAATGAACGAACTGGTACTTCCCAACGATACCAATGTGTTTGGCAACCTGATGGGTGGCCGCCTGATGTACTGGATGGACATTGCCGCAGGCATGAGCGCAGGCAAGCACTGCAATGCGCCCTGTATGACGGCTTCGGTAGATAACCTGAGTTTTAAAAACCCCATTAAACTGGGTAATATCGTACACATAGAAGCCAAGGTAACCCGTGCTTTTAATACCTCCATGGAAATACACCTGCAGGTGTGGGGAGAAGATACCCTCCACCAGTACAAATACGAAAGTAACGAAGCCTATTTTACTTTTGTAGCCCTTGACCCCAACCGCAAACCACGCCCTGTTCCCGAACTGATACCGGAAACTGAAGAAGAAAAAAGATTGTTTGATGGTGCCCTGCGCCGCAGGCAATTGAGGCTGGTGCTGGGTGGTAAAATGAAGGCAGATGATGCGGCGGAGCTGAAGGCTTTTTTTACGAAGGAATAGCAATCATACAAAAAACTACAATTATGTCCCACTGTTCTGGATTTCCAGACAAACTATCAATTATAGTATTTACTGTGAAATTTGTCTTTCCCTGACCAAACGAATTACAAAACCATGAAAACACAAAACAGCAAAGAAAGGCCAATTTGATATGTATTATAACCTTTTAATCAATTCATTAAAGTTACTAAATCCTTCCTGTGAAAAAGAAGATTACATTTTTCCTGCTTATAGCTGCAGTTGCTTTATTGCATCTTTACTATCATAGCCTTCACTGTTTTTTTTACTTGCACCATTACTATATTCAATATAACTTAGCCCTTTACTTGTGAGAACTAAATCTTGAATGAACGATTTAATAATGTACCAGTCATTATCATCAATAGCTGCCTGGTCTTTTCTTAAAACTATTTTTGCCCAAAAGTCAACATCGTATTTTTTTTATATTAAAAACTTTTACTTTATAATCATTTACTTTTCTTTAGAAATGAAAATTCATGACTCTACCCTTTAGTATTGGATATTCCAATGCATATCTTATGTTTCTGAAACCGACTTCGGGTTTCTGAAACAGTATTCCATTCAAGACTACAAAACAAAGTCAATGTCGAAATAATCTACATTTCCAATACAAGTTTTGCATTGTATGCTAATAAATATTCTGGCTGCGATGTACATTCCTTAATAAACTGAATGGTTTTTAAGTTTTTGAAGTCTGCAAAAAAAAATAAAACACCTCAGATATTTTGCATAAATGATCCACATCTTTTCGGGAGGCAATTTTCCAAAAAAAAATTATTACTTTGCAATATATCTGCATGGCCGGTGGCTGGCAATCAACTCCTGTAGCTCCTGTAATATCAGTCCAGGAATGGGTTGCCATGGCAGCAACAAGCAATCCACATCTGCTTCTTTCCATTGACATTGAAAATTATAATAACTAAAACAAAAGGTTAAACAATTGCTTACAGTGAATAAAGCAGTCGTGGTACGATTGTACTATATCATAGTCACTTTGGCATTCTCATTGTATATTATTTCTCCTACCGTAATAAAAGAACAGTGCCTTTTTTTTCAAGTATCTTGCCATCAAATCTAATTGCCCGTACAATCCAGACATAAGAGCCCTGAGGAGCCTTTACACCTTGAGAACTTCCATCCCATCCTTTTGAAGGATTATTGGAATTAAAAATTCTATTCCCATATCTATCATAAATCATAAAATAATCAAATTGTTTTATTCCGGCAAGTACTGGCCTAAAATTATCATTGATACCGTCAGCATTTGGCGTAAAAGTATTTGGAAAGTAAATATCTGCCTCATCAAATACTTTGATATTTATAGTATCAAAACCTGTGCAGCCTTCTTTAGTAGTGCCGGTAATATAATATGTTTGAGAATTATTGCTAAGAATTGCTACAGGATTTGAGATTGCAGAGCTGCTTAATCCGCTTGATGGTGTCCATGAATAATAATCCGTTCCTGTTGCCTTTAATTGCAAAGGTTGCAGTTTCGCAATAACAGTGTCATTCCCTGCAAAAACATTTACTTTTTTTATGGAAAATGATTTTGTTACAGGGGAAGAAGATGTACAACCATTAGCAGTTGAAACAAAAAGTGAAACAGTAAAGGTTTTATAATCAATGTACCGGTTAGTTGGGTTTTGTACTGCCGAAGTAATTCCATTTCCTAAATCCCACTGCCAATTTGTTATACTACCAAAATCATTCTTACTTTGATCCGTAAAGTGTACAATTTTACCAAAGCAAGCAGTGTCTAATGCAAAGTTAGCAATTGGTATTGAATGTATCGAAATCAGCTTACTTATAGTGTCAGAATAACAGCCTTTTGTATTTTTTAACCATAAAGAAGCTGTATAGTTTCCAAAAGACTGATAAGAATGAATAGGGCTAATTGAAGATGCAATATTGCCATCACCAAAGCTCCAGTAATATTGACTTACAGCTTGTCCGCCATCAAAACTCTGGTTGATAAAACCAATTGGACTTCCAACGCAGATTGGCTTAATGCTGTCAATTTTAAAGTTTGCTCTCGGTTGCTGAAATATTGCATTATTCGGATATAACTTAATAGCAGTGTCATGCGTACACCCTTTGCTCGAAGTTGCTTTTAGGTTAACCAGAAAACTATCCAATGAATGATACGTGTGTACTGGATTAGTGGCAACAGATGTATTTGGATTTAAAACAGAGGCCGCAGCGTCGCCAAAATTCCACAAATATTGTATTGCAGAAGCATTAGAACCGGGCAACATGCTTGTATTGGTAAAGTTTATAATCGCCGCAGGCAGGCATCCATGGCTATAATTAAAAGAAGCAACGGGAGTTGGGTTAACATGAATTACACCTGAATTAACTGTCTGGCACCCATTATCTGTAATAAATTTGTACATGATAATATGATTTCCTGTATCAGAAATATGCGGATCAAATAAACCTGAAGGATTAAGAATACCTGTGCCACTGTATAGACCGAGGCCACTTAATCCATATACTTCCGTTGCTTGTGATATTACTATAGGCAAAGATTCGTGACATACATCAGGTATGGCACCAAATAATACCGATGGAGAGGCATTTACCGTAACCGTGGTTTGATATGTGTTACCGCATAAAATGCCAGAACTTGCCTGCATGGTAATAGTATAGATTTTTGAAACAGGTGCCCCAAATAAAGGATACTGATGACTGTATATCTTGCTGTTCGGTAATTGCCCAGGGGAATTGTCAATAGTTGAATCACCATCGCCCCATAAAATTTTTATCTTTGTAATATTTCCAAAGTCAACATATGAACTGTCTTTAATGCCCACAATTTCATTACTGCAAAGCCTATTTCTATTCAGAACACTAAATCCGGCTCTGGGTATTGCGCCATTTACCGTTATAATTTTTGAAACAGAATCGCTGCATCCCAATGGCGTATGGCCAATTAATTCAACAGTGTAATTTGCAGCAGCAGTATATTTATGAGCAGGATTCTGCAGTATTGAAGTGTTGGGGTTCAGTAATGTTGCATTAGGGTCGCCAAATTTCCATAAATAAAGCAAAGTGCTCGTATCAGCAATAGTACTGGTATTTACAAAAGATGCAAAAGCATCCAGCAGGCATACAGAGGGTTTATCAAAGTTCAGGGATGGTTTTGCACCAATGATTACCGTCTTACGCAGGGTATCAGAGATACAATTATACTGACTTTTAACAACAAGGCTCACTGTATAGCTGCCCGGCACTGAGTATTGATGTAATGGTTTTTGGGTGGTTGCTATCTGCCCGTCACCAAAATCCCACTGCCAGGCAATAATATTGCCGGATGATATTGAAGAAACATCTGTAAAGTTTACCGGGGAAGAAATGCAACTACCTGCAAACGTAAATCCGGCAACAGGTTTTGAAGGCACAATAACCGTTCTCACAAAAGTATCTTTTGTATTGCACCCATCATTTGAAGTAGTTACCAGCCTTACAGCAAAAGTGCCATAGCTGTTAAAATTATGTATTGGATTTTGTCCGTTATAACTCTGTCCATCACCAAAATCCCAATCCCAGGAAATAATTTGTGCTCCTGCGGCAATTAAAGAAGAATCATGAAAGTTGACAATTTTGCTGCCGCAGGCCGTTGAAAATCCAAAATTTGCCACTGGCGAAATACGGGTAAAATTTATTGTACGGGTTCTTGATGAATTACCTCCGCAAACCGAGCTGTTGGTTGCAGTTAAGGTAATGTTAAATGTATCGGGCACGGGTGGAAAATAATGAGAAACAGTTTGCCCGGTCGCCGTTGTTCCATCTCCAAAATCCCATTGCCAAGTGTCAATACCGGGGATGTTGCTATTGCCTGAAAAGATAACGGTTCTGCAATCAGGCTGAAAAGCGGAGGCAAAATCGACCGGCTGCGCATTTACAAATTTCACAAAATTTGTTGGCAAGCCTGAAGCACTGTGCCTGCCGCCAAGGTAGAGGCTGTGATAATTGATGCCACACCCAGCCCCATACACATTGGGATTATTGATTACGCTTATAGCAGTATCGTAAAAATCAGTAAAATAAATTTTATTGTCAGGCCCTGCCTGAAGCGCACTTATCGAAATGCCATAATCAATTTTAGAATTACTGATTATGGCAGAATCCATAATATCAGTTTTATACTGCGTTAAAAAAGGGGAGCTCACATACAGCAGCTTTGAATCAGGTGAAAATTCAATACCATAAACACCATCTGATGTGTTTAGGGTTTGCTTAGCAGAAATAATACCTGTAGCGTTATCAAACTGGCATATTTCCCAAAAAGCACCAAAAAAACTGGCGCAGGCAATCTTTTGCTGGTCGGGCGAAACTTTCATACAGCCAATTCCATAATCAGGGCTTACACCATAAAATGGGCCCGGCACAGATATTACGGGAGTTGTATTAAGGCCGTTACAGTCAATTTTATATGCCCGGTAGGCATAGCTGTTATTATCTTTGGTTATCAGCCAGGCATCAATACCATTGGCATGTACTGCAGCCGCAAGTTTTTCTGTAGAGGGTGTATACAGCAATACATTTTTTACTGCCGTTACATCTCCCAGTCCCCCATTTAGTGACATGTCAATAACCGAGTACCGGTAGCCATTTGCGTATAAATTATCAGCCGCATCGGCTGTAAAAAGATAATATATGTTTTTACTTCCTGACTTGGGTATGGCAATGGCAGAATGGGTGGAAGACTGGTGCCCCATCAAGCCGGTACCATTAGGCATAATAGCGTGGTTCCGGTTCCATACACTAATTCCGTCGGAATAAAAAAGGAGATTACCTGCGCTGTCGGATATTGAGGTACAGCCTTCTATTGTCACAATCTGTCCATCAAGTAGCAGCGATGGCGGGCTAGTATTAAAACTCAATCCGGCATTCTGGCCAAAATACCAATTATTGGCCTCCTGGGCTTTAGCAAACCCGGCTAAAAGTAAAAACAACAGCAATATTAATGGCACATTCTTCATTAAACAGCAATTATCAGTTTATAGTGTAGTTACACTGTTCAACCATTTTTCGTAATATGCTTTTTGCTCTTCATAACTAACAATTGCATCTACATCATCGGTTGGGTCAAAAATATTTACAAGCACATTTCTGTCAGGCTGTAAAAATAATTTATATTGATCTCTTTTCTGGAAACATTTACTCTACTTTTATTACAACTCCCTCACCTATTGGTGTGTTGAGACTCCCAATTTTAAATTGACAACCTTCAATGAAGTATCTTTCAACACCATGCCATGTATCAATTAGTATTGAAATGATATATTCTGTATCAATACCCACAAGTGGCTTAGTAATATGAAACTCCGACGGCATTGACTTCCTGGCATTAACTGGCCATATAGAAAGCCTTATGTTGCTGATAACGGGAAATTTAATAAAATTTATCGCCGAAGGGTTAAATTTCACTTTTGCATGTAACATCATAACTTTAAAAATATAATAAAAGATTTATTTTAAGTTCATAAGTGGTGATAAATTTAATATCTAAACCATTCAATTTTAATAACACTGTTAAATTTATCCAAATTTGCTGGTAGCACTGTGCCACCAGGATAGCCATCAATATGCGGTACGCCATCCAAAAGATCATATCCAGATTCATTAAAAATGTAGTTTGGATGATTAGGATTTACATACGATTCTGGTATAGAAAGCTTTACCCCATATTGCTTTGAAAATCTTGTTGAATTCCAATAATTGAAGCCTTCTTCTCCTAGCCAGAATTGTTTTCCATAAAATGAAGATTCAGTTACAGAAAATCCTCTTATAGTTTTGACTGAGTTGAATTCATTTGCGCCAAAGCTTCTGAACAGCTCAACATATCTTTCATTATCTATAATTGCCCTGTTAGTAGAAACAAGATACTCTACAAGTGCTTTATTTTCCGCGGGGGCAACTACTTCAGCCAAATATTTAATATCGGCTGTTATCTCAGCTACTTGTGCATATTGTTTAGCCCTTCCTATTAACTGTGCTTCAAATTGCCTTTCCGCACCAGCAGCCCGGCCGGCTACAAATTCTGGAAAAGACACTTCTGCGGCAACATCCCCGCGCCATGCTGCCCAGCTTTCTTGTACAAATCCGGTAATCTCAGCATTCGACATACGCATAGCAAATCTACCTGTAGGGTTAAATATTGCTCCTCTGGCGGCCCCTGCCTCTTCAAGTGTTCTGACTCCAGCCCTAAAAACTGTTGTTCTTGCTATGCCAGACGGCGTTAAAAATTCAGGTGCGTACCAGAGGGCAGCACCCATTGCTAAGGTTTGCATAGTCTTCTCAAAAACATAACCGCCGCCGCTACTGTTGAGCATTCCTGAAGCAACAGAGCTTATAGCGCCCCCCCCAGCACCTTTATAACTATCCCATCCCAAAGCACCAATAACCCATCCGCTTATTGATGAACCACCCTCCAAGCCATCAATATCAATATTAGCCACCGGGTCGTTAGAAGCATATTGGTAAGGTGTTAATTCAGGATACTGGCTTGCAATAGGGTCAATCCGGAAAAACCTGCCAATCTGCGGGTCATATTCCCGCATACCATAATCGTACCAGTCAAGGCCACTGCCATCGGCAAATTCTTTGGTTTGCAGGTCTTTTCCGTTATACAGGTACCTGTTGGCCAGTTTACCTGCGCTTTTGCTGCTTATTCCTTCCATCCTTAATCCAAAGGGGTAAAAATGAGATTCTTCCATAATCATTCCCCGGGTATGCACTACCTGCAGGTTATCAAAAAAAACTTTTACAGGGCTTTCGTTGCTAACATACACATACAAAAAGCCGTTTTTGGCAACTGGTATATTTTGCAGTTGCGGATCATAATAATGGGGTTTTACCACACCGGGGCTGCCCACACGGCTAAAGTTGCCAGCCACCATCTTAAAATTTTCATCAAACAGTATCCAGTTAATATAAGCCCTGGGTATTGAACTGCCTCCATTGTTTCTTACCGGGTCGTTTAAAAAATTTCCAATTGGTGCTGTTAAGCCTGGCTGCCCGGCTACATCACCAGCCGTTATACCTTTGCCCCCTGCTGTGCTGGAGGGTGCCCCAAAAAGGCCTGTGAGTATATTAGTAACAGGTATGGAATAAGTAGGTAAATTCGTGGCTGATGCGTAGTAATAAGACTTGCCAAGTATATCAATCTTATCTCCGCTCATTACCTTAATGACAAAGCCAAGCCTTGTTTGGCCGCCGCTGCTGCCGCTGGCCAGCAGCCTGCAAAGTTTCTGGCTATTATTGTTTACAGTAGCATTACCACTATTGCCTGGCGGGTAAACATTTGCAATCACATTATTATTCTGGTAAATATTTGACACGTTTGTAATGCCCGGCGCCTCACTATTATCGGCAATATCGGCCTGTGTTATGGCATAAAATTGTTGTTCAAAACCCACAGCAGTGTTGGCATTGCTTAAAGTACCTTCCATTGTGGCTGCCGGGTAAATATCCACCTGCTGCTCATCAGTAAGTACCATTCTTACATTACCCAAATGGTCACGTATAAAATAGTCAAAGGCAAAATATCCACCTGTTACACCATTGGGGTTCTGGTTCCATCGTACCCTTCCCTCCTCATGTCCAAAAAATTGCAGTATAGATGTATATTGCAGTAAACTCAACGAAGCATTGCTGTATGTTTTAGTTTCGTAAACAAATCCATCAATATAATCATTTACCGTAATAATGTTTGTAGTATAATTAGTACCCTGGTAATTAACTGTTGCATTATTTTCTGTTACCTTCTTTTGAAGTTTAGCACCAGATGCGGAGAATACAAAATCAATTGTCCCTTTACCCGGCACATTAATACTCTCAGGTTTGTTAAGATAATTATAGGCTATGCTCCCGATTTTTTTATTATTATCCTTAATAAGGTTACCACAGGTATTGTAATCGTAATCAATGGCAGTTTTGGCAGCCCAGTCGTATTTAAAGTCGCCAAGATTACTTTGATAGTCATTGTAATCATCTGTAACTGCTTTAAGCTTATTACTGTTAGTGTTATAATCATATCTCAAAGCATCAATAATACTGTTGCCTGTAATACCCTTTATCCCCTTCTGAATCATGGAGGCGATATTGCCATTGGCATCATACTTCAACTTCCAGTTATTATCAGCATCAAAACCATGAACGCTGAAGTCGGTGGTTGCCTGGCTCCAGGCACCACCTGAAGCAGCCGTTGTGTTTTGGGTAAAAGAAGCTTTTCCAAACCGGCTCGCAACATCATATTCATAATCATACTTACGCCTTACCTGGTCTCCCGCACTTTTCCATATTGCACCCGCAATATTACCACTATACTGTAGTGAGTAAAATCCCATATTGGGTGCTCCTGCTGCATTATATTTGTCATAGCCTAATTCAAATCCAAAGTGTTTATCTGTGTATCCGGCACTGCCATCATCCCGCAGATAATCCCTGTTCACACCCAATATCCACCCACGTATATTATACTCGTAATTAAGTGCTTCTAATTCCGCTCCTGATGCATTATTGCCTATTTTTTTTGTCTTTAATTGTCCTAGTTCATTATAAGTGTTTTGCAGTATAGTTTTTTCAGGAACAATAATTGACTGTCCGTTGACATTGCTGTTAACAGTTTTCTTTATAGCAAGTAACCTTCCGGAATGATCATACTGGGCTTTTGTAAGTATCAAATGTGATTGACTATTTGGGCCGCTTTTTTGGTGTTGTATCAGACTCCGAATTTTTTTCCCGCTGAAATCAAATTGGGATGTTACAATATCCTTCCCTCCGGTTATATTTACAGTTTGTGTCTGAACAACATTGTAATGATCATCATAAAAATTGACAGAATAAATGTATTGCACCGGATTACTATTCAAAACTCTTTCCATCGAACCGGTAACCAAGCCATCTGTTTGCTTATTCTGAACAATTGGCTGAGCATAATCGGGAGATAAGTTATAAGTGGTAAAAAAATAGTTGTTGTTTGTAGTATTTATGATATCGAGGAAATCAGTAAGGCTGGTTCCGGTACCCTGCACCCAACCGTAGTTATCGAAAAAAGTTTGTGAAAGCACTTTAAAGCTGGCAGTCGTTAAGTTTGGATAATTTGTACTTTGGGAAGCAAAAAATTCATGATATACTCTGTTATTAACGTCCGCCAGCAATAGTGTTTTATACAGCCTGTTTTTTTCATCATACTGCAGCACTGTCCATTCTGTATTTCTTTGACCCGCATTTTGAGTCATTACTAGCCTGTCATTAGCATCATAAACCATCCAAACCTCTCCTTCGCCAGGTACTTTTTTTACTATTGGTCTTCTTTGAGAATTATATTCGTACCGGAAACATAATTCATCTATTACCTGCGTGCCTCCGGGTGCAGCAAAAGACCAGTTATTATTTATTAACCATTCCACAGCTTTGGGTTGGACTTCAAACCTCAATTGCCCAAAATCATCATAAATATAATAAGTACATATCCATCCTGAGTAATCTGCTGATGGATTATCAGCAGATTGATTTTTCTTAAGGATTACCTTGCCTGATTTATCGGAGTAAATTATACCTTTCCGTCCATTAGCATTGACAGTGATAATTTTCATAAGTTCGCCATCAGGGTAAATAGCGCCATTGTTTACAGGATAACTACCTGCTTGAGCGGTTATATTCCAAATTCTAACTTTGTCCGCAAGCATCGTATTCAGCTCACGCTGAATTTTTGTAGCTTTTTCGTTGACGCTACCTGCACTACCTACCCAGCTATCCCCTGGTGCAAAGACCTTATTTACCCTGCTAAGAGGAGATTGTTCAAACTCAGTTTTTGAATAGTAAAATGTTTCTCCGTGGTATTGTATTTGTGCAAATGCGGCTTGCTGCTGAAAAGGATCTGTTTTAAAATTGCCATCATTTACAATATCACCAGCTTGAGCAACATTTGAAGCAAATGGTGAATAAGAGAATTCCTGCCGGCCAAATCCGTCGTATAAACTGCTGGAAACAAAATCCTTTTGTAAAGGAGTAGCCTGCTTCAATACCAACTGAAAAGCACGCCCTAAACCATCAAAATATTGTGTAGATTGATTTACATCTGAAACGGGTCTTAGTGGTATATCAGCGGGATTTTGTATTGGAGCGTTTACTTGACAAGTACGTACAAAATTCAGCTTAATTGCTGGGTTGAAAGGGGATTCCAACGGCCTAGGCTGAGCTTTTACTGTGGACAGCATAAAGAGCAAAGTGATATTACTTATAAAAATTCGCAGGTTTTTGGCTTGTGACATATTTAAAACTTTAAAGTAAAATTAATATTTGCGAAAACTAAAAAGGCACATATATATCAACAGGATCAGAAGTAGTACCTGAAGGATATAAACTTGAGTAACAGGTAACAGTAAATCTGTAAGTATGATATGAATATGGCACTGTATAAAGCCTTGGAGATGTACAGGCATCTGTACCTCCACCCAGCACCTGGTTTGCAGTCAAGTCTGTACAGTTAATTGTGGCAGTACCACAATTACCAATTGGCGTATAAGCTACTGAGATTATTCGCTGCCCGGCAAAAGTCAATGAGTTGATTACCGGCTTTGATAATGAAGTACAGGTGCCATTTGCATTTGCGTAAGCCTGACCTGCATTCAAAGCCTGCAGATCAGCATCTTCCTGGCTGATGATAGAGCTATATGTGCCTGCCGGGATTGAATATGGTACTATACTCCCGGTAAACCCTGTGCCGCAATTGTTTTTTATAAATGGTCCTTTCTGAATGATATTTTTATAACCGGTTACCGGCATTTGTAGTCGGTAATCGGTTTGCTGCATAATATTCTTATTCATATCTCTTACACGGGCCAGCCTGTTGAAATTATCATACTCATAGTAATTGAAAATATTATTAGCATCAACATTCATGGTCTTATACAGGTACTCGTTATTGTAAACTGTTGTTGTGGCAGTAGCTCTTTCAGGGTAAACCCTAACCTCATCTATAAATGAAGCATTACTGTTTACAGTAACCACTCCGCCACCAGGCCCAAACTGGATGATTCCTTTATACAAATTCCAGCCCTGCAGATTTTTTAGTAATTGAGGTGATTGCACAATAATTTGTGCATTAATTGTGGTGACACTTGCCTGATTGCTCCAATAAGTAATTACATATTTACCTTGCGGCAATGTTGTAGTCAACTGACCGCTGAATGATTTCACGCCGGTTATAGATGACAAATCCTGCATAGTTCCTGTAAGGATGAAATTTCCATAATTTTCGAATGTCTGCCCTGAGAAATTTACATACGGGAGGTCTTCAAAGCTTGTATAAGCAACTTCATTTGCCTTTGCATTACTAAATTGCGCAACCGGAAGCAGCTTATTGTATCCGTAAATAACACATGAGCTCAGGTACTTGTCGGCGGTCATCTGAATGGAATTTGCATTTTCATCATACATATCAACACTGCTAATTTCCTTATACAAATTAGGGTCTCGAAAAATAGAATTTGTGTTAAATGCCGGAACTAATGTTTCTACAATTGGTTCAACATTTTTTAACCCATATGTTTTTGCCGGCATAATCAGCCCGTTTGAAATAATAGCAAAATCTTGCACCGAAGCATTGAGCAAATAATTAATATTATCTTTTGTAAGCCAAACCTCTTTTGCGATAACAGGAGAAATAATTTCATTTGTATTCATTGTACCTATAGCCGGGTAATTTACCGAAGAAGCAGTAAAAGAGTAGTCGAATGGGTAATAATATATCGTCTTTACCTTATTACCTTTGCTGTCAAAACCGTATTCGCTGCGGATAAGATTTTTTCCCGCTACATACTCATACGAAACAGTATTACTTATCACTTGCGGAAGAACAGACCCATTTTGATAGTAGTACTCTTTTTTTGATCCGTTAGTCAGTGTTGTTTTGCCCGTAAGAGGGGAATATGTTTCATATTTATACACATCGCCATTAGCATTGCTTTGAGAACGATTTACTGGGCCATGATAAAGCCCTACTTTCATTGCGTTAGTATAGCTTGAGCTTAAGTAATTACTTTCAACATTATAGGCATTTTCAATCTTAGTCAAGAGTTGATTTGAATTATTATATGTTTCAGCTTTTTGAAGCAAACCAATGCCCCACGGAATATTTGACGGTATATTTGAAAAGGGAAACTGAACATTTGTTGAAGCAATTATTGGGTCATTAGCCATGTCACTAAAATTCGAGTAGTAGTAAATATTCTTACCTAAGGATTGCCCACCACTTTTGATTTCTTCTGTAACCATTGAATAACCACAACTGTTTCCCGTAGGAAATGGCGCAACAGGAGAATGATTAATTGAATTTCTATATTCAACTTTAGAATATGTACTGCCTAATAGTGTACAATTGCTATTTATATTGTTCAAGTTATGATATGTGGTAAAACTTTGAATTGGCAGATAATTTATCTGCCCGGAACTCACATTTGAAGGAAGGGTGTAACTGTAAATCAGTTCCGATGAAGAATTGATCGAACTTGTTGCACCAGTTCCTTCATTTAGTGTAATTTTTTTTATCCGCAACCCACTGATAGATTGAGCAGCCGATGAGTTTTTAGTCCAGCTAATGTCATTATTTTCATATTCATAGGTTGTAAAAGCACCGGTAGGATAGGTTATTTTTTTTAGTGTATAAGCTTTAGCCCCACCATCTGGCAATGATGTTGATTTTGGTAAAAAGCCCCACTCGTCTGTGTTACCTGAAGCATTTCGTGCCGGAAGTGTAATGGTACTTTCATATTCAAATGTATAAGGTAGTATTGCTGCATTATCATTGCCATACTCAATAATATTTTTTAGAATAAGCCTTTTGCTAAGATCGGGTGCATTACAATTAGTAAATTCAGTTTCCCCATCTGGAGACACATAGTTATAGTTAAATTTATACTTCTTAATTGTTTTCCCTTTTGGATTTAACACAGAAACAGCTTCGAGGGCTTTCTCATACTGTAAATCACAACGGGCAAATGATTTATATGTAAAATTAATTTGAGTACCATCAAAAAAATTAATAGTAGTCAATCTCTTAAGCGTTCCATCCAATTTTAAATCTTCATTATTGTATGCAAAATTACTGCAGCAGCAGCCACCCAATGTAATATAACATACCGAGCCAAGAGCAGACAATATTTGCGCACTTGAAGGCGCAGAACTAAAATATTGATGACCAATTATGTCATTAGAATAATAAGAGTCGTATGTGAATGTAGTACCTATATATGGATTATTACTTGTTGACGAATAAACTTTGCTAAGAAACCATGTTGATGTATAATTAAAATAATACTCATTACCATCTATGAGTGTTTTATACTGCAACACCTCTTCATCCGAAAATTCGTACACAATCCCATTTCCGGTTGTAATAGTAAACCTATAAATTCTACCCTGATTAGCGAATCTTGTGTAAGAAATTTTCAAATCTGTTTTTGGGATAGTTGTAACTACCTGACCTGCTTTATCAATAATAATCCTTCCTGCATTTCCTAATATGTTAAAAATAAAAATGTCAGGCTCTCCGTCTATTTTATTATTGTAAATATCATCTAACGAACTTCTCAGAGGCAGCCCGTCAACAGTTTGAGGAGGAATACTTATTACTGGTGCATCTAAATATCCAGCGTGTATTAAGGCACTGCGATTATAATATGAAAATTCATCAGGTGCTCCTACAACCACTCTTTGTATAGCCCCGCTCCCTGTATTTAAATTCCAACCAAGTCCAACAGGTGAGGCAAACTGTTCAATACGTGTACCAATAGTACTATAATCAATACTTACATCAACCGCATGTATATACTTTTGAGCATGACTAAAAAGTGGGATTGTGACTGCTGTTTTACCTGCATAATAGTTAGTCCCTGATGAGATTTTTCCATTAGATGATGAAGGGGTAATTGCACTTGAGGGAAAAGGGTTTGTTTGTGCGTTAACTATGTTTGCCAATTGAAAGGTGCAAAAGGCACAAATCAAAAATTTTAAATATTGTTTTTGCATATATGTAATTTATTTAATAATATCTTCTATTTCAAGCTATACCCCACCCTAAACACAAAGGGCTGCGTAGCTGGCCGGTGTTGCTGGTACAATATATCATACAGCAACTGTATTTTTGTACTCTTAACCCACTTTGTTTTTACACTTATTTTTTTGCTTATGCCAATTAAGCCGCTGGCATGCCATACTTCGGCGGCACGGTTGCCTAACGGTGAGGGGATGCTTAGCTCTTGCAGCGTGGGTAGGTAGTTTAATTCGTAGCCGCCGCTGATGTAAAATTGTTTCTTCAGTTTCCAATCTATATAGCTGCGCAGGTTGATGCCCTGCCCGCTCAGACGAATGCGCTGTATGCTGCCAAGCCCAAGCTTGTAGCCTGCACCTATGCCAATGGTACTTTTGTCGTTTAGCTTATAGCCAATGCCAAGGGCAATATCTGCCGTGGAGTTGGCGCTAATGCTGTTTATTTTGCCAAAACCTATATTCGCATCATACACTATGCGCTTAGAAACCGGTTTTGTTTTAGTATGGTTGGGTGTAAAGTTGGGCAGCTCTGCTTCGCCATCAGCACTGCCATACTGCGCCATCTTATCTTTCAAAGCATTCAGTTGCTGCATACCGCTTTGTATTTGCTGCCGCACGGCATTAATGGCATTGGGGCCACCGCTGCCCACCCTGTCTGCTATCATAGCCCCTACGGTTTGCCTCGTTTGCAGCCCGGCAAGGTTTTGCACCATGCCTGCACCATCGCCACTGCCCGGCAGCTTAAATAGCGAAGACAGTAAAGAGTTTTCTGCCACAAACTTTTTGTAAATGCTCGATTTGCTTAATAAGGCCAGGGCTTTTTCCTCAATACGCTTTGGGTCTTTTATGGTTTCTTTAAACTCTTTTACATATTGGCCATAGTAGTACACGCTCTTGTCTAACTGCTTTATCTTTTGGCTCAGGCCAAAGCGCTGCAATTGCTGTTTCAGCAGTTCTTTCCGTTCCCGCAGGTATTTTTTTATTTCTTCTGCCTTCAAAAATTTGCCTTCCAGTATATTTACCTTACTCATGGCAGCCTGCAACTTTGCGGAAGCGGCATTACCCTGCCCGCCTGCTTTTTCCAGAAATTTAAAAGTGGTTTTCAGCGTGTCAAGATAGGCATTGTATTCGGCTTGTAGTTTGTTGATGGCTTTATCGCCCACACTGGCAAACTGCTGCTGCAGGTTTTGCAGGTAGTCTGCGGTACCGTTAAATATGGCTGCCGTGGTGGCAGAGTCTTTCTTAGCCAGCAGTTTTTGCAGTTTAGCTTCCTGCCGCCTGAATTTGCGGATGGCTTTATGGGTTTGCTTATTTAACTTCCCGGTTACGTTGCTGAATTTCTGCTCCACTTTATCGTAATAACTAACGGGCAGTGGCGGGGCTTGCTCATTTGTTGCTGTATCCCTTAATGCAGTTTGTGCCTGCAAAAAGTTTACGATAAACAGCAGAGCTATGGCTATGCCAATGAGTTTTGTCAGCTTCATAAATAGTTAATGAATGATTATTGGTAAATGAAGGTTACACTATATACTTATTAGTGTCAGCAGCTTATGTTGTAGCAGCAATAGTGTTTTACTGGTTGCCTGCGCAATATTAAAGTGATCATAGTTGCTTGTTTTTATGGTTAATTAATATGTTTTCATATTACGTTGTCTAAAAAAAGTCATTCTCCATTGCAGCAGCTCTCCTGCCGTCTTTATTTTTTTGGTTATTCTGCAAACTAACGCTTGCAGCTATAAAACATGTCTGAACAGAGACAGGGTTAAGCCGTTTTCCGTCTTGATAATAAAGTTATTGGCTTTTTTTGTTTAAAAAATACCACTAAGTGGTAATTTTTTATTTGCCGGATATTTTGTAAAATCGTTTTTTGTATTCTATTGCAGCAGTATGTAACGAAATTGCAAAATCAGAGCTCAATTGAGATTATTCCAATACTACAATACCAATGTCGTTTAGTTGAGGATATTTCAAACCAATGTTGTTTAGTTAACGTTAGGGAATGGATAAATATGTCACCCGTTCTGGGTTCTGCCTTTCATTTGTGGCATTTTTCTATAATAGTTTCATACCCTCGGGGTTTAAGCATTGCTTAACTAAACAACAATGTAATGCAATACTCTAAAAATGCTGTATAAAGCTGTAATTAAACCTAAAAATAAACGAATGAGTTTGCCTGCAGATGAGAAGGCAGGCACCTGTAAGAAAAAGTAAAAAGGCTGAAAATGATTGTAAAACTAACTGAATAAAATTCCGTCAGATAAAATAGATTGAATCAACCATTTACACCGAAAAAGAAGTACCACATCCGCAGGTAGTACCTGCATTGGGATTGTTAAAAGTAAAGCCCCTGCTGTTGAGCCCACCCTGCCAGTCAACTTCCATACCGGTAAGGTAAATGCCATGCGCTTTATTCATGATGCATTCAATACCGTTTATTTCAAAAATATCGTCCTTGTCTTCTTTGGTGTCAAATTCCAGCACATAGGTCATGCCGCTGCAACCGCCGCCCTTTACCCCTACCCGCAGGTACTGGCCCTTATCAAAGCCCTCTTCACCCATTAAACGGGTAATTTCTTCCACGGCTGAAGGCGTGAAACTTACAGGGGATGTTGCTATTGTTTCCATAATATGCGCTTTTGTGCAAAATTAAACAGATTCTGCGGGTATATAGTCAAAAAGCTTATTACGAAAGCAGGAAATAATACACTTATTTCATAATTCACCTGTCCGCTCCTTTAGAGGGGAATTGTAAGGTAAGGTCAGCTAAAAAACGAATGATGAAAGAGGGCTAATGCCGGTTGCTTTACCGTATTTTTGCGGCTTAAAGCAATTGGCATGACGACATTTGAAATTTTACAGACCATCGTATTTATTTTTTTAACCGGCGGGGTTATTTGGCTGGGGATAGAACTGAAGGGTTTTAAAAAAGAGTTCAGGGACAGGGCAGGCATCAATAACGAAACCATTCAACTGCAGTTACAGGCATATGAGCGGCTGACCCTGTTTACCGAACGCTGCGGACTTAAAAACCTGGTGGGCCGGATTACACCGGAGGGGCTTTCGGCAGCAGAAATGCAGGGCGCTTTTATACAAACCATTAAAACGGAGTACGACTATAATATCAGCCAGCAGATATACATCAACCCCGAATTGTGGAGGGCGGTAAGCAATTTCAAGGAGCAGAATATCTATATCATCAACCAGGTAGCTGCGGCCCTGCCGGAAGGTGCTGCAGGGATCAACCTGAGCAAGGGCCTGCTGGAATTACTGATGATTAATGAAAAAGCTGACCTGCACGCTGTTGTGCTGGAAGCCCTGCAGTTTGAAGCCAAAAAATTATTGTAAGCATAAACCTCAACACAGGCAATATGAGCGATAAAAAAATTACCACCGACAGCGGTATTGAAGTAAAACAGTTGTACACGGCAGCGGATGTGCCACAGCAACATGAATTGCCGGGTGAGTTCCCGTTTACAAGGGGAGTGCAGCCGGATATGTACCGCGGCAAATTATGGACGATGCGGCAATATGCAGGTTTCAGTACGGCCGAAGAAAGCAATAAACGCTATCATTACCTGCTGGCACAGGGTGTAATGGGCCTGAGTGTGGCTTTTGACCTGCCTACGCAAATCGGTTACGACAGCAACCATGAATTATCTGAAGGCGAAGTGGGTAAAGTGGGCGTGGCCATTGATAGTATAGAAGATATGGAAACCCTTTTTGCTGGTATTAAACTGGAAGAGGTGAGTACCTCCATGACGATTAATGCCACTGGCTTTATATTGCTGGCTTTGTATGTGGCCCTGGCCAAAAAGCAGGGAGCCGATCTTAACAAAATCACAGGCACCATACAAAATGATATTTTAAAAGAATACGCGGCAAGGGGCACTTATATTTATCCGCCCAAGCCCTCCATGCGCATCATCACCGATATTTTTGAATGGTGTGCGGCCAACCTGCCCAAATGGAATACCATCTCCATTTCCGGCTATCATATACGTGAAGCGGGCAGCACTGCCGTACAGGAAATAGCTTTCACACTCAGTAACGGCAAGGCTTATGTAAAAGCGGCGCTGGACAGGGGGCTGGACATTAATGTTTTTGGCAAAAGACTGTCCTTCTTTTTTAATGCGCACAACAACCTGTTTGAAGAAGTGGCCAAGTTCAGGGCTGCAAGGCGCATGTGGGCCACCATGATGAAGGACCTGGGCGCTACCGACCCCAAGGCCATGATGCTGCGCTTTCATACCCAAACCGGCGGCAGCACACTTACAGCACAGCAACCGATGAACAATATCAGCCGGGTAACCATACAAACACTGGCTGCGGTACTGGGCGGTACCCAAAGCCTGCATACCAATGGCTACGACGAGGCCCTGAGCCTGCCTACTGAGGCTGCGGCCCGCATAGCCCTGCGCACACAGCAGGTGGTGGCATTTGAGAGCGGTGCCACCGATACGGTGGACCCGCTTGCCGGCAGTTATTTTGTAGAAACATTGACCAATGAAGTGGAAGCTGCTGCTCTTAAACTGGTGGAAAAAATTGATGCTATGGGCGGCAGCGTAAGCGCTATCGAACAGGGTTTTATGCAGGATGAAATTGCCCGCAGCGCCTACGAGTACCAGCGCAATATCGAAAGCGGTAAAAAGATCATCACCGGTGTAAATAAATTTACTGTGGAAGAGGAGAACAATACCCCCGTTTTCAGGATTGATGACAGCATTAGAACCATACAATCAGATAAAATCACCTTACTGAAGGCAAAAAGAAATAATACAAAAGTGCATGAATGCCTGGCTGCCATTCATGCCCATGCAAAGGATGGCACCAACCTGATGCCTGCTGTAATTGAAGCGGTGGAAAATTACTGCACCCTCGGCGAAGTGTCGGATGAATTGAGAAAGGTTTTTGGGGAGTACAGATAAGGTTAGCAGTTGACAGATAATAGTTTACAGACGAACAGTCTTTTCATACAAAGCCCTGTGCCATTAACCGAAGCAACGACTGCTTATGCATGATTGCTGCGTTGAAGGCTGAAAAGTTATCGGCAATATACAGGAGGCCGTCCCATTGTAATACGGGGTGGCCTTCTCAATTTATATGAAATGGTAAAAAGTTAACCCTGCTTCCCTATCGTACGCACCACCGCTTGCGGCAGAAACTGCGATACATCACCGCCATTCTTTAATACATCCCTCACCAGGGTGGAAGCCACAGAAGTAAACTGCGGCAGGCAGGTAAGAAATACGGTTTCAATATTTTTATCAAGGCTGCGGTTCATATCCGCAATGGCTTTTTCGTATTCAAAATCATTTACATAGCGGATACCACGCAGGATGAAATTGGCTTCTACATTACGGCAGCAGTCAACAGTAAGGCCTTCGTACACCACCACTTCCACTTTAGGATTGTCTTTATATATCTCCTTTATCCAGTTCTGGCGCTGCTCCTCGCTGAACATGGGTGCCTTGCTGGAATTACGGCCAATGCCAATAACCAGCTTATCAAACAGCGGTAATGCCCTGTCGATAATATCAGTATGCCCCAGCGTTACGGGATCAAATGTTCCGGGAAAAAGGCAGATGCGTTGCATGTTTATTTAGTTGATAGTTGAGAGTTCAAAGTTATATACCGATGACCGTTGGGCGATGGCCGTTGATCGCCTTCAAATTTGTTAAACCCCTCAAAATCTGCATGCGCTAACAATTTGAAGAAATCAGCACATCAGCACATTATAACATCAGCACATTACTTCTTTCCTGCCAGCAAATACAGCACCGCCATCCTCACCGCCACACCATTTTCTACCTGCTGCAATATGATGGATTCATTACCATCGGCCACATCGCTGTCAATTTCCACACCACGGTTAATGGGGCCCGGATGCATAATTACAATTTCTTTTTTGAGGCCATCTAATAATTTCCGGCTAACTCCATAAGCAAGATTATATTCTCGGAGGGAAGAAAATAATACCTGGTTCTGCCGCTCTAACTGAATGCGTAACACATTGGCTACATCACACCATTCCAGCGCTTTTTTTAAATTGTATTCTACTTTTACATTCAGTGCTTCGGCAATGTATTTTGGTATTAATGTTGGTGGACCAGCTACCATAACTTCTGCACCCATTTTATTCAATAAATAAATATTGCTGAGTGCTACACGGGAATGCATGATATCGCCTATTAAAACAACTTTCTTTCCAGCTAGTGAACCTAATTTTTCC
>JANMIG010000084.1:0-48440 GCA_031375675.1 Chitinophagales bacterium
TTTTTAAAGTACTTGCAGCCCGGGAGGGCTTTTTTTATTCCTGCAAGCCTCAAAGACCTTTTTTAGCCCGAAAAATATTTTTAAACGCATTGGGCAAGCTCTTGCTGAGACTGGCTTTTATTTACTCACTGAATTGCTGAACTTCGCCAATCTCTCTCATTTGTGTTAAGAAATTGTATACCTTCATTATGCAAATCCGCTAATAGTAAACCTTAAAATAAACCGTAATGAGCAAATACGCTGATGTAATGAAACGCTATACAGAAAAAGGTATTTCCACCGATACTATTGAGTATGCCATCAGTTCAGTAAAGGAAGGGTCGAAACGGGAACATATTCTGGAATCACTGACTGCCAGTTACAGGGGTATGCAGCCGATGGAAGCCAATATGCTGCTGGAAGAACTGTTTTTAATGAATGGCGGCGAATTTAAAAAGGAGAACCGCACCGGTTATTTGTATGGTGCATTCTTTCTTTTGCTGGGAGTGCTTTGTGCTGCCTATATCGCATATACTTTTATTGCAGGTGTAACATGGCACAGGCCAATCTTGTCATCTATTGGTGCGGTTACAGGGCTGGGCGCAGGCCTGAGCCTGATCATTAAGTCTTTGAGAGGGAAGTACAGGGATATTGATGACCCTTTTGTGGATTAGGGGTATTACGCTTCTTAAAAAAAGTCTTTATAAATGTTGTAATAATCATTGTCATCCCAGATTAACAGCAGTTACCCCTCCTTACCCGCCACCACCAGCACAATCTCCCCCTTTACATTCTTTTCAGCAAAATAGGCAGCCACTTCTTCCAGGGAGCCCCGTTTGTTTTCTTCAAACTTTTTGGTGAGTTCCCGGCTTACGCAGCATTGCCGTTCGGGTCCAAAATACTCTGCCAGGTTCTGCAATGTTTTTACCAGGCGCACCGGGCTTTCGTAAAACACCATGGTTCGTTCTTCGGCGGCCAGTTTGGTGAGCAGGGTATGGCGGCCCTTTTTTAGTGGCAAAAAGCCTTCAAAGCAAAAATTGTTGATGGGTAGCCCGCTGTTGACCAATGCCGGTACAAAAGCTGTGGCACCGGGCAGGCATTCCACTTTTATATTGTGCTTTACACATTCCCTTACCAGTAAAAATGCCGGGTCGCTGATACCGGGTGTGCCTGCATCAGTAATAAGTGCCATCGTTTTACCTGCAAGCAATTGTTCGGTAAGATGTGTTACAATTTTGTGCTCGTTGTGCTGGTGATACGGCGTGATGGGTTTTTGTACCTGGTAATGATTGAGCAGTACGGATGAGGTACGGGTATCTTCGGCCAAAATGAGGTCAGCATTTTTTAATACTTCTATGGCCCTGATGGTGATGTCACCCAGGTTGCCTATTGGAGAGGGAACAATGTACAGCATGGGGGAGAAGTTGACAGTTGACAGTTGACAGTTGACAGTTGACAGTTGACAGTTGACAGTTGACAGTTGACAGTTGACAGTTGACAGTTGACAGTTGACAGTTGACAGTTGACAGTTGACAGTTGACAGTTGTGAATTTTGAGATGTGTAAGTTAAAGTATAAAAGCCGAAATACCTCAATACCCCAATACCTAATACCCAATTCCCTAATCAACCACTACTTCATACATTTCCATCACCTGGTTGGCCAATAATTTGCTGGCTGCTTCATCGGCAATTTTTGCAGCAGCTTCCTTTGTCTCAGCCTCTACCTGCAGGTGTATCACTTTGCCAATGCGCACATCTTCCACACCGCTGATGCCCAGGTTTTTCAACCCGCCCATTACCGCCTTGCCCTGCGGATCCAGTAAATCTTTCAATGGCATCACTTTTACCTGTACTGTATGTATCATGATTGTTTTTTATTGAGCAGCAAAGATAAAATAATGTACACCACAAAAATGACTGGTACGGCCAGCCATTTAAAAAATATTGCACCCAGTACCGAAATGGCCAGCAGTATTATTTTAGGGATGTTGTTCTTTATGCTGTAATCCTTGAATTTTAGCGCCATCATGGGCAGTGTGCTTATCATCAGCCAGCTTACCAGTAAAATAGTGCCGTAGAGTACCCATTTATTGACGAAAAGCGCATTTAGGGCCGCGGTTCCGCTGTTGTAATGCAGTATCAGCGGGAAGGAAGCTATCAAAATACCTGCAGCAGGGATGGGCACTCCTTTAAATCCATGCGACTGTGTGGTATCAATATTGAACCGGGCCAGGCGGTATGCACCGGCGCAGCTGAGTAAAAAAGCAGGTGCCAGCAGGGCAATGGAAGTATCCAGCCCGTTTTCTTCTCTCATATAACTCATGCGGAGCAATTGGTACAATATTACACCCGGAGCCACGCCAAAACTCACCACATCAGCCAGTGAATCTAATTGCTTGCCCATTTCAGACGTGGCCTTGAACAGCCTGGCTACAAAACCATCTAAAAAATCTATGATGGCGGCACCAAAAATAAAGAAAGAAGCCATGGCAAGTTGCTCAGGTACATTAAAACTGCTCAAGTACTCATCATTCTGAAAAATATAAATACTGTCAGTTTGCAGTGCATACACAATGGCAATACAACCTAGGAACAGGTTAAGCAGGGTAAATATATTTGGGATTTGTTTCATTGTTTATAAACGTTATTAGTATGGTACTCCAATCAGCACATCAGCAAATTATCACATCAGCACATTATCTTTTCATCAACGCCTCAATATCCTCTGCCGTAATCGGAATATTCTTCATCAGGTCTTTATTACCATTTTTTGTAATCCAGAAATTATTTTCAATCCTGATACCCATTTGTTCTTCTTCAATATAAATACCTGGCTCAATAGTGAACAGCATTCCTGCTTTTATGGGAGCGGTACGGGTACCCAGGTCGTGTACATCTATACCCAGGTGATGCGAAATGCCATGGTACAGGTACTTGCGGTAAGCCCTGTTTTCGGCATCCTCATTTTTAACATCACTCTTCTTCAGTAATCCTATCTTTTGAAAAACAATGGTGGCTTCGTCGCCTATCTTCTCTGTATAATCAACAATGCTGATGCCTGGTTTTAAAATACTGGCAGCATACAGGTGAAGGTGCAGGCAGGCATTGTACACTGTTTTTTGCCTGCGGGTAAATTTGCCGTTCACAGGGATGGTCCTGGTAAGGTCTGCACAATAATTGCCATACTCGGCACCAAAATCCATTAAAATCAATTCTCCGTCTTTGCATTCCTGGTTATTGCTTACATAATGCAGGGTGCGGGCCCTGTCGCCGCTGGCAATAATACTGCTGTAAGCGGGGCCGGTGGCCCTTTGTTTTAAAAATTGGTGGTATATCTCCGCTTCAATTTCATACTCCATTACGCCGGGTTGTATAAACTGCAGCAGGTGGCGGAATGTGTTCTCCGTAATATCAATGGCCTTTTGCATCACTTCCACTTCCAGCGCTGTTTTAATACCCCTCAGCTCCTTCATCAGCCTGGCACTGCGCCTGTATTGGTGCAGTGGATAACGCTGGCGCATGGCTTCCGCATAGCGGTAATCCCTTACCGGAACTAAGTTGGCCTTGCGGTCATTTTCGTTGGTATTCAGGTAAATCGTATCTGCCAGGTGTATCCATGGCTGCAGCATACCATCCAGCACATCTAACCACACAATGGTGGTAATGCCCGATATGCCCGTACCCTCCGATGAGCGCAAACGGTGCCCATCCCATTTCTCTTTCAACTCGTTTGGCCTCGTTAATACCAGCACTTCCCGGTATTTAGGGTCCGGGTTATCCGGAAACAGCACCAGCATGGTATCTTCCTGCTCAATACCTGTAAGCCAGTACAGGTCAGAGTTTTGCTTAAACCTGTGCAACTGGTCGGCATTGGTAGGCAGCTCATCATTGCTGTTAAAAATGGCAATGGAATTTTTCTCCATGCGCTCCACAAAGCGTTGCCGGTTCTGGATGAATATTTCAGGATTGAGGGGAAGATATTTCATGTAAAAATCGTTTGAACTGCAATATAGTAATTTAATGGAACAAGGCTGTTCAGAGACGCTTTTTTGCTTTTTGACCGTCCTTTTGTACCAGCTTGTACAACTGCCAGGTGATGGCAGATATCCAGCCCAGGAAAAGTATAAAAGTGATTTTTTGCACAAGTGGCAGATGGGCTAAGCCATTTTTTGTGTAATAGATGTAATTGTTCAGCAAAATCAGCCCGATATTGAACAAGCCTGTGTAAAACAATGCCAACCAACTGTTTTTATACAATGCCATTATCAGCAGCACAAAAGCAGCAATGGCCATAGCCCCTGAAATATTGATAAACATATCATGATATGGTGTAAAAATAAATATACCTGCAATGGCAGAGCTCATGCCGGAGCTGAGCAGTATTTTTTTATGCAGCGGTGAAAAAGGCAATGCCACAGCCAGTAAGTACCAGAAGGAAGCCAGTGCTGTACATAAAGCAATCATAGCAATCAGTGCAACCGGTTTGGCTGTATTTGCCTTACCATTCATGGCAGTATCATTCAGTAAGTTGCACCAGTAATTATTGCGCCAGCTGAATCCGGCTGCATGTATATCAGCCTGGTTGCCACCGGGGTAAAGGGTACTGGCCATGATGTACAGCAGCACAAAAACAATGACTCCGTAAACAGGAGTAAGCGCCCGCCTGCTGCTTTGTTTTGTCATTTATTGATATGGATAGAAAAAAATCTTATGCTTTACTTTTTAACTGCTGCCAGTCCTCAAAACTCATTTCAAATTTCACTTCGCCCTTGTTAACTATCCCCGCATCTTTCCAGCCGCTTCTTCTGTAAAAGCCTTCTGCCCTGGTGCCGGGCGCTGTACCCAGCCATACTGTTTCTTTCGTCTGGCTGAAGTACCAGTCCATCATCAATCTGTGCAGTTCTTTACCAATACCTCTTTTTTCATAATCAGGATGCAGGAACAGGGCCCAGATATTGTGCTCCTCCAGGTCTGCAATGGCAAAGCCAACAATAATTCCATCCATTTCGCAAACCCATCCTTTTCCCCTTTGGGTGATAAATTCTTCGCAGTCTTTATCAGTCACCAATGCCGGGTTCGACAGCGTATTTTCTTTTACCGAATTGCGGACTACCTGTATTTGCGGTATATCTGCTATTTGGGCTTCCCTGAAAATCATTTTTTTGTATTTGTTAACGAAAATACGGATTTTGAAAATAAGGCAGAAGGAGAACTCATTTCTCCAGCTGCTGCACCATCCTCATCACCCTGTCTTCAAATCTTTCAGAGGAGATATTTTCCCTGAATATGCTTTCCACTTTCAGCGGAAAACAGAAGGGGGTTAGTTTTTCAGGGAAAGTGATAATGATTTTTCCGGACTGTATGCGCTGGAGCATGTTGCGCAGGCGGGCTTCTTCTATCTGTTGTTCCATCACTTCGTTGTAGGCCTGGCGCAGCAGCATATTGCCGGGTTCATACTCCTTAAATACATTAAACAATAAAGAGGCAGAGGATTGCAGATGCCGTTGCTTTTTTTGCATACCGGGAAAGCCCTGGAAGATGAGTCCGCCAATGACTGAAATATCCCTGAATTTTCGCCGGGCCATTTCACTGCTGTTGATGCTTTTTTGAATATCAGTGAGTACATTGTCCGGGCTGAATAATTCATACACATTGCTGTCGTCAAGCGGTATGGGCTGGTCGCTCAGCAGTTCAAAACCATAATCATTCATAGAAAATGAAAAGGTGATGGGCAGGATACGGCTGATGCGGTAAGCAAGTATGGCAGCCATGGTTTCATGTACCTGCCTGCCTTCGAATGGGTATACGAAAAGGTGAAATCCATCATCTGTTTCAATATGCTCCACCAGTAATTCATCTTCCCCCGGCAGGTGCGATAATTGTTGCTGCAATTCAAAAAGAGGTTGTAATGCCTGCAGCTCAATCTCCTGCTTTTTAAGGGGCAATGCGGTGGCTTCGTCTAGTTTGCGGCGGAGCATTTTACCGAGGTTGGCACTCAGTGGCAGTCGGCCGCCCTGCCAGCTGGGTACAGCGCCTTTTTTAGCCGTGGTTTTCTTAACCAGTGCTGTCATCTCTTTTATCATCACAAACTCCAGGTTGCGCCCGGCAAGGGTAAAAATATCTCCCGGCTGCAGGCGGCTGATAAAGTATTCCTCAATTACCCCGATAAAGCCACCACTCATGTATTTCACTTTCAGCATGGTATCACTTACAATGGTACCTATATGCATGCGGTGGCGCATGGCAATGCGGCGGTTGGTAATTACATAGCGGCCATCTGCGGTAATTTCGGCTTTTTTATAATCATCATACTGGCCCAGGGCATTTCCGCCATGTACAATAAAGTTCAGCACACTGTTCCACTCTTCCCGGGTAATGTCGGCATAGCAGAAGGTAGACCGTATCTCTTCAAACAAAGCATCAGGGTAAAAGCCATCAGCGATAGCCAGTGTACACAGGTATTGTATCAGCACATCAAAGCAGAGCAGCATGGGGTCCTTACTCTCTATCAATGTTTCATCAATTGCTGCTTTTAAAGCTGCAGCTTCCACCAGTTCCAGCGAATGGGTGGGCAAAAAATATATTTTACTAACAGCATCCGGCTGGTGACCACTGCGGCCTGCATGCTGTAAAAACCGGGCAACACCTTTTGGAGAGCCTACTTGTATCACCGTATCCACAGGACGAAAGTCAACACCCAAATCAAGGCTGGCTGTACATACCACGGCCTTTAAAGTGCCTGTATGCAGGGCATCTTCCACCCACTGCCTCAGTTCCTGCTCAATGCTGCCATGGTGCAATGCAATGGCGCCTGACAGTTCAGGTGATGCTTTCAGCAATGCCTGGTACCAGGTTTCACTCATACCCCGGGTATTGATAAAAATAAGGGTTGTTTTGTGCCTGTTGATAATGTCCACCACTTTGTTCACCAGTTTGAGGCCAAGATGCCCCGACCAGGGATACTTTTCTATTTCATCCGGAAGAACTGACTCAACAGTAATCTGTTTCTTAATGCTGGTACTGATGATAGTGCCGGTTTTTTTAAGCGGAGCCATTAATACTTCCTTTGCCTGTTCCAGGTTACCAATAGTAGCGGAAATACCCCATACAGAGCAGGTACTGTTAAACATGGATTGCTTCAGGTGTACAATACGGGAAATGGAGAGCTCTGTTTGTACCCCTCTTTTACTCCCAAGCAGTTCATGCCACTCATCAATGGCAATAATGCGGAGTGGCTTAAAAAATTCAGGGTTGCCCTTTTGTGCCAGCAGCAGCTGAAGGCTTTCTGGTGTGATGATCAGCACTTCAGGCATACGGGTTTTCTGTTGTTTTCTTTCCGCAGTACTGGTATCACCATTGCGGATACCCACTTTCCAGTTCATGTTCAGTTCTGTAATAACAGTCTCCATGGCCCGTCCGATATCTTTGGCCAGGGCACGCAGAGGTGTAACCCACAGGAGCTGCAACCCGTTGCTGGCTTTGATGGTATAGTCTTTGGGATGCTGGTTAATAAACTGAATGATAGAGCCAAGAAAAACGGCGAATGTTTTACCACAGCCTGTTGGTGCATTTACCAAACCGCTGTCGCCATCCAATATTTTCTGCCAGGTTTGTTCCTGGAAGGGGAATGCATGCAGGTTACTGGCCGCAAGCCAATTGCTGATGACATGATATCCTGCACTTTTTTTCAATCAGCACAATTTTGGTTAAGTATCAATACTTGTTTTATTAAGGATAAATGCAGGGCAAGTTTACCAGTTCAAAATATTTTGCAAAAATCAGTTACAATGTTTTCAGGTATTCAATCACAGCCATTCTTTCCTTATCTGTCAGTTTATCACCAAAGTAATGCCCCATATTGCCATAGCCGTTCAGTTTGGTATTGTACACGGTATTGTCGCCCGGTTCATTGTGTTGTATAAAGGGCCATCCGGGGTTTTCGTAATCATATTTGGGAGTGTCAAAATTGCGCTGCCAGTAAGCGGGTCTGAGTTTGCTGTTCAGCACTGCTTCAAGGTTTGGCACCGAGCCATTGTGCAGGTAGGGTGCTGTGGCCCATACACCGTCCAGTGGCGGAGCGATATAACCATTGTAGGGAACCAGTTTTGCAGGATGGTCGCCCTGTGCAAACCAGCTGTTATTAAACCAGGCAATAAATTGCGGATTCTGATAATTGGCCGAATATAAAAAGGAATCAGTTTGTATTATGGATTGCGGTATCAGCAGGTTAGGGTAGTGCTCATTTTCGCCATAAGTGCCATGGCATTTTGAGCAGTTGGCGGTAAAAATCACCTGCCCTTTTGCAGCCATGTCCCTGTTGACCGGCAGGGGATACTCAGGTGCCTTTAACGAATAGATATAGGCAAGCACATCACTGATATTATTATCCACCTTTCTTGATTCACTTGTATCATTTACAGTAAGCAGGTTACTCGCCATCAAAAAGCGCCCAAAATCCCCCCGTCCAAAACCGTTATAAAACATTCCATGCTTTTTTTTCAGCAGCCACCAGGCAGGTACATCGCTTGGTATCACTTCATCCGGGATATTCATCAGTGGTTGGCTGCTCCATACAAAACTGCTGCTGTTGCGATGGGCTGCCAGTACAGCTGCAAGGCGGTCTGCGGCATTTACTCCCCTTACTTTTGTAATCAGGTAGGGAGCAATTGTTCTTGTTACTTCCAGGAAATCTTTTGAAGCGTTGTATTTTTTCGGGGCAGTTAATTTCAGCATGCTTTCCAGTAACCTTATTTTGCCCGGGCTTGCAATTTTGCTGTCCGAAAAATCAATCAGCGAATTACCCATACCCATGAACAACTTGCCTTCTACAACCTGTGAGTGGCATTGCATGCAGTTGGGGGCCACCAAGTCTTCTCCATTGGGAGCCTGCACCACGGTATATTCGTGGCTTACGGAGGCATTCATGCCATCCCTGTTCAGGTAATTTGTATTATCCCTGCCCATGGCTTTTACAAATATGCTGTAGGGGAGACCACTTTTTACATAATCACCTGTGGTAAGATAGATGCGGCCCTTTTCCGCATCTCCGGTGCGTTGTACAGAAGGTGGTATGAATTGTGGCACGTCATCAGCAGCAGGCTTTTTATTATTGCTGATAAAGCTGTATGCAGCAATGATAGCACACAGGGTGGTAATAATAAATAGTGATTTGCGCAAAACAGAGCTTTTAGAGTATAAAATTACGGATTGTTTGGGGTAAACAATAAAGATAATACTGCCCCCAAAAAAACAACAGTAATTTGCGTTATAAACAATGAATATTACCCGGCAGTCAGCTCCTCATAAGCAGCTTTCAGCGGCCTGTCAATACCATCTCCTTTCCATTCCGGGGCGCCGGGTATTTCAGTTGCTTTAAATATTTCCTCTTTTGTTTTGCCGGCTTTTATCTGGTCGCCAACAAAGGTCAGCAGTTTATCCAGGTAATTCCTGAAAGCCAGCACATCTGCCTTGCTGCCTGTAACCTCGTAGCCTGCACCTGCATGGCCAAAAATATAGATGGTTTTTTTGTTGAAGGTTTGTAGCGCTTTGTCCAGTACTGTGATCCAGCTTTTAATACTGGCACCCGCTGTGCGGTCAATAAATGGATGGCGGCGGTTGAACACAAGGTCGCCCATATGTACAACATTTGCCTTCTTAAACTGCACAAGGCTGTCGCCATTGGTATGTGCTGCACCAAAATAGTGCAGGCATATCTCTTCTTTCCCCAATTTTTCGCACCATGTATCAGAAAAAGTCAGGTCAGGAAAAAGCTGCTGGTCTTCTGTTTTCTTCTCCTTTGCCACCTTTTCCTGGTTGGCTTTGCTGTTCACGTGTGCCAGCACATGCGGCACAATACCTTTAAAGGAAATGTTGCCACCGGAATGATCACCATGATGGTGTGTATTGATCAGCAATTTAAAAGGATTGACACTTTGCTTTTTCAGCTCTTCAATCAGGTGTTTACTCTGGTCGGGGAATTGAGTGTCCACCACTACAATGTCTTCTTTGCCGATGAGAAAGCCAATGGTGCCCCCCTTTTCAGTGAAAATACCCACGCCTTTCCGGAGCATGGTAATTTTCCAGGGGTCAATTTGCAGTGCTGAAAGTACTTTGTGCTGTGCAATGGTAAGTGCACCAATGGTAAAAGCTCCAGACCGGATGAAAGAACGTCGGTTCATACTACATTTTTTTTGTCACTAATTTTTATCCAATTACACTAATTACACGCATTTAATAAAGTTAACACGAATTATTGCGATTACACTAATTACACGAATTCAATAATTACCCACAACTCTCAACTTTGAACTTTGAACTTACAACTTTGAACTCTCAACTCTCAACTCTCAACTCTCAACTCTCAACTCTCAACTCTCAACTCTTCAGTATTCAATCTTACGCAATTTAGGTAATTTAAGCCAGGTTACTGCCACCACAGCCAGCGACATAACTCCCCCAGTAATAATAGCAGGTACGGTTCCAAACCATTTGGATGTGATCCCGCTTTCAAACTGACCCAGTTCATTGGAAGAGTTAATAAAAATGAGGTTGATGGAAGCCACCCGGCCCCGCAATTCGTCTGGTGTATTCAGTTGCAGGATGGTACCTCTCACCACTACGCTGATGCCATCAAAAAAGCCGGCAACAAGCAGTGAGGTGAAAGTAAGCCAGTATACTTTTGATAACCCAAAAATAATGATTGCTGCACCAAAACCTGCAACAGCCAGCAGCATTTTCAACCCCTGCTTTTTCCGCATGGGGGTCCACAGCAGCAGGAGGATGCTGACAAGACTGCCAATATCCATTGCAGCATTTAAAAAGCCATAGCCAATCGGCCCTGTATGTAATATCTTTTCGGCTACTTCGGGTATAAAAGCAACCGCACCACCAAAAAGTACTGCAAACAGGTCGAGCGAAATGACGCCGAGCAGCGTTTTATTGTTGTATACGAATGTAAAGCCGTGTTTCATGGCCACCAGCATAGGTTCGTGTTGAATAACTTTTGCAGGAGGCTTGGGTTTTAACTGCAGCGCAAAAACAATAGCAGTAATAATCAGTGCTACGGTTACAAAGTAAGCACCGCTGATACCAGCACCGGCAATCAGCAAACCTCCGCAGGCGTGTCCGCAAATGGAGGAGATGAGCCAGGTAGATGAATTGAGTGAGGTGGCCCTGGGCAAATAGGCTCTTGGCACAATTGCAGCAATCATGCTGTTGGCAGCCGGGCCGGCAAATGAGCGGATAATACCCGTGCAGAAAACAACGGCCAGTATTGCAGCTACTTTCACATCAGCAGAAAGATACAGTCCGGGCAAACTTATTAATGCAAGTGCCAGTGCACAAAGCAGGTATGCTGCATAAGCCCACAGCAGGATATTTTTTTTATTGTGCCGGTCAATATAGGGGCCTGCAAAAAGTGCTGCAATCACCGCAGGTACAAATTCGGCAAGGCCGGAAATACCCACCATATATGTGCTGGCAAGATGAAACACCTGGTAAATGACAACAGTTGTAATCATACGAAGGCCGAGCACAAAAAAAAGACGTGCCAGTATAAAATGCCTGAACTCTTTATTGCCGCTATTTTCAGTATTGTCCATGCTAAACTGTGTCTGGAAGCGTAATGTAATGCTGCCCGTCCCCGTAATCCTTATCCAGGGCCTCAGTTATTATTTTCAGGTGCGCTTCATTACCCAGAAAATCTGCATTGCTTGCGTCCACAAACAATGTTTTGATATTGTGCTGCTTGATGTACTGGGTATAGGTTTCCTGTAATGTAAACAGGTATTCCCCGGATATCTGCTGCTCATATTCCCGGTTGCGCTTGCGGATATTTTCCATCAGCTTATTTACAGGGGCATGCAGGTATATCAGTATTTCCGGCTGTATGATCTGCGGGTTGATGATTTCAAACAGCTTCTGGTACAGCCTGAATTCCTCATCATTAAGGTTTATTTTGGCAAATAGCAGGCATTTTGTAAAAAGATAATCACTGATAGTAATATGCTGAAACATATCCTTGGTTTGCAGCAGGTCCTTCAGCTGCTTATACCTTTCAGCCATAAAAAAAAGCTCAACCGGAAAAGCGTACTGTTCGGGGCTTTCATAAAACTTTGGCAAAAAGGGATTGTCGGCAAATTCTTCCAGTATCAGCCTGGCATTATAATGCTTGCTCAGCAGGTGCGACAATGTTGTTTTGCCTGCGCCAATATTACCCTCTATTGTTATAAAATTGTACTTCATATTTACGGTATCCCGTTCCTGCGGCTGCTGTTTTATGCTGTTATCCGTATCAGGCTGCAAAATAATGGTAAACTGCCTGTTGGTAATTAAAACTTTTTCACATCCAGCACATCTGAACAGTTAATAAGCAGCTGGTGCACTGTTTTTTTAAGCAGCGGATGCACAAGGCCCGGCGAAAGTTCATTAAGCGGCGTAAGCACAAAGCGCCTGTTTTGTATTTCAGGGTGGGGTATCACCAGGTTGCTGAGGTTGACGGTATCCCTGTTAAAAAAAAGGATATCGATATCAATATTTCGTGGTGCATTTTTAATCGTACGGATGCGTCCCATTTTTTTTTCGATCAGCAGTATGGTATTCATAAGAGTGGGTGCATCCAGGTGGGTATCTACTACTACCACCTGGTTTAAAAAGCCGGGTTGAAGGGTATTTCCCCATGCTGCAGTTTCGTAGCATGCCGAACTGCGGGTGATTGTACCAATCTGTGTACTGATGTACTGCCTTGCTTTCTCCAGATTTTTTGCCCTGTCGCCGGTATTGCCGCCCAGCAGTAGATATGTCTTGTTCATTTATTTAAAAAGTCTGTGATCAAACTGGAAAATTTTTGTTTTTATTATTTCAGTTTTTTTAAAATCAGGATGCAGTGGATTGACGAGAAAATTGGCTTCTTCTTCAACCACTGCCGAAGGAACCTTGAGTACAGATTTTTGTTTTGAGCGCACAAATTCATCCCCTATGAACTGTGTATAGCCGGGATCCGACTGCCAGTTTTTTTTCAGCTTTGCAGATTGCAGTTCCTGTATTGCGGCATCTGCAGAAATATTCACATACAGCAATGCAAAATCAGTTGATTTGTCCTGCAGTTGCAGGTGTACCAGCATCTCCAGCCAGGCAAGAGAAATACTGCCTGCAAGGTACAGCATTGGCGTACCAGCAGAATTCCACCTGGAGCCATATAATTTGGCCCCATTCCCTGAGATATCGTCTTTAAAAGGCAGGTTGCAAATCCGGTAGGCTATCATGCAAATAAACCGTGTTCTATGCGGCCAAGCTGTATTAAAATTTTATTGATGCCATCGGCAGTGGTAAGCGAATCAAAGGAGAGTTCACCTTCCAGGGATTGTGGTTTTCTTTTTATCCAGGTATAAAAGTTTTCAATTTTACCAAGAACGTCTTTTGCTCTTTTTAATACATTGGCGATTTGAAGCGCTCTTTCGGCATTAATGGGCGCAAAACTGCTGTTGCTTTTGGCATAGCGCTGCAAAGTACGCTCACTTACATGAAGCATTGCTGCCCATTCGGCCTGGGTAAAGGGAGTTTTTTCAGCAATTTTCTTAAATTCGCTGTAAGAGAAATCTTTTAAGGAAGGCAGGGGCCCGGGCAGCTTTTGGTAAAAAACTTCGGGATCCTGAAGCAGCATCGGGGGAAGATCGGGTTGCTTTTTAACAATTGTTTTTTTCTTTCTCATCTCCTGTCATTTGTCACCCAAAGGTACGTCATTTGTCTTTGTTTCAAATTTTTTTTTACCTTTTTTTAGCTACTTTTGCCCTCAAATTATACATTGATGATGAAATACAGTCAATCCAGGGCAATGATGGCGGTGATTAAAGCAAGCCTTAAAGGGCAACTAAGAAGCCCCATGTCGCTGGTTTTTGGCTTTTTTTTTCCGTTTTTATTCATACTTATCTTTGGTACATCCAATAGAAGCATGCCCGCAGTAAAAGTGGCATTTTCAGAAAAAACAGATACGGTATCCCCCATTTACAAGGCCATTACTGCAATTCCATCTGTAATTACAGTGAAGGACAACAGCCAATCCCTGCAGGACCAGTTTAGCAAGGGCAGAATAACTGCCATACTGGATATTTTACCGGGCGGCCCTCCGTACAGGGTAAATATAGCCTCCACCACGGCTTCAGCAGACAGGATAGGGTTTTTAAAAAGCATCCTGGACCAGGTGGCAAAAAATGCAGATGCAGCTGCGTTTCCTGGCAGGCCTTCGGTGGTGTCACTTAATTATGAGCCGGTTCAATTAGGCCGCATCTACAGGGATATTGATTTTGTACTGCCCGGTCAGCTGGGTTTTTCATTACTGGCCGCTGGTTTATTTGGTGTGGCGTTCTTGTTTTTTAATCTGAGGGAAACACTGGTTTTAAAAAGGATGAATGCAACTCCCCTCAAGCGGATCAATATCATCCTGGGTGAAACACTGGCCAGGGTGATCTTTCAGATGATCATTACAGCGGTTATCATCCTCATCGGCAGGTATCTTTTTAATTTTACACTGGTGAATGGTTTTATTACCTTTATTGAGCTGATGATACTCTCTTTTATTGGCCTGGTTGTATTCATGGGCTTTGGTTTTTTTATCAGCGGGTTTGCCAAAAGCATCAATACCATACCGGCAATGACCAATATGCTGGGTTTTCCACAGTTTATGCTGGCGGGTACTTTTTTCCCCACCAATAATTTACCACATTGGCTGCAGGTGGTTAGCAAAGTATTGCCTTTAACTTACCTGAATGATGCCATGCGTAAAATTGCCTTTGAAGGGGTGCATTTAACAGGCTGCCTGACGGAACTGGCCATGCTGGCACTTTGGGGGGTGATTATCTATGCCATTGCAGTAAAATTATTCAAATGGGAGTAATTTTGCAGTTTTAATAAAGCAATATATGAAGTTAATAAAAGCTGCATTGTTTGGAATTACAGGACTCTGTATACTGGTTACCCTGATATCACTGCTGATGCCATCGGAAATACATGGCCGCAGGGGTATTGTGATAAAAGCCGACAGTGAAAAAATCAGGAACCAGGTCGCACTATTTTTCAACTGGAAAAACTGGCAGCCTGAGTTTAAAGAAAATGCTGATAAGATTGTTTATCATAATGTGAGTATGGGGCACAGGCCCAATTGTGATCTGACTGTAAATGGCCGCACTACCAATTACAGCCTGGTGCGGAATAATGCCGAGTTTGTAACAGTTATCCAGAAGAAAAAAGGGCAGAATGATATAGAGAACATCTTCACTTTTTCAAAAGACAGTGCAACAGGCGGCACTTATGTTGACTGGAAATTCATCACCAATGTAAAATGGTATCCCTGGGAAAAATTTGCAGGCATGTTTACTGAAACGATGACAGCTCCTTTGTACGAGATGGCCCTTGACAGCCTGAAACATTATACGGAAACGCATTAAAACTATTGCGGAAGGCTGATTTTGCCCATTAATACTGAGGGGAAACCCTTTAGCCCGGTTCCTGTGGCTGCTGCATCACCTGCCACACACTCATTGGCCAGTACGGCAAATAAAACTGCTTCCTTGGCATCAGGGTTAATATCCAGCTCATCCGTTGTGTAAAAAATATATCCCGGTAGTGCCGTTTTAAGATGCTGCATCAGTAAAGGGTTGTGCATACCACCACCGCTGGCATACAAGCGTACCTCCCTGCTGGTGCCGGTACATTTTTTTAATGCGGCTATAATCATATCTGCACTGAACATATTGAGGGTAGCCATGGTATCGTATATGGAGATTTCTTCTGTTGCAGATTTTACCCGTGCAGCTTCAAGGTACTCCAGGTTAAAAAGTTCAGGCCCGGTTGTTTTAGGAAATGGCTTGCTGAAAAAAACATGGTCCTTTAAGGCCGCAAGCAGGGCCTGGTTAACAGTGCCCTGTTTGGCCACTAAAGCATTTTCGTCAAAATATTTCCCCGGAAACTGCTGCTGCATAAAGGCATCCATCATGGTATTGCCTGGCCCCACATCGGTACAAAAGATATTCTCCGGTTGATTATCGCCCGGCAGGCTGGTGAAATTGGCAATACCGCCAATATTCAGTAAAACCCTTTCTTCCCCTTTTTTACCAAAAATCAGGTGATCGCCATATACAGCAAGTGGTGCCCCCTCGCCACCTGCAGCAATATGCTTCTGCCTGAAGTCGCTGATGGTGATAATGCCGGTGGCCACAGCCAGGTGGTCGCCATCGCCAATCTGCAATGTGGCATTGCCGAATTTTTCCTGTCCGTGCAGGCTGATGGGAGCGTGGTAGATCGTTTGGCCATGACTGGCAATCAAATCAATCGCCTCTTTTGAATAACCCCATTTGGCAATACAATCATTGATGATGGCAGCATGCCGCAGTGCTATCCAGGGATTGAGTAAAGTGAGTTTTTCCAGGTCAACTTCTTTTTTTGAAAAAACAGATTTTATCTCAGCTTTAAAGTCATCATCAAAAAGAGCTGTTTCAAAATGCAGTAATTCGATGTCCGTATCACTGCCACTGCCTTTTACACGGCACAATGCCACATCCAGTCCGTCAACTGAAGTGCCGCTCATCAGGCCTATTATCAGCCTTACGGGCTTACCGGCAATATCGTATAGTTTTTGTATGGATGAATTCATTACTGCTGTAAAAATTTAAGGTTCCTTTTAATACCTTCAAATTTACTGCGCTTTAGTGGCGAACCCGAAAATATTTTCTTAAAACTTTCTTCAGTCATTTCTTCCCAGTCGCCGCTTGTCAAATCCAGTATCCCGGGTATAGGGCTGAATGCTGGTTCTGTAGCGGGTTTGCTGAACCTGTTCCAGGGGCATACATCCTGGCATACGTCGCAGCCAAACAGCCAGTTGCTGAATTTCCCCTGCATTGCATCCGGTATCAGCAGCTCTTTTAGTTCAATGGTGAAATAGCTGATGCATTTACTGCCATCCACCACTTTACCGGGAAGTATGGCACCTGTAGGGCAGGCATCCATACATTTGGTGCAGGTGCCGCAGTAATCTTTTGCAAAAGCGTCATCATATTGCAGGCTGATATCAGTGATCAAAGTAGCGATAAAGAAAAAAGAACCGCCCTGTTTATTGATGAGGTTGCCATTTTTGCCAATCCAGCCAAGACCGGTTTTTTGTGCCCAGCTTCTTTCAAGTACCGGTGCACTGTCAACAAAACCACGCCCGTTTACCTCACCAATTGTATCCCTGATGTCCTGCAGCAGTTGCTTCAGGCTGCTGCGGATTACATCGTGATAATCTTTGCCATAAGCATATTTTGATATTTGGGGCGATTCGGGTAACTGCTGCTGTGCCGGGTAGTAATTTTTCAGTAATGTGATGACCGACTTTGCCCCCGGCACCAGTTTTGCCGGGTCGATGCGGAGGTCGAAATTATTTTCCATATACTGCATGGTGCCATGCATGCCTTTTGAAAGCCACTGCTCAAGCCGCCGGGCATCATCATCAAGGCGCACCGCAGCAGCAATGCCGCAATGGTCAAAGCCATGGCTTGCAGCCAGTGATTTAATCAATTGAGTATTTTTTTCTGCCTGCTGCATCGCTGTGCAAAATACACAATTAACAGATGCTTGGCCCTCTGGATTTCGGTTTTACTTTTGCTGTGCGTCAAAACTTTTGTCAATAGTCCGCTTGAGGCCACGGTACAGCTCATTCCTCCCTTTGCTTTTGATATTGAATACAAACAGGAAGCCTGCATACCCTCTCTTATTGTCCACCCATGGAAAACTGCCGAATAACCCGGGGCTGGTAACCGCATCGCTGCGCACCGCAGCATCCTCCATCACCCATTCGCCAAACCCATATCCCCAGTTACCTGCTTCGGCCGGCGAATGGCTTACCCTTGCATTTTTTGTATAATTCTGCTGCATGGCTTCAATGCTTTTTTTACTCAGCACCTGTTTGCCATTGTAATTTCCGTTGTTCAGTATCATTGCCAGGAAATGCAGGTAGTCCATTGGTGTACTGAATGCACCACCGGCCGCCAGGGGCACTTTTGACCTGCCAAAATCGGTATTTGTCATGCCGCAGGGCCGGGCAATCCGCTCTGCAAACAATGTTTCAAAATCTTTACCACTTATTTTTTCAATTACGGCCGCTGCAATCTGCAAACCGGTATTGCTGTAATTAAACACTTTACCCGGCTCACCTTCCATGGGTAAAGCGGCAATAATACGGATGGCGCTGTCCATATCCGGCACTTTGGTTATTTCGCCAATGCTTTCTTTCAGGCTGCCCGGTTTTATGGCGGTTAAATGGCTCAGGCATTGCCAGATGGTGATATGGCCTTTGCCGTTCCGGGACAGTACGGGTAAATATTTACCCACTGTATCGTTGATGCTCAGTTTGCCTTCGTCCACAAAACTCATTACCAGCGCTGCGCTCAGCCATTTACTGCAGCTGGCAATGCGCTGTCTTGTATTGATGCCGAAGTCCTGCATCATTTCGTTGGTATCCAGGTTTTTTTTTCGGGCAATCACTTTGGTTACCAGCTTTTGCTTGCGGCTCATCTCATTTTCTGCATGATTGTACACCAGTTTACCGTCCTTATAAATCAGCAGCACCGCTCTTCCGCCAAGTGTTTTCGTATGGGTTTTCATCCATTCATCAGTATTGCTGAAATCCGGCTGAGCACAAATTGTACGACAAAGTAACAGGAAATAAAGGGCCAGGCTGTATTTGCGGCAGGTTCTGCCGGGTTTGTATGTCATATTTTCTGAATTAATGCTTTGGATTGTGATTTGCGCATCAGGTTTAAACAGTTTAATATTTCAGCTATGAATTTAAATAATTTTACCATAAAGGCGCAGGAAATCGTTAGCCAGGCACAGCAACTGGCTTTTAATGCCGGTAATCCTAATATTGAAACAGAACATTTGCTCAAAGCACTGTTATCCGATGAAGATTCTCCGGTAGAATTTTTGTTGAAGAAAAACAATGTGAATATCGGTTTTGTAACAGCAAAGCTGGATGATAGCCTGGCTAAATTGCCAAAAACACAGGGTGGTGAACCGGCGCAAACGATCAGCCGGGATATGAATACCGTTATTTTGAAAGCGGGTGCAGTATTGAAGACTTTCAGCGATGAATTTATCAGTACCGAACACCTGCTGCTTGCATTGGCACAGGGAAGTGATAATGCCGCCAAAATTTTAAAAGATGCCGGGCTTACCGAAAAAAGCCTTGTTGCAGCCATTAAAGAGCTTAAGAAAGGAGCAGGCGGTAATACACAAACCGGCGAAACACAGTTTAATGCGCTGAATAAATATGCCCGTAACCTGAATGAAATGGCCAGGCAGGGCAAGCTGGATCCTGTAATTGGCCGTGATGAAGAGATTCGCCGTACACTGCATATATTAACAAGGCGCAGCAAAAACAATCCCATACTGGTGGGTGAGCCGGGTGTGGGTAAAACAGCCATCGCAGAGGGTTTGGCCATGCGCATCATCAATGGAGATGTGCCCGAGAACCTTAAGTCGAAGATCATTTATGCACTGGATATGGGACAGTTGATTGCTGGTGCTAAATACAAAGGTGAGTTTGAAGAAAGGCTGAAAAGCGTGGTGAAGGAAGTAGCCACCAGTGAGGGAGAAATCATCCTGTTTATTGATGAAATACATACACTTGTTGGCGCAGGGGGTGGGGATGGTGCCATGGATGCGGCCAATATTTTAAAGCCGGCACTGGCAAGGGGTGAATTGAGGGCTGTAGGTGCTACCACCCTGAACGAGTACCAGAAATATTTTGAGAAGGACAAGGCACTGGAAAGGCGTTTCCAGAAAGTGGTGATTGATGAACCTTCTATTGAAGATGCCATTTCCATTTTACGTGGATTGAAGGACAGGTATGAAACGCACCACCATGTACGTATAAAAGATGAAGCCATCATTGCTGCGGTGGAACTTTCCAGCAGGTATATTACGGATCGTTTTTTGCCGGATAAGGCGATTGACCTGATTGATGAAAGTGCTGCAAAACTGCGCCTGGAGATGAACAGCATGCCCGAGGAGCTGGATAAACTGGAAAGGCAGATACGGCAGATGGAGATAGAAAGGGAAGCGATAAAGCGTGAAAGCGATGAAACAAAGTTGAAAGAGCTCAATACGGAGATTGCCAACCTCTCTGTACAGCGGGATACTTTTAAAGCCAAGTGGCAGCAGGAAAAGGAAATTGTGGAGAAAATCCAGAATGGCAAGGCGGCTATTGAGCAATTAAAAATGCAGGCAGAAAAGGCTGAAAGGGAAGGCGATTATGGCAAGGTAGCCGAAATACGCTATGGTAAGATACAGGAACAGGAGGCACTGAATGATGAGTTAACGGCGCAGCTGGATGAGATAAGCGAAAAGAGACTGCTGAAGGAAGAAGTGGATGCAGAGGACATTGCAGCAAATATTGCAAAAATTACCGGCATACCGGTTGCAAAAATGCTGCAGGGCGAAAGGGAAAAGCTGCTGCACCTGGAAGAGCACCTGCATGAGCGGGTAGTGGGGCAGGAGGAAGCCATCACCGCCGTGGCCGATGCGATACGCCGCAGCAGGGCTGGCTTGCAGGATCCGAAAAAACCGATTGGGTCATTTATATTTTTGGGAACCACCGGTGTTGGTAAAACGGAGCTGGCCAAGGCACTGGCGGAATATCTTTTTGATGATGAGGGCATGATGACGAGGATTGACATGAGCGAATACCAGGAGAAGCATACCGTGAGCCGCCTGGTGGGTGCGCCTCCCGGCTATGTGGGCTATGATGAGGGCGGGCAGCTTACGGAAGCGGTGCGCCGCAAACCCTACAGCGTGGTGCTGCTGGATGAGATTGAAAAAGCACATCCTGATGTGTGGAACGTACTGCTGCAGGTGCTGGATGATGGCCGCCTTACCGATAATAAGGGCAGGGTGGTGAATTTTAAAAATACCATCATCATCATGACGAGCAATATGGGCAGCCAGGTGATACAGGACAATTTTGAGGATATTACAGAAGAGAATAAGGAGAAGGTTGTAGAATCAACCAAAGCCGAAGTGATGAACCTGCTGAGGCAAACCATCCGGCCCGAATTTTTAAACCGGGTGGATGAGATCATCATGTTCCAGCCGCTGATGAAGGGTGAGATAAAAGGCATTATTAAGATACAGCTGGAAAACCTGCGAAAACTGGTTAGCAACAGCGATATACAACTCACTTTTACTGATTATGCACTGGATTATCTTGCCGAACATGGGTACGACCCGCAGTTTGGCGCCAGGCCATTGAAGCGGCTGATTCAGAAAGAAATCGTCAACGCTCTCAGTAAAAAAATATTGGCAGGCGATATCAATAAAGAAAAACCGGTGCTGGTGGATGTGTTTGATGGCACAGTGGTATTCAGAAATGACGGGCAACAGGTGAATAAGTTGATTAGCTGATTAATGAAGAGTATTGCAGTTGGCAGGTAAGTTGACAAGTTGATTAGTAAGGGGGAGCTTTCTGCGTCAGCACCTGGCCCGCTGTATGCTTGGTCCGTTTGACGCAGTTATTGCCAGGGATTTTGTGCTGTTACTTCGGTCTGACCGCTTATCCTGGTTACTACAGGCGCCTGGGTCTCATGCAACCGCATATAGCCACGCTATGAAGACCCCGGCGAAACGGAATTTACCGTTTGCTTGCCAAGTCCCACTTGCTGAAATACTTTTGTTAGCGGCTGGCAAGTTTGTCGCCCAGTCTCTCAGCAAGTTCTTCAATGTCATCATGTCTTGCTATTTGCTTTACCCAATGCGATGGAATACTATCAATCCCGTAAAGTAATCCGGCAAGTCCGCCTGTTACTGCACCTGTCGTATCTGTATCCCCGCCTAAATTTACTGCTTTCAAAACTGCATCTTTGTAATTGTCAGTTGTGAGCAAACACCAAATGCTTGCTTCAAGAGTGTACAACACATAACCGCTGCTAAAAATCTTTTCTTCTTTCAGTTCGTGAATCTTTTGTTTCAGCAAGCGGTCAAATAATGCAATCTCTGCCGGATTGATTGAAATAGAAGTTATATGGTTTGTGATTTCCGTCTGCAGGTTTTTATAAATCTCAAACTTATCTTTCTGTACAAATAGTTGCCGGGCAAATTCAAGATAGTAAAAGCAGGCAATTACAGACCGGATGTGCCCGTGAGTAAGTGAAGAAACTTGTTTTGTTATTTCATATCGTTCATTGATTGGCTTGTCCAGCAAATAAAAAAGCAAGGGTGAAATTCTCATAAGTGAACCATTGCCATTTGACGAAACATCAAAACCTCCTGCTAAATCCGGTCGTACACCTTTTGCAAGCCGGTCAATTGCCTGTTGGGTTGCAATGCCAATATCAAAAACATTTCCTCGTGGTGTCCAGTAGTTCTTGTAGCACCACTTTACAAAATTTTGTCCGATGACGTTCAGCTCAAAGCCGTTTGTCAACGCTTCAGCTAGGCAAAAAGTTAGTGAGCTGTCGTCAGAGAAAGTTCCCGGCGGTAAATTGTAAGTGCCGTAACCAATCATGTCCGTTACGGGTTTTTTACGAATGTCTTCTCTGCTTTTAAACTCAACCGGAACACCAAGTGCATCACCAACAGCAACACCAAAAAGAACAGATTTGATTTTGTCTGAATAGTTCACGCCCTGGTTGGTAAATAAAAGATGCCCAAAGTTGCTCCAGCCTTTTATGCAGTCATCTTCTGTTTGAAGGTGTTTGTCAGCGTAAAGTTTACTGATGTCAATTCCTAAAAGCCCTCTTGCGATCAGAAATGAAATATTATCAATGTCGGTGTTGTCATCCTCGTTTTTATACTTCTCCTGATTTCTCTCTGCCCAAAATTCTTTTATTGAATAACCCTCCTGTTCTTTTATTAGTTGTGCTTTGTAAAGTCCGAAACCTGTCCATGAACGATGAAAGTAAAGCCAGTCATTTTCGTAAAAGATAAACCACTTGTCTTCCATTTGTTGTGGAATTAGTCCGTGCTTTAGTTTTTCAAATTGCTTGTCAGAGAATCGAATTGAAAAGTCAATCTTTTTGGGATTGTCAATTTGATGATTTTGCCATCTTTCTTTTGTTGCTATCTCCATGGTTGAAAAAAGTATTATCGCTGAAATTGCTTACCGGTAATGTCTGTTTCCCGCTTGGGCGGGAATAGTAGTAAAAAAATCTGCTGCCCGCCAAATATACAGATTATGTGATTGCAGCGCAAGATCATTGCTGGTGATTATCGGGAGCAGCTCTCTGCATCAGTACCTGGCCTGGTCCGTCAGGCGCAGAGATTGCCGGGGACTTTGTGCTGATACTCCGGTCCCAGTGCTTATGCTGGTTACCCTCCGCCTGAGTCTTATGCAACCGCAGATGGCCATACTATTTGTAGCCCGGACAAACGAAATTTTATTCAGTTCATTTAAGTTCTGAAAGTATCAACTTTTTCTGCTTAAATGTATTCTTCATTGCCTTCTCTCTCACTTTGGCATCATCGCTGTTAATAAGGTCAAAATATTCAACAGGTACAACCTGCCAGGATAAACCATATTTGTCCTTACACCAGCCGCAGGATCCCTCTTCTCCTCCGTTTGCAGTGAGTGCATTCCAGTAATAATCCACTTCGGCCTGGTCTTTACAATTGATGACAAACGAAACAGATTCATTGAATTTAAAAAACGGACCTGCGGCTAAAATACTGAATTCTATATCACCAATTTCCATGAGCGCAGTTTCAAAGCTGCCACCATCCTTCCCGTTTTCCAGCGGCGGATTCTTGTACTGGCGATAGTCTTTCAGTTTACCATCTTTGAAAATAGAAAGGTAATAATCTGCTGCAGTCTTTGCATCTTTTGTCTCCACCCAAATGGAAGGGGTTATTTTTTGCGTAATTGAACCTGGCTTTTTTGTTACGGTTTGATTGGCCGTTGTGTCTGTTTTGGGGCTTTTGTTCAAATCCTGTTGAGCATTTCCGCAACCCAGCAGATTTGCTGTCAGTACTGCCGTTAAAAGTTTAAGTATTTTCTTTTTCATTGATTTATTTTTAGAAGGTCTCAAATCTCAGTTGGAATTGCCTGTTTGCCGGGTGTACTGCAATTGACCATAACCTCATTTGCCTGCAATGGCGGGGCAAGCTGTAAAAAACCTGCCGCTCGTCAAATATACAGATTATGTGATTGCCCGGAGCAGCGCTCTGCGTCAGCACCTGGCCCGCCGCAGGCTTGATCCGCCAAACGCAGGTATCAGAGACTTTGTGCTGCCACTTCGGTCTGACCGTTAATCCTGGTTACCACCAGCGCCTGGGTCTCATGCAACCGCACATAGCCACGCTATGAAGACCCCGGCGAAACGGAGAATTCATAGCGCCAATTGCGTATCCCTTGCGAACATTGCGATACTTTAATGTCAAAACAAAAGGGCAACCAAATGGCCGCCCCTTTTTTATTCATAAAAAACAAAAGCCTATTGAATAAGGGCCACATTGCCCTTGTACACCAGGGTGGTGCTGTTGTCGCAAATAATTTCCATCGTGTACACATATACATCAGGCGTTAGTTTTACGCCTTTGTAGGTGCCATTCCATCCTGCTGTTGCTATGTTGGGTAAAAAGTTGTTGTTTTCAAACACAATTTCGCCCCAGCGGTTAAAGATGCGCAGTGTTTTAATGCTGAACAGGCCCGAGCCTCTTGGATAAAATACATCGTTGGAGCCATCGCTGTTGGGGGAGAAGGTATTGGGTATAAATACATTCGTTCCGTCGCAGATAACAAATACGGTTACCTGGTCCCTTGATTTGCAGCCACCCGGATTGCGTACCTCAATGGTGTACTCGGTGGTTTCCCTGGGCTTTACCGTGATGGCCGGGTAATTGGTGCGGAAGATGCCTGTTGTGGGCGTCCACACTGCACTGGTAACATCAGCCGATAAAGTGGGTATCAAATCCACCGTTTGCCCCACATTGATGGTCTTATCCGGCCCTGCATTTACAACAGGTATGGGATACACCTGTACGGGGATGAAGGAAGTATCTTTAAAGCAACCACGGTCATCGGTACCTATCACCCGGTAAAGGGTAGTGGTAAGCGGCGTGGCCAGTGGGGTGGCTGCTGTTGTACTGCTGAGGCCCGCTGCCGGTGACCAGGTATAACTGTAAGCACCGTTGGCAAATAACCGTACCGATCCGCCTTTGCACAGTGTATCGCCCAGGCTGGCATTCATCACAAAGGGATATTTCACCCTTACTTCTACCGTATCTGTATTGCTGCAGCCCTGAGGAGTAGTGCCACGCACAATGTATTTTGTTACTGAATCGGGCGTGGCTACAGGGTTAGGGCAGTTGGTACAGCTTAACCCAATGGTGGGGGTCCAGGTATAATTGGTAGCGCCGCTGGCCACCAGTGTAGTGCCCACCCCCTTGCATATCAGGGTATCAGCACCGGCACTTACCACCGGCACAATAAAGGCATCAATGGTTTGTGTAACCGTATCAATACAACCACTGCTGTTGGTGGCAATCAGTTGTATGGTATACGTAGTGGGGGTGTTATACAATTGCGGCGGCGGATTTTGCAAGGTGGAAGTATTGCCATTACCAAAATTCCAGCTCCAGTTGATGGCCGATGTGTCTGCCACCAGCAATCCAGCATTAAAACTGGCCGTTAGTGGCGCACAGCCCGGGGGGGTGGCCGTAATGGCAGCCTGTGGAGATGCAATAATTTTCACCGGGGCTATATTTGCTGCAGTATCCACACAGCCGCTTTGTGTACGCACAATCAGTTTGGGAAAATACTGGCCGGGTGCTGCATAATAATGCACCGGGTTTTGAACAGTGGAAGTGATGCCATCGCCAAAATCCCAGGTATAGCCGGTAATCACATCATTGCTTTGGGATGAATCAGTAAATGTTACAAAACCTGCATCGCAAAAAGTGCTGGTGTTCAGTTTGAAGCTGGCATCCACCCCATTTACTACAATCGTATCTAAACCGGTTACAGGTACCTGGCATCCACCGGCATCTACCAGTATCATTTTGGGAACATACACGCCAATATTGGTGTAGGTATGCGAAACAACAGAGTCAGTTGTACTGTTGGTACTGCCATCATTAAAATCCCAGATAAAGGAAATACGGTCAATAGTGGTACCGGTAAAGTTGATGCTTAACGGGTTGCAGCCAACCAGCGGGGCATAGCTAAAGCTGCCCTGCGGACCTCTTACTATAATTTGTTTTTGTGTTATATCGGTGCAGCCGCCCGGGCCGGTAACTCTTAAGCTAACATTGAATACGCCGGGGTAGGCATAAAAATGTGATGGATTCTGCACCTGGGCAGATGTACCATCACCAAAATCCCAGCTCACAGTATTGTTAACGGTGGAAGTATTGGTAAACTGTACAATCAATGGAGGGCAGGTACTCAGCGAATCGCTCATTATAAAGCTGGCAATGGGTGTAATGATATTGATATACGTTGACCTGGTAATAGAATCTGTGCAGCCATACTGGTCGGTAATAACGAGTTTTACTGTATAAATGCCGTCGAGTGCATAATTGTGTACCGGGTTGTCCAGCGTACTGGTAGTGCCATCACCAAAATCCCAAACATAAGTCAATCCCGGCCCGGAAGACAGGTTGGTAAATGTAATGGGTTTATTGGGGCAGGAGATGGTATCCTGTGTACCAAAATTGGCAAAGGGTTTTGATATCACCAGCAGGCTGGCTTTTGTGATGCTGTCGGCACAGCCCCTGCTGTCAGTTATTTTAAGGCTTACGGTGTAAATGCCGGCACCTGCATAGGTATGCTGAAAGGGTGGGGCCGATAAAGTATCTGCCGTGCCATCGCCATAATTCCATATCCATTGCTGTATGGCATGTGTACCATCGGTTACAGATGCGTCGTTGAATGTGACCGCACTGTTGAGGCAACTGCCCGGTACTGCTGAAGCAAAATCTGCTGTGGGGCCATCCACCCTTATGTACAGGGCCTTGTTAAGTGTATCCCTGCAGCCTGCGGCATCGGTGATAATCAATTGTACATTGTATGTGCCTGCCTGCGTGTATACATGGCTGATGCTGGCACCCGTTCCGGTACCTCCATCGCCAAAATTCCATTCGTATGCCGATACATTGGCAGGAACATTGCCCACACTGCTGAAGCCGATGGGAATCCCCCTGCAGATGACGGTATCCGTAGCAAAAAAGTTGGCTTTTTCACTGATGATCCTGATGGGCTGTGTTTTGGTATAATCACAACCGGTAGAAAGATTGACCACGGTAAGTGTGACAATATAAGTGCCTGTGTCAGCATAAGTGTGAACAGGGTTTTGTACTGTTGATGTGGTGCCATCGCCAAAATTCCAGGTCCACTGGGCGGCACCCACTGACATATCGGTAAATGTGATCTGCCTTGGATTACCGCAATTAAAGGAGGGCGAAAATACCGCAATGGGAGGTTTTACGTGGATGTAATTGGTGAACTTTATACTGTCGGGACAACCATTGTTCCACACGATTAAGGTTACATCAAAATAGCCGGTATCCTGGTACTCATAAATGGGGTTTTGCTCTGTAGAAGTGCCACCGTCTCCAAAAAGCCAGAGCCATTGGGTGATGGTGCCAGTTGACTGATCGGTAAAACTTACCGGTAATTTGGCACATACATCCCTTGGGTTGGCCGTAAAGTTGGGGACTGGTTTGGTACCCACATTGATGCCTGCCACTACTACAGAAGTATCAGTACATCCACCCGCAGTGGTAACAATCACTGAAACTGTATAAGTGCCTGCTGCAGTATAGGTATGTGCCGGTGTGGCACCGCTGCCGGTAAAGCCATCTCCAAAATCCCAGGTATAACTGATGATGGGGTCAATGGTGGTGGTGGTGGCACTGAAGTTCCAGGTAAATGGTGCACAGCCACTGCGTGGGAGGCTGTTGATCTGTACATTCGTTGGCGAAATAGTGACATATCCCGGTTGGGTAAGTGTATCGCTGCAGCCTGATGCATTGGTTGCAATCAATGTTACATTAAAATTGCCGAATGCAGTATAAGTATGTGAAGGAGCAGGCCCTGTGCCGCTGTTGCCATCACCAAAATTCCAATTGTAGCTTATTGCACTTGCTGAAGTACTGCTGAAATTTACAGTAAGCGGCGGCTTGCAGCTGCTGGTTACCGGAGCTGTAAAGGCAGCCAGTGGTTTTGGTAATACAGTAATTGTTTTAAAAGCTGAGTCAGCGCAGGCACCAAAACTGGCCAGCATTTTAACTACATAAACGCCCGGCGCTGTATAAATTTTTGAAGCGTTTATGCCCGCAGTACTGGTGCCATCACCAAAATCCCATACAGCTGAAGCAGGTGCCGGGGAGGAGGTATTGGTAAATGCAATGGCAGCGCCCTCACAAACATTATCGGGTGAGGTAAATGAGCCTGTAACACTGCCTATGCTGATGACGTTGAGCTTTGTGATGGTATCTGTACAACCGTTGGAGCTGGTGGCAATCAATGTTACGGTATAACTGCCTGTGGTTGCATAAATATGAGAGGGGTTGGCAAGTGTTGATGTGCCGCCATCGCCAAAACTCCATTGGTAAGCCAGTGCGCCTGTGCCAGTGGAAAGGTTCTGGAAATTGATGGTGGCAGGCGGGTTACAGCTGTTGGGTATTGAATTGCTGAAATCTGCCTTTACGCCATTGCTTATTTGTATGTACTGAGTTTTACTTAATGTTTTGGTACAGCCGTTGCTGTTTTTTATCCTTAACGATACGTTGTAGTTGCCGGCAGCTGTGTAAGTGTGTGCCGGGTTCTGCAGGCCGGATGATATACCATCTCCAAAATCCCACTCCCAGGTGGATATACTGCCGCTGCCCGGCAGGCTTTGATCAGTAAACTGAACCGGCAGGGGAAAACAACCCGTAGTGGGTGTACCCGAAAAAGCCACAGTTGGAGTGGCATTTACAGAAATATACTGGTTTTTAACGATGGAGTCTGCACCGGAGGCATTGCGTACCACCAGTTTGATATTGTACTGCCCGGGGTTAAAATATGTAACAGAAGGCGATTGCAGGAAGGAAATCGTACCATTTCCAAGATCCCATTTCCATTGAGTAGGACTGCCTGTGGATTGATCGGTAAACTGTACTACCAGCGGTGTGCAGCCTGATAAGGGCGTGGCACTAAAGTTTGCCACAAGCTGGGATTGGGTTTGGGCAACACAAAAGAGTAATAGCAGACAGCAGACTAATGTCCTGATCTTGGCTGTCATAGGCAAATTGGCTTTGTTTTTATTAATAATTGGATTGTGCACCTTTTTACGGGCTGCACGTACAATTAACTTGTAAACTCTGAAAAAATTGTGCCAAATGCAAATAAATGGTTGATATTTTTATATTTAAGCCATTTATAATGGAAAAGGGTATGAAAAATAATTACTGACGCTCCATGTGCAATACTTTTGGCTCAAGGCTTCCCCATGGTGCCAGTTCCATAATGGGTACTGCTTTTTTGGTAAATTTCCACTCACGGGTTAAAAAATTAAACTCGGCAGGAGCCAGGGGCAGGGTAATCACCAGTTTACTGTAATCATCATTGCAGCTCCAGGTGCCGTTATAAGTTACACCACCCTTGGTAGCAGTCATTGGCCCATTGAGCAGCGTGCTTTTCAATAATTTAAAAAAGTATCCATTGTATTGGGTGGTAAGTACACTGCCATTATCAACAGCATAATGAACCGTAAAGTCCCTGTTGAGAATATTCTGCTCAAAATACTGCTCCAGTAAACTCTGCTGGGCTATTTCAGTAATAGTTTTTTTGCAGGAAGCAAAAAGCAGCAATACAGCACAGGCAACCGCTATCAATAACCTCATATTAAATAATTTTTGCGGATTATCTCCAAATTTAGCAAGAATAGATGGAATTGTATTTTTTTGTGGCATAATCAATAAAATAACTGGTATCAAGCACCTGGCCGGTGGCATTCATACACAACTCTTCAGATGTGAAATACCTGCCTGCCTGGTGTATATTTTTTCGCAACCAATTCAGCAGGGTATCCGTATTGCCATTTGCTATCTCCTTTTCCAAAGACTCATTTTCTTTCTCAATCGCTGCATACAGTTGTGCGGCATACAAACTTCCAAGGCTGTAAGTGGCAAAATACCCAAAACTGCCATGGCTCCAGTGTACATCCTGCAGGCATCCCTGCTTATCATCCGGTACCGTTACCCCCAGGTAGCGCTGGTACATTTCGTTCCAGCAGGCCGGAATGTCTTTGGTGGCAAGATGGCCCTCTATCAGCAGTTTCTCCATCTCATACCGTATCATCACATGAAAATGATACGTAAGTTCATCAGCTTCCGTTCTTACCAGCGAGGGCTGCACTTTATTAATGGCCTTGTAAAACTCCTCAACGCTGATATTGTTCAGCTGCTGTGGAAAAAACGTTTGTGCTGCGGAAAAATTGTGTTGCCAGAAAGGTAATCCACGTCCCACGCAGTTTTCCCATAGCCTGCTCTGGCTTTCATGAATGCTCAGGCTGCAGTATTCTCCCAGCGGCAGTCCATATTCTTCCGCAGGCAAACCCTGCTCGTACAGTGCATGGCCGCCTTCGTGCAGGCAGCTCCAGGTCATATTACCAAAGTCTTTTTCGTCAATGCGGGTGGTGATTCGTACATCACTGCTGCTGAAGTTGATAGTAAAAGGATGTTCACTCAGGTCCTGCCTGCCGGCTTCAAAATCAAACTGCATCCGTTTAAGCATTTCCATGCCAAATTTCCATTGAGTGTCTTTATCGTAATGAAGGTGCAGAAAACTGTTGTCCACCTGCGGCCTGGCTTTAACATGGTCCAGCAGTTGGGTAAGCTGAGGCTTTAGGGCTGTAAAAAGGGTATCCACCATTTGTACGGTGGCCCCTTTTTCATAATCGTTCATCAATGCATTATAAGGATGGCCGGTATAGCCCAGCAGGTCTGCTTCCTGTTTTTTTAATTGAATCAGTTCGTCCAGCGGTTTTTCAAAAACAGCAAATGAGTTGTCTTTCCTGGCCTGTATCCAGGCATAAAAGCTTTTGTTTACGGTTTCGCTCAATTGCCTTACAAAAGTGGCAGGCAGTTTTTTGCTCTTGGTATAATCTTCCAGGCTGAGCTGTACGTTTCTTTGCTCCCGGCTGCCAAGGTCATTCCGCTGCACCAGTTCCTGAAGCAGGTTACCCAGCCACTCATCTGTAAACCTTTCGTGGGCTATTTCACTCAGGGTGGCAATCTGCCTTCCCCTGATGGCTCCGCCCCGTGGTGGGATATAGGTTTCCTGGTCCCACTGCAGTACGGCTGATGCATATTTGATATCAGCAATTTTTTGCAGGGTGGTCTTGTATTCGCTGTACAATTGTTCGGAACCGGCCATAATATTTTTTTTTTTGCAAATGTAATGGTAAGCGGCAGATGGTGATGCTAAATAAGTTTTTCAGCCCTGGTGACGAATGCTGATTTCTATATACTCATTCTGTCCAAACTGAAAAACATCAGTCTTTTGCTTCTTGTCTCATCGCACGGGTCAGCAAAATTAAAGCCATTTTTTTGGTAAAAATTTATTTGCCTTGGCTTATTATAGGCATCAAGTATAAGTAACCTGCAGGCAGGTTTTAATGCTGAGATGGAAAATACCTTGATAAAGTCCATCATTTGATAGGCCAGGCCGGTACACTGGTATTTTTCTGCTACACCTAATCTGCCAATTTTTATTGATGGATAGCTTTTAATTCTTTTATCGTTGGGTATGCTGGCTTTTCGATGAAACCAGTTCCATGATTTATTTTTAGAGGTTTCTTCAACACCCAAATCATTAAGGCAGTCATTTGAGATGCAAAAAAAACAGGCTATTTTATCTTCCTCATCTAGAAAAAGATATGTATTTGCCATGCCCTCTTTTTGATAATTCAAAGCATCATCTTTCAAAAATTCGTTTATGTCAATTTCGTCAGGGCTGCTGCCACAGCTGAATTCTGCTAAGTTTATAGTACTGGTGAGTGGTGTAAAGAATAAATCGGTTAAGGCCAATTGCTATTTTTTTTCAGTAGATTTTTTTAGTACCTGTTTCATCATTTGCAGCATTCGTTCTTTTTCGGCAATAGAAATTTTGTTCTGTTCCTGTTCTTTAAGCTGTTTATTAAAGTAGGCAGAACTTTTGCCTTTAAGTGACGGAGTTATGTTTATCGGGCTTGCCATAATGTTCAAAATTATGTTTTTTTAGCCTGTATGCAAAATTCCCTGATTTTTTTATGACGAACACTAAAGTTCTTTTGTACAGCAATATTGATACCGTTACTAATTTTTACTTCAAACTGAGGAATTTCCATAATTTTAAGCATGACAATCAACGAAATAACCCGTTTTTTAGAAACCATCGCCCCGCTTTCGCTGCAGGAAGGCTACGACAATGCAGGATTGCTGACCGGCAGCCCCGGATGGGAATGCACAGGCATCATCACTTCCCTGGATGTTACTGAGGCAGTGGTGCTGGAAGCAGTGAATAAAAGTTGCAACCTCATTGTGGCACATCACCCCATTATTTTTGGAGGGCTGAAGAAGATTAACGGGAAAAACTATGTGGAAAAATCTGTGATTGCTGCCATAAAGCAGGATATTGCCATTTATGCCATCCACACCAATTTAGACAATGTGCTGCAGGGGGTAAATGGTAAAATTGCAGATATGCTTGGGTTGGTGAACCGCCAGGTACTGCTGCCAAAGCCGGGATTACTTAAAAAGTTAATGGTTTTTGTACCAATTGTACAAGCTGCCGAAGTACGCAATGCTATTTTTGGAGCAGGGGCCGGCCATATTGGTAATTACAGCGAATGCAGTTTTAACAGCAGCGGAACGGGTACTTACAAAGCTGGAGAAAGTGCAACACCCTTTGCGGGTAAAGTGGGAGAGCAGCATACTGAGGAAGAAGTAAAAGTGGAAGTGATTTTTCCGGCATGGCTGCAGCAAAACATCCTCTCTGCAATGATAAAAGTGCACCCCTACGAAGAAGTGGCTTATGATATTATTGCTTTAGATAATGTGTTGGGCAGTACCGGTAGTGGTTTAACATGTGAGCTTCCCGAACCAGTAGATGAAATGGTTTTTCTTGAGCAGGTAAAGCTTGCTTTTGGGCTTAAATTGATCCGCCACACCCCGTTATTGGGTAAAAAAGTAAAGAAAGTGGCCATTTGCGGGGGGGCAGGCAGTTTTTTAACAAAGGCGGCCAAAGCAGCAGGGGTACAGTGTTTTATAACCGGCGACGTAAAGTATCATGAGTTTTTTGATGCGGATGACCAACTGGTACTGGCCGATATCGGGCACTACGAAAGTGAGCAATTTACCATTAACCTGTTATTTGACGTTTTACGGGAAAAATTCCCTACCTTTGCCGTCCTAAAAACAGGGGTAATCACCAATCCGGTAAATTATTTCCTGTAACATTAAACTCAAATTACAGTTTATAAATGGCATCAGTAAAAGACTTTTCGGTTGAAGAAAAACTCACTTCCCTGGTTCGTTTACAGAAAATTGACAGCTTGCTGGACAAATTACAGGTAATGAAAGGTGAATTGCCGATTGAGGTGAAGGACCTGGAGGATGAGATTGAGGGACTTCATGCCCGTCAAACCCGTATTGAAGAAGAAATCAATGGCATACAGGAATTTATTGAGCAGAAGAAGCAGGGCATAAAGGATGCTACCGAACTCATTAAAAAATATGAGAAGCAAAGCGAAAACGTAAAGAACAGCCGTGAGTTTGAAGCCATCAACAAAGAAATGGAAATGCAAACGCTGGAGGTTAAACTTTGCGAAAAGCATATTAAGGATGCTACAGAAGAAATAGCTGAAAAAGCACACCAGCTGGAAGCAGCTAAAAAAGCGGTTGCTGGTAAAGAAACCAACCTGGCCAATAAAAAGGGCGAACTGGAAAAAATCATTTCTGAAACTGATAAGGAAGAAAAGCAGTACAGCAAAGATGCAGAAGAAGCCCGCAGCCATGTGGAAGAGCGCCTGCTGACCAGCTACGACCGTATCCGCAAGAACTACCGCAATGGTTTAAGTGTGGTGCCTGTAGAAAGGGATGCTTGCGGTGGCTGTTTTCATGCCATACCGCCGCAAAAGCAGAGTGAGATAAAAATGCGTAAAAAAATCATGGTTTGCGAAAACTGTGGCCGTATACTGGTAGATACTGACCTGCACGATACAGTTTAAATTTCACCGGGTAAAATTTTCAGATAGCGCTTAACGGCGCTATTTTTTTTGCCCCCTGTCAACAATACCGACGCTGCTTATTAATTAGTCCAATCTAATTGTGCTTACTCAAAGCGGGTCGGCATTATACCAGAAAAGATTGGACGGAGTAGTAATTATAAATGGTATAACTTTATAATTACAGGATGGCTATATGCATTATTTTACATTCATTATACCGACGCTGCTTTTGAAAAAACCTGATTTACTGGTAAATTTCTCAAAGCAGGTCGGCATTATACCATTATCATTGCCAACAGGTTGCACTTTATAAAAGGTATTATCTATTTTTGCCACCGATGCTATTAAAACTTCATATACAGAATTACGCAATTATTGATGAAATAGAAATTGCTTTTGCCAACGGGCTCAACATCATCACTGGTGAAACGGGGGCTGGTAAAAGTATACTGATGGGCGCTTTGGGCCTGATACTGGGCGAAAGAGCCGACAGCAGTGCCCTGGCGCAGAAAGAGAAAAAATGTGTGGTGGAAGGATGGTTTTCGGCAGCAGGAAACGACAGTATTAAAAATTTTTTAACGGCTAATGAACTGGATGCAGAGGATGAACTGGTAATGCGCAGGGAAATTGCCTCCGGGGGCAAATCGAGGGCCTTTATAAATGATACACCGGTCAATCTTTCGCAGTTGAAGGAACTGTCTGCCCTGCTGGTTGACCTGCACCAACAGTTTGATACACTGGAGCTGGGCGATGATGCTTTTCAGCGGGAAGTACTGGATGCACTGGCTGGCAATGCTGCTCTTTGCACCACTTATTCCGCTAAGTACAAACTGTACCAGCAGGCGGTGCAGGAACTGGATGCCCTTGAGCTGCAGCAGGCCAATGCTAATAAGGAACTGGATTACAACAAGTTTTTGTTCAATGAACTGGAAGAAGCTGGCCTTGGAGAAAATGAACTGGAGGAACTGGATGCCGAGCTGAAACTGCTGGGAAATGCCGAATCGGTAAAACAGCAGTTGAATGCAGTATTTCACGAACTGAAAGACAGTGAGCAACCCATAGTAAACCAGCTGAAAGTGCTGCTGAATAAACTGCAGGGGCTGGAAGCATTTCATGCAGGTATACCCGCTTTATCGCAGCGGCTGCTGAGTGCTCAATTAGAGCTGAAAGATGTGGCCGGGGAACTTGAACATATTTACGATGGCGTGCAGTACAATCCAGAAAGGCTGCAGGTGGTGAATGATAAGATTGCCGCAGGATATAAATTATTGAAAAAGCACGGTGTTATCACCACGGCTGAACTGCTGGCCATTAAAGCGGAGTTGCAGCAAAAGCTGGATGCTGTACTGAACATCAGCGAAAGCATTGCAAAAAAAGAGAAGCAGGCAGCTCAGCTGCTGGACGAATGCAACCAGCTGGCGGCAAAACTGAGCGCCAACCGTAGCAAGGCAGCCACGCCTTTTGCAAAGCAGGTAAATACACTGCTGGTGCAGGTGGGCATGCCCAATGCGGTACTGAAGGTAGAACTGCAAACTGTGGCATTAAACAGCCATGGAAGCGACAGTATTGCATTTTTGTTTGATGGCAATAAGAGTGGCCGCTTTGAGCCGCTTGGTAAAGTAGCCAGTGGAGGTGAGCTCAGCAGGCTGATGCTCTGTATCAAATCGCTGGTGGCGCAAAAGCTGCAATTGCCCACTTTGATATTTGATGAGATAGATACCGGTATCAGCGGGGAAGCCGCAAGGCAGGTAGGGGCGATTATGAAGGAGCTGGGTACTGCCCACCAGGTGATTTCCATTACGCACCAGCCGCAGATTGCCGCCAGGGCCAATGCACATTATTTTGTATACAAAGAAATAAAAGGGGATAAGATAGCTACTTCCATCCGGCTGCTTAGTGACGATGAACGCATTACCGCTATTGCCAAAATGCTCAGTGGCGAAAAGCCCACCGCAGCCGCACTGGAAAATGCAAGGGAGATGGTGGGGAATTAATCATGTTTTTACTGATACCATACTCATGGGTTCTTTTTACGGCAGTATTGATGGTCATTCCATATTACTTTCTCAATCAGTACCTGCAAAAAAAATTGCAGCCAAGAAAGAGTGGCGGAAATTTACTGGTATACTTCCTGGTGACAATCCTGTTTACATTTGCTTACATGGCTGCAGGAATATACATGGTGATTTGGGTGGCAAAAGCAGTAAGGTAGATGACAAAAATAAAATTGTTAAAAATTTTGACAATTTCTTATTTGTCAGGAATTATTTACCGTATGTCTCTTTACAGCAGAAGATTACTATTTTTACCAATTATACTATCAATAAAATAATTTGGCATGTCGTACAACTTACTAAAAGGAAAGAAAGGGATCATTTTTGGCGCATTAGACAGTAATTCCATAGCCTGGAAAACGGCCCAGCGCTGTTATGCCGAAGGTGCACAAATTGTGCTGACAAATGCACCTGTGGCACTACGCATGGGCGAAATCAGCAACCTGGCCGAAGAGTGCGGCAATGCACCGGTAATTGGTGCCGATGTAACCAGTAATGAAGACCTGAAGAATCTTGTTGACAAGAGTATGGAGCATTTTGGCGGCGGAATTGATTTTGTGCTGCATTCGGTTGGTATGAGCATCAATGTACGCAAGGGTAAGCCCTATACCGACCTCAACTATGAGTTTCAGCACAAGAGCTTCGATATATCTTCTATGAGCCTGCATCGTCTTTGCCAGTGCCTGTACCAGGCCGATGCCATGAACGAGTGGGGCAGTATTGTGGCCCTTACCTATATAGCCGCACAAAGGGTTTTTCCTGATTACAACGAAATGGCCGATGCCAAGGCACTGTTGGAAAGTGTAGCCCGCAGTTTTGGCTATCATTACGGCGTAAAAAAGAACGTACGGATCAATACCATATCCCAGTCTCCCACACGTACCACAGCCGGCAGCGGCGTAAAAGGGTTTGACGGTTTTATCAGCTATGCCGAAAAAATGAGTCCGCTGGGTAATGCCAGTGCCGATGATTGTGCTGCCTATACTGCCAGCCTGTTCAGCGACCTTACTAAAATGGTAACGATGCAAAACCTGTTTCACGATGGTGGATTCTCTTTTACCGGTGTAACACAGGCGGTGATTGAGCAGATGGAGAAATAGGGGCTTTTTTAAGATGGCTTGATCAGCTTTTCCAGCACAAAATACACAGCCGGGCAAAAGGTGGAATTTTTAAGCGTAATGGCAGGCCTTTTCAGCAGCACATCTTCATCTGTATAAGGGAAGCGGCTGCAGTCGGAGGGGCGTACCTCATAAATGCTGCAGTAATTGTCGCTGCCAAGGAAGGGGCAGGGCTTGCTTCTTACCACATAATCTCCCTCACTATCTAATAACAGGTAGGTATCAATAAATACGCTTTCTCTCAGTCCCAGGTGTTTGCTGATGCGCTTGATGTCTGGCGTTTTAAACCGTGGAGAATAATTTTTGCAGCAGGCAGCGCAGTTGAGGCAGTCAATTTTACTGAATGCTTCATCATGCAGGCCGGGGAGCTGCTTCAGCACTTTGTTTTTATCAGCCCGGTTCAGGAACTGTTTGTACTGTTTCTGGTGTTCACCAGACCTTTTCTGCCAGTTATCGGGCAAATCCTTTTCCATACGGCAAATGTCGGGCTTTAAAACTGTTTTAGCCATATTTTGGTGGTTGCTGTAACTGTAAACAGCATTACTGCCTGAACTTATATGTAAATTCTGTTATTTTTGCACTAAATTACACGTAATGACAACCGTAATTGTTCCCCTGGATTTTTCTGAAACTTCTTTTAATGCGGCACATTATGCTGCTGCCATGTATAAGGGAAGAGCTGATGTAACCATTGTACTCTATCATTATTATGCTCATGAAGAAGAAGCCGCTACCTCGGCCAACTACCTGCAAAGCCTTAAAGAGGAACTGGCTGCCCACTGCCCCAATATTGATACCTTTCAGGAATCGGGTGATAATTTTATTGACAGCCTGGCTGCTTATGCTCATGTAAAGGGCGCATACCTGGTGGTGATGGGTCTTACGGGTAAATCTGCATTGGCACAGCGTTTTTCAGGTTCCAACACACTTAAAATGGCTGAAAAAGACATATGCCCCATTTTAATTATACCACCTCATGCAGCTTTTAAAACCATCAGTAATGTACTGATTGTATCCGAAATGAAATTTGTGGAGGAAACACCGGTACTGGTTGCTATCAAAAGAGTACTGCAGGACTTTAAGCCCTCACTGCATGTGTTAAATGTTGACAGTTCGCATTATATCTCATTAACTAAAGCTTTTAAGGAAGAAAGGGATAAGATGGAAGTGCTGCTGGCTGAGTTTGATCCGGAGTTTTATTTCATGCGGTTATTCGACTTTCATGAGTCAGTAAACCTGTTTATTGAGGATAAAAATATTGATATGCTCATAATAGGGCCTAAGCACCACAGTTTTTACGAGCGGTTGTTTAAAACCCAGCATACCAAAACGATGATTTACCAGAGCAAAGTGCCGGTACTGGCGGTGCATGAATAAGCTCAGGGGTTAGTGGAACAACCCGCTCATACCCGATACCATGTACCAGAATAGCAGGGCAAAAGTAAGGACGATGATGATGATTTGTGCCAATAAAGATACTCCCAAAGCTTTTATTACAGCGGCTGTACCCGGCCGGTTCATAAACCGGTAATAAAATATACCCCTGTAAATGATATCAAAAACAATATTGCCAATAAGTGCTCCAATATACACATACTTGTTACCGGTTGACATCAGGGGTATGATGATAAAAGTCATCACCAATGCGGTAAAACCGGCGCTGTACATATTGGCAACCATATGCTCGGTATAATTGTATTTCCCTTTCAGGTAAAACAAGCTGAAAATAAGCGCCAGCAGGGGTACTGTCACCATATTAATGATATTGGAGTATTTCTTAATAAAGAATATTGTATTTGCCTGCCGCTGCATTATCTTCAGAAATTTTGTTTTTTTAACCGGGTCGGCAATTTGCGCTGCCATGGCCTGCAACTGCAGTTGTGTATCGGCATTTTCTTTTTCAAATGTGTGAAATACCGACATGCTCAGTACTAACAGCCCCACCACTATCATGAAAAAATTAAAGGGGCCAAAGTATTTTTTCCGTTTTCCTTCAATAAATTCCTTTGCTACAACGCCGGTCTTTGTGGCCAGGGCTTTTACCAGCGTAAATACACTTTTATCCGCATGCAAAAAAAAGTGAAGGGCATCATGTACAATATGCCCAAGGGTGATGGGATGCAGGTGAACTGTCTGTCCGCAACCGGAGCAGTACATATCTTTTTCAGAAACCGTATTGGAGCAGTTAAGGCAAATGGATGAATGCATATTTTAATGTTGCCGCTAAGATAGGATATGCTCCTGTTTTATGTATCTTGTTGTTAAAAATAATGTTGGCTGTTTATTAAGTGGAATGGCATACAGCGGTAAGGTTAAACACCCGCGGCAAGCCTATCCCCAAGCTGTTAACAGTTTTGCTGAAAGTGTTATTTTATCAACCGCCATGCGTACCTTTGCGGCGGCAAAAGTATTGCCATTTAAAAGCAGGCATTGAGTATGAATCTTTTTGAACAGCAGCAACACGAATTTACGTCAAGACATATTGGTCCGGATAGCCCGGAAGCAGCGGCCATGCTGCGTACTACAGGCGAATCATCGCTGGCATCCCTGGTGGATAAAACGGTACCGGCAGGCATCCGTATGGATCATGAACTGAATATTCCCGGAGCCATGAGTGAGCATGAATATCTCCAGCACATCAAAGAGCTGTCTCTTAAAAATAAAACCTTCCGCAACCATATTGGCCAGGGCTATTATGGTACCATTGTACCCAGTGTAATACTGCGCAATGTATTTGAAAACCCGGGATGGTACACACAGTACACACCCTACCAGGCCGAAATATCCCAGGGCCGCCTGGAGAGCCTGCTCAATTTTCAAACCATGGTGAGCGACCTTACGGCATTGCCGCTGGCCAACGCCTCACTGTTAGATGAAGCCACTGCTGCGGCAGAAGCCATGCACCTGTTTTTTGGAGAACTGAATAAGGGCGATGAGATAAAAAGGCCAAAATTTTTTGTTGACAACAGCACCTTCGCACAAACAAAAGATGTAGTGGTAACCCGGGCCTTACCCATTGGTGCCGAAGTGATTTTTGGTGATTACCGTACCGCCAATATTGACGACTCTTATTTTGGCGCATTGGTGCAATATCCCAACGCTGCCGGCCTGGTGGAAGACTACCGGGAATTTATTGCCAAAGTGCATGCCGCAGGAGCCTATGTAGCCATGACAACCGACTTGCTGGCACTCACGTTACTAACACCTCCCGGAGATCTGGGAGCTGATGTGGCTTGTGGCAGTGCCCAGCGTTTTGGTGTGCCATTGGGCTATGGTGGTCCGCATGCTGCATTTTTCAGCGCAAGAGAGGAGTTTAAGCGCAGCATACCCGGCCGTATCATTGGTATAAGCATTGACGCCAATGGCAACAGGGCTTTGCGCATGGCCCTGCAGACAAGGGAGCAGCATATCAAAAGGGAGAAGGCCACCAGCAATATCTGTACAGCCCAGGCATTGTTGAGCAATATGGCGGCTATGTATGCGGTATTTCACGGGCCGGATGGATTAAAGAATATTGCTAAGCGTACGGCACTGCTTGCACAAACAATGGCCGACGCACTGCAAAGCCGCGGATTTGAGCTGGCAGGCGACAACTTTTTTGATACGGTAACTGTAAAAGTACCCGATAGCAGCGCCATCAGGGCAAAGGCTGAGCAGCAGCAACTGAACTTTTTTTATACGGCCGCAACCATCAGCATTTCGCTGGATGAAACCACCACACCACAGGACCTTTTCAGTATCATCAACAGTTTTGAAAACGATACCGATCCGGTTGCTTTTGATATAGATTTTGACAACACACTTACGCATATACCCACGGCACTTACCCGTGTTACAGATTTTTTAACGCATCCCGTATTCAACACACACCGCAGCGAAAGCCAGATGATGCGGTACATCAAAAGCCTGGAGAACAAGGATCTTTCTTTAAATACCAGTATGATCAGCCTGGGCAGTTGCACCATGAAGCTGAATGCAGCGACAGAAATGATGCCGCTTAGCTGGCCTGAGTGGGCCAATATCCACCCTTTTGCACCCGCCAGCCAGGCAGCAGGCTATGCAGCAGTGCTGGAGAACCTCAGCAACTACCTTTGCGAAATAACGGCATTTGATGCCTGCAGCCTCCAGCCCAACAGCGGTGCGCAGGGTGAATATGCAGGGTTGCTCACCATCCGTAATTATCATCTTGCCAATGGCGATGCACATCGTGATGTGATGCTGATACCCATCAGCGCACATGGCACCAACCCCGCCAGCGCCGTGATGGCAGGCATGAAGGTAGTAGTGGTAAAAGCGCTGGAGAATGGCTATATTGATGTGGCCGACCTTACCGCCAAAGCGGAGCAGTACAGCAGCAACCTTGCCGGTATCATGATAACATACCCCAGCACTTATGGTGTGTATGAAGAAACAGTAAAAGACATTACATCCATCATTCACCAGCATGGCGGGCAGGTGTATATGGATGGCGCTAATATGAACGCCCAGGTGGGCCTCACCGCCCCCGGCCTGATAGGTGCCGATGTATGCCATCTTAACCTGCACAAAACCTTTGCCATACCACATGGCGGCGGTGGCCCCGGCATGGGCCCTATTTGTGTAAAAGCGCACCTGGCAAAGCATCTTCCCGGTCACCCGGCATTGGGCAATGCAGCAGGCAGCGCATCCGGTGCCGTAAGTGCAGCGCCTTATGGCTCCGCTTCCATACTGCTCATCAGCTATGCCTACATACGCATGCTGGGCAGCACAGGGGTAAAGGCAGCTACTGAGTATGCCATCCTTAATGCCAACTACATGAAGGCCAGGCTGCAGGGTGCTTATGATGTGCTGTATACCGGTGTAAATGGCACCTGCGCACATGAGTTTATTGTTGACCTGCGCCCCTTTAAAAAATCAGCTGAAGTGGAAGCAGAGGATGTGGCCAAGCGCCTGATTGATTATGGTTTTCATGCACCCACCATGAGTTTCCCGGTGGCAGGTACCATTATGATTGAACCAACTGAAAGTGAAGACAAAGCCGAGCTTGACCGCTTTTGTGATGCATTGCTGGGCATACGTAAAGAGATAGCTGCCATAGAAGAAGGCAGGGCAGATAAAAAAGACAATGTGCTGAAGCATGCCCCACACACGCAATTGGTGGTATGTGCGGATGAATGGACAAGGCCCTACACCCGGCAGGAAGCTGCATTCCCGCTGCCCTATGTGGCTGCCAATAAATTCTGGCCGAGCGTAGCAAGGGTAAACAATACACATGGCGACAGAAACCTCATCTGCACCTGTGAGCCGGTAAGTGCTTATATGGAGGAGGAAGTAGCACAGTAATAAAAGATACAAATTGACGGAAGCTGCTGGTAACGGCAGCTTTTTTTGTGTGCAGCAGTGTTGTAGGTTTAAAAAAACAGTTAGTTTTGTGCTTATTTAATCACTGTATCTTTTGTTATGAACAAAATACCCTTACTACTTGTATTTTCATGTCTTATTTTTTTTAGTGCCCGGGCTCAGTGGACAAATTTATCACCAGGGAGTGAAGCAAACGAGGTTAAAGGCTGCAATGCATTTGCTGTTGCTTTAAACGGAACTGCTTATGCCGGGTACAATACTGACTTGTATAAATATGAATCAGGTCAATGGACGCTGATTCCTCCTGCAGGTTTCCCCAACCTGAATGTGCTGCAATTGGTTTCGGCACCCGACAGCTCAGTGTATGCAGGTTGTATTGATCTGAATGATGGGTCAAAAGCCATTGTACTCCAATACAAAAATGGTGTATGGAGCAAAGTAGGGCAGTCGGTTTCTAATGCCGTAAGTAATAAAATAGCGCTTACTTTTTCGCAAAATGGTACCCCTTACATATTGTATTCCGACAGTACCACTACCAATTCTCCTTTTTCAGCCCCCTGTTTTGTAAAAAAAATATCAGCGGGTAACTGGGTGCCGGTGGGCAGTGGAAGAGCAGGTGCTGGTTTTGCTTTAATCAGCCTTACAATAGTGGTGGATGCCGATGATAATCCATACGTTTCTATTGGTTCAAACCTGGTAAAAAAGCTGGATGCCGGTGTATGGGCCGATGCTACTCCTCCTTCCTATTTTGGGGATGGGCTGGCAATTTCACCATCCCGGCGCAATGTTTACCTCTGCAGCCAGTACAACTTATTTGCGCTGAACAACAGCAGCCCTTACTGGCAATCAATATCGGGCCCCTCAAGTTATTCCGACCTTAAAAAACTTTCGGTGCAATCCGATAGCAATTTAGTGGTGCTGGATTCCGGCAAGGCAGTACAGCGATATAATATTGCAGCAGACACGTGGACAAGGCTGGGCTATGTAAACAACTGGCAGCCTGCCAGTGCTCTTTGCCTGGGTATAGCTGATACGCCTTATATATACTGGCCAGCCAGCGGCAACATATTTGGTGTTGCTAAATTAAGAGGTACTAATTGGGAAACTTTGGGCAATGGTGGTATTTCGGGCGGATTGTCGAATGATGCGCAGATTGCAGTGGATCCGCAGCAGGTGCCGTATATTTTGTTCGCTGATTTCAGGAATGATGGTGCAACCGTGATGAAATTTGTTAATAATACATGGCAGCCGGTAGGCATACCCGGCAGCCTGCCGCAGGGAGGGACCATAGCCATTTCACCCAGTGGTACTGTGTACGTATCTGGAAAAACCGGCACACCGCAGCGCCTCACAGTAAGAAAGTTTGAAGGGGGAAGCTGGGTGCTGGTTGGGCAGGCTAATTTTTCAGGCAGTAATGTTCTTGACAATGTACTGGCTTTCTCATCCAATGGCACACCTTATACTGGTTATACTTCCTACAACTCAATTACTGAAAAATATGATCCCTCGGTCATGAAATTTGAGAACGGCAGCTGGACTTATATCGGGCAGCCTTCTTTTTATACCGGGGGAACCAATTTTTTTACTTTTGCTGTGGCGCCGGATGGAACGCCTTATGTAGGTTTTGGCGACCTGGGCGTAACTGGCACCGATGCTACAATGATGAGGTATGCAAATGGCAACTGGTCGTTTGTTGGGCCACAGGGTTTTTCAAATGTTGACAGAAATGTAACGATGGTTATTGGCACAGATGGCACCCCTTATTTTGCAGGCAGAAACCTTGCTGACAATAGTAAAATATCTGTGCTGCAATACAGGAACAATGCCTGGACATATGTTGGCCCGCCTTCATTTTCAACAGGCCGTACAGACTGGCCCAGGTTAACTATTTCTACAGACAATATATTGGCTGTTTCCTATTTTGACCGGACAGAGAATGGCATAGTGTCAAAGAAATTTGTGAACAATGCCTGGGTGCAACTGGGAGGTATTGCTTCTTTAAATGGAACAACGCTTAAAAGCAGCCCTGCTATTGCCCCCTCCAATACTGACATATACATTGCCTGGAATGTATCAGGAGCTTATGTAAAGAGATTTTCCGGCTTCGACAGTTCCTTACGGGTATGCAGCGGAGGTTCAATGAACCTGTATGCCGGCACCCCGGGCAATACTTACCAATGGCAGGAAGATGTAGGTACAGGTTTTGTAAACATTGCCGACAACAGCAACTATGCTGGTACAGGTACTGCTGCATTACAATTGATGAGCATCCCCGGCAGCTTTTATGGATACAGGTACCGCTGTTTACAGGATGGCAATCCCGGGCCGGTTTATGTATTGAAGCAGGTAAATACCTGGACGGGTGCAGTCAGTAATAGCTGGAGTAATCCGCTTAACTGGAAATGTGGTACTGTGCCCAACGAGTTTACCGATGTGGAAATTAATGCAGGTACTATTGTGGTAGACGCTGCCGGGGCAACCTGCAGAAGTTTATTGCTGAACCCTTCAGTAAATTATTCAGTTATGAATGGGGCCAGCCTTACGGTGGTGCATTGAGCCCGGATAAGCCGGATTAAGTACAAAGGCAGCGGGCCTTGCAAGTGTACACAATACCTTTAGCAACAGCAATCATAGCTGCATCTGTGAGCCGGTGTGTGGTCTTGCCCTTGTTGATGTTCGTGCAGTTAGCCATGCTGCCATGCTATCACCAGCAACTGTTTGAGGGTGCAGTATACAATCATCTTGCTAAAAAACAGAGCGGCTTTTTCATAAGCATAAGCGGCTTCTTTTTTATGTAATACATGTAAACAACACTTGTATAAAACGCAACTATTGAATCATGCTTATCCATTTTTTACTATCTTCATTTGCCATTAAGGCCCCGGTAGTTAATGGCAGCAGTAATAGTATGATAATGTCCCTTAACTTGATATTGTTTGCAGCACTGTTTGTATGTACAGGCACCGGGGGCCAAAACCCCGGGGTAAAAAGTATGCACAATACCAGCAATTGCTTTAGCCTTGCAGTAACAGTATGAAGCTGCAGCTGACCATATGGCAAAGACTCTTTATAGCAGCCCTTTGTTTTGCCATTGCTGTTATTGGATTTATGGTAAAACTGCCTGCTGTTTTCCGGCACCATGATAAGCTGTTGCATTCGGCCTTTTATTTTATTGCTGCTGCTTTTTTAAATAGCTTATTTGCAAGAAGGCATCTTGTGATTTTTGTTTTTCTTTACCTGTTTGGTATGTGTATAGAATTTTCGCAGCAGTACTCTAATAAATTTTTCAAAACAAGGATACATGGGCGGTACGACCCGGAAGATGTTCAATCCAACCTTAAGGGCCTGATTGCATTTTCAATCATCTGGATACTGTATCAACTGATACGGTTTGTTATTAAAAAGAATGGTACACCTGCAGTTCAGCCTGGGCAGCAGGTTTGAATAACCTGATACTTTAAACCATGGCTGCAAACGCTGCGGACAATTATAGCGGCAGCGCTGCTTTTTTCAGCTTTATTGCTTATTTTTATATGGTAATGATTGGCTTAAATTGGTGTAAAACGAGAATGGCCCCCGACAGCATTCACTTTTTTATATCCATAGTATGAACGAAAAAATATTACCATAATGGCAAATAAAACAAGACCTTCAGCGCCGGCACTTACTGATGAAAAGCTGCTAAAGACTCTTGTTGAAAACAGAACGGTATATAACCTGGAGCATTGCGAACTCAACCTTTTTGAAACCTATCAAAAATCGGAACTGGTGCCGTTGCGCTTTAACGACTTGGTGGTTACGAGTATGCTCAAGGGCAAAAAAGTGATGCATCTTTTTGATAAGGACGGGTTTGATTATTTGCCGGGCGAATCGGTGGTGATACCTTCCAATGTTGAGATGAAAATTGATTTTCCGGAAGCAGCCTTTGACAACCCTACCCAATGCCTGGCACTTGCGATTGACAACAAAAAAATTACCGGTACGCTCAATTTCCTCAATGAAAAATATCCCCGGCAGGGGCACAACAATTTCTGGCAACTGGATGAAAATAATTTTTACTTTGAGAACAACGAGGAAATGGCCGGCGTTATCAATAAGATCATCAATATCTGCCAGAGTACTTCTGTTTTTAAAGACACGCTTGCCGACCTGGCATTGCAGGAACTGCTGGTAAAAATTGTTCAGTCGCAAACCCTTAAGGGCGTTAGTGAAGGAAACAGCCAAACCAATAATCCCCTGCTTATCCAAATAGTAAATGTAATAAGGGAAAACATCAGCAGTAAAATTGAGCTGAAAGCAATTGCCAAAAATGCAGGGTTAAGTACTTCATCCCTGTACCGCCTTTTTAAAAATGAAATGGGAGTGAGCCCCGTTGAATTTATAATACTGGAGAAGATCAAACTGGCAAAACGCTATCTTACCAATAAGGATGTATACATCAAAAACGTATCATGGGAAGCCGGGTTTGAAGACAGCAATTACTTTATCCGCATGTTTAAGCATTACGAAGGTATTACGCCAAAACAATACCAGCAGTTGCTGCACAAAAAATAACAGCATTAATCTTCCAGGAACCGCACAGGCTCTAAATGGCTGAGTTCATCATCTGTAAACATTCTTGACTGTGTTAAAAACCTCAGCCCCATCGGGATTTCTAAAGAAAAGCTCGAACCCCTTCCTTTTGAAATGTGAATATGAAGCTGTGTGTGCTGCCAGTATTCAAACTGGTCTTTACTCATCCAGAATTCACAACCTTCAATAGTACCCAGGCAAACATCGCTTTTACCAACTTTAAAATCACCTTTTTCAAAACACATCGGTTGTGAGCCGTCGCAACAGCCGCCGCTCTGGTGAAACATCAAATCGCCAAACCTGCTTTTCAGCGTATTCACCACTTCAATGGCTTCGGCACTTATCGTTACTCTTTTTACCATTTACCTTTTTTAAAAAACAAACCGCCAGGGAAATTTTCCCCTGCCGGTTTGTAAAGAAAATAAACATTTCAGTTAAAAGAAACCTAATTTCTTTTTATCGTAAGAAATCAGCATATTTTTCGTTTGGCGGTAATGGCCCAGCATCATCAAATGGTTTTCCCTGCCAAACCCTGATTTTTTGTATCCTCCAAAGGGAGCATGGGCAGGATAGGCATGATAGCAGTTTACCCAAACCCTTCCGGCCTGTATGGCCCTGGGTACCTGGTACAATTCATGTGCATCCCTTGTCCATACGCCGGCACCCAGCCCGTACAGTGTATCATTGGCAATAGCAATGGCTTCCTCTGTTGTTTTAAATGTGGTAACACATACTACAGGGCCAAAAATTTCTTCCTGGAAAATGCGCATGGAGTTTGAGCCCTTAAACAAAGTGGGTTGTATGTAATAACCACCGGCCAGGTCACCGTCTAATTTTTGTACATCACCACCGCAAAGCAATTCTGCGCCTTCCTCTTTGCCCAGTTTTAAGTATGATTGAATTTTTTCGAACTGGTCGTTTGATGCCTGAGCTCCCATCATGGTAGCATCGTCTAAAGGGTTTCCCATTTTGATGGCTTTTGTCCGCTCTACAACCTTACTCATGAATTTGTCATAAATAACGTGAGTTTTGTGTCTTATATGTTGATTATCAACACCTGTAGATAAAAAGTTCTTTGAAATAACCATGACATGGGTAAAAATTGTAGTGACCAAACTACCCCCATGCCATGATTATTAATGAGTATAAAGTTATACAA
>JANMIG010000086.1:0-28256 GCA_031375675.1 Chitinophagales bacterium
TTGTATAACTTTATACTCATTAATAATCATGGCATGGGGGTAGTTTGGTCACTACAATTTTTACCCATGTCATGGTTATTTCAAAGAACTTTTTATCTACAGGTGTTGATAATCAACATATAAGACACAAAACTCACGTTAAATAATCCGTTTATGGATGGCAATAAGCGTACAGGTTTTTTGGCAATGGTTGCGTTATTAGAAAATAATTTAGATGGCAGTGGTTTTTTCCTTAATGCGACAAATGAGGCCGCTTATGATTTTTGCATCAAAATCTCTACCGGAGAAGTAAAATTTGATGAAATTGCTGGCTGGTTGGAAAAGAACAGCACCCCAGTAGTAAGATCTTCATCTCTATAGCAACCCAAACTGCTTTGCATGATGCACTACATGCTTATGATGCAGCAGCACCCATTCGGCAAAATTCAGTTCGCCAAATACAGGGTGCGGCACTGTTTTTTCAGCATCATTTGTATAAAATTCTACAAATTCATCAATGCTTTGCTGCAGACCGGCAATGGCAGCTTCCATACTGCTGCTGCGCAATGGCAAGGGATCTTCGCCCAATACTTCCTGTGGTGCCCTGGTATTTTCCCTGAATTCCTTATCACTCAGTAAAAACTCTTTGTACTTTGGCAGGTGCTCTGCCGGGGTAACAATGGCAAACTGCAGCCTGCCTGTTGATACTTTAAAAAAAGCAGTTACATGCTCCACCATCTGCTGGGCATTCATTTTACCCCATTTGCCGGTTGCGGCAGGATCAAGCTGCTGTACCAAAGGGATAAATTCATTTTGTATAAAAGACAATTTTTGATTATTCATATTGTAAATTTATTAATTATTCATGTTTAATTCACATTCACAAAATCCGGCCTTTTGATAAAGCTGGAATTGTATTTAAACCTGATGTTGGTGCTGAACTCCACCCTCCAGCCCTGCATTCCCGGAAAGCGGCGGGGAAAAATAAAACCCCTTAATTCCATTGTTTCAAAAATAAGGCTTTCGTTGCGGCTGCGTACACCGGCTCCCAGGTTGCTGTAAAAATCGCCATCAGAAAAACTCCTGTTAACAGGAATTAAAAAAGCACCATCACCAAAAACAAAAGGGGCAAAGCGGAAGCCGAGAAATTTCCAGGTATTGTAAAACACTGACTCGCAGCGCAATACACTCCTGAAATCTGCCTGCAGGTCGCTGTTGCCGAACTGCGGAAGCCCGAACTCACTATTTAAAAAAAGCGGCACATTCAAAACTGGCCTTATTTGCTTAGAAATATTAGCTCCTAAAAACCAGCGGTGATACCATTTACCTCCCAAATATTTCAGCCTCGAAAAATGGTCAACATTGAAAAAAAGGTCAATGTCTTCTGCTCTTTTCTGGTAAAAATAGCCCCCTGCCCTCAGGGTAAAGCTGCTGTAAAACCCGGAGGATTTAAAATAATTCCGCTGGAGGTCAATACCAAGGTAAGGACGGCCACGGCCCTGTTTGTTCGTCCAGCCGCCAATCACCGATCCGGTATAGCCCTCCGGTACATCCTCACTGCGGCCAAAGCCATATACAAATCTTGTTTTATAAAATACCTGCTTAAAAATAGTAAAGGCCGTTAATACACCCGTAATATCAGCATACTGGTAATTAAATACGTTAGCATACCTGCCAGGCAACTGAAAAAACTCGTTATGAAAAAACCTGATGCCAACAAATTTTCGCAACCTGCTGCTGGTATTTTTCAGCAGTAACCTTCTTGCACCAAGATTATAGCCCGCCCATCCATCTGCATTGTAATACTCGTATTTGAAATCTCTTTTGTATACAGAATCAGGTATGTAAGCATTTTGTGTTTTGCGGAAAGCCAGTTCAAGGGAACCTGTCCAGCCAAAGTAGGGTGATACAAGCGGTTTGTCAAAACGGGTGTAAATGGTGGTTTCTTCCCTGCGGCCACTGTTAAAAGCCGGGGTATAGGTTTTAAATCCTGTGGTCCAGTTGATAAAGCTGCCCCTGATATTCCGGCGGATGTATTCCGCAGCAAAGCCGGTTTGCGGGGAGCGGTCAAGGTCTAAAAATCCTGACAGGGATATTTCATCGCCGCTGCCAAATACATTTTCATCGTACAGCCTCAGCTCAGATCTTTTGGAACTGCTGATACTTGCCCTGCCACCAAGGCTGAACACATCTTTTGTTATCACCACCACATCAACTGAATCAGGCGAATTTACATCGGGCACCACCTGGAAACGGGCATCCTGTATAAACGACAGTTCCCGAAGGTGACGTTCATTATCAGCCAGCAGGTAAGGTATAAGCGGATCTCCTTCTTTAAAAAACAGGTTTTTGCTGATTACATGCTCCTTGGTGTTGCGGTGCAGGGCGTTGGCCACCACAATGCCAATGCTTTGCCGGATGCGGTTGGTATCGTAAAAATTCCGCTCAAAACCCAGGCGGGTGATATAGATGTACCTGATGATTTTTCTGTTGTAACTGATAAATGGCTCATCAATTTTTACTACTGCCGAAAGCGGCGGGGCATCATTCGCCGAAATACTCCGGCCCAGCCTGCCCAGCAAACCTTTTTTCTTTGCCAGGAAAAAGGTATCCTGCTTTACAAGGGGCGTATCCTGGGCAGTTATGGTAAGCCCGATAAGCATTAATATTACAGCACAAATAACAAACCGATAGTACCTGCACATCAGCCATTAAATATTTAGGTGAAAATACAGATAAATTGTGATTGTTGCCAGCCCTTACTGAAGATGAGATTGCGGGCATTGTTTGCTACCAATATCAGCACGTACAAATTACCTGAAGCCGGATAGCGGATTCCTTTTTAAAGGCCGTAATATAATAAATGAGTTTATCAATATTATTATCAAAATATTATCAATACCCGGAATTTTTTTTCTTAACATTTTCTTTGCGTTTTAGTAACCGGATAGAAATCATTTAGTGATACCCTGAAAATAATTTTGCCGCACAAAACTTTTCAAATACAATGTTTATGAGACAGACAGTAAGAAAACTGCCAGTATTATTGCTGGTGGTTGCTGCAATTTTATTTTCCCCTTTTTTTGCGGCTGCACAAATTTTAGAAGTAAAAGGTAAGGTTACAGATGCTGCAACGGGCAAGCCGCTTGAAGGCGTAACCATCAGCCTTAAAAATTCTGCAACCGGAACAGCAACTGATGCACAGGGTAGTTTTAAAATCAATGCCGGCAATGGAGTTAAACTGTACATCAGTTACACGGGTTACCAGGCGCAGCAGGTTACAGTGGCTGATGCCTTCCTGGAAATACAGCTCACTGCTGTTACCAAACAACTGGACGATGTGGTAGTAACTGCACTGGGCATAAAGAAAGATAAAAAGAAACTGGGTTATGCACTGCAGGATTTAAAAGGCGACCAGTTAACAACAGCAAGGGAAACCAACGTTGTAAACCAGTTGGCCGGCAAGGTTGCAGGTGTAACAGTTGTGGGCAGCAACTCTGGTATTGGCGGTTCAGCCAGGGTTTCTATCCGTGGTGAGCGCTCCGTTGACCTGAATAAGAACCAGCCATTGTATGTAATAGATGGTGTGCCGGTAAGTAACGCAATAACAGGTGGTTCCGGCAGGGGAAATCTGGAAGTGGACTTTGGAAATGGTGCAGGGTTTATTAATCCTGATGATATAGAAAGCCTTTCGGTATTAAAAGGACCCGCAGCTTCTGCCCTTTATGGCTCCAGGGCTGCCAATGGCGTTATTTTAATAAAAACAAAGGCAGGCAAATCGGGTAAAAAAGGGATTGGTGTTGAATTGAATTCCAACTTTACCATTGAAACTGCTTTAAAACTTCCTGAATACCAAACAGTATATGGACAGGGAAATGGAAACGGTGGCGCATTTGCTTTTGTAAATGGTGGCGGTGCCGGTCTTACGGATGGAACAGATGAAGGATGGGGGCCTGCATTTGCCGGGCAAAGCTATCCTCAGTATAATTCTCCCCGCTCACTTGGCGGCCAGATAATTCCCTTTTTGGGTGGCGATCTTAATGCTCCGGCAGGCAGCGTTATCACAGCCACTCCATGGGTTGCAGATAAGGATAACCTCAAAAATTTTCTTGAAACGGGTACTACCTTCACCAACAATGTGGCCCTGGTTGGGGCTAACAGCAATGGCGACTTCAGGCTGAGCTATACCAATCTTGATCAGAAAGGCATCGTACCCAATACCGACCTTAAACGCAATACCATATCAGTTTCCAGCAGCTATAACTTTAACAGTAAATTTTCTGCACGTACTTTTGTTAGCTATATCAACAGCAAAAGTGATAACCGTCCTTCTATCAGCTACGGTACCGAAAATATCATGTATCTGTTTAATTGCTGGTTGCCTGCCTCTGTAAAAGTAAGTGATATGCAACGCCTTTATATGAACGGGGAAGAAGGTAAACGCCAGTTCAGCTGGAATTACAACTATCATGATAATCCTTACTATACAGTTAATAAAAATACAAACGGACAGTATTACGACAGGCTTATCGGCAATATTTTACTTAAATACGATTTTACAGACTGGCTGAACCTTCAGGTGCGTACTGCTACCGACTGGAGCAACGAACGCAGGGAATACCGCAGGGGTTTCAGTACACAGCGTTTCCCTTTTGGCGAGTTCAGAGAAGTTAAAATTGTAAATGAAGAGCGCAATACTGATTTTCTGCTTTCTGCCAGCAGGAAGATTAACAGCGATTTTGCATTTACTGCTAATGTTGGCGGTAACCAGATGCGCCAGACATCAAGGTTTGCAGAAGATGTTGCCGGACAACTGAATATACCGGATATTTACAGCCTTAACAACAGCCGAATAGCCCTGGTGGCAGAGCAAAACAATGTTGCAAAAAGAATCAACAGTTTATATGCTGCCGCAGGTATATCCTGGAAGAATAAGATCTTTCTTGATTTTACCGGAAGAAATGACTGGAGCAGCGCATTAACGCTGCCGGAAGACCTTAAGGCATTTGGTAAACAAGACAACTCCTACTTTTATTCTTCTGCCGCTGTAAGCGCAATTATCAGCGATCTGGTTACCCTGCCGGCTGTAATCAGCTTTGCCAAACTGCGTGCCAGTTATGCACAGGTAGGCAATGATACTGATCCTTTTACCTACACACAAACCTACAGCCGCAGCGACCCGTTTGGTGCAGCGCAGGTGTACGGCGAAACAAGCCGCCTCAGCAACCTTAATTTAAAGCCGGAAATCAGTTCTGCTTTTGAAGTTGGTGCCGATATAAGGGTATTAAAAAACAGGATTGGTCTTGATGTTACCTATTACCAGAGCAAAACAATTAACCAGATTTTAAATATTCCTCTCTCAGGTACAAGCGGGTACGACAGCAGGGTTATCAATGCAGGTTTGATTAAAAACTGGGGGCTTGAAGCCATCCTTAACATTAATGGGGTTAAAACAAAAAATTTCAATTGGAACACAGATATTAATTTCTCAACCAACAGAAGCAAGGTAGAAGAGCTGAGTGATGGATTAACCAGTTATGTAATGGCAAGCCGCAGGGTTGCAGTAGAAGCAAGGGTGGGCGAAAGAATGGGCGACCTGTATGGTATTGGTTTTGCAAGGGTGCAAAATACTGATCCTTCTGCACCTTATTATGATACAAAGGCAGACTATGTTGGCCAGATGGTTTTTGATGCGAATGGCCGCCCCATACGTACTACCAACCGTATTAAGCTGGGTAACTATAATCCTGATTGGCTGATGGGCATCAGCAACAAATTCAACTATAAAAATGTATCATTAAGCTTCCTTTTCGATATCAGGTCAGGCGGTGTGCTTTATTCTGAAACGCAAACTGTAGGCCGTGAAGGTGGTATTATAATTGAAACGCTTGAGGGCCGTGCAACAGGGTATGATTTAACCCAGAATGGCAATGGTGTAATAGGAGCCGGCGTTGTAGCTGTATCTGGCGGTGGTTTTACCCCAAATACCAAAAAGGTAAGTGCAAGGGAATGGCATACAGCCTTTACAGGTGGCCGTGGTATAGCAGAAGGTGTTATGTACGATGCTTCTTTCGTAAAATTGCGTGAATTGCAGTTAGGCTTTTCTGTTCCATCAAAACTATTAACCAAATTGCCGTTTACGGCTGTTTCCATTTCACTGGTTGGCCGTAACCTCTGGCTAAAAGACAATGTGCCGCATGTTGATCCTGAAAACATGTCGTACAGCGGTGGGACAGCTTTGCCGGGTATCGAGTTCATGGCAATTCCCTCAACACGCAGTTATGGTGTAAACATCAGCCTGAAATTTTAATAACAACAAATATCATTGTATGAAATATATAGTAATAGCAGCATCAGTTTTTTTTGCAACTGCTCTTGGCAGTTGTACCAAGGACTTTAGTGAAACCAATACCAACCGTAATAATCCAACCAGCGTTACACCCGACCTGCTGCTCAGCGGTGTAATACGCAACATGGCAAACCAGCAGGTGAACGATGCCTGGGGTATTGGAAACCTGCTGGCACAGTATCATGCAAAAATTCAGTTTGTAAACGAAGACAGGTATTTGTGGAATGAGCAAAATGGCATCTGGAGCAGTGTTTACGGCAACAACAGGAACCTGCAGAATATTTTTGTAGCTGTTGAAAGCGATCCTAAAAGTGCTTATTATGGCGTTGGGTTGATTTTAAAGTCATGGATGTTCTCACTGGCTACGGATGCTTATGGCGATGTGCCATATACTGAAGCCGGTAAAGCCAAAACCGATGGAATTTACACACCGGCTTACGATACACAGGAAAGCATTTATACCGGTATGCTGGCAGATCTTAAAAAGGCCAACGAGCAACTGGCTACTGCCAACAGTACAAATTTCAGTGGCGATATCTTATATGGTGGCGGTACAGCTTCAATCATTAAATGGAGAAAGCTGGCCAACTCACTCCGCCTGCGTTTGCTGATGCGCATTTCCAAAAAGAAAAATGTAAATGCAGAAATGCAGACAATCGTAAGCGACCCTTTAAATTACCCTGTTTTTACAGGCAATGCTGATAATGCCGAACTGAAGTATTTCAGCGCTGCTCCCAATCAGTGGCCTTTATATGGATCAAGGGTGGGTTCTTTTGACGAGATAAGGGTAAGCAAAACCCTGAGCGACAGGCTTACTGCATTAAATGATACAAGGCTGAATGTTTTTGGCCGTCCTTCACAGTCTTCAGTTACAGCAGGCACACCAAAAATTGAAGGCATTCCCAATGGCCTTGGCGATGTTGCAGCATTAAATTACAACGGAGGCCCCCAGGGTGTTTCAAGGGTAGGTTATACATTTGCATGCCTGGTTTGTAATGATCCCGGCCAGGCTGTACCCGATCCTTCTGCACCACGTGCCATTATTATGAACTATGCTGAGCTTCAGTTCATTTTGGCTGAAGCAAGGGAGAAAGGTATGATTACCACAGGTACGGCAGATACTTACTATGCCAATGGTATTACTGCTAATTTTGATTACTGGAAAGCACTGGTACCCACGCAATACAGTCTTAATGTGAACATACCCGCCGGTTATTTAACACAACCATCAGTAGCCTATGCAGGTACACAGGCCGATAAGCTTGGCAAAATAGCTTTGCAAAAATGGATTGCCTTATATTTTAACGGACTGGAAGCCTGGTTTGACTGGAGGAGAACGGGTATGCCCGATATTATTCCCGGCGCATCCAACTTAAATGGCGGCAAAGTTCCCATACGCTACATCTACCCGCTTTCTGAACAATCTTTAAATGGTGCAAACCGCCTCAAGGCTGTAACTGCACAGGGTGGTACAGATGATATAAACACTAAAATGTGGTTACTGAAATAATTGTATTATATTTCATCTGAAAACCTCAAGTGTATGGAGCCCGGTAAAGGCTCCATACACTATTTAAAAACGAATTAAAGAATGAAAGCGGAAAGATTCATATTTGCCTTATTGCTGCCGGCATTTTTTGCTGCAAATTGTTTTGCACAAGCAAAAAAGCAGGTAGCAGTATTACAGGTTCCTGGAAAAAATCTTTATTGCAGCATTGATGAAAAGGGAAGGTCGGTATTGCCAAGCGGCCGCTTTGTAACCCCTGCTGGCCAACTCATCCGCATTACCAATGATCCCTTTGGTATGGCTATTTCACCTAACGGAAAAAAAGCAGTTACACTTCATAATGGTGTATTTACAATCATTGACCTTGCTTCGCTAAAAAATACCAGGGTACCGGGCTATGAGAAAAAAATCAATTCCCCTCTTACTCATCAGCCACTTGATGAAGCTGCCAATGATGCAAAGCCGGTGAAATCACCCTTCTCCAACGGCTCTTTTTTGGGAGTGGCTTTTGCACCTGATTCAAAAACGGTGTACCTGAGTGGTGGCGATAATGGCGCTGTGATTGTTTTTGATACAGAAAAAATGGAGCGTACAGATTCTGTTTCTCTCAACGGAAATGTAAACGGGACTTTTTTTGATGACAGCTTTACAGCCGATTTGCTGCTGAATGGCAACGAACTGCTGGTGCTCGACCGGGGTAATTTCCGCCTGGTTCGTTATAACCTCATTACAAAAAAAATCACCGGATCCATACCTGCCGGCCGCCAGCCATTTGGCCTGGCCACCAGCCCCGATAGAAAAATGGCTTTTGTAGCCAATGTGGGGGTGTATGCTTATCCACTGGTAAAAGGCATGGATTCTGCCAACTATAACAGCATGGTAATTTCCCGCCATCCTTATGGTGATAATACTAAAGCATCCAGGGAAGGAACAGAAGTGGAAGGAAAGAAAATCCCGGGCCTGGGCAGCCCAAACTCACCGGAAGCAATGAGTATTTTTGCCATTGACCTGCTCAGCAATAAAGTGGTGGATAAATTCAAGACAGGTTATCAGATTGGGGAAATGGTGGAAGATGCAGAAGTGGTGGGTGGTGCCAGTCCCAATTCAATTGCTGTGGGCAAAAGGTTTGCTTACGTAACCAATGCCACCAATGATAATATTGCCGTGATTGATTACAGGCGGCATAAAATTGTTGATCATATTCCTGTGAAGGTGGATAAACGCATTGATCAGTACCGGGGGCTGCTGCCCTTTGGCATTACTTTGAGTAAAGATGAAAAAACATTGTATGTGGCACTGCTTGGCTTTAATGCTGTTGCAGTAATTGATGCAGAAAAAAAACAAACAAAGGGATTGATTCCCACCGGATGGGGGCCTTCACGGGTGCGCCTCTCAGCAGATGAAAAAGAAATGTATGTGATTGCCTGCCGCGGGCTGGGAGCCGGGCCCAATGGTGGAGATGGATTTATTGCACCGCCACAGGGCACTTACATAGGCGACATACAGCTGGGCAGCTTTCAAAAAATTGATATGCCCGATGCAGAAAAACTGGCTGCTTATACAAAACAGGTGCTTGAAAATACATTTACCGAAAGTACCGTAGATAATGATAACAGTAATCCGTTGCCAGCTTTACCTGCTCGGGGCCAAAGCCCCATCCAATACATTGTGTACATCACTAAGGAAAACAGGACTTTTGATGAAGTCTTTGGGCAACTGAAAAATGCAAAAGGTGATACCACACTGGCAAGGTTTGGGGTTAATTGTGAATTTACCCTGCCGGATTCATTGAGGGCAATATCAAAAAACCTTAAAGTAAGCCCCAATCATCACAAAGCTGCCAGGCAATTTGCCTTCAGCGATAATTTTTACTGCGACAGCGATGCCTCCATACATGGCCATCACTGGATGATGGGCGTGATACCCAATGAGTGGGTGGAAACCAATTCCAGTGTAGATAAAACGGCTAAACTTTTTTCAAAAGCACCGGGCAGAAGGTTCCCTGGTTCCACTGGCAGTATGGACCCTGAAGATTATGCCGAAAGAGGCGGCCTGTGGGAAGCACTGGAAAGAAAAGGAATTTCATTTTACAATTTTGGCGAAGCCAATGAAACAGCGCATGTAAGGGAAGAGTGGATGGATACGGCAACAGGCGCAGCGCACGGTGTAATGGTACCCATGCAAAAGGCTTTGTACACAAGAACGAGTCACAACTATGCAGGGTACAATACCAATATTCCCGACCAGTTCCGCATGAACCAGTTTGAAGAAGAGTTCACAAAAATGTGGATCAATGGCAAAGAGAAAATGCCCTCACTCATTACGGTACAGCTGCCAAACGATCATACTGCAGGAGCAAGGCCTGAGGATGGTTATTTTTCCAGGAGTTCGTTTGTGGCCGATAACGATTTGGCGCTGGGCAGGATGCTGCATTTTTTATCCAGAACAAAATACTGGAAAAACATGCTGGTGATTATTACTGAAGACGATCCGCAGGGCGGGGTAGATCATATTGATGCCCACCGCAGTATTTTAATGATGGCCGGGCCCTATGTAAAGCATGGCCATGTTAGCCATACACATGCTAACTTTGGCTCCATTTTAAAAACAATGTACAATATACTCGGTGTGCCATATGTAAACCAGTACGATGTTACCGCATCGCTGCTGCAGGATTTTTTTACGGCATCACCAGACTATACTCCGTACACATTGGAAATGCACGATGAAAGGGTATTTGATGTGAATAAGGCGATGAGTAAATATGGAAGAGGTGTTGACTGGCGCAAAGTAATGCAGGGGCCGGAAATGGATAAGGTAAGCGACATGAAAAAAGAGTTTAATCAGTAAGTATTTATTTATGAGTATAATCAGCAGGATGATTGCATTGGGTTTGCTTTTGTTGCCGCTTTTCAGTTGCGCACAGCCAGGTAAGGGTAAAAAGACATTACTGCCCAACGGGTGGTCCATCTCTCCTGCGGGCCGCTCCCTGCCATCGGGAGACTTGCCGCTGAACATTGCCCTGTCAAAATCAAAAAAGCTTGCAGCAGTTACCAATAATGGTCAGAGTGTGCAGAGCATACAGCTGATTGACCCGGTAACAGAAACCATACTGGATAATGCAGAAGTGCCCAAAGCCTGGTACGGGTTAAAATTTTCAGCCGATGAAAAATTTTTGTATGCAAGCGGCGGAAACGACAACTGGATTTTACAATACGCCATTAAAAATAAAAAACTGGTACTGGCCGATTCGATAAAACTGGGCGATAAATGGCCGGTTAAAATTTCTCCGGCAGGCATTGACATTGACGATGCTGCACAGCTGCTTTTTGTTGTTACTAAAGAAAATAATTCACTCTATATCATCAACCTTGCCACAAAGCAGGTGGTTCATCAGCAGGCATTGGGCGAAGCGGCTTACGCCTGCCAGCTCTCGGCTGATAAAAAAGAATTATTCATTTCATTATGGGGCGGTAAAAAAGTACTGGTATTTGATGTGGCGGCCAGGAAGATGACTGCTGAAATTGCGGTGGGTGAAAACCCCAATGAACTCTTGCTCTCAAAAAATGGTAAAACGCTCTATGTTGCCAGCGCCGGTGATAATGCTGTATCGGTAATTGATAGCAAAAGCAGGAGAGTGCTGGAAGTTTTGAATGCAGCATTGTATCCTGATGCTGTTACAGGATCGGCCAGTAACGGACTGGCATTGAGTGAAAATGGAAAAACCCTGTATGTGGCTAATGCCGATAATAACTCCCTGGCAGTGTTTGATGTGAGCAGGCCGGGCTTCAGCAGGTCATTGGGTTTTATACCCACAGGCTGGTATCCCACCAATGTAAAAGTAGCTGGTAAAAAAATATTAGTGACCAATGGCAAGGGTTTCTCCTCTTTTCCCAATGCAAAGGGCCCCGACCCAACGAGCAACACACAGGAAGTAAATTACCAGCAGGGTGACTACAAAAAACAGCAAAGTAAAATTGAATACATCGGTGGGTTGATGAAAGGCACACTCAGCATCATTGATGAACCTTCGGCTGCACAATTGGCGGGCTACTCCAAAGCCGTGTATGAAAATACGCCCTACACCAAAGACAGGGAACTGAATGCAAAGGGTGAGCCGGGTAACCCCATTCCTGTGAAAGTAGGCAATCCCTCTCCCATCAAATATGTATTTTATGTGATAAAGGAAAACAGAACCTATGACCAGGTGCTGGGTGATATGCCCCGGGGAAATGGAGACACCAGCTTAGTGCTTTTTGGAAAATATGTTACGCCCAACCAGCATAAAATAGCAGAGGAATATGTGCTGTTAGATAATTTTTATGTGGATGGAGAAGTAAGTGCCGATGGGCATAACTGGAGCCTGGCAGCCAACGCCAACGATTATCTTGAAAAAACATGGCCTACCGATTATGGCGGGCGTGGTGGCAGCTATGATGCAGAGGGCAACAGGGAAATTGCCAGTCCCGATCGTGGCTTTATCTGGGATTACTGCAAAAGGGCAGGCGTAAGCTACCGCACTTATGGAGAATTTGCCGATGATTACAAAGCCAATATTGCTGTATTAAAAGATCATTTTTGCCCATACTATACCAGTTGGGATGAAAGCATAAGAGATACCACAAGGTTTTACCAATGGAAAAGGGAGTTTGATTCCTTGCTGGCAAAAAATGCAGTGCCAAGGTTTAATTCGCTTCGTTTTATCAACGATCATACCGAAGGCTTACGTTTTGGCAGGCCAACACCATTTGCTCATGTAGCCGATAATGATCTTGCAGTAGGTATGTTTGTTGAATACCTGAGCAAAAGCCCCATCTGGAAGGAAACAGCTGTATTTATTGTGGAAGATGATGCACAAAATGGTCCCGACCATGTGGATGCACACCGCAGTACCGCTTATGTCATCAGCCCCTATACCAAAAGAAATTATGTTGATCATACCATGTATTCCACTTCTTCCATGCTGCGTACCATCGAACTTATACTGGGCCTTCCTCCCATGAGCCAGTACGATGCGGCGGCAATGCCCATGTACAGGTGCTTTAACAAAACGGCCGATCTTACGCCATTTATATCAGTGATTGCGAATATTGATTTGAATGAGAAAAACACCAAACAAACAGCCAGTGCAAAACTGAGTGAGACATTCGATTTCAGTAAAGAGGACAGGGTGCCTGATCTTTTGTTCAGCCGGGTGATATGGAAAGCAGTAAAAGGTGAAGATAGCGAAATGCCTGCGCCGGTGAGAAGTGCTTTTTTAAAAACAACAGCAATTGATTGAAAATGCGGATGAAAAAAATTCTATGCCTGTTGACGGTAGTGCTGTATGTTGCTGTTGCAGCAGCACAGCAACCCCGGACAGACAATAAGGATAGTACCACAGATTTACTTGATGAAGTGGTTGTAACAGCCCGGCGCAGTGAGCAGAAGGTAATGCTGTTGCCAGCCACGGTAAACGCATTATCCAGGCAGCAGCTTGCAGAAGCAGGCTCACGGTCAACCCCCGAAGCATTGATGGCGGTAAATGGCGTATTTGTACAAAAAACAAACCATGGAGGAGGCTCGCCCTTTGTGCGGGGGCTCACAGGCAACCAGGTGCTGGTGCTGGTGGATGGTATCAGGCTCAATAATGCAACCTTTCGCTATGGCCCCAATCAGTACCTTAACACAATTGATGCTTTTACCATTCAACGCATTGAAGTGCTGAAAGGCACAGGCGCTGTACAGTATGGCACAGATGCTATTGGCGGAGTGCTGAATATTATTAGCCAGGATCCTGAATTTTCAACCGGCAAGCCTCAGTGGAAGGGCAGGCTGGCAGCAAGGTATATGACTGGTGACATGGAGAAAACAGTGCGTGGAGAAGTGCTGTATTCAGGAAAAAGACTGGCAATGATTGCAGGCATCAGCAAAAAAAACTTTGGCGATTTGATTGGTGGCGACACCACCGGCAGGCAATCACCTTCGGGTTATGATGAATGGTCGTTTGATTTTAAGGCAAAGTATTTACTCAAGCCGGATATACAACTCATTTTTGCCACGCAGTTCCTTCGGCAGCAATCAGTTCCTGTTTATCACAAACTGCTGCTGGAAAATTTCGCCATCAATGAAATGGATCCGCAGCAGCGGCTGCTCAGCTATGCCCGACTGCACGTGAAGGGCCATTCCCGTTTAGTGAGCGGCCTGCAGGCAACACTCTCTTTTCAGCAGCAAACCGAGGGCCGCAACAGCCGTAAGAATGGCAGCAGCATTTTACGCAGCGAAAGAGACCAAACCAATACTGCCGGTTTTACGATTGATGTATCATCTGAAATAAATAAAATATGGACAGCCAGCACGGGAATTGAATTATACCGTGACGGAGTGGGCAGTACCCGGAAAGATATCGATATACAAAGCGGAGCAACAGTACAAAAAAGAGGGCTGTACCCGGATGATTCACGGTATGGCAATTATTCATTGTACACCCTGCACCATTTCAATATTGGAAAATGGACAGTGGATGCCGGTTTGCGTTTTAATACATTTGGCATACAGGTTACCGATAGCAGCCTGGGCAGGGTGCGGATAAACCCTTCCGCAATAGTTGGCAATGCCGCACTGATGTATCAATTGAGTAACAGGCAAACCGTATATGCAGCATTCAGCAGTGGTTTCAGGGCACCCAATATTGATGATATGGGTACGCTGGGTATTGTTGATTTCCGGTACGAAGTACCAGCATCCGGTTTGCAACCCGAGCAATCTCAGCATACGGAGATTGGCTATAAATTTAAAAGCAGGAACTTCAGCGGAACAACTTCATTTTATTATATGCACCTTTCCAATCTTATCACAAGGGTTAAAATGGAAGGACAAACCATCAGTGGTTATCCTGTTTACCAGAAAGAAAATACTGAGGCGGCTTATATAAAAGGAATTGAAACCGAAGTTGAGTATCGTATATCTAAGCAATTTAATTTGAATGCTGGTATTGCATACACTTATGGCCTTAGCCTGAGCAAAAACGAACCATTGCGCCGCATACCGCCATTTAATGGAAGGGTGATGGCCAGTTACCGGGATAAAAAATGGTTTGCTGCTGCGGCATTTCAGTTTGCAGCAAAACAAAGCAGGCTGGCGCAGGGCGATAAGGATGATAACCGCATTCCTGTTGGCGGTACACCCGGCTGGCAGGTAATCAATCTTTATGGTGGATACCAGTTTTCAGTTGTACAGGTTAATGCCGGTGTGCAGAACCTGCTCAACAGCGATTACCGTACACATGGCAGTGGCATCAATGGAGTTGGGCGAAGCGGATGGATTTCAATAAAACTATATATCAATTGATTATGCTTACAGGTGAAATTCTGCAGTCGGTAAATGAAATTATGAATTTATACGAGCAGCATGGTAATGAAGATTATATTGGCGAACCGGTTTCGCAGATGGAGCACATGTGCCAGTGTGCAGAGCTGGCAGAAACAGCCGGAGCAGATGACGATCTGATTCTTGCAGCTTTTTTGCATGATATCGGTCATCTTTGTGAGTTTGCCTTTCCTGGTTCGGGGCTGCAGCATATGGATGATTTTGGTATTGTTGACCATGAAAAGCTGGGTGGCGATTACCTGCTCAGTAAGGGCTTTTCAGTAAATGTGGCTAAAATGGTAGCCAGTCATGTAAATGCAAAGCGTTATCTTACTTATAAAGATCCCGGATATTATCACCTGCTTTCGGAAGCCAGTAAGAATACGCTGGAACACCAGGGGGGCAGGATGACGGCAGAAGAAGCAGCTATTTTTGAAAAGGATCCGCTTTGCGAAAAATACATACAATTAAGACGTTGGGATGAGCAGGCCAAGCAGCAGCATAAGCCATTGCCCCCGCTTGAACATTACCGGCAACTGATTACAGAACACCTGGCAATTCAGAACAGTTAAATTAATTTACTTATGACAAGGATGGTAGTTTTTGATATGGCAGGCACTACGGTAGATGAAGACAATGTGGTGTACAAAACATTGCGGAAAACAATCAATGCGGCAGGTTTTGATTTTACACTGGAGCAGGTACTGGCTTTGGGAGCAGGTAAGGAAAAGTTGATGGCAGTAAAAGATATACTGGCATCTGCCGGCGTGATAGATGAGTCAACATCAAAAGCTGTACATGCCCATTTTACAAAAGAGCTGGAAATTGCCTATGATAGTTTTGAACTAAAACCCCAGCCGGGTACGGAGGATGTATTCAGCGCACTTAAAAAAAGAGGGATACTGGTAGTACTGAATACGGGATACAACCGGGCAACAGCAGTATCCATTCTTCAAAAACTTAACTGGCTTGTTGGTGAGCAGGTAGATGTGTTGGTTACAGCTTCGGATGTAGTGCAGAACCGTCCCCATCCTGATATGATATTCCATGCAATGAAGCAATTCAGTATTGATGATGCAGCAGGGGTGGTAAAAGTGGGTGATTCAATAATTGATATTGAAGAAGGTAAAAATGCAGGTTGTGGTCTCAGCATCGGTATTACCACCGGGGCCCATACGCAGGATCAGCTGGCATCTGCACAGCCCGACTATATTTTACATAACCTGGCAGCACTCCTGCCCTTAATTTAAACCAGATGTACTTAAGCCCGGCTGCAGGTAATGCAATAAGAAAATGGCTTTCAAAATCGCCGGTGGCAATGGTTGCGTATATTTCCATCTGTGCATTTGTGGTGTATTCATGCATGTATGGTTTTAGAAAACCTTATACCGTGGGTACTTACAGCAGCCTCCGGTTTATGGGTATTTCCTATAAAGTATGCCTGGTAATTGCACAGGTGCTGGGATATATGTTCAGTAAATTTTATGGCATACAATTTATTTCTGCCATGCAGCCAAAACGCAGGGCTTTTTTCATTCTGCTATTTATAGGTATAGCCTGGTTATCGTTGCTGCTGTTTGCGGTGATACCGCCGCCTTACAATATCATTTGCATGTTTATCAACGGGTTGCCGCTGGGGATGGTTTTTGGCCTTGTACTCGGGTCAATTGAAGGCAGAAGAACCTCAGAGCTGATGGGTGCTGTGCTGGCCACGAGCTTTATTTTCGCATCCGGGCTGGCAAAAACAATTGGCAAGTGGCTGCAGCTTGATTTTAATATTACCGATTGGTGGATGCCTTTTACCGCTGGTGCTGTATTTGTGGTGCCATTGCTGATATCGGTGTGGCTATTAAGCAAAGCCCCGCCACCTTCAGAAGAGGATAAGCAACACCGTACAGAACGCAAACCCATGACTGCACTGGAAAGAAAAAATTTTATCCGGCAATTCGGTACATCCCTTGCAGCCATTGTTACAGCTTATGTCATCTTTACCATTGTAAGGGATTTTTGCGAAGATTTTGCCAATGAGTTATGGACAGAAACAGGCTATGCCAATTCAGCCGGCATATTTGCCAGAACCAGTACCATCATTTCGGTAATAGCACTGGCTGTTATTGGCGGTTTCTTTTTAATAAAAAATAATTACCGTGCGTTCAGGGTCAGTCATTACATCATTATGGCGGGGGTGTTACTTTCTGCCATAGCAACCTTTTGTTTCAACCTGCACTTCATTTCGCCCTTTGTATGGATGGTGCTGTCCGTTACCGGTATGTACCTGGCTTATATTCCCTTTAACTGTATGTTTTTTGAAAGGATGCTGGCTGCCTACAAAGTCAATGGAAATGTAGGTTTTGTGATGTATATCGCCGATTCATTTGGTTACCTGGGTACGGTAACAGTATTGCTGATAAAGGAGTTTATACCTCTGCAATACAGTTGGGTTAGTTTTTTCTCCTTTCTTTTTTATACGGCAGGTATACTTGGTGTGCTGCTCGTAGTTATCAGTTTGATTACACACAGTAAATTATACAAGTCTTTATGGATAACAAAACAGCCGTTGTAGCAGGGGCAGGAATTGTGGGGTTGGCAACTGCCCGTGCACTGGCAATCAGGGGCTATAGTGTAAAGGTATTTGACCGCAATCCAAAAGCGGTGGGCGCTTCTGTACGCAACTTTGGTATGATATGGCCAATAGGGCAGCCCGAAGGGGCATTGTACAAGCGTGCCATGCGCTCCCGTGAAATATGGAAGGAGGTTGCTGCAGGTGCAGGCATCTGGTTTGAAGAAACAGGCAGTCTGCACCTTGCACACAATGCTGAAGAGTGGGCGGTACTGCAGGAGCTGGAAGTTATATTCAGGGCCGAAGGCCGGAATGTAACGCTGCTTGATGCTGCTGCTGTTACTGGCAGGTATGGGCTTGTAAACAGCGACCTGCTGCTTGGAGGCTTATACAGTGCAGATGAAATGCTGGTAGACCCCAGGGAGGCCATCGCCGCCCTGCCCGGTTACCTGGAAGACGAGTACGGCGTTGAATTTTTCTGGAGTAAATGCGTAAGCAGCATTGCAGACAGAACTTTATACATTGGCAATGAAGAAGCGCATGAATTTGATATTGCTGTGATTTGCAGCGGAGCTGATTTTGAAACATTATACCCCGGAGAGTTTGCAAAATTGCCTTTAACAAAATGCAAGCTGCAAATGCTGCGCACAGCACCTATGCCAGAAAGCTTCAGGCTTAAAACGGCCATTTGCGGCGGACTGTCGCTGCTGCATTACCAGAGTTTTAAAGCAGCACCCTCACTGCCATTACTTAGGCAGAAAATGGAAATTGAAAAGAAAGAATACCTTGATAACGGCATTCATGTAATGGCTGCACAAAACGGCAGGGGCGAAATCACCATCGGCGATTCACATGAATACGGAATGCACCTTGATCCGTTTGACAGGCAGACAATTAACAAACAGATAATGGATTACTTAGCCGGGTTTTTAAAAATCAGCAGCAAATCAATTGCAGAGACCTGGCATGGGGTGTATCCAAAATTAACCAATGGAGATACCGAGATTTTTATGCTGGCAGAAGAAGGGGTTTACCTGCTGAATGGCCTTGGCGGAGCCGGTATGACACTCTCCTTTGGACTGGCTGAGGAAATTGCTGCGCAGATAGACAGAAATGTATAACTGCATCAATGCCCGGGTACTAACAAAAACTTGATGGTGTTTTTTATTTTGTTGCTCCCGGCGAAGCATACTTTTTATAACCGGACTGTATTTTTACCTGGTAACTATACTTGCCCATAGCCGTTACAGATGTGGATTACCGCATTTTTTTGTGTGATCTTTAACTCAACACAGATTATTGCAGCAATGTAGCAATAATAAAATTAACCGCACTTGAACTTTTCTGCATTATAAAAAATATTTTCACAGTCATTTTTAACTAAAACCTCAATATTTTAAAATGAAGAAGTTATTAGGACTTTTACTGGGAAGCGCTTTGCTTTTCTCTGCTTGTAAAAAAAACGACACAATTGACAATGGCGGCCTGGCTGATGATGACAATGCTAACGGCCGTGTAGCGCAAAGGCAGTGTGCGGCTGAAGATGTTTTTCAGGAACAACTGAAAGCCAACCCTGCTTTGCAAAAACAAAGAGATGACCTGGAAGCATTCACCAACCGTTTTATACAAACAAATGGTGCAAGCCGCCTGCTGGCCAATGGTATTATCGAAATACCTGTAGTGTTTAATGTAATTTACAGAACTGCCACTGAAAACATTTCTCTGGCACAAATACAATCGCAGGTTGATGTGCTGAATGAAGATTTTGCTACTACCAATGCTGATTACGCTTTGACGCCTGCCTTGTTCCAGGGCGTTCGCTCAGGTGATGTGGGAGTACGTTTTGTACTCGACCAGGTAATACGCAAGTCTTCTAACAAAACAAGCTGGAGTACCAATAATGCAATGAAGAGCGCAAGCTCTGGTGGTATTAACGCAACTTCACCCACTACCAAACTCAATATTTGGGTAGTAAATAGAATGACACAGGCGGGCCAGACAATCCTGGGTTATGCACAGTTCCCTGGCGGATCTGCCGCTACAGACGGTGTGGTACTGGGTCATAATTTTACCGGCCGTGTAGGTACTTTGTCTGCTCCATTTAACCTGGGTCGCACAGCCACGCATGAAGTGGGCCATTGGCTCAACCTGCGCCATATCTGGGGCGATGCAACCTGCGGTAACGACCAGGTAGGTGATACGCCCACACACAACACATCAAATGGTGGTTGCCCTGCTTACCCGCATTTAAGCACATGTGCAGGTACTCCTGTAGAAATGACGATGAACTATATGGACTATACAAATGATGTATGTATGTATATGTTTAGTGCCGGACAAAAAACAAGGATGCTGGCAGTATTTGCTGCTGGTGGCCCACGCAACAGTTTTGCACAACCATAGCAGATACAATCTTTAAAAATAGTAAACGGGCGCCCTGGGATAGGTGCCCGTTTTTAATTGTACTACTTATTAATACCCATTTTTCTTCTTATCGTCAATTTTAGCATTTATATACTTGCTAAAAGAATCTGCAATGCGTTTGATGCCGGGGTATTCATCGCCCTCTTTATCTGTAAAATAGGAACAATAATAGTAAACCGGAGGGTCATCCCCTTCGTCAAAATAAAAGAAATGCCACTGCTCCCTTCCATAATCTGCAAAAACCCAGAAATCCCTCTCTATTTTTACGCCATCTTCTTCTAACTGTTCTCTGGCTCTTTGTTGCTGTTCCGGCCATTCCGGTGTCTCATCAATATAGCAACCATTGTTAAAGTCTGCAATCATATTAGCTCCATTGCCTCCTAAATAGAGAAATTCTCTGTAAACTGCGGGGAGTTTTTTATTAATCTGTTGTTCAATCACAGTAATTTTTTCTATCGGAAGACCAATGTTGCTTGTTTCAGCGATTTCAGGATTCTTCTCCATTTTTTTTAAATGTTTTATCTCCATAACTTACTTTATTTGCGTCAATAATATTTTGAATTGAGTGTTATTTTTTACTTGTTCCAATTTACCTGTTACAGGATTACTGAATTTACTGCTCTTAACAAATACTTTCGCATTGTACATTTCCCTCCTCACTAAAATTTCCCTGCGGCAAATGATACAAGGTGTAAAAGTGCTTTCTATTTCCATTGTAGTACTTTTTACTTCCAGCCCGGCAAGGTCTTTGTCCATTTGTACCATCATTTTGTTTTCGCTGTCATACCATCTGTTTATATCTTCATCAAAAGAATAATCCAGAAAGTCTTTGTTAGATTTTACTTCCGGGGCGCCAACAACATCAGGTTTTGAACCTTCCAGTCTTATCTTTTTACCCTTACCGGCATGTGCAATATATTCAAACTCTTTTACAGTCCCATCCTTTAAAAAAACTTTTACTTTCAGTGTGGCGATATTATCTACAGCAATGGCTTTTACGGCAGCCCTCAGTTTTTCCAGCTCCCTTACCCGTTTTATATCAAGGACTGTATGGCTTACCCATACCCGCCACTTTAAATTTATAACAGGTTTTTCAAGGTATTTAAACCGTATTTTTTTTAGCCGCTCTGCTATCTCAGCATTCCTTACCGAAGGTGACCGGTTTTTGATTTTTTTCAGCCATTCTTTCAGCCGGGTAAATGATTTTGGCAGCTTGAGTAATGATTTTATAATGCTATAAACCAATTCAAGCAGGCTCAGTACCAGTACAACATCTTCACCAAGATGGTAAGCTTTCTCATAAGCCGTTTTATCATCACTATATCTTTCCAGCAGGTTGTTATAACCTTCTTTTACCAGGGCACTTAATTTGCCCGGTTCTTTTATGAACGATTCGATTATGTTTTCCAATGCCTCTTCTATCAACTGCCGCTCTGCATTATCAGTCAGGCTAAGCATTAGTGCCGCAAGGTCCACAAGACCGGCAGCCATTTCTATCAGTTCATTAAACACCCCGCAGATAAATGCATTGATCAGGCGGATTTTTTCCACCACACTGTCAATAACCTGCACTATACTGTCAATTGCATCTATTACAGTACCACATACATCTATTATTGCTTCAATAAACTTCTGCAATAATTCTCCGGTAAAGGGAATGTTATTTTTACACCATTCACCCGCTTCCCCTGCATCTTCAAAAAAAGCTTCCGTCCTTTTTTTAAACCGCTTCCAGCTTTGTATGGCCTGGTGTATATTACCTATTGGCAGCAACGGGTCGTAGTCTTCAAGGTTGGCGTTCCAGCTTTTTTCGGGTATCAACCCTTTCCGTATCAGGTCAGCCAGTTTACGCAGTAACCAGGAGCCTATCTTTGGCATCATATCCATTCCGCCACCCTCGTCAAGCTCATTATCAATTGCTTCACGAAGGCGTTTTGCATTGAGGGTGATATGGTTTTTCTCAACCTGGTTGTCAACAATATCGTTTACTAACCAGTTGCGCCAGTAATCACCGTCTTTAGTATTGGTAAGCAGGTCATAAAGGGCTCCATTCATTTTTACAAAACACACACTGCCAAGGCTGTTGTATCCATTATCCGTTTCATAATAAATACTGAGGTCGGTCAACTGGTCCTTATCGCTGCCATAGCCCGGTGGTATGGATGTATCTTTCAAGTACATTTCAATCAGTTCTGCACCGTCGGTACCGGTTTCAAGATGGTAGTACCAGGCGCTGCCGGGTGGGTCGTCCTTGTGCTTATCCTTCTCCCAATCGCCCAGAGCAAGCCGTTTATTCCAGTTTTCTCCAAAGGGACTATTTTTAAATAATGACTCGCTGCCACTCGTCATCAAATCCCGCAGTGTTCTGCCCTGTTTATCAGCCAATGTTAGGCCAAGCGGTGCTATCAGCCGGTTGGTTAACGCTTCATCCCAAATAAGGGGAATGCCATCAATATGTGTTATTCTGTCCATGGTGTTTATGTTTTTATGGTACAATTTGCTCCAGGGCAAATATATAAAATGCTAATTAATTTAGTAAAAAATAATTTTGCCTCTCAGTTAAATGGCTGTAACACCACACAAAAAAAGAGGCCAACCGGCCTCTTCAATATTAAAGATGTATATTTTTTAATTATTCAGCATCAGCGGCATTACCAGCATCAGCAGCTCTTCATTTTCGGCCTGCTCACTGGGTTTGATGATACCAGCCTTGGTAGGTGTGCTCAACTCCATCACAATCTCAGTAGTTTCAGCACCATTCAGCATTTCTATTAAAAAGCGGGCGTTAAAAGCAATTTGCAAATCCTCCCCATCATACTGGCAGCTCATACGCTCATTGCCTTCAAAGCTGAAATCCACATCCTGTGCGGCTAACTGCAATTCGCTTCCACTGATGGTGAGTGCCACCTGGTTGGTACTCTTATTACTAAATACGCTTACCCTGCGCAGGGCATTCTGAAAATCGCCGCGGTTAACCGTCATTTTATAGGGATTGTCAACCGGTATCACCACTTTATAGTCTGGAAAACGGGCATCAATCAACCGGCACACCAGTTCAGTACTGCCATGCACCACAAAAAGGTGGTTGCTGTTGTAGCTGATGCTCAGCTCATCCGTATTATCCGGCAGGGCCGATTTCAGCAGGCTCAGTGGCTTTTTGGGTACGATAAAGGAATCTTTTTGCGGGCAGCTTACATCCGTACGGGTATAGCGTACCAGCCTGTGGGCATCCGTAGCCACGCAGGTAAGGCCTTTTTTGTCCAGTTCAAAGAAAACACCCGTCATGGCAGGGCGAAGGTCATCATTACTTACGGCAAATATCGCCTTATTGATGGCTGTAACCAGTGCTGAGGAAGTCATGGTAAAGCTGTTGGCATCATCTGCAGCAGGCTCTTTGGGGAAATTGTCGGGGTTTTCGCCCATTACCTTGTACTTACCATTGTCGCTGGTAATTTCCACGCCAAAATTCTTGTCAATATTAAAAGTGAGCGGCTGCTCAGCAATATTCTTGAGCGAATCCATTAAAATTTTACCCGGAATACACACCCGGCCACTGTCTTTGGCCTCAATATCCATGTGTATCTTCATTACAGTTTCCAGGTCGGTAGCCACAACGGTAAGCTTGTTTTTGTCAATTTCAAACAAAAAATCCTCCAGTATGGGCAATACTGTATTGGCATTGATAACACCACTTATCTGCTGCAGTTGCTTTAATAATCCCGAAGACGATACGATGAACTTCATAATTCTGTATGTATTAAAAAACCAAAGATAAAATATTGCTGCTAATCACCTAAATATAAAATTTTTTTGCCCTTTTGGGACGTTTTTACAGGCAAAACGGTCATATTCACCATTTCATGGTATAATTGATAGCGTAAAAATATAATATCTTAGCTAACTTAATAATTACCAACATGTTTGAAAAACTTTTTGGCTGGGGCAAAAAGCAGGAGGCTGATGCGCCAGCCGCACCGGCAATAAATTTTGGCCGCTACAGCGATAACAACAAGCCGCCTCAAAAAATAGCCCAGTGGGCCAATGCAGATAATTTGTTTAAGGAAAAAAAATACACTGAGAGTTTAGATGCTTTTTTTGATTACCTGCGGGATGATGCCATTGGCAATGTACATACTTCAAAAGAAGGCGGGGTATTGAAATTTGAGCTGAGCCAGGGTTCCAAGATAGTAAGGGGTACCTGCAATGCCGAACACCTGCAGGCGGAAGTTACGCTTGCCCGTATGCCCCAGCCATCTGTAGCCGTAATGCGCAGGTTGCTGGAGCAGAATTTTGTACTGTATTACAGCCGCTACTCACTGGATGATGGCAGGCTTTGTATGCGGTTTGACAGTGATATTGAAACTGCCAACCCCAATAAGCTCTATTATGCCCTTAAAGAACTGGCCACCAAGGCCGATAAGCAGGATGACCTGCTGGTAAAGGATTTTGCCACGCTGGAGCCGCTGGATACAGATCATGTGGAGGAAATTCCTGCGGCTGAAAAAGAAGTGAAGTTCAGCTACTGGCAAAAATGGATAAGGGAAACACTGGAATATACCGCCTCGCTAGACGCCGAAAAAATAAGCGGCGGTATTGCCTACCTGCTGCTGGCCCTGGCTTACCGGCTTGATTATCTTATTTGCCCGGAGGGGGCGCTGCTGGGCGAACTGGAAAAGATTCCGGCCCTGTATTTTGCAAAAGATGAAAAACCGGCTACAGAAAAAAACGCCATGATGACGGCAGCTTTTAAGGCCCTGCTGGAAAAATCAAAGGAAGAAGTAACCGGCTCATTGTTCCGCAGCAAAAGCACTTTTGCCCTGATGCAGCCCCAGCAGCATAAAGCGATTGTTGATTCAGTATACAGCAGCAACCAGAATATGATTTGGTACCGGGATAACAATTATCCGCTGATTGCCGCCTGTATCAGCGAATACGGACTCAGCTTCTGCCAGTATTCCTACAGCCTGCCAAGGCCGCTTACCGAGCTGTTTCATATACTGATGCAGGTTAACTACGCCGATTACTTTGAAGCGCTGGGCTTTGGCAAACTTTTTTATATACCGGCGCAAAATAAGTTTAACCCCGAAAAAATAATTGACCGCATCAACAGTATTACCAGCACCTGGCGCAATAAATACCCCCTGCTGGAAATGAAAACAGCCAATCTTAAATTTGACAACCTTGTCAACTTTAACCACAGCTTTACTGCTGAAATTGAATTTTTAAACTTTGAGAATAAATAAACCATGCCAACACAGGATATAATTGAAAGCTACCAGGCTGCCATTATTCAGATAGCCACCCAATCGGGCACTGGTACAGGATTTTACCTGAAGGAGTTTGACGTAATTGTAACCAATAACCATGTGGTGGACAATAACCCCGAAGTAACCATACAGGGCAAAGAGTTCAGCAAAACATTGAGCAGGGTATGGTATACCGACCGCAAACACGACCTTGCCTTTTTGCAACCGCCCGAAGGTGCAAGCCTGCCTGCATTGCCTATGGGGGTGTATGAGCAGATGAAGGATGGGGATGAAGTGGTGGCCATTGGTCATCCTTACGGCCTTAACTACACCGCCACACAGGGTGTTATCAGCAAGGTAGACAGGATCAGGGATGGCCTCAGGTTTATACAGATAGATGCAGCCATTAACCCGGGTAACAGTGGCGGGCCGCTGGTAAATGCCAGGGGGGAAATCATCGGTGTCAATTCATTTATCATAAGGGGTGGCGATAACCTTGGCTTTGCATTGCCGGTTAATTACCTGCGCACAGCGTTGCAACTGTATGCACCCAGCAAGGGCCAGCCCTCCACCCGCTGCGCTGCCTGCGACTTTTTGGTGCTTGCTGCCAATATTGATGCCGGCAAATACTGCCCCAGTTGCGGCACCGAGGTGAAACTGCCGGAAATGCCCGAAAAAGAAGCTGAAACAACCGGTGTGGCAAAAACCATAGAAACCATTTTGCAGGCCCTGGGCAAAGACATAAAACTGGCAAGAAACGGCGCCAATAACTGGGAAGTAACGGAAGGCAGCGCAAAGATTAAAATTGCCTATAACCCGCAGAATTATTTTATTGCCAGTGATGCCTACCTGTGCCAGATGCCGCAGGATGCCACTAAAATAAAGCCGCTGTACCAGTACCTGCTGGAAGAAAATTACAAAACCAATGGACTGGTTATCAGCTGCAGCGGACAGAATATTGTGCTGAGCAGCATTTTATACGACCTTGACCTTACCGTTGAAAATGGTAAAGCGCAGTTTGAAACACTGTTCAAAAAGGCAGATGAATACGATGATTTTTTAAAGAACGAATTTGGCTGTACCAGCAGGCTCACAGAGAATTGAACCTGATTTTGCGATTGTAAAATTCGGGTTATAGAAAATTAACAAAAACAAAGGGGGAGGTATAGAAATTTGTCTTAAATTCGTGGACAGATGTCTAAAAAATAGATTATGGCGGCAGTAACAGATAGTATTACAAACAGGCTTGACAAAGAGATTGCAAGTGTAGTAAAGCGTTCAGGGTTTGATAAAACATCCGGCTCAGTAAAAAAAAATATCACATATTCAGACTTTCTGGCCAATAAAATGCTGATGATTTCTGTAATCAGGGAGGGTGTACCTTATTCCCTTTTCAATTTAATTAAACATTTTACCCCTTTCACAGAAGATAACTGGGCTGATTTTCTGGATATTTCTACAAAATCATTGCACAGGTACAAGCAGGCTTCAAAAAGTTTTAAGCCGATACAGTCAGAAAAGATAATTGAAATGGCTGAAGTTACACAAGTGGGCCTGGATGTATTTGGCGATATGGAAAAGTTTAAACTTTGGCTTGAAACACCCAATTTCCCCTTATGTAACTTAAAACCAATCGAACTGCTGAGAGATTCATACGGTAAAGAAATGGTGATAGGCGAATTAACAAGGATAAACTACGGAATTTTAGTTTGATGGAAGCATACCGTTTGTCAAGAGAAATGTATGCATCAACATTATCTGGTAAGGGTGCTGCAATAAAAGGAGCAAGATGGAACTCTGTTGGTGTAGAAATGATTTATACCGCTGGTAACCGTTCTCTTGCTATGGCAGAAGTTGCTGTGCATTTTACCCTGGCAACTTTACCGGCCGACTATATGTCATCTCCTAAAAAAACTTGTCACATTTTGGTATAAAAACAATCAAAATGAGTACAAAAACAAAAACTGCTGTTTTTACGACAAAAGTATCAGATTTTTACCCCCGTCTTGATGAACATTGTACCTATGAAATACCTTTCCGGCGTTGGTTGGTCAGGGAGATAAAAGAAGGCCGACTAACTTTTTCTCAAGCAATAGACCGGTTTAATTTTGATCCCAGAAGCGGGAAGGCACTTCTGGAAAACTGGCACTGTAAATATGGCCTGGAAATGGTGTTATCTTTACCAGATATGACAGACCAGGAGAAGCAACAATTGGCAACCCTTCAAAAGCAGTTAAAGAAAGCAGAGCAGCAACTCGATGAAGCCCGGATGCGCAATATTGCCTTAAATACCTTGATAGATGTAGCAGAAGAAAAGCTCAAAATCAGTATCAGAAAAAAGCCTGGTGCCAAACAGTAGTATTGCTTGTACAATTATACAGCCACTACAGTGTGGGGTATTATTGTAAACTGTTTGGCAAAAGCCGTCAGGCATTTTATGTGCAAATGAAAGAGAAGAATGATAAGGGGCTACAGGATGCCGTGGTGTTAAAATTAGTAGCAGAAATACGCCAGGATCTGCCCCGCTGCGGTACAGACAAACTGCACTATATGCTCAAAGGAGCATTTGAAGCCCATGACATTAAGCTGGGCAGAGATGGCCTTTATACGCTGCTGGGCAGGTATGGGTTATTGGTACGCCATCGTAACAGAAGGCCACATACTACCAACTCCAACCACCATTACAGGAGGTACCCCAACCTGATAAGGGAATTATCTGTTAACCGTGCCGGCAAATTATGGGTCAGCGACATCACCTATCTGCGCCTCCACAGCGGGTTTTGCTACCTGAGCATTATAACAGATGCTTACAGCCATAAGATCGTGGGGTATAAATTGCACCCT
>JANMIG010000017.1:0-35754 GCA_031375675.1 Chitinophagales bacterium
AAAACTGGTTTTTGAGAAAAATGCGTTCCGAACCATAAAATTAAATGAAGTGGTAAGCCTGATATGCAGGACTGGTGGGCGTTTGACGGAAAATAAAAAGGGACTGTCCCAACAAAATGAAGAACAGTCCCCTTTGGTACCCGGGATGGGAGTTGAACCCACACTTGCATTGCTGCAAACAGGATTTTAAGTCCTGCGTGTCTACCAGTTCCACCACCCGGGTGACACTATTTTTACAGTCTCTTTAGTTTCTCTTGCATGCCGCCTTAGCGGCAGGAGAAAAAAAAAGCAGATAACAATAGCTATCTGCCTTATTTATGAGCGGAAGACCGGGCTCGAACCGGCCACCCCGACCTTGGCAAGGTCGTGCTCTACCAAATGAGCTACTTCCGCAAGATTTTTAAGAACTATCCCTTTTTTTGGGAGTGCAAAAATAAGGGTTGTTTGCTTACTACAAAAATTTATTTATATTTTGGGTTGTACTGGGTATTCTCAGGCACATTCACATCTGGCTTACCCTTGTAACGGTGAGTATACAAGCCATAACTGCAGCCTCCAACAAGTGCTATAAAAAGAAAAACCTGGCACAAAAACATGAAACGTGAGGATGATACCCAGTTGTGGCCAAAATCCTTGTGGCTTTCGTCTATTATTTCGTTATACTCCATCAGTAAATATTTTGCGTTGCAAAAGTAATAATTGCTGCTCAAAAACAATTATTTGTTGCCCATAATTTCAAAAAACGTTTGTTTTCTTTTTACGAAATGCTGCCAAACTACCGACCCGCCGTATTTTCCAGTATTTACAAACTTTCTTTTTTGCGGCATGGTTTTCCTGTCTTTTTTTGAAAACAACCATCTAAAGAACCCGAAATGCGACCTGGCTATTGCTGCAAAGTACCCACTGTCACCTCCCAACAGCCCTTTCCAGGCTGCTATGGCATCCAGCCCAATTCTGAAGGGGATCTTCCACAAAGCGGTAAGCAGGGGGAGGTTTTTAGCCATCATCACCAGGTTATTCCTGAAATTGAGGTATACTTTTTTGCTGTTCCCCTTTGGCAATGTACCTCCGCCTACATGGTACACCTGCGAACGGGGCTGCACATATACCTTGTACCCTGCCAGCTGCATGCGCCAGCAAAGGTCAATTTCTTCCTGGTGGGCAAAAAAATACTCATCCAAACCGCCCAATTGGTGGTATACAGCGGCCCTTACAAACAGCGCAGCACCACTGGCCCAAAAGCAGGGTACTGCATCATTGTATTGCCCCTTATCCTCCTCACAAATGTCAAAAAGCCGTCCCCGGCTGAAAGGGTAGCCAAAATTATCAATCCAGCCACCACTGGCACCGGCATATTCAAATTGGCTTTTGCGGTGATAAGAAAGGATTTTTGGCTGGCAGGCAGCAATGGTATTGTCTGCTTCCATCAGCTCAATAACGGGTTCTATCCATCCCGGCGTTACCTCCACATCACTGTTCAGCAGTACATAATAGTCACTCTCTACCTGTTTGAGTGCGGTATTGTATCCTTTTGCAAAGCCTTCGTTTACCGGGTTTTTGATGATGCCCACCTGCGGATAATGTGCAGCCAGGAATTGCAGGGAGTCATCGGAAGAGGCGTTGTCTGCCACAATTATTTGCAGGCGGGCATAGCCGGACGCCATCACCGATGGAAGGAATTTTTCAAGAAAAGCCCTGCCGTTCCAGTTTAGTATTACAATGGCTACTGATGGTTGCACCCGCAATTTTTTTGTTTTGATTACAAACTTAAAGGATTTACTTTTTATAGTATAAAATTTACAATTTACATTTACAAACATGTTTGCACAATTATTCAACTGGCGTACACTGCTTGCAGTAACAGCCATTGCCATTGTAACGGGGACCATCTTCTATTCCAACTACCTTGCAAAAAAAATAGCAGGGGAGGAAACGGAAAAGGTAAGCCAGTGGGTAGAGGCAAACAAAATGGCTGCTTTTGCATCAGACAGTACTGATATTACGCTGCCCCTTATGATACAGCAGCAAAACAATGATATACCCATCATAATGACCAATGAAAAGGACAGTATCATTGATTTCCGCAATTTAGATTCGGCACAAGTGGCAAGGGACCCTGCTTATTTAAACACCAAGCTCAGGGAGTTTAAAGCCAGCCATACACCGATAGAAGTAAACCTGAATAAGGAAAATGAAACATTTATTGGCGACAGGTATTATTATGGTGATTCGGACCTGCTGAAGGAAGTGCGGTATTACCCGCTGATTCAGTTGATGATAGTAGCGCTTTTTATCATCATTACCCTGGTTACCATTACTACCCGTAATAAATCTAACCAGAACAAAGTATGGGCAGGCATGGCCAAGGAAGCTGCACACCAGCTGGGCACACCGCTTTCATCACTCGAAGGGTGGATTGAAATTCTGAAAGAGTCCAAAGGAAGCGAAGCCATAGCAGAGGAAATTGAAAAAGATGTAAACAGGCTTAAACTGGTAAGCGACCGTTTTGGCAAAATTGGCAGCACACCGCAGCTGGAAGAGAAAAATATTGCAGAACAGGTTCAGCTGATGGTGAACTACATCAGGCGCAGGGCAACAGATAAAGTTAGTTTTGTGGTGAATACCGGGCCGGATATCCCGGCTATGATCAATGCGCCCTTATTTGACTGGGTGATTGAAAATCTACTTAAAAATGCACTGGATTCCATGGAAGGAAAGGGGAGTATCACCATCAGTATAAAAAATGAAAAAGCAGCCGTGGTGATAGATATTACCGACACCGGCAAGGGTATCAGCAAAGCCAATATTGGCAAAGTGTTTAAACCCGGCTTTACCACCAAAAAGCGTGGCTGGGGTCTCGGATTATCTTTAAGCAAACGGATTATGGAGCAATACCATAAGGGAGAATTATTTGTAAAACATTCTGAACCGGGTAAGGGCACCACTTTCAGGGTTATTCTTAAAAGATGAGCGTTGCAATGTGCCGGGAAGTAAACTTTTATACACTGTAATGCCAGCTGTAAATGATTGCTGTGCGGCAGCTGGGGGCAGGCGGGATATCAGCAGGAATCATACAAGGCATTGATGTATTTAAAATTATTTCAGACAGGTACAACAAATGTCGCTGCAAATTTTTACTTTTGCACTTCCTTAGTATGCGGCGATGGCGAAATTGGTAGACGCACTACTTTGAGGTGGTAGCGCCCGAAAGGGTGTGGGAGTTCGAATCTCCTTTGCCGCACATAAAAAAGCTCCCGGGTGGGGGCTTTTTTTATAATATGTTCCGCACAGCACATTTCAAGCCATCTAAAATCCCGGCTTCTTCTTATCTTGTAAAAAAATGTACACATGCAGATAAAATGCCCGCATTGCCAGCAGTCTTTTGAACTGGATGATGCTTTGAGCGACGACATGAAGAAGGATAATGAGCTGAAGCTGCAGGAACAAAAAAACCAGCTGCGCAGCCAGATGGAAGATTTTATCAGGAAGAAGGAAGCTGAATTTACAGGTAAGGCCGAATTACTGGAAAAGGAAAAACAGCAAATAGCTGCCACGGCGGCCCAGAAGGCCGGAGAAAGCTATACATCGCAACTGAAGGCGCTGGAAGAAGAACGCAACCAGAAAGTGCAGCAATTGCAGGAATATGAGAAGAAACAACTCGACCTGCTGAGGGAAAAAGCAGGGCTGGAAGAAAGGCAGAAAAACTTTGAACTGGAACTGGAGAAGCGTTTTTTGGAAAAACGGAAAGAGCTGGAAGATACTACTGTGAGAAGGGAGCAGGAATTATTTGACCTGAGGATGAAGGAAAAGGATACACAGATGGAGAGCCTGCGTAAAACCATTGAAGAGCTGAAGCGCAAAAGTGAGCAGGGCAGCATGCAGTTGCAGGGCGAAGCGCAGGAGCTGCTGCTCGAGGAAATTTTAAAAGAAAACTTTCCCTTTGATTTGATAGAGGAAGTGGGAAAAGGGGTGGAAGGTGCCGATTGCATACAGGTGGTACGCAACCAGAGTGGTAATGAATGCGGCAGGATCATTTATGAAAGCAAACGCACCAAAACCTGGAGCAATGTATGGCTGGAGAAACTGAAATCGGATAAACGGAGCAGCGGGGCAGATGTGGCAATACTGGTAACACAAACCTATCCGAAGGATATGGACAGGTTTGGTGAAAGGGACGGAGTGTGGATCTGTAATTTTGGTGAAGCGGCAGGCATGGCGGCCATCATCCGCAGCGGCATCATACAGGTGCACCATGCGCAAAAAAACCAGGAGAACCGGGGTGGCAAGATGGAACTGCTGTACAATTATTTGCTCAGCAATGAGTTCAGGGGACAGATGGAAGCCATTGCAGAGGGGTTTATGGCGATGAAAGTAAGTATTACCAGGGAGCGGATGCAGATGGAAAAAATATGGAAGGAAAGAGAAAAGCAACTGGAAAAAGTACTCATCAACACCAGTGGTATGTACGGTTCCGTAAAAGGTATTGCCGGCACTTCACTGGGGCATATTCCATTGCTGGATGGTGAAGAAGGGCCGGATGAGGAGATGCTGGATTAATTATACACTTTAATACCGACGCTACTTATTAATTAGTCCAATCTAATTGTGCTTACTCAAAGCAGGTCGGCCAAGACGCTCCGGTCTTGGTGTGACAAGCTCTGCTTCGTCATCACATTATATTTACAATACTGACCGTAAGCGTCAGTACCACAAAAGATTGGACGGAATAGTAATTATAAATGGTATAATATGCCACAAAGTACCGACAGCATTACATACAACGGAAATACCTATGACCTGCACGGCAGCTTGCCGGCAGATGTGCAGCAATTTGTGGTTGACAGCATGCTGCCGCTGCTGGAGGAAAAAGAGCGCAATGAAATACGGAGTATACTGCAATTGCCCGGGCAACAGCAGCGGTACAAAAATTTTTTTGATAAAGCTGATGAAGTCTTTTGTATTTTCCTGGTTGTTTTCGCAGTCATCTTATCTTACCGTACCTGGAAGCAAAAGCCTGTTCTGTCAGCTGAATCTGATTCGGCGCATGATAAAAACAGAAGTTTGCCGCAGGGGCCACTCGTATACCGTGGATGCGATCTTGATTTCAGCAATGGGGAAATCACCAGGGTGCTGGAAAAACATCAGCCTTATTACAAAAAACTTACAGCAGAAGAGCAAAAACGCTTTGTCAGGAGGCTGAAGAAATATGTTTTCATTAAAACCTTTGTCATACATGATAAAAGCGGTTTCAGGGAAATGCCCATTCTTATCAGCGCTGCTGCCATCCAGGTGAGTTTCGGGCTGTCATCTTACCTGATGCCCGATTACCTGTACATACATGTTCACCCAAAGGAATATATAGCTGCTGATAACCTGCGTATACTTGCGGGTAATGTGCAGGGCAGGCACATATCACTTTCGTGGAAGCATTTTATGGACGGATTTATTTATCCGGAAGATGGACAGAACGTTGGCCTGCATGAAATGGCTCATGCAGTGTACAGCCAAACCTTTTTGTTTCAGTATGAGGAAGACCGTGCATTTAAAAAAGCTTTTCCCGGCTTTGAACTAACAGCGAATAAAGTATATGAAAAGGAACAATCAGTAAAGCGAGGAATGTATTCAGCATATGCCAAAAAGAATTTCCAGGAATTCTGGGCAGAGAGTGTGGAGCTTTTTTTTGAAAAACCCGATGCCATGCAGGAGCGGTATCCGGAGCTGTATATTGCCATTAGCCGGTTACTTAACCAGGATACGCATGTGCCGGGATAGCAACACCATGGAACCGGCTTTAATTTTGCCGGCTTTTTCATATATGGAAAAATTACAGTAAGTTTGAATGGCTAAAATTTTTGTTAACTAAAACTGTAAAAAACGAAATGAAAAAAACGATTGCATTGATTGCACTTTCGGCAATACTGCTGAATGCATGTAAAAAAAATGGCGACACACCAGCTGCTGTGGAAGACATCAAAAATCCTGAAGTAATTCCTGCAGCTACTATCAACCAGTTTGTAAGACAGCAACTGGAACTCAACAAAAAATTCGAATGGTCCTCAGCCTCAGACGAAATGGTATGGAGCGCATTGCAGCAAAGTGATAATATCATGTCCATCGGCTACAAGCCTGCTGCCGAAACCAATGTTGACAGTAAACTGCACCTGATTGACATTAACAGTGCTGAATGGAAAGCTGCAAAAGCACAGGTAATGCAGTTGGTACTGCAGGAAGAAAAAAAGACGAGGCCCGACCTGAAACTGGAGCAACTGGAAGAGTGGCAGGAAAATGTGCTGCCGGTGATGGACATCAGGGTGGAAAATTTTGCAACCGTTAAAAAACTGCGTGCATTGAACATGGTGCGGTATGCCGAGCCAATGGGGTATACGATGCAACCAGTGGGTAATGGTTCGCTCAGCAGCAGCGGTTGCGGCAGTAATACAGCAGAGCCGGGCCTGGTTGCCGGTGTTGATTACACCACTATTTCCCCGGCGGCAAAGCAATCCTGGAATTACAGCTATCATGGCATTCCTTCTGCATGGTCAAGAACCACAGGAGCCGGTATCAAGGTATTCATTATAGATACGGGTTGTGAGTTTGACCAGGAAAACCTGGGCAGCGCCTTTAACCAGGGCAGTTCTTCCGGAAGAACAGTGGAGAGAATTGTAACACTGCCAAGATCAACATTTCTGGGAATACCTACCGGCCCGGTAGAAACACCCGATGATGGTTGCGGACATGGCACATCTATGGCCGGGGCCTGCGCTGCACCAAGGGGTACCGACGGCAACGCCTGCGGTATTGCCTACAATTGCAACCTGGTTACCTGCCGTGCCGCAGAAGATGTTTTTCTGGATGCCAGCCGTGAGTACAAAGGTGTGGCAGATGCTTATACCAATGCTGCCAACCGTACCGATGTAAAAATCATCAGCATGAGTATGGGTACTATTTTCAGCAGTGGCCAGGTGTCTGATGCTATCCGCTATGCTTATGGTAAGGGCAAACTGATGTTCTGCGCAGCAGGAACTTCCTTCAGCTGGGCTTCTGGCTGGGCAGGCGTTATCTTTCCCGCATACATGAGTGAGGTAAATGCTGTAACGGGTGTAAGGGACAACAGCTTTGGCACTACCTGTACTGTTTGCCACGATGGCAGCGAAACTGATTTTACAGTAGTAATGGAAAAAGCTTCCAACGAGCGCCATCCCTTATCACTGGCCATGAGCGGAAATACACCATCAACCGTTGGTGGCTCCTCTGTAGCTACAGCAAGTACAGCCGGTATGGCAGCACTCATATGGAGCCGCTTCCCTGGTTTTACAAGAGCAGATGTATTGAACAAGATGATACAGAATTCTTCCAACTATCCCACCCGCAGCGGCAGCCTTGGCTGGGGAAATGTAAATGTAAATACGGCAACCAATTGATGATTGCTTTGTAATAATTAAAAATCCCCGGTTTTATGGCCGGGGATTTTATTTACAGGGGAGAAATGTTTTGGTTGGTCGTGTTATACCAATTGTAATTATAAAATAGCCCAAAGCTATTGTATAATTTTATCCCGGCATGGTGCCGGGAGTAATGCCGGTATAACAAATTAATAGTACAATAAGGTGAAGCCGAGATTGGACTATATAATTTGTATAATTGGTATTATTGCCAATGGCCAGGTATTTCTGCAGGCTTTGGACACATAGCCCATATGTTTGGTTAAATTGAGTATTTCTAATTTAGTTTTGATTAACCCAGATTTTGCAGTTGGCTGCAAAATCTGCCCAAAGGGCCGCCGAAAGCCCTTTGGGGGGGCTTTGTCGGGGTTAACCCTGACCAAAATGCTACGCATTTTGTGTCAGCCGAAGGCAAATTTTGCTATTGCAAAATTTGGGATTAACTTATATTCCTGATTCATAATCTGATTTATTGGGGTTGAAAATTGATTTGTTGTTACTTCAAATTTAATCCCAATTGTCAGATTAAGTCTTAACGAATACACCTTAGTTGTTGGTGGCAGTTATTATAGTTGGTCTATTGAATTTACTCCTGATTGCTGCAAACATTCTGTTGTGTGATTTTCAATTTCCTTTAATTCAAATTTGTCTGTTTTTCCATCTAATTCAATTAAACAGTCATTGCCAACTACTGTATGGTCTTTTAGTTTGTATATTGAACATTCGCCTGCAACATAAAGTCCAAGTTTTTTACAAGCGCTTGGCTTAATCGCAACATTGAAACCCTTCCCCAAACCTCTTACAATTGGATATAAAACACCGTCAATATTGGGATATTGAGTAACCAATTCTGTGAATATTGCAGAAATTAAATAGTCTGTATGTCTGGAAATTTCCTTTGAAAATTCTTCTGCTATAAATGTTTGATACTTTAATGACTTTTCTAACAATTCTTTATCTACTTGCTTAATAAAATGATTATAACCATCAGCAAGTTCTCTCGTATAACTACTCTCTTCATAAAATGTATCTTTATGAATAACAGCAATCAGGTTTAGATCTTCTTCAACAACCCATTTGCCGAATGAAATTTTCTTGTATCCCGAACTTGTTTTGTCTCTTAACCAGGGCATTGCTTCTAATACGCCAATTACCCTGGAATTTTCTAACTCACCTGGTTCTATTTTGTCAGGCAAGGCACAGGCATAAAACATTGTCTGATTTGGTGTGCTTGCTCTTTGGTAAGTTGTGTTTAAATGTTGAGGTTTAAATGAGAAATCATCTTTAAGGCTAAATCTTTCGTCACCATAATTTGGCCTTGCTCTCATTAAAGATTTTCCTTTATGATAAATTACAAGCATATAACCAACTTTGCCAACTTGTCTCAGCAATGCTCTTACTTCTGTTGCTGGATCATTGTCTAAATTCAGATTTCTCAGGCTTGAAATAATTTCGTCAATTGTCATTTTATAGTTTGTCTGTTATAATTGCCACCAACGTTCAGGGCTTTGCTGCAGGTTTGGCATTATTCCGTCCGACCACAGCCACTGCTGATTGAAAAAATGAAGTTGAACCCAGATTTTGCAGTCGGCTGCAAAATCTGCACCGACGCTACAGTCGGCATTAAAAAACCCGAAGGGCCGAAGAAAGCCCCAAAAAGGGCTTTGTTGGGGTTAACCCTGACCAAAATGCTACGCATTTTGCGTCAGCCAAAGGCAAATTTTGCTATTGCAAAATTTGGGTTGAAGTTAAGAACCAGAGTTGAAAATGGTTTGTAAAGCCCGGACTGAAGATTGGATTTGCAATTAGCTGAAGTTAGTTTGTCCAGCCACACTTGTGCAAACCCCCATGATGTATAAATTTACCATTGCCTATTGTGTATATTTGGTCATTATTATTGCTTAATAATTTTCTTATTTTCAATTAAGCCTTTATTTGAATAGTTTAAATAATAAACACCACCGGGTAAAAAAGAAATGTCCATTAAAAGTGATTGGTCTTGTATAATTTTCTGCAGTAACATTCTGCCTGCATTATCATAAAGTGCAAGCGTTGCCCCCCGCTTAAGCCCTGTGATACTCAGATTGTCTTTTACGGGATTGCCTAGGATAGAAAAAGTATTAAAAGCCCCGGTTTGTATTTTAATGATGTTAGAGTAGGTAAATTTTCCATCCCTATCAACCAATTTAAGGCGATAATAATAGATTGAGCCTTGCTTTATGTTGCTGTCCGTATAATTGTAAAATTGTGTATTGGTTAAGTGGATATTATTTAACTTGTTGAAAGCGACACCATCTGCACTTTTCTCCACTACAAAATACGAAAAGTTGGTTTGGGTTTCATATTGCCAGTTTAATTTAACGGCATTGTTGTAGTAGTTTCCCCCGAAATACAACAGCTTTATGGGTATAACAGCAGTATTTTCGAAAACTCTTACATGACCAGAACTTGTTCCAGCGCCATCATTGAATGGCGTACCTGCGGCCACAATACTTCCGTTACTACTCATGCTTGACGATCTTCCAAATTGATCTCCATTTGTTTCTCCAATTATATCAGCGCCTTGTTGCACCCATGCACCACCAGTAAACTTAAAGACTTTAGCATAACCCGGAATAATCCCAACACCTGTAGTTCCTGCAATAATTGTAGATCCGTCGGCATTTATATCTACAGAAGTACCAAAAAAATCACTTCCATTAACTCCTGATAAAGTAGCCCCTTTTTGCACCCAGTTTGTTCCGTTCCAATTGAAGATTTTAACAGAACCAATACTACCATTTAATCCTGAGTAACCACCTGCTATAAAAGTTGTACCTGCAGCATCAATTGAAAGAGTACCTCCAAACGCCCCAACTGTTGCTTCACCTTCAGCATCGTTCCCTTTTTGACTCCAATTGGTGCCGTTCCATTCAAAGACTCTTACATGACCACTATTAGAACCATTGCCATCATTACCAGCAGCTCCAATTGCCACTATATTGCCACTGGCATTTATACTAACTGCATTACCACTAAAATCATTCATTGCCTCCCCATCTATATCGGCACCTTTTTGAACCCAGGATGTACCACTCCATTCAAATATTCTGCAATGCCCTGAAGCACTACCATTTGCACCATTGTTTGAACCAGCACCTATAGCAATAATACTACCATCGGCACTTAAACTAACTGCTGTACCTGAACTATTACCATTGCTTTCTCCTGTGATGTCAGTTCCTTTTTGAATCCAATCAGAACCATTCCATTCATAAACTCTTGTGTATCCGGGAGGTTGGGAGGGATTTAAAAACCCTGGAGCTCCCACTGCAATAATATTGCCATCCGAACTTATACTTACCGCATCTCCAAAAATATCACCCTGGCTTGTGCCAACAACATCCGAACCTTTTTGAAGCCAGGATGTTCCATTCCATTGAAACACTCTGGCTTTACCTTTCCTGACTCCTGCATCAAGTGCCCTTGGCGCACTAATAATTACTACGGTGCCGTTTGCATTCATCTCCATAAAAGTACCAGATTCTTCACCAGCGGCTTGTCCGTCAATATCTGTGCCCAATTGGTTCCATTGACAAAAGCAAATAGCTGGAATTAAAAATAGAATTGTAAAAAATAGTTTCATCGTTATTTTATGTATTATTAAACTGCTTAAAATATTTAGTGTCTATTGGTCTCAATTGTATCACGTAAAACGTTTTGGGAGTGACGAAATTTCTTCTTTCTATCTTTACATTTGGCCTTGATTATTGCTTAATAACTTTCTTGGTTTCAATTGAGCCATTATTTGAATACTTTAAATAGTAAACACCGCTGCTCAGAAAAGAAATATCCATTGAAAGTGATTGGTCTTGTATGTTTTTTTGCAGTACCATTTTACCTGCATTGTCATAGAGTGCCAGCGTTGCCCCCCGCCTAAGCCCTGTCATACTTAGATTCCCATTTACGGGATTGCCCAAAATAGAAAAAGTATTAACGGCCCCCGTCTGTATTTTAATGATGTTGGAGTATGAAAATTTTCCATCCTTGTCAACCAGTTTAAGGCGATAATAGTAGATTGAGCCTTGCTTTAAGTCGCTGTCCGTATAATTGTAAAATTGCGTATTGGTTAAAGAGATGTTATTTAACCTGTTGAAAGTGGTACCGTCTACACTTTTTTCCACTGCAAAATGCGAAAAGTTGGTTTGGGTTTCATATTGCCAGTTTAATTTTACAGCATTGTTGTAATAATTTCCCCCGAAATACAAAAGTTTTATTGGTATAACAGTAATATTTTCAAAAATGCGTAATTGACCGGTATTGGTGCCAGCATCATCATTATCTAACGCACTAAGGGCCACCCTTGAACCATCTTTGGAAAGCGCTACTGCATAACCATTTTGATCGCTGTTGGCAATTCCAGCTATAGCATTATCAATAAGTTGCCAACTTCCCCCCTGGTTTTTAAATACATAAGCACGGCCCCGTCTGAATCCATCTGTACTGTTCCATCTTGACCCTACTGCAAGTACGGAACCATCGTTGGATAAACTAATTGAACATCCAAATTGATCTCCGGGATTTTCTCCTGATATTGCATCTCCTGTTTGAGTCCAAACTCCTCCGTTTAATTGATAAACGACAACTACATTTAAAGTACTCGATGATATGGCTAAAGTATTTCCTGATGCAGACAGGCTAACTCTAATGCCAAATTCGTCACGATCTACTTGCCCAAAGATCGTACTTCCGATTTGAGTCCATTGATTGTTTACAAATTGGTACACCTTTACTCTACCTATTTGTGGAATGCTGATGTTGCTGGGGTCACCCGTTTGGCCGATGGCTATTGTATTACCATCGGCAGATAAACTTACACTTGATCCAAACTTAATTATAGAGCCATCACCATTAATATCTTCACCCTTTTGCACCCAAGTGTTACCTTGAAGTGTGTACACTTCTACGTTTCCTGTAAATGAAGTAAATGGGTTTACAATTGTGTTAGGTGCTCCAAATGCTACTGTAGTTCCATCGGCAGATAAATCAACAGCAGTACCGGCACTGGCAGTTGCGTTTTGTCCAAACAAATCCTGGCCTACCTGAGTCCAATTATTACTAACATTTTTAAAAACCCTCACTTGCCCGGATGTAAAACCAAGATCGTTGTTAAAGGGTTCGCCGATTGCTAAGATAGAGCCATCTTTAGAAAGGCTGACAGATTGTCCGGTTTGGTCGCCGCCGCTTTCTGCATTGACAGGTGAACCAATTGGGGCCCAGCTACCATTCGACAATCCGTAAACCGTAACCTGACCACCGCTGGATGTGAAAATAGCACCTGTTGCCACTACAGTACCATTGCCAGATATTGCCGTTGACCACCCAAATCTTGCATTGGCTTGTGATCCGTTGATTGAATTGCCAAGCTGAACCCATTGGCCAAAGCAAAAAACTGGAAAGAACAGTGAGAGTAAAATTATTTTTTTCATGCCCTTTGTTTAATATTATTTATGATAAATATAATGCCATGGTATAAAAATCCCTTCACGTGTGGTTGTGAAAGTGATCTGTTTGCCATAATAAAATGAAAAATCCTGTGCTCCTTCCTGTTTGTCGGCCAGGCCTGTTTAGGGTTATGGCATATAGTGCAATTGATTATTCCACAAACATTTGGGGTAGGGTTTTGGAAGGCCAGATATGGGCTTCCGGCAAAAACAGCAGGCCGGTAGGGCCAAAACAGGTATTTGCCCTGAAATGGGGATAATTGAGGCGAGGTTTTACAATTGGATTTTCAAATATGGCGGAAAGGAAGGCAGCGAATTAATAGGCAAAAGGAGTTAGCTGGCGAAAAGCCCTGACGCTGTAACATGTATGCATCGAGCTGCATATAAGCAAGGCCAAAAAAGGCTATTTGAGAAAGCCTTTAATTCCAGGAGAGAGGGGAATCAGTTGGCTTGTTTGGTAATGCAGCATAACCATGTAACCCAAGAGCCTGTAAACTAACGAGGGGTATTCCTGACTACCTGTCAGTATAAACCAAAGCAAAGACGACTCTGAACGGCAAACGCATTGACCGCCTCAGACCAATTGCATGTAGCCATAAGTTACTTACCGTCTGTGGAACTGGTGTAATCAATAGCACTATAAACGCATTTACAGGGTGGTATCGCTGGGGGGGGGTAAATATCCAGCAAAGGGTAAAGCATCCGCTGCCAAGCCCCCGCCGCAGACCAGATTGGAGCACTATATGGCTATTTATTGGACGCTTTAATTGCTTCCATTATCAGCGATATTTTTTTGTATTTGGATTCTTTAATCTCAAAATACAAATACATCCTTCTTAAAGAAGAACCAATCCCATCGACACTCAGGAATGCTTTTTCCGCAATTTCCCTGTTAGATATGTCTGGTTCTTTTAGCAGGATGTTGAGTACGGCCCAATCGGTCTCGTTAAGGGTTCTGTTGATATGTTGCTCTATTTTTTCTCTTACCAGTTCAAATTCATTTGGCTGCACAACAAGGGAAGAAGTATTGTCATTTTTGAGCCTTTTTATTTCTTCAAGCAGTTCCTCACTTTTTTTCCTGTTGAAAATATTTTTCTTCCGGAAATAAAAATATACTGAAAAAACCAGCAGTGAACATAGCAAAATTATAAGGACTAATTTGATGAGTTGATTTCTTTTTAAATCTTTTTCTGATTGTTCAAATGTTTCCCTGGTTTTTGAAAGTTTAATTTTAAACTCCTGGTTTACCGCTTCCTTTATTAAAGCTAAATTGCTTTGCTCTTTTACGACACTGTCGTTATATACAACATACTTTTCATACATTGTATGCGAAAGTTCAGGTTTATTACTTCTCTTGTAACATTCATATAATAGTTTATAAAGACTTGCTTTTGAATTTTTATCCGAAGCAGCATCAATTACGGTTAATACTTCTTCACCTGTTTGAGTAGCTTTTGATATATCGGAATCCAGATAGAGTTCGCCTATAAATATTTTGTTTTGGATAACTCTCGTAGTATTTTCAAATTTTTGATTGATCGCTAAACTTTTATTTATGTTGGTAACTGCTTTGTCTATATCATTTGTTTTTTGGTACGATTTTGCCAATAATGCATAACAATCTGAACCCGAATACACATTGTTGTTTTCTTCAAATATTTTTAGTGCTTTTTCGGCACGTTCTATTGCGCTTTTGTAATCTCCTTTATCATAATCAATGGCTCCTATATATAAACTGATGTAGCCAACTTTATCCTGAAGGTTTAATTTTGTATAAATACCAAGTGATTTCTCAAAATAATCTAATGCTATCTCACTGTTTTTTATATCATAATATACCAATCCCAAATTACCTAAAACAGCCGCCTCAAATTTTTCTTCTTTATTGTCTTCAAACATTTTTAAGGCGTAATTGTAGTACTTTATGGTTTCTACAAAATTACTTTGTGCCCTGTAAATAGAAGCTAAATTTGTATATAATCGGGCCAGTGCTGTGTTATCGTTTAAAGTTGATTGAATTTTTATGGCTTCTTTTATTATTTCCTCTGCTTTTGGAGCGTTGTCTTTAATAAAATAGACATAACTTTTTTCACTCAAAGCCTTTATCTTTTCTATTTTGTTATTCTTCCTGTCGGCTAATTGAATATGAAACTCGGTTAGCTTGATTACAGAATCGGGTTGAGATGTCGTGTTTATTTCATAATATTTATTTATTGCATTAAATCTGGCTGAATCAGGTTTTTGAGCATTTTCCCAAATTGATTGCAGAGATTTATTCGTTTGGCCAACAGCAGGTAATATTGAAACTGTAAAAAGTAAAAATAGAAAACAGAATTTAAAATGAATATTGTTATATTTCATTATTAACAGCAGATTTTCCATAAAAGTAAGAAAAATAAGTTTCAGGACTAAAGGGTTTTTAAATTAGCTATAATGTACAGCGCTTTAACACTGAATGAGTTTAGCACTACTGTTCCTCAGCCTGTATTCATTTTCCAATATATTTGATAAAGCCAACCATTTATTCCTCTGGCTGCTTGCGGTAAACCCAATTCTATATTTGGCCGGGGATTTTTTTATAGCTGAAAAATGTTTCGTTTGTTCGTACTATTACCAACGTTTTTCGGCGCTGAACTATTTACTTTCTCCAAATACTTCTAAGTTGATGGATAGTAGCTGGCTCTTTAACTCCTTTCGTTTCTAAGATGGTATAGGGTGATTGGGGGAAAACCAGTTCGGTCATATTAAGTTCGCCATCGTTAAAAATAATTTCCATAGATGAACGGTCTATATATACTTTAACGTTTTTCAGGATGATGTTTTGCAAAGGTGCTTTATGAACTTTAATAAAGTCGGTATTAAAATTGGTAATTCCAGATTTACTCCTGTCGAACATTATTTGGTTATTTTCTTTTTTGAGTACTACTTTTTCATTGTTATTGTTAGAAAAAACCATTTCAAAATCTGTTTCTGCCAATTCCATTTCAATCTCTGAAACATCAGATAAAAGGGCTATCCTGTTTGAAGGCACTTTTTTTGAGTTTACCCGCAGGTTATTCAATTCCTGTATTGGTTTTGAGAATAGGGTGTAATCTCCACCTGTTTGTTTCAATTCTAAAACTCTTGGAACAGTCATTGCCGATCTCCAAATCTCAGTGGGTACCTGCTGGGCATATAGCCAATTGCTCATCCATCCCATAAAAAGCCTTCTGCCATCCGTATTGGGAATATCAGACCATGTTACCCCGGCGTAATTATCAGCACCATAATCTAACCATTTTGTATGCGTTGTTTCAGGTACAAATTTTTTACCATCAAAATCCCCGACAAAATATTGTGTTGATGAGCCACCATTAGGCCCCCCGGATTTATACTTACTAATAAAACCCATTTCTTAATACCCGACTCTGTTTTAACTGGAAACAAATCCGGGCATTCCCAAAAATCACCATACGCTGCCCATGAAACATTAAAATCACTGCTCTGTTGCCAATTTAACAGATTGGGCGAAGTATAGAAACTTATCTTGTTTTTTACTGCCAATGCCATAATCCAGTTTTTACTTTCTTCATGCCAGATAACCTTTGGGTCCCTAAAATCTTTTACGCCCGGGTTTTTAAGGGCGGGGTTTTCTTTATATTTTGTCCAGGTTCTCCCCTTATCATTACTATATGCAATCCCCTGGTATTGGATAGCTGTTTTTCCTGCCTTTTCGCCTTCCATTGAGTGATAGGAATATACCGCAACCATAGGCGGTTGACCGTCTTTGCCAAAACCAGATGAGTTTTTCCAGTCAATTACGGCTGACCCGGAAAAGATATATCCCAGGCTGTCCGGATAAAGTGCAATGGGATAATTGTCCCAGTGAATTAAATCCGTAGAAATTGCGTGCCCCCAATGCATGGGCCCCCAGGTGTTTCCATCCGGATAATGCTGGTAGAATAAGTGATACTCTCCGTCAAAATACACCAACCCATTTGGGTCGTTCATCCAGCCTTTGGGTGGCGAAAAATGGTATTGAGGTCTGAATTTTTGGTTATAATCAGGTCTTTTGCTGCTTAAGTTCCTGTTTGTATTGCAGGCAAAAAAAGAGACCAATAAAATTGAAACCCAATATATGTTTATTACCCGATTCATTTTTTTTGCTTTTTACGTTACGATTTGAATTTTTATTATCAGGTGCTTCTTACGGGCAGGGCTTGCTGCAGGGCTGGGCTTCATTGCTCGTCCGCCCGGAACCGCTCCCAATTGAAAATACAAAGTTGAAGTTAACAACAAAAAGCCAAATTGAGACTCGTCTGCCCGATTAGTTGGGTACACACTGAAAATTTACCGACTCCTTTCAAAACCCACCTTGTTTGTTGGCGCTGCGCACCCAACGAAGCTTTAGTTGTTAGCGGCAGTTTATTTTTTTGAATGTATTGTAATGGAATATTTCTTGATTAAATCTAAAAAAAAACGAAGACTTAAAGTTACATTCACCGGAATTAATATTTCAAGATCAGAAGTTGCCGTTTTATTAAGTTCTAATCTAATTGAATTGTTTGATAAATCTTTATCAACAATACAATATTTCACCAATGCAGTTGCCAAAGAATCCGTAACATATTTGATTAATAGAAATCTATTAATTAATTCTAACACTTGACTTTGAAACCTAAATTCAGAAAGTAAATAAATTAATGAAAATCCTAGTTCAAGTGTCGGGTAAAGGAATGTAATTTGTTCGATAATCAGTCTATCAATAAACTCATATATTTTATCAGGTTTTATCTTCCTATCAACTTGTACTTGGTTTTGATAATTCAGAATTAGAGCTGAAAACCATTGTGCTGGCCGTGGCGATAGTACATTTGCGATTGCCAAAGGTGCTGGATATTGATTTAAGAAATCATAGTTTTCCTTTGAAAAGGGGATACTCAAAATATATTTCCCACATAAATATTCCTGCAATGAGAGATGACTAAATTCATAAGTATTTGAATAACTGTTAATGATTAGACCGTTATGCGCTTCTATATCATCAATTACAGATTTAGCATCATCAAGAGTTAATTTCTCATATCTTTTGTATATATCAACAAAAGCCGAAATCATTTGAGATTGAGTAAAAACTTTTTTTATTTTTAATTTGTAAGTTAAGTTGAAAGCAAGTTCAGACAAAAAGTCTTCCTTTTGAAATGTATTGAACCATTTATATTTAGAATGGCGAAAGGTTTTGTACTCCTTATTTTCATCCCATTCCTTAATTGCCAACAATATAATTTGCCTGTAGACTTCGATTGCTTGATTTGGCAATTCATCGTTGCTATTTTCAAATAAAACCAATAAATAGTTTAAGAATAGAGGCCTATTTGCAAGATCCTTGTAAGGTTTAGAATTTAAAATTTCAAAAAAATCGCTGGCATTTTGAACCCAGTAATTAGCAATCTCTATTGACTGTTCCTTAGTCAGTGGCTGAATTTCAAATTTACTGAAAGATTGAAAGCTGTTTATGTCCGAAAACGGTCGTGAAGTGAGTATAATTTTCGAGCCACTAAGCAGATATGAAATTGATTTAATTTGCTTGTAGATTTTTTCTTTTAAATCAAAATGTATTTCATCTAAACCGTCCAAAAAAAGAATTATTTGAACCTCATTGAAAAAACTAGCCAGCGCATTTTCAAGAAAAATATCCCCAACTTTGTATTCAACTATTCGAACTTTCTTATTTTTCAGTTCCCCAAAATCTAATTCTTCAGATTCGAATAACTCACTTTCATACTCAACTTCTCTTGTTATCGTTGTATAACTTATTCCTAATTCTTTAGCAAGTGACAAAAATAAATCTTGGCCTCTTTCAATTTCTCCAAGCCTAATTAATATCGGATAAAATCTAATTTCTCTTTTAGTATCGATTAAGTCTAAATAACATTTTTGAATTAATCTTTTAAGAGTAGTAGTTTTTCCTGCGCCTGGGTCGCCTAATAAAATGCAATGATTTTCTCCATACAATATTTCTAATTCACTTAAATCTTTAACTTTTTTATCTGGGCTAGTGTATCTCCGATTTTGAGGTTTGACAGTGAGTTGAATTGTGAAGTTTTCTGTTTTTTTAGGTTCGGATAACTTACTATTCGATAGTTTATCTGAAAAATTCAAAACCTTAATCATGTGGGTAACTATTGAAGAAGAAAAAGATGCTTTAAATTTTTCAAACTCCAATGGTTTATAAGATTTTTCTTTTTTAAAAAAATCTAGTCCCGTTGCGACAAAGGCTTTTATAACCCCCTCAATTAATATTTTTGTCAATTCAATTTCCATCTGTGAATATGATTCTATTCATTATAAATATTTACTTGGGTCTACCGGAAACTAAGCTTTAAAGGCTGTTTAATTGCCGCTAACGAACAGGTATTGCTGCAGGGCTGGAATTCATTGCTCGTCCGCCGAAACCGTTGCTGATAGCGAACTACAGTCGAAGATTACAACGTCCTGCTATACTTGTAGCATTACCATGTTAGCTGCTGACTAGTAGGGTGACTATTTTATCAAGGTAACGTAGCCCCTATATCTCCTATGTTTGGTTATACTTTCAACTCCAATTTCACATGTATAAACATAAATCTCTGTTTCATTTGGAACCATTCCATTAACCTTTCCGTCCCAGCCTTGATTAAAATTGTTTGTTCTGAAAACAAGTTTACCAAATCTATCATAAATAGTAAACTGGAAGTAATTCAATTTGTCTAGGTCATTACCTTTAACTTTAAAGGAGTTCGTTGCGCCTAAAGTGCCCGGAGAAAATGCATTTGGGATAATTATTTGTATGCTATCTAAAGATTTGTTGGTCTGAGGTATTTTGTGAGTTTCATATACCTTAAGCAAACTATCAATTGTTTTTTTATAAAATCCAGTTACCTCCTTTGCTTTAAGCTGAACAGCTTGTTTTTCCAAAAACAGCCTTTTTTCGTTTGCTTGTGAGTTCTGTAATGATGAATCTAAGTAGTATAAATTTTGCTTCTGATTATTTAAAGAGTCTACTAAGTTTAAATATGATTTTAATATTGAATCTTTTTTCTCTTCAAATTTTTTTATATCAAATTCAAGATTTTTTTTATCAAGTAATAAACTTTGGTATTTGATATCTAACACTCCAGATGAAAGACTCCAAATAATTGTAGAGGCAGTCAATAAAAATGTTAAAAGGCTAAAGAAGTATTGGGGCTTAAATAACCATTTTCGTTTAAGCTCTAAGACCTCTAATTCAAGTTTTTGTTTCTCTAAGTCTTCTTTACTTAGTTGACTATTTGCCATAAAAACTGTATAAGTAGTTTGCCATTAACTCGTAAATATACCCACCTCTTTATCATTAAGTAATTGATTATAAATAAAAACACCGTTGCGCAAATACCCGATCGTAAACGTTTGTTGTCGTTTGTAAACGGGTATAAACGGCTTTTCTTTACAAACCTACCCCATCCAACCAGCATAAAAAACAGGGAAAGCCTCTTTTTTAATCCCTCACAAATGTATTATATGAATATTGGTATTTATGGCTATCGCAACTGCTGGCTCAGGCGTTAGCATCAGCAATGTACAAATTTTTGGGGTACAATAAAAATTATCTGCGGTCTTGAGGCCAAGCCAATTGGTGAATACTTTTAAAAATAAAAGGGTATGGCACTAAGTGGGAATGGCTTTTTATAGTTAACTTACTGGATGGGCTAATACAGCTATATGAAAATCGTACAAACATTCTGGAGCGCCGGAGCCACTGACCAAACACTTGCCATAAAGGCAGGCTGGCCAGGCTGCGAATTTCACTGGATGAGCTGGGCATTAAGCTGCCTGCAGTTTACCAGATTGTATGGCGCCGTATCCCTGGTTACGGATGAGCGGGGCAGGGAAATGCTGGTCAATACATTGGGGCTTCCTTATGCTGATGTACAAACAGTGCTGGACGAACGGTTAAAGAATTATCCGCCTGCATTCTGGTCGCTGGCCAAAATAGTAAGTTTTTCCCTGCAGCAGGAGCCTTTTTTACATGTGGATGGAGACTTCTTTGCCTGGCACCCCTTTCCGGAAGAAGTACTGGAGGCACCGCTGGTAGCGCAAAACCTGGAGGTAAACCTGTCGTACTACCGGGATAACCTTGCGCTTATTGCCAAAAAATGGCAGCACATACCTGCCATGATGCATATTCAAAATATGCCGGGTGATATTTTTGCTGCCAATACAGGTGTATTTGGCGGGCATCACCTTTCTTTTATACAGGCTTATTGCAAAGCAGCCTTTAGTTTTTTAGACGATAACCGGGCTGGCTGGAATGATGTGCGTACTGACCAGTTGAATTTTATATTTGAGCAGTGCCTGCTGTACTACCTGTCAGCGCAGGAGCAGGTACCCATCATGTATATTATGGACGAGCCGGTGGATGAGCCCTCCTACAGCGGTTATACAAGATTTGAAGATGTGCCTGCTGTGCCATTCATTCATACTGTTGCCGGTTATAAGCAAATGCCCTTTGTATGTGCACACCTGGCACGCCGCCTGCGGCTCGATTACCCGGAGTACTACTACCGCATTATAGAATTGTGCCAAAAGCAGGGCATTGCCCTGCAGCACAGTATTTACAACATACCGCCATTACAGCAGCCTGCATTGTATCCTGTATGGACAAGCGCTGCCCGGCAGCAATACCTTACCACAGCAGCGCCAGTGAGTAATACCGGAGGAAAAATTTCTGCTGCAGCTTTTGTACGCAGCAAGGCCGCTTTGCAATGGCTGGGGCAACCTGTGCCTGCTGACTTTTTTATGGAACCTGAACTGGCGGCGCTTACCGGCAATATTGAAAATGAAATATACCGGGAGCGAATAGAAGCACTTATTGTACTGGAAAAAGCAGCCGCTGTTATGCAGGCAGGGTGGGGGCAGGAATCCTTTGTGCTGTGGTGCTATGGCCGGGATATGGTGCAGTATGCCAGGGTGTTTGCTGATGACACAATACAGCTTTCAACCCCGATACAATTAGATGATTTGGCCTCGGTACATTGGATGCCCTGCAATTGGGATGCTGCGGGTGTTGATGATTTTGAGGCTTTAGCAGAAGAAGTGTTAAACGGAGACGATTCCACGCAAACGCTTGCGGTAGTGCTGCCAGATGTGCTGAATGCCACCATACTTGAGCTGTACCTGGAAGGATTGGAAGCCGTAGTAGTGCAGGAATGTATTCAGCCGCAAACGCTGGAATCCTTACTGGATAAGGTTCGGCTGCATTTTGATGCGGCAGAACTTGAGGGGAATGAGGCTGCTTTTGAGCAAATGGTTACTGATGAAGTGAAGCGGCTTGTCTGTGCCGGGGTATTAAAAATTTAGATTATATGTGCATTTCTTTTTTAGGTGCTGCCGATTAATGTGTTTAGATTTATAAGGCAATTTATTTTTCAACACATTAAAATGTTACGTATGAAAGAGAATGTAAAAAAGCCATTAAGTTTTGGCAATGAGTTAACAAGAAATCAGCAAAAAAAAGTATTGGGAGGGTCAGGGTATTGCCCGGGTAAGCGTTGCAGTAAAATGCCGGTAGGGCAATGCACCACCAGCCCCATTAATGCAGGCTATTGTGCTGCTGTTTGGTACGGCAGTTACTTAGATACCTGCAATGCCTGTCCTTCTCTTCCCTGATAAGCAAATGGTATTATCATGATACTGAAAAGCTGCCTCATTTGGGGCAGTTTTTATTTTTCTGCCTTGTCTTTTACAAGGGGCGTAATCGCAAAGGACTCCTGCCACGGCTGTCAGCACAGGCTTTTGCCCCCTGGCCAGCAAAAATTTGGAATGCAACCAAAGGAACATGTTTTCAGGGATGTATCATAAATCCGTATGCAAACTCTCCGTGTTATCAGTATTGTAATTAAAGACGTGCCCGGTTAGTTTTTTAACAGCTTATCAATCATGCTGTCTTCAACCGGTGCTTTAATATTTATAACACTGTCTAATTTATCATTGGGCACTGTTACCGACAATACATATTGCTGTATTTTCCAGTCAGCACCGTTTTTAACCGCTACACCGGAGCCCCTGCATATTTTCATTTGTGTATTCAGCAATTCATCAAACCAGGCAAGGGTACCTGATTTGTCAAAATAAATATGCCTTTGCAAAGAAGTAAAGGACCAGGCTTTTCCCTTGTCAAAAAATGGCTTTGCCCATACCATAAAACTTTTCTTGTCCCAGTTTTCAGTTGCATCTGTGCCAATAAAAACTGCATCCTCCGTCATCAGTTCAAAATAAGCTTTGTAATCTGGTTTTGCAGCGGCGGCGTGCCATGCATCCAGCATAGTACTGATCGCTTTGGTTTCTTTTCCAGTATCTGCTGGATTGTTTTTACAGCCGTGTAAAACAAAAAAGAGCAAAAATAAATAAACCATTTTTTTGAGGCAGGAAAAGATTGACATTTTGTTTTTTTTATTTGAGTTGTTATTTTTTACCAGGAATAGCTGCATCCGTGCCTGCAGTTATTTGGCCTTCATTTTATTTCCTTTGGCATCATGCGTTACCTCAGCCAGGCCGAGTGCTTCCATCAAGGGCGGTATGTACATGCCAAAGCGGCCACGCAGCCCTTTCTTTAGTCCATACCATCCGCCTGCTGGATTTTTTTCTGAACGGCCCCAGGCTTCCACAGTGCCATCTTTGGCAGGCTTTTGTTCGTCTGCGCTGCCCAATTCCATCCAGTCGCCATGTTTTTTCAGCATTTTGTGCAGGTCGTCAAGGCAATTGATATTGTAGTGCAAAACAGTTTTACCAACAGTGCAAACCAGTATTTCCTTTCCATCCTTTTCGTCCACATGCATGGTATATTCAGATGTCAATGGAGGTGTTTTTAGTACCATAGGTTTTTCTTTTGTTCCGATTTTGTATGCCATGATTAGTTTTTAATGCTGTACAATGTACTAAGTCCTGCTAAAGAATACAAGTTTTACCGGCGAATATTTTTTTTCAGTATAAAAAAATCCTGCCCCGTAAAAGGCAGGATCTGTTGAGTGAATACAATACTATTAAGGGAAGATACCCAGTTCAGCATAGCTGGTGGCTACCTTGTTAATGGCTGTTACATAAGCGGCAGTGCGCATATCAGGTATGGATGGATTGCTCTTCCACAGTTCCATGATTTCACGGGTGGCAGTAATCATGGTCTCTTCCAGCCCGCTATGCACCAGGTCCTTTTCTTCTGGCCCGTGCATGATAAAGGCTCTTTCCTTTTCACCTACTTTTTTTCCGCTCAGCTCCTCAATTTGTGTAAGGATACTGCTGTTGAGGTTTTCGGTAAATCTTTTTTCCATACGGCCATAGCGCACATGGCTGAGGTTTTTCAGCCATTCAAAATAGCTTACGGTTACACCACCTGCATTCAGGTACATATCCGGTACGCAGATGATGCCGTTTTTTGCAAATATTTCATCCGCTTCGGGCGTACAGGGGCCGTTGGCTGCTTCGCCAATTATTTTTGCTTTTACCCTTGGGGCATTTTCGCCATTGATAACGTTTTCGAGTGCAGCCGGTATCAGTATGTCGCAGGCCAGTTCAAGCGCATCCGTATTTTTTGCCAGGTTGGTTGCACCCGGAAAATTAAGGATGCTGCCCGTGGCCTTCCTGTGCTGGAATACTTCTTCCTCATTCAGTCCTTCGGGGTTCATGATAGCGCCTTCATATTCCGCCAGTGCAATTACTTTTGCTCCAGCCTCACGAAAGAATTTGGCGCTGTGATAACCCACATTGCCAAGGCCCTGTACCACTACAGTTTTGCCTGCTACACCCACGGTAAGGCCCTGCTTGGTCATTACATCTTCCATCAGGCATACTTCCCTGAGGCCATAAAAAACACCAAGGCCCGTAGCTTCCTTGCGGCCACGTACACCGCCCTGGGTGATGGGCTTGCCCGTTACACAACCGGCACTGTCTATTTCACCGGGTTTGAGTGACTGGTAGGTATCCACTATCCAGGCCATTTCCCTTTCACCGGTTCCGTAATCAGGTGCAGGTACGTCTGTACCCGGGCCGATAAAGTTTTTCTTCACCAGCTCAGAGGTATAGCGGCGGGTAATTTTTTCCAGCTCGTACGTACTGTATTTGCGGGGGTTGATTTTGATACCACCCTTACCGCCGCCAAAAGGCACGTTTACAATGGCGCATTTGTAGGTCATCAGTGAGGCCAGGGCCATCACTTCATCCTGGTTTACTTCATCGCTAAAACGGATACCGCCCTTGCAGGGTGTTTTGTGGTGACTGTGCTGTACACGGTACGCCTCAATCACTTCAATATTACCGTTGTCTAATTTAACAGGGAAACGCATTTGTAATACGCTGTTGCAGGCTTTTATCTGCTCTAAAATGCCAAGGTCCCAATTGGTAAATTTTGCTGCTTTGTCAAAGCTCAATTCCACGCTGTGGAAAAAGCTGTATGGCTGCTGTGCTGACATAAATTTGTTTAATTTTTATTTGCAATCGTTGTTTGTAAATTACCGGGTATTGTTTCATTGTTAGTTGCAGTGGTTATTTTCATCAACCGGCTCCTGCAAAAAAATCTGCTGCAGCGGTATGATTATGCACCACGGCTGTCCTTTTCCATTTTCCTTATTTTCCTGTCCAGTGATGCTACATACAAAAACAGGCCGCAAAGGATGGTGAGGCATACAGCCACTACGATGTATATTTTACCATTGCTGCGCATGGTATCTGCCATTTCGGGGCCTGCCGCCTGTGCAGTAAGCAGTAAAGGAGCAACTGCGCATACAAGCACAGTAATAAATTTATACCTTGTCATTTAATAAATTTTTATCTGCCAGTAATTGCAATCTTACTTTAAGAGAAGCTATCCATATGCCGAGTAAGGTCCAGCCGATAACAGCGGGATAAAATACCATGCGCATGCTGTTGTCCATATCATTCCTGTCCAGCGCAGGGTTACCGCTTTCGCTGCCGGGTGCACCGGGGTGCAGGCTGCCCACCAGGCGGGGGATGATCCAGATGGAAGGAAAAAGCATGGCAAAAGCGAAAATATTGTACACTGCACCAATCCTGGCCCTTTTATCAACATCAGTTAAAGAGCCCCTCAGAACAAAATAAGCCCCGTAAATCAGCAGCGCTATGGCCGCCCCAATCAGTTTGGGTTCTTTTAAAACACTGCCGAATGACTGGCCCTGCTGTGTAACCCAGGTAACCGATACCCATAAAGCGCCGGTGGCATAACCCAAAATGCCCAAAAAAGAGCCGACAGCAGCAAAATGCCGGGCATAAATATCATTGCGGTATTTAAAGCCCATCAGGTATTTGATGCTGTACACGAAGCTGATGCCAAAGAGGATCATCATCGCAAACCACATGCACACATGAAAATAAAGATTGCGGATGGTTTCATTAAGGATGAACAGGCGTGGAACCGGCCATAAAAAGCCCGCCCAAATGGTGTAAACCAGCAAGCCGAATGAAACTATTTTCCACCAGTTTTTTTTCAAAATAACCAGCTATTTGTTGAGTGGGGCAAAGTTAGGGTAAACGGCAGCATTAAACAAAGATGTTATGTAAATTTAGTTCAGCGGGGGGCAAGCGCCTCCTGCATGAGTTGTGTGCACATTTAGGCTCAATCCTTCCACAAATAAGGAAACAATATCAGCGCCATACCGGCTATCAGCACATCCAGCCCGATGATGAGGCCGCAGAGCTGCAGCACAGCGCCATCACGAAATACTTCGCCAAAAGCGGTTTTGCTCAGCCGCATGAGCAGGAGCAACAGGGGGAGAATGATGGGAAAGCCCATAATGGCCATGAGGGCGGCATTTTGCTGGGCACGGGCAGCTATGGCGGCAAGCAGGGTAAATACCATACTGATGCTGGTGCCGCCCAGTAATACAATGCCGGTGAACCGCAGGCTGTTGTTCAGCGGGTTATCTAAAAAAACAGTATATAAAAAAAGGCTCAGCAGGCTCATGATGAGCATCAGCAGTATATTGTACATCATTTTGCTGATGATGAACTCAACCGGTGAAGCGATGGTATAAAAATACAGCATCCGGCCACGGCTCTCCTGCAAAAAACTTTTGGCCACTGCATTTACACAAATAAACAATTGTATCACCCAAAAAAGGCCGTTCCATACAGCAGCTTCTAAATTAGATACAGAGAGGTATAACACAAAAATGGTGGAGGCAATGTACAGCAGTATGCCATAGAAGGTATGCTGCTGCCTCAGCTCGAGCAGCAGGTCTTTTTTGAGCAGCGTAAAAATACGGTTGTACACAGGTGCAAAATACTAAGAATCAACTTGTGGATAAAAATTATTTACCGTTAATGATAGAAAATATTCAACGTTTAAACGCAGGGATAAGCTTTTTTCTATCAATATCACAGGAGTACCGTTAGTTGATCATTTTTAACCTATCGTAAGAATACGCCCTTGAGCGCAGCATCAATTAACCTGTTGTGCAATCTGAAAAAAGAGCCTACATTAGTTTTTCAACTAAACTATACAATCATGCTTAAGATTTTCACCATCATGGCGGCCTGCTGTTTTCTGTATACAGCCAGTGCCCAGGAAACGGCATTTCCCAGAGACCCTGTTGTAATTACAGGGCAACTGATTAAAATTACCAAACCGTTAAGGGACATTTCACCGGCTGATGCCAGGATACCCGATGTGAAAGTGAGGGATGAAAATGGCCGTATATGGCCAGCCGGTAAAAAGCCTGTGCCTTTTACACCGGCTTATTTTGGCAACCAGCAGCAAAACAGTGATGCGGCTTTGCAGCAGGCATACAACTCACTCAATCCTGCATCTGCCAGCAGGGCTGTTACGGCTAATTTCAACGGCATCGGTTATCAGCCACTCAATCCGCCCGACCCTACATTGTGTGTGGGTACCAATCATGTTATTCACATGGTGAATGGTTCATCCGGCGCAAAGTTTAAAATATACAACAAGGCTGGCGCACAGGTAGTGGCTGAAACGTTTATGGATGCCATTACCGGCAAAGGCGGCCTGGGCGACCCCATTGCACTGTACGACCAACTGGCCGACAGGTATATAATGACTGAATTCAACAATGCTTCTGAAACAGGTTCGGAAGGGCTTACTTTTGCGGTATCGCAAACAGGTGACCCCACCGGTGCATGGTATGTGTATTTTTTCAGTACCGGCACCATCTTTCCCGATTATCCAAAATTCAGTGTATGGACAGATGCCTATTACGCCACCACCAACGATTTTACAGCATCTTATGTAGGCTCTACTGTGTATGCATTTGACCGTACAAAAATGATTGCAGGCAATGCTACAGCCACCATGCAGAAGTTTACCCTCGGCAGCACCAATAAATATTTTTCCATGTGTCCCGTTTTGCTGCAGGGTACTACGGTGCCCCCCGCAGGTACAGGCGGCCTTATCGCCTATATGGCGGATGATGCGTGGACAGCTTCCACCGCAGATGTGGACAGCATCGGCCTGCTGGAATTTAAAGTGAACTTTACCACACCATCTTTAACAACGGTTACACATAAGGCATCAATGGCTGTGGCTGCTTATAAGTCGGATGTGTGTACTGCCACCCGTGGCCAGTGCATTACCCAGCCCGGCACCACCAGCAGGCTGGAGGCACTGCAGCAGAAAATAGCGAACCAGCCTGTGTACAGGAGGTTTGGCGGGTATGAAGGCATTGTAGTAACGCATGTTGTGGACAAAGGTGCCAATATAGCCGGTGCCCGCTGGTACGAATTGCGTAAAACAACAGGTAACTGGGGGGTGTACCAGCAGGCAACCTATGCACCCGACAATACCAACCGTTTTATGCCAAGTACCTGCTACGACAAATATGGCAATATCGGCATGGCTTACAATGTATCTTCCAGCGCCACCACGGTGTATCCCGGCGCAAGGTACACAGGGCGTAAAGAGTGTGACGCTTTAAATACAATGACCTACACCGAAGATGTGCTGATTGCTGGTACTGCTGCCAATGGCAGTACACGCTATGGCGATTACAACCACCTGGTTTGTGATCCTGACGGGGAAAGGTTCTGGTTTACCTGTGAATACAATGTGGCTTCTACCTGGAGCACAAGAATATCTGCCTTTACATTAGATCCCTGTGTGCCTGCTGTATGCGGCGACCCAACAGGCCTTGCATCCTCTGCCATTACCACTACCAGTGCCACTGTTGGCTGGACGGCTGTTGCCGGTGCATTGAATTATACAGTGGATTACAAATTAACCACATCAGCCACATGGACCACTGTAGCTGCGGCTACCACTGCTACTTCAGTAAATATTGCCGGACTTGCGCAGGGTACCCTGTACGACTGGCGTGTAAGGGCTACCTGCACAGGCGGCAGCGGAAACTATATAGCGGCACAGTTTACTACGGCTTCGCCAGCCAGTTGCAATGCTCCGGCAGGCTTGGCTGCTTCGGGTATTACAGCATCTGGTGCCACAGTCAACTGGTCGGCAGTGAGTGGTGCGGCCAATTATGATGTGGATTATAAACTCACCACATCTGCCACATGGACCAATGCTGTTACAGCCAGCACCACTACTTCAAGAGCGATTACCGGCTTAGCCGCATCTACTTTGTACGACTGGCGTGTAAGGGCCAATTGTACAGCAGTTGGTTTAAGCAGTACTTATACACAGGCTCAGTTTACCACTGCAGCAGTGGTAGCAAATTGTGTAACTGCATTTGAACCCAACGAAACTCAGGCCACTGCTGCCACCATTGTTGCAGGGGTTACCAATTCGGCGGCTATCAGCACCACCACTGATAACGATTATTTCAGGGTGGTAACAACGGCAGCAAGCAATAATGTGTTCAGTCTTGTTGGGCCTGCTGGGGTTGATTATGATATGACCATCTTCAACAGTGCAGGTACCCAGATTGGTTCAGGTGCAGGAGCAACAGCTACAGAAACTGTTACATTAAACAACCAGGCAGCAGGCACTTATTTTATCAGGGTATTTGGTTACAATGGTGCCAACAGTGCCACCTGCTATACCATCAGGGCTACGGCCACTGCCATTACAGGCTGCGCCAATGCACTGGACAATTCAACCAATGGCACTACTGCCGGTGCGGCCACCATACCATTTAATACCAACGTTACAGGTTTGATAAGCCCCACTGCTGATATTGATCACTATAAGTTTGTGATTACCACAGGCGGCACCATCACTTTAACGCTGGGTACATTGCCTGCCGATTACGACCTGAGATTGCTGAACAGTGCAGGTACACAACTGGCTATTTCAGAAAACGGAAGTACAACAGGCGAAACCATCAACTACACAGCGGCGGCAGGCACCTATTATGCACAGGTGTTTGGCTTTAATGGAGCCAATAATGCCAGTACCTGCTATACGCTGCGGGTGGCCACCGGTACAGCATCTGCACCGCAGTCAGTAAGCATAGTTGACTGTAAAAAGCAAGTGAGAGTTTATCCCAATCCTGCTAAAGATATCATGAACATCAGCATCCCCGGCTATACAGGCGTATCTGAAGTAAGGGTATTTAATGGCAACGGGAAAGCAGTGCTGAACAGTAAAGTAACAGGTGCTGTTTCACAGATAAATATTGCAGCGTTGCCCGCCGGTATTTACCTGGTTAAAATCAACAACAACAGCAATAAAGTGTATTCAGTAAAATTGGTAAAAGAATAGACAGCTGTTAAAAAAAATACACCCGGATTTTTATTCCGGAATCCTGCAACAGGGATACAACTTATGAACTGATACCTGCATGAGAAAATAAAAAACCGCTTCAATTTTGAGGCGGTTTATTTATTTGTACAGAACCGGTTTGTGCAAATGCTGTGCATAACAGGAAAGGCATTCTTTTTTTGCAACATACATACAAAAATAAACTGCTGAAATACGTCTGTACCGTAGTTTTACTATTGTTTACTATGTTTAATTTATTTACTTTCGACAGTCATTTTTTTTAAACCAAAATCAAAATTCAAGATGAAAAAACTTTTAACAGGTTTTACACTTATGCTGGCGCTGCACACATCTGTGCATGCACAGGATAAGAACTACTGGGCTGCCAACACCGACAGCCGCAGTTCGATTACTACTGACAAGGCTGTGGCCAGGCTGACTTATCCAAAACTATTCAAATTATTTAACCTGAACATTACTTCGTTAAGGAAGGAATTATTTTCTGTCGTTGACAACAATGCTTCAAAACGTTCCGCTACAATTTCCCTGCCCAATGCGGATGGAAATATCGAGCAGTTTGAAGTATTTGAAGCATCCAATTTTGAGCCTGCTTTACAGGCACGTTTTCCCGAAATCAGGGCTTATTCCGGCAAGGGTATTACTGACAGGTATGCCACGCTGAAACTGAGTATCTCACCTGGTGGTATCCAAACCATGGTTTTCAGAACAGGCAAACCCAATGAATTTATCGAGCCTTATTCCAGTGATCATGCAGTTTATTCCGTGTATACCACACAAAGGGATAAAGCAGGCCTGAAGTGGAACTGCAGTACTGTAGAGAGCCAGATGGCAGCAGGCATCAATGCCCAGGTTGCCAATGTAAATGCTGCCCGTGTTTCTACCGGTACAGTAAAAACCATGCGCCTGGCACAGTCGTGCAATGGTGAATACGCCAACTATTTTGGTGCCACCAGTTCGGCACAGGTAGCATTGGTACTGGCTGCTTATAATAATACGTTAACCCGCTGCAACGGTGTGTATGAAAAAGATCTGGCCCTGCACCTGAACCTGATTGCTAATACTACAGCAGTTATTTATTATAATCCTGCAACAGATCCATATTCCACCACTTTAAGCCAGTGGAACGGACAATTACAGTCTACACTTACATCCGTTATCGGCGAAGCCAATTATGACATCGGTCACATGTTTGGTGCTTCCGGTGGTGGTGGTAATGCAGGTTGTATCGGTTGTGTGTGTGTGAATGGCTCAAAAGGCAGTGGTATCACTTCTCCCCTGGATGCAATACCACAGGGTGATAATTTTGATATTGATTATGTGGCACATGAAGTGGGTCACCAGTTGGGTGCCAATCACACTTTTTCACACTCATTAGAAGGAACTGGTGTAAACAAGGAAGTGGGATCTGGTATCACCATCATGGGTTATGCCGGTATTACCAACCAGGATGTTGCTCCTCATTCAATTGATATTTTTCACCAGGCTTCCATCAACCAGATACAAAATAACCTGGCTGGAAAAACCTGCCCGGTTTCTGTAACAATGACAGCCAATTCAGCACCTGTTGTGGCTGCTGTAGGCAATTTCACTATTCCAATAAGCACACCGTTTGCGCTTGCAGGTTCAGCTACTGATGCACAGGGCGACCCGCTTACTTATTGCTGGGAACAGAATGACAACTCAACTGTTTCAGGTGCAAGCAGCGTTGCTTCACCCACCAAGGCAACCGGCCCCAACTGGTTGACCTTTCCTGCGACTGCATCTGGTACAAGAACATTTCCAAGATTGTCTACCATACTGGCAGGTTTGAATGTAACGCCCCCATTAGCAGGTGGTGACGCAGGCGCCAATATTGAAGCGCTTAGTTCTGTTTCAAGAACCTTAAACTTTACATTAACAGTAAGAGACAACCACCCGTACGTAGCTGGTGCCGAAATTGGCCAAACGGCTACAACCGATGCTGTTGTTACTGTCAGCAATACATCAGGCCCGTTTGCAGTTACAGCTCCCAATACCGCTGTGGTATGGAATGCAGGTACTGCACAAAATGTTACCTGGAGTGTAAACAATACAACCGCTGCCCCGGTAAGCTGTGCCAATGTTAAAATATCACTGTCAACTGATGGTGGTAACACATTCTCAACAGTACTGGTGGCAAGTACACCAAATGATGGTACAGAAGCCATTACGGTACCTGTTGTAAATTCAACTACCTGCCGCATCAAAGTGGAAGCAGTGGGTAATATCTTCTTTGATATCAGCAATGCGAATTTCACTATCAACGGTACACCACCGGCCTGCGGTGATGCAACCGGCCTTGCTGCTTCTGCTATTACCAACACAAGTGCAACAGTTAGCTGGACTGCCGTTAGCGGTGCCATCAGCTACGATGTTGATTATAAAGCAGCAGCTTCTGCAACATGGATTAATGCAGCTACTGCTACAACTGCCACTTCTGTATCACTGGCTGGTTTAACCCAGGGTACTGTGTACGACTACAGGGTAAGGGCAACCTGCGCTGCCGGCTCTGGTAACTATGTGGCTGCACAGTTTACTACTACTGCGCCTTGTGGTACAGTTTCAGGATTAGCTTCTTCTGCCATTACCAGCAGCGGTGCCACCGTTAGCTGGGCTGCATTAAGCGGTGCCACTAACTACGATGTGGATTACAAAGCTGCATCTTCCGCTACATGGATCAATGCTGTAACAGGTACTACTGCTACTTCAAGGGCCATTACAGGCCTTGCCGCCACTACATTGTACGACTGGAGGGTAAGAGGCAATTGCGCAAGTGGTCCCGGAGCTTATGCACAGGCACAATTTACCACTGCTGCGGTAAGCACCTGCCCTGGTATTTATGATGTATCTACCAATGGTACAAGCGGTGGCGCAGCTACTATACCGCTGAATACTGATGTTAAAGGCCTGATCAGCCCTTCAGGTGATAACGATTATTACAGGTTTGTTATTACAACAGGTGGTACAGCTACTATTACACTTACCACTCTGCCTGCTGACTACGATGTACGCTTGTACAGCAGCAATGGTACAACGCAACTGGCTATTTCACAGGCCGGAGGTACTGCCAGCGAAACAATTACACGTACTTACACTGCAGGTACTTATTTTGTAAGGGTATATGGCTATCAGAATGCCAACAATGCCACACAGTGTTACACATTACGGGTTCAGACTGGTACGGCATCACGTACTGCAGAAGAAACACCAAAAACTGGTATTGTTTCCATCTATCCTAACCCTGTTCGCAATGAACTTAAAGTGAACATGGGCGGATACAGCGAAACGGTTTCTGTAACGGTAACTGATATGTATGGCCGCAGAATGCTGAATAAGACTTTTGCAAACGCATCCAGCATCAGCACCAGCAAACTGGCAAGCGGTGTGTATATGGTTACCATTACCGATCAAAAAGGTAACGTGATCAAACAGGATAAGATTGTAAAGGAATAAATTCTTCTTTCCGGTAATAAAAAAGAGGTCTCCGCCCGGAGACCTCTTTTTATTGAGAAACATTTTTTAAAGCTTATACTGTTGCTTCTGCATCATATTTTTCACAGTAGTTTTAACAGTACCACCGCAACAGCAGTAGCAATAATAAGAATAGCATACAGGTAAAATGATTGTATATTAAATTTTTCTTTTGCCAATAAAACAAAAGCAAATACCGGCAATGCAATAGTAATGACAACTGCCGGCAACCACAATATTTCAAATATGGCTCCAACCGCTGCAAAATGATATACATCTATAGTATTGGCAGCTATCCAGAAAAAAGCGATTGCAATGCTTGCCAATAAAACTATCCTGCTTTTTTTACTGTTGATGAAAAGAGCTGCATTTTTTGTCATATATGTAAATTTGGCAATTACCTCACCATTAGTGGCTGCTAAAGGTAGCTTTCTAAACACAATACCCGGGTTACAGCAATGTTAATTTATGAAGTAAAGGTCTATTGTTGCCATTTTTACGCCGGATATGATAAGTAGAAATCCACGCTGCCAAACAGGAACAACTTTATACTTTAGCTCGCTTAACTATAAAAACACCTTAAAAAAACTTTACCCCTGCTTTATACCGGCTCAGTCTGTCGTTGAGGCCATTGGTACCACCATTTATTTTTTTTGTCATCAGCGTAAAGTTTTCAAGATTGCTGCCGCTTTCAATGGGTTTTTTAATATCGATTTTATCTGCAATATCATTCAGTTTGCGGCTGTTCCAGAACCAGCCTGCACTGATGGCTGCATTTTTGATTTGCTCAGGAGTACAAACATTCACATTTTTGCCGCCCAGCAGTGTGGGATTTTTAATCAGGTCAACTCCCAGAACAGGTCCTAATGCGGTGTAATTGGCACGGCCCGTAATCTGTATCAAACCACGCCCCTTGAATTTTATTCCATCGCCTTTTTGGGTATTGCCCAGGTTTTTCCTGCCCTCGTAGGCAGCGCCACTGGCCAGCTCTTCCGTAAAAAATAAGCCGCCGCTTTCATGACCCACCTGTGCCAGGAAGCAAAGTTGCCGGATGGGCGTGCTGATGTCAAATTTTTCGCAGGTGGCATTAATGGCATCCATAAATTTGGTGGCATTAACCGTGGAAGAAAGGGAGGCTTCTTTAATTTGTCCGATTGTCATGGTAAATGGTTTTTGGGCCTACTCTGTTATCCCGTTTTCGGCATTCCGGTTGTTTTTTAATGAGTAATTCTGGTCAGCATAAATATAGGATTTTTTTAGTATATTATAGATGCAGGATTTCAAGTGAGCACTTGAAATTGGAAAAGACATATTGCAACAGAAAACAGCCCCTGGATTTTTATTTCCTGATTCCTTTCGGTAATTGCCGGATATTTTCTATTTTTGCCGCCCGTTTAACAGTTTAACTGCTGTTTTGTGGATGTTGCCGGGGTAGCTCAGCTGGTTAGAGCATCGGATTCATAACCCGAAGGTCGGCAGTTCAAGTCTGCTCTCCGGTACCAAAGGGGACTGTTCTTCATTTTGTTGGGACAGTCCCTTTTTATTTTCCGTCAAACGCCCACCAGTCCTGCATATCAGGCTTACCACTTCATTTAATTTTATGGTTCGGAACGCATTTTTCTCAAAAACCAGTTTT
>JANMIG010000022.1:0-29342 GCA_031375675.1 Chitinophagales bacterium
CGTAGGCTCAAACCTTTGCCGCCAGCTTCTTTCAGATTCGCAGTCACCCGCGACACCCTTGCTTTTGGCTAATGATACGCACTGCAGCGCTCATTCGGGACTTACACCCTATAGCTTAATGAACATGCCTGACACACAAAACGGGCTGCTCCCTTTTAAAGGAACAGCCCGTCTTCACTTCCGGCAATTAATTAATTGGACTTGGCCACTTTATTCTGCCCGATCATATTGTTCATCACCTTAACCGTTTCGTTAATGTAAATATCTTCGCTAACCCGCTTAATCCATTGTTTGTTTTTCTCAGTCTTATCGCTGTCGGCACTGAACTTAGCCTTATCGGCCTCCAGGTTACTGATATTCATGGCCACAGCAATCTTGTACAGGCTGTCAAGCTCTTTGTAAGAATTTTTTGCTGCTTTCAGTTCAGCCCTGTACTTAGTGATGTTAAGTGAATATTCCTTGTCATTCTGCTTATCCAGTTCCTGAACAATGGTACGCAGGCGGTTAAAAGTCTGGTTGGTTTCTACCTGAATTTTTGCCGTTTTTGTAATTTCATCAATGCTGTAATTGCTTACCCAGGGCTTGTAATCAGCCTTGGCTATTTCATCCCAGCTCAGGCTGGATGGATTGTCCTTTTCACGGAATTTGATCATTTCGAGCCTGTCGGGTATTACAACATCCGGGGTAACGCCCTTCAACTGTGTGGCTCCGCCATTGATGCGGTAGAACTTCTGCAATGTGAGTTTTACACTACCCAGGTCATCTGCCTCTTTTTTACCACCGAACAATGAGTTTTCGCCATCGGGGTTGAGCGGTATGTTACGCTGCACGGTACCCTTGCCATAAGTTGAAGTGCTGCCAATAATGATACCCCGCTTATAATCCTGTATGGCTGCTGCAAATATCTCTGAGGCTGAAGCACTTGTTTCATCCACCATCACCGTGAGTGGCCCGGTATACAATATGTTTTTATCCTTGTCACGCAGTACATTGGGTTTTTCGTCACGGCTTTTCACCTGGCACACAGGGCCGTCTTCAATAAACAATCCTGCCATCTGCACCACATCATACAATGAGCCTCCGCCATTGCCCCGCAGATCCAGCACAATCCCTTCCACGTTCTCGGCTTTTAGTTTTTCAATTTCTTTGGCTACATCCACGGCGCATCTTGCTCCGTTGGGCCTTTCAAAATCGGCATAAAATTCCGGCAGGTAAATGTAACCAATCTTGTGTTCACCATTAATGATGGCGCTTTTAGCAAATACATCATCCAGCTTTATTTCATCCCGCTTTAATGCCACTACTTTAACTGAACCGTCTATTTTACGCAGGGTAAGCTTTACCTCCGTACCCTTTTCGGCTCCCCTTATCAGCTTCACAGCATCGGTTACAGCATAACCGGTAACGTCTACAGGTTCGGCGTTTGCCTGCCCTATCTTGATAATTTCATCGTTCTCTTTCATTTCCCCGCTTTTCCAGGCCGGACCACCGGCTATAAGGCTGGCTATTTTTATTTTTCCTTCATCTTCCTTTAACTGGGCACCGATGCCATAAAACCGCCCGCTCATACTTTCGTTAAAAGAACGCAGGTCAACCGGCGGAAAATAATCGGTATGCGGATCCATCGATGAAGTTATTGCGTTTACAAAAGTGGCAAATATCTCATCCTTTGTCTCCCTTGTTTTTTTAGTGGAAAAAAATCTGTCGAGCTGTTTACGCACCTGGTCACGTGCCTCCCTTTCCATGGTTGAGTCAGCCTTTGAAACAAAATCTTTTTTTCCTTTATTTTTTTCCCTGTCATCCTGCATGGCCACGTACTTATCCAGCACCATGTATTTGATCCGCTTTCTCCAGACCTCTGCCCTGTCTGCTTCGGTTTTTGCAAAAACTGATTTTTCTCCATCCAGCAATACCGACTCGTTTGTATTGAAATCGAACGGCCTGGCAAGCAATGTTTTGTACAGCTCAGATGTTTCGGCCAGCCGCTGCTGGTACAGGGTATTTATTGCAAAAAAAGATTCGATTTCACTTCCATGAATTTCGTCATCCACTTTTGTTTCATACTTTTTTAAGCCATCAATATCTTTCTGCAAAAAGATATTTTTATCCCCATCAAGGTCATCCAGGAATTTCTTAAACACCAGCTTCGAAAAATCATCGTTGATCTTCCTGGGGCTGTAGTGACCCTCTTCCAGTAAAATACCTACATTACGCAGCACTTTTGCATACTTCGATTTAGGATTGTCCTTATCCATGTCACCCCTGCCCAGCGTTTTAAACGCAATAAACAGACTGGCCGCCGTAAGTACCAGCATTACCGGCAAAAATTTTCTACTCATAATTAGCTGCTGTATTTTAAGCATGACGTAAAGTTAACGTAAATTATAATGGCTTTATTGGCACTGATTAGCATTTTCCGCTAATGTTTTCTTAAAATTACACGAGCGGCAATTGCTTACAGGCATACAACAAAAATCAGCCGTACGGGTTCAGTTTCAGCAAAATACCCTTTGGCAGGTATTGGTATTCTTGTTTTTTTGGCCAATTTTGCTGAAAAAATATAATATGTTCAGACTATCTGCCCTGGCAATTGCCCTTTTGCTGCTCACGGCTTCCGCTGCTGTACAGGCGCAAAAAACCACTAAAAAAACGGCCAAAACAAAGGTGGTAGCAAAAAAGAAAAAAATGGTTACTCCCAAACCGGTTGAAGCCATTTATACAGAACCCCTGCTTGATGTGGATGGTGGCAAAAGCCTCTACATGGGCCAAACTGGCGACAAGCTGATGTATGAAGTAAATGCAGGTGGCCAGGTGTACGATTTCATCATCACCATTCAGCGGCCGGAATCTGATGAATACCGCTACTCCTTTAACTGGGAAATGACGGCTCCGGTAAATAAGAGCGGGCATGTAAATATCAGCAAAAAAGGAGCCCTCGACAGTAAAAAATATGTGAATTATTTTACTGGCGGCAACTTAACGCTTACTGATGCAAGTACCGTATGGATGACGGGTGAAAACTTTGTTGAAATGCCGGATAAAAAAACCACCATGCAGCTTGACAACAATGAGCCTGAAACTTTTTACCGCAAGGACGAAGCGGAAACAGAACAGGTAATTAAATATAAGGGTAAGGACATAAAGCTGGACATTTTTAAAGTGGATAACGATAAGCCCGGGGCTGACCACCGCCAGGTATGGGTACAGGGAATCAGCTCTTTTCCACTGATTGTGAAAATGGACCTTGGCTGGACGATCAGGCTCAAGGAAATACAATAAGGCAGTGATTTGAACCCAGATTTTGCAGTTGGCTGCAAAATCTGCCCGAAGGGCCGACGAAAGCCCTTTTGGGGGCTTTGTCGGGGTTAACCCTGACCTAAATGCTATGCATTTTGCGTCAGCCGAAGGCAAATTTTGCTATTGCAAAATTGGGGTTGAAAACTATAATACCCCGGTTGCTTCATCCGCAACCGGGGCTTTTTTAGCTTTTTACTTCATGTGCTTGAGCTGCATGCCATACAATATAGCAAACAATACCGGAATGAGAATACTGAATGCGGCTGATACCGGTGAATTCATCTGAACAGCGATACCCATCAGCACTGCAGATGCTATAATGGGGGCAAACTCCCCGATCAGATAGATATAATAGCCCTCCTTCTTCAGCTTACGCATTTTCATAGCCCCCACAAAACACAAAGCGATACCCACCAGCGCTATGATGGTGAGCGGAATATAATGCTGGTCGTACAGGCGCAAGGCTTCCCGGGCCTGCATCATTTTGTCCTTTTCCTTTGTGGTGAGCTTATCTGCCAGTTCAGGATTATCCATCATTTTTACAGCAAAGCTCATAAAAAACCTGGTGAGAAAGGTCAATATCAGCTGCAGCCCGCATCCAATAAAGGTAAGGATAGTCAGTACGTTGATACTGCCAGGAGCTTTGCCACTGGTATCCTCTGTAAACTTCAATAAATCCCTGTCGGTTTGCTGATCCATATGTATCGTATTTAGTTAAAGCAGTAAAATAAAAATCCTTTGGCACAAAACAAAATTATTGATGCAGTACATTTGCACATTCAGCATGCAGGCTCCCCACAAATTCATACTACGCAATCAAACCCTCTGGCTCAGCGGCGAAAAATGCATTTACTGGGAGGAAAAAAAGATACTGATCCTTTCTGACCTGCACCTTGGCAAAACAGGTCATTTCCGCAAAGAAGGTATTGGTGTACCACAAAACCTTTTTAAGGAAGATATGCAGCGGCTGGGTGCATTGCTGCAGTTTTTTAATCCCCGGCAGCTGCTTGTGGTTGGCGACCTTTTTCACAGCCATGCCAACAGGGAGCATGATTATTTTGAAAAATGGCGCACTGATTTTCCGGCTGTTGAAATTACACTGGTGGTGGGTAATCACGACATATTGCCGGATGAATTTTATAACCGTACCAATATCGGTATTGCCGGGCTGCAGTATACGGTTGATGATTTTGTATTTACGCATGATGCTGCTGATAATGCAAAAAAGGAAGACAGCTATGTTTTCAGCGGGCATGTACACCCGGGGGTAAGGCTTTCGGGGGCGGGCAGGCAGTCGCTGCAGTTGCCCTGCTTTTACTTTGGCAGCCACTATGCCGTACTGCCTGCATTTGGCAAATTTACAGGTACCCATCTTATGCAACCAGGCAAAAATGATAAAGTGTTTGCAATTGCACAGGGCAGGGTAATCCCTTTGTAACAGATCAGCAATCATTTTACCAGGATGATATCTTTAGCGCATATCTGTAACGGTGTGCCACCGGCTTATAAACAAGTTTTTAACAATTACCGCAACCCTGTCTTTTATACTGGTTCATATTGTGAACTTAGCGCCAAAAATAAGCATGCACAGATTACTGTTAGCCGGGTTAATTTTTACTTTACTTTTTACCGGCAGCGGAATGGCGCAGTCATCTGCAGTACAACCCTTACTAAAAGCCACAAAAATTGCCGGTATTGAAGTGGGGTCCAAAGGTGTAAAAATGACCCTGCTGGAAAAAACGGTTTCTTCCCCGGGTAACTTCAGGCTTTTAAAAGACAGTGCGGTAAATGCTGACTTTATTTCTTTTACCGCAGCCTCGTATGAAGCTACTTTAAATGCACTGGCAGGTTTGTACAATTATTTAAGGCAGGAATGGAAATTGCAGCCGGAAGATATTGCCACCGTAATAAGCAGTGGCGTAAAGGCCCAGGCAGATAAACTGAATAAGAACAATCACCTGCTTACTTTTATTGAAGCATTCAGGATTAAAATAAGCGAAGAAAGCCGGCATGTGGAAGTGGTGAGTGTGCTGCAAGAATCCATATTATCACATTACGGCATTATCCCGGATGCTGACCGGTACAATACTTTTTTAATTGATATTGGCAGCGGCAATACCAAGGGTGGCTATTTCAACAGTGCTGCAAAGGATTTTGTGCTGTTTCAAATACCCAGCGGCACAAAGAGCACCACCAATCTTACAGAAAAAAGCTGTGGTACCAATTGTGATTTTGCTGCTTTTAAAAACCTTGTGGGCAATGTGGTGGACAGTATTGAGCAAAAGGAAATCATTTATGCCGTAAATGCCAGTGGCGCTTACCCGGCAAGCAATACCATGGCCATCAGCGGCGGCATTGCCTGGGCTGTGGCCACTTTGCTGTATCCCGAAAAAACAGATGCTCAGCAGGTAGAAGTTACTTATAAGGATGTAAACCGCTTCAGGGAGGGACTGATAAAATATTATGCCGATATACCCGACACCAATAAATTAGTGATTAAAGGGATGAAACCTGCTGAACTGAGTAAAATACGCAGGGAGCTGCAAAAAGTGATCACTGTGTTTGATACCAAATCCCTGCTGGCAGGCAGTACACTGCTGCTGCGCATCATGCGCCAGTTTGAAGCAGCCAATAGCAGCAAAAAATTCAAATTGATAAAAAACGGCCAGGTGGGCTGGATTACCGGGTATATAACAGATAAGGGCAGAAAGGAAAACTGATGTAAGCTTTGCCATTTACCGCAGGGGCACTATTTGTAGCGCATATCATTAAAGAAAGTTTCCGGGTTATCTGAATTGTTCAGCTTTTCAAAGTCATCTTCCTGTTCAGGGGTACCGTCAGTATGGCCATTGTGCTGCCAGTACCGTTTAAACATGTTGATGTCTTCTATCATTCCATTGGCAATCAGTGTATTTTTAAAGCTCTCATCATAAATATTCACTGTAAAGGGGCTGCTTTTGTAATTTACGTCAATGGCATCGTAAACCAGGTCAAACACCAAAAAATCTTTTTGCGGCGTGTGCAGGTATGCTTTTACCACCCATATGTACTGCGGCAGCGATTCAAATAATATGCCCTGGGCTTCGGCTGCGTATTGCCCTTCTGTGCCATTACGCAGGTATTCCCTTATTTCTTCCTTGTAGCTGTTGTTTTCTGACAGATAGATGTCCCATTTGAATTCCGGTATGCCGCCTGCCTGCTTCTTACCTGCCGGGGAGGTGCCGGCACCATTTTTTTGTGCAAATTTTGTACGCATGATAAGATCGAAATTTTCAATCTCTTCCTGCATATTGTTAAAGCTCACTTTTATGTTGCCGGGTAGTGGCACTATCACGCAAAAAACTGCCGCCAGCAGTGTTTCGTCTTTTTTCAAATCACTCCACCACGAGGTGTTTAAATGCCAGTTTCCCTGCGCAGTGGCAGTGCTTACGCTGCTTTTGCGCCGGGCTGTTTTTCTGTCTTTTAAAAATTCGAGCCTGGAAAAAGGCCCCACCTGGTCGTCGTGTGCATACAATTTACTGATGCGGTCACTTTCCAGCAGCAAATCGCCATAACCGGCACTGGCAGCATTGTCGCCAAAGCGGTACCCGTTCAGCGTAACAAGATGCAGGTCCTTATTCTGCAGCCGGATGCCCAGCAGCACCGGGGCACCCATTTTAAGATAGGCGTACACAAAAGCCCTCAGGTCTTTCAGTGTATCAATTTTATCATCATACACCCAAAGTTCTGCCACAAGGCCCGCAGCTGTGATGGCTTTGTTGATTTGTGTTATATCCAGGCTGGAGTTGGGAAATGTTTTACCGGTATGATGAGAGTCGTACCCGGCAGAAATGGTAATATCGCTTGGGTTGGGCACTTTGCTTTTAAACAGTTCGCCCGTTTTTTGAAAAGCAAACCATAATGCCGAACTGGCACAGGTACCTACAATACCATCCTGCTCCTGATAAGGCAGTGTAAGCAGCTTAAGGCTCTTGCCAAACAGGTTGATATGATATTCACGGGTGGCCGTAAAAAACCTGTTCATCTTATCACTGTAAGTACTCAGAATAGTAGTACCTATAATACCTTCGGGCAGTGGTTTTACTACAATGTAACCAAGGTAACTGTCCCACAGGTCCCTGTAATCAGAATCCTCGGACAGAATCATTTTTACCAGGTCTGAACTGCTGAAAACCTTCCCAAAAAAATGCACCCGGCGGCATTGTTTGGCATAGCCGCGGTAGCAGGTGGCATAATAATTCATGTAATCGCTCAGGTACGACAGGCTGGTATATTCTTTTTCAACCAGTATCAGTTTGGCCTGCAATCCGTCAGTATCTTTTATCAGGTAATTGTAAAAGTATTTTATGTGCGGCTTTTTCCTGTTCTTTTCGGCTGTTGTATATTCCGGCAGGGTAAGTGCATGTATAAGTGTATCGTAAGCTTCATCGCTTTCAGGTATGGTAATGATGTCAAATTTTGCCAGCAGCTGTTTATTATTGATCATAAGCGGATAAAAAAATGCCCCATTGTATGGGGAGTCGCCTGTAAAATATGCCGGGTTAAAAAAATCTTGCAGTTACAGCATCTGTGGTAATCCGGGTGGAACGTTCCCGTATAATTCTTCTGCGCTTATTGAGTTCGGTAAGTGATTTTTTTAAACCCCTGATACGGTTTACAGGAATGTCTTTTACTTTTTCGGCTGTAAAAACTGGTACACCGTTAACTATTTCGTATTTCAAAGTTGTGACTTTCATACCTTTATTCATCTGTTTTATAGTACAAAATGGCCTGCAAAGATAAGGCTTTTGGCAAATAACGGTTAAAAATCCTGCATTATTTCATCCACGGTTATTATTTTTCGTACCAGGTAGGTTTTATCCAAGCTGGTAAACCGTTTCATTTCAACCAAATTATCTAATAAAATCAGCAGGTCTTTTACATCATTTTCACCGGGTACAACCAGGAATTTAACGTCATTTGCCTCAAAATCAATGCTTTGCAACTCAAGCTCCCGGTTTCTTTTTTCCCGTATCACTGCATTACTAAATTCCTGCTCATCCATAAAAAAGCCTTTGCTGCCGGTTGAGGGAAGGTAACGCCATTCCTTTTCATCATAAAATCTGAATTTTCTGCCCCCCTGCATGCCTTCGTACAACTTAAGGTAACGCACTAAATGTGCATGATCATTTTTAAGTTTTACAAGCACTTCATTCACCTGCTCCTGTACAGCTTCATTAAAATTCATGCCAGCTTTTTCAATATCACCAATGCTCTTTCTGAGGCTGAGCAGCAGCTCGGCAATGGGTGATGATTCTTTTGGATAATACAGTACCGGGTGTACATTATTACGGATGCCCCACTCTTTTGTAAGCCCTATCCCAAATTTTCCGTAGTTCCAGATATGGTCTTTCATATGTGAAACAGGTATATCGCAAAAGCACACCATTGGAAATGCCTTGGACTGTTTTGAGTTGAAAAATTTAGACACATCTTCCAGGCAATAGCGTGGTGCAAAGCCGTTTTCAAGTTTCTGATTAAAATATTCAGCTTTATCGGTAAAGTTGAACAATGTGTTGGAGCTGAGGGTAGTCCGGGTAATATTTTCCATTTTGCGTAATTTTTACTGCAGCAGCCCGTATGCCGGCGGGTTTACCCTAAAAATAAGCCATTTTACGAATGAAAAAAGTTTTTTACCGTAACGCTTACTTACGTTTGCGCTTAAGGTCAAGATAATCAATAAAATACACCACTTTCAGCGTTATCTCGTTGCTGTGCGGATTGGTGAACATGCCGCCAAGATTTTTGCCATAACTGCTGTTGGCGTAGGGATCGAGGCTTACGTTTCCGCCCAGTGCATTTTTCCAGGCAAGGGTAATGCGGCTGCCCCATTTAAAATCCCAGGTATAGAACATATCCACATTAAAAGCATTAAAGTTCCGGTTCCTGTTGGGGATAAAACTATAATCATTCCAGCTGCCATTGAGGTTCAGCTTGTAAAAATTCAGTTGTTCAAGATGCGTCCAGTTATGCCGCAGCCTGATGGTCCAGTTCATCCTGGGCGTAAAGCTGTACTGGGCACCCAGTATCATATTATTCGTCCGTACCTTCCTGTACGATACGATGGGGTCATTGTACCCGGGTACCAGTGTACTCACACTATCCCTGAGAGAGTATCCCCAGTTACCCCGGTCAAACTGGGTTTCCATACGGGCACTTACCTGGAATCTGTCGTTAAAGCGGTACCTTATCCCAGCGTTGAAAAGTGTAAATAAATCATTGGGCCAGGGAGATTCTGCAGCGCCAATCAGCCAGTCGGCATACAGTTTTTTACGGCTGTCGCTGCTGCCCCCGATACCCACAAATGCAAAGGGAATACGGTTCATTTTTACACCGGGTGTACGGGCTTCAAAGTAATCATTAAACCACAGCGGTTGTGCTTCGGCGGTAATAAACAAATCCCAGAAGTTTTTAAACACCACAAATGCATTGGCGTTCACCCTTAAATCTGCCCAGCCAAAAGGCTTGTAAAGATAATTATTGGAGAAACTAACGCTGTACCCCTGGCGCAGGAATTTTTTTGTGGGGTTGTTGATGTTATAACTCAGCCTGCCCCGGAAACTGAAGGAGTTGTTGTTTTGCAGAAAACCAAGGTCATTAGGGTCATACTTATCGCTTTCAACACCAGCACCGGCCTCAAACTGAAACTTGCCGCTTACTTTGCCATAAGAAACATAAGAGGTAAACCCATTGTAGCTTCCCTGTTTACCCCAGATGGTGCTCACCCTGCCCGTCCAGTTAAAATTATAATTGTTTTTTTTATCGAAGAGGGAAACATCGATACTGCTTACATTGGCATTGCGGCTGTTGCCACGCCTTAATACATTGGTGTTGGTAAAACTTACAGAAGAACGGTTTTTAAGCGCCTGGTCAAGCACCACAATATTGTAATTGGTTAAGGGCTCGGTAAGGATGCTGCTGTCGGCTCCTGTAGCGGTATTGCGCAGTTTTGCATACATCGGTGCACCTATTGCATTCAGTACGCCAATGCCGAGGTTGTTCCGGGTGCGGCCGCTCAGCTTGGTGGCATTGTACAGCCTGGTAATACCGGGATTTTTTTCGATGGAATACTCCGGGTTGCTATTGACAAAACTCAATACATCCTGCGTGCCGCCGGGCTGGGCCCCTATCCTTCTTGAATAAAAAAGACCGGCCTTATTGAATAACTCGGTGCCCTCAGTAAAAAACGGCCTGAAATCTTCAAACCTTACCTGGAAGGGTGTGAGATTCAGAAAAACATTATCGCTCTGTACCTGTGCAAAATCGGGTATCAGCGTCATATCCAATGTAAAACTTTCATTGATGCCATACTTTACGTCCATACCACCACTTTTAAGCAGTTCGGTAGCATTGCCGTTACCGGTGGGAGAAACCCTTACTCCTCCTGAGAGATAAGGCAAAAACGACAACCGGAGCGGCGGCGTAATATCTTTTAACCCGGCAAGATCGCCCCACTGGTTTACCGAACCATCCAGGTTGGGGTTTTGCGGGCTCCAGGAAACATCTTCATTCAACCCCCTGAGCGACCTGCTGAACTGGAGGCCCCAGTCCTGTATGTTTTTTTTAGAAAAGCGTATGGCGCTGAAAGGTATTTTTATTTCGGCAATCCAGCCATCAGCCACAATCCTGGTGCTGCTTTCCCAAACGGCATCCCAGCTTCTGTCGAAACCACCATTGTCTCCACCGCTTTGCGACTGCCGGGCATCGCCCTGAACACCTGCAGCAGACACCTGGAAAATGAATGCATTCTGCCTGTCGTGGTAAGTATCAAGGCCAATACTAAACACATCCGCATTCTGCCGCTCCAGCACATCCCTTTGTGTAAGCTGCTTGCGCACATTCTTCCTGTCATCATACATGTACGCAGCCACATACACTGCTGCATCATCATACAATAACTTTACCACTGTTTGCCTGGAAGCTGCTTCTCCAAATGTGGGAAAGGTTTTGATAAACCCGGTTGCTGAAGGTGCTTCTTTCCATGCAGCATCATTCAGGTTGCCATCAATTTTTATGGATTGAGCAGTTTTAACAGCAGGAAGGCTTTTTACCTGTGTTACAGCAGTAAAAAAACTGCATAATGATATTAAGGTCAGTAGCAGGCGCAATGAAATTGTATTATTTTGGGCCAAATTTACAGTTTATGGCTGTTTGTTGAATATTTTTCTGGATAAATGGCGGCTGCCATAGCCAGACAGGGTACTTAATTGTCAACCAGGTTATATCACACCCGCCTGCGCTTCATTTCTTTTTCAATCAGGCCCAGTTCCCGGCCGGTTTGCCCTGCCACAGAGCTGTTTTCCTGTGCCCGGCGCATCAGGTAAGGTATTACATCTTTTATAGGCCCAAAGGGAAGGTACTTGCTCACCGGGCAGCCTGCTCCTGCAAGGTTAAAAGTAATGTTATCACTCATGCCGTACAACTGTGAAAAATGTATATGCGGGTGATTGAGCGGCAATCCTTTACGCTTGAGTAACTCGGCAGCAAGCAGGTTGCTGTTTTCGTTGTGTGAAGCTACTATCAGCGAAATTTTCTCCATGTGTTCAATACAAAATTGCACCCCGGCATCATAATCCCTGTCGCAACTGGCCTTATCTGGCTGTATGGGTGATGGATAGCCCTTTTCTGCGGCCCTGTTGCGCTCTTTTTCCATATAGGCACCCCTTACCAATTTGGCTCCCAGTATAAAACCCTTCTTTTCAGCTGCCTCATAACTGTCCTTAAGAAAAGCCAGCCTGTCGTGCCGGTAATGCTGTATGGTATTAAACACCACTACCCGCTCCCGGTTAAACTGGTCCATCATCAAAAAAGTAAGCACGTCAACCGGGTCCTGTATCCATGTTTCCTCAGCATCTACCAGCACACCTACTTTATTGGTGGCAGCACATTCACATATTTGCTGCATGCGCTGTTTCACCCTTACCCACTCTTCCATTTCATTTGCACTGAGGCTGGCCAGTGCCGCATCAAAGCGCTGCATCAGTGTGCCGCTGGCCGTGGCTACCGAACTGTCTAATTTTTCCAGCAGGCCAAAACGGGCAATACCCGTAACTTTTATGCTGATGAGGGGTATATTGGGTTGTGTGGCAGCATATTGAATCACCCGGATAAACTCCTGCATGGCATGGTCAAACCCCGGCTCCCCGTCATCGCCCCCCTCTACCCCGTAATCAAGTATCACCTGCACATGGTACTGGCTAAGTTTGAGGGCCACGGCCGCAGTTTCTTCCAGCGTTTCACCGCCAACAAACTGTTTGAAAATGGTATTACGGATAACCGTTTTTGTAAAAGGCAACCGCCACTTAATAGCCAGTGGTGTAATGGTAAGTCCCAGGTTGATCAGCCATGGCTTACCCATGCTGCTGAATAAAAAATGGGCTTTTTTAAGTTCTTTATCTGTTTTGTAGGCAAAAGCATGTTCCGTATCATCAAAAGAAATATCCGTCAATTGGTTCATATTGCATTCTGTTCGTAGCCCGAAATTCCAAAAACAGAGGCTAACTGCCAAATAAAAGATTTTGCAACAAAGCATTTGATTTTTTGTTTTTTACAGGTTAAACAGCAGCGCAATGGCAAAAAAACCCTGGAACCGTATCAACCTGCCTGTATACAGCATCAGCAGCCGGGCAGGTGCAGAGGAGAATATGCACATCTGCACCTATGTAAGTGCGGTGAGCATGCAGCCCAAGCGCATGATGGTGGCCATTTATCACAATACCAAAACGCTGGAACTGGCAGAAAAAAATCCTCACTTCGTTTTACAGCTACTGGCCGCACATCAGTACAATTTAGTCAATCAATTGGGTAAACAATCCGGCCACAGGGTGCCAAAAATCCAGCGCCTGCAAAAAAGACAACTGCTCAGCCAATGGAACGGCTTCACCATTTTAAAAGATGCACTGGCGGTAATGGAACTAAAAGTAATTAACCAAATGGAGGGAGGCGATCACCGCATGTACCTGTGTGATGTAATTGCTTATAAAAACCTGCATGAGGGTATTGCCCTCACCATTGATGACCTGCGTGAAAAAAATATTGTACGTATGTAATACTGCTGATCACCCGCTGATTATCTTTTGCTGATTTTATTTAAACTGATGGCACGCTGGCGGCTGCATTTAAAACGCCCCGCCTGCATGATGCGCAGTTGTGCATGCTTGGTGCTGCGGCCTGCCATACGCCTGCGCCACATCCTGAAGCTGGATGGCTTGCTGTTTTTCCGCATCAATTCCACCACTTCTTTTTCTGCCAGGCCAAATTGAAAAGCAATGGCTTCAAAAGGCGTACGGTCTTCCCATGCCATTTCTATTATCCGGTCAGTTTCGGCCCGTGTAAATTCAGTTACCATAAAATTGTTTAACAGTTCCACACCTTTTTGGTTTACTGTTTTCACTTTTTTTTACACACTGCAAGGGGTAAAGTTGCACTGCCCTGCCATTTTACCCCGAAAATTACAACAGCCAAACTTTTGCCGCATCACCCTGTTACAGATTTTAACATCAACAAGTAAAAACACACTGCCCCGTAATCATTTCTATCACCATAAACTTAAAAAACATGTTACAAATTAAACACTTTGCTGCACCTGCAGTTGCGGCCAGCAGGCACTTAACCGTGGTTGCAGCCCTGCTTATTACAGGCTCAATGGCCAATGCCCAGCAATGGGATGGCAACAATAACACCACTGATTCGCTGTTCAGAACAGGAAAAGTGCTCATCGGCAGAAACCTTACGCTGAATCCTATTACATTAAACGCCAAATTCCAGGTAGAGGGTGGCCCTATAGCCCAGGTACAACGTGGATTGTATGGAAGCTTTAATGGTGATGGTATTACCAGCAAGCCGAGCAAGTGGCTGGGTTTGGGGCAGGCTGGCACTATTTTTTCGCCCATTACAAGCACCTATGGCCTCGCCATTAACAGTGGCCCGCAGTATGCTTTTTACAACCTGGTAGACACTACCCGATTAGCTGCCACCAAGGATTTGATTGCCGGTTTTGGCACCAATGCTACCGGAATTGACAGTAACCAGCGGTTCATCTTCCGCTATTTTACGGGAACTACGCCGCCCTTCAGTACCAATATAGTACCGGTTATCAACAGGGATATTATGGCCCTGCATCCCAATGGAAGTGTAGGCATTAATGAAACCAACCCGGTTGCCACGCTTTTGGTAAACGCCATCAACTCCGGTGCCCGCTTTAAGTCGGCCACGGTGCTGAATGAACAATCCGGCGCCGACCAAACCTTTTCTGCTATTGGTGCCCAGGGTAACAGCAATGTGGCTTTGAATGTATTTGGCTTCCGCTCACAAATTGGTGTTGGAGCAGCAAAAGTAGCAGTTGACCTGCAGACCAACAGAACGCCACAGGCTCCACTGGTGAATACACAGGAAGCTGAACTGGTATGGCAGGACCTGAACTATGCAGGCCCCATCGGCGGCGCCGGTACTCCTGATGCCGCCAATGCTACCACTTTCGACAGGTTCAGTATCTTCTTCCGCTCGGGCAGCACCAACTTTAACGACAGAACAAGGGTGATGAGCATACTGGCCAACGGCACCGTAGGCATCAATACACAAAATGTAAACCCGGTTACTACTGCTATTGGTACTATTCCTGTTGGCGGCTCACCGGCTGTGGCTGACATTAACCTGGATATTCCCAATGGCGGAGTAAGGGCTGTTGGCTTCTACCGCCTTTCTGACGGGAGATTGAAAAAAAGTATCAATACAATAACTACAGCATTAACCAAAATAAAGGCACTGAGGGGTGTTACTTATACTTTTTCTGGTATGAGTAAAAAAATAGATTTGCCCACCCTTGGCTTTATTGCACAGGAAGCTGCGAAAGTGGTGCCTGAATTGGCAGTAACCACCAATGATGGCATGATGGCAGTTGATTACGACGGCTTTATTCCCCTGCTGGTAGAAGGCATGAAAGAGCAGCAGGCAATTATTGAAACACAACAAAAGCAAATAGACGAAACAAAACAGCAGCTGCAGAAATTGTATGATGCACTGGGCATTACGCCTGAAACAACTACGCCCGCAGCAGTTACTCAAAACGTTGTGGATGCCAATCCGGAGTTTCCCAACACCCGTTTGATGCAGAACAGGCCCAACCCCTCAAACGGTAATACCATCATTGAATATACACTGAACGACAATGGAACCGCCCTGCTCATTGTATCTGACTTATCGGGCAATGCTCGCAAAACTTTCAACAACCTGCAAAAAGGCAGCAACCGTATTGTTATCAACGGTGGCGACCTGGCACCCGGCATTTATACCTACACACTTACCATCAACGGTAAAGTGGCAGGCAGCCGTAAAATGGTGATTGCAAAATAAATATGTCCCGGCTGATACTAAAAGCCCCGTACCGCTATGGTATGGGGTTTTTACTTTTACTGCGGGGCATTTCAAATTTTCGCATATCACTCTGGTTATGATCGGTGGGGACATCCGCCATTGGCAGACTGTCTGCCCTTGCCTTTACCTGCCTGTCGACCGGCAAAGACAGATAACCACCAGCCAGCGACAATTATATATAACCTAAGGCCAAGTGATTGATATACAGTAACATGCCAACATCTGAAGAATCAAATAGTGGTGTGCGATATATATTTAAAATGCCATCGATTCCTATTCAGAAAGCACTTTCGAGGAATGGGCCTCGGAAAAAATTGCGTTAAGAAAATTTTCATGGCTGGGTAAAAAATGAAATTAATGTTACCGCTGTCTGGCCATATTCTTAGCTGGTAAGTCGCATTATTGTTGGGATTTATTCCACTGCTGGAGCTGATTTCATTTTAGCCAGACAGGGAAATTTTTAGCTTTTTTTTCCGCAGCCCTTGATTTTTGGTGCTTTTCATCAAGTGGCACATCCCGGCCGCAGCGTCGGGGGAAAAGCACAGAAAACGATCAGAAAAGTATTCCGAATTAATTGCTCAGCGATAAAATCTAAAAGGCAAATTACCAATTCAAATCTTCCGAGGCAGTTGTCATCTTTTTATCAACGGTGTGAGGATTCGTACATATCGTTATTGAAGCAGTTTTGCAGCCCCACTGCCCGGAGAATTTGAAATGCACCCTTTCGCTGTTTTACCAGCACAAAATCTTTATCTTTAAAGTCTATTTTTAAACCTTTAACTTTTCTTATGTTACAAATGAACGAGGATGTACGCTCCTTTGTGGATGCTTCACAAAACCTTTTTAATGCTGCCCGGCCCATTGCCCTGGCGCTTGCTCCCAACACAGCGCAGGTATGGCCCGGTGGCGCTGTATTCACCAGCATACAGGCTGCAATTGACAGTATCAGCAATGCAGGCCCGCAGCTGCAGTACCAGGTGGCAGTTGGCCCGGGTACATTTAAAGAAAATATTGTATTGAAGGACTATGTGTTTGTAATCGGGGCCGGGCAAACCAGCACTTTTATTACAGCCCAGGGGCAGGGGCAGGCAAACAACATTACCGGTGTGGTAAACTCAGCCAGTAACAGCGGCATCAGCGAACTTACCATTACTGCCACCGGCGGCGGCTGGGGCACCTGGCCGGTGGGCATAAAAATTATGGGTATCAGTAAATTTCATATCAGCGGCGTAACCATTGTCTCCGGCGACAATGGAACTGAGGGCAACAATATACGTGGCATCAGCAACAATACCGGTGGTGCAGGCGGCCAGGTAATATTGTCTCAATCCATCATACAGGCAACTGGCGGAAGCAATAGCACGGCTGAAGGCATTGAACTGTTTGGTATTTACGGGCCGCTTTCCCTTTTTGTGAATCTCACCACCATTAATGTGACTGCTCCATATGCCTACGGTGTTACGCTTGCGATAAATTCCAGTGCCATTATCGACGATTCAAAAATAATTGCCGCCACCGTGGCGCTCAACAATTCTGATGGCACATCACCCATTGTGGCCAACCAGTGTACAATTGATGGGCCGGTATCGCCCGGGGTAACAGTGAATCCATAGATACAATCTGTGCTTATTTTATGCCTGAAGGCAGTTACACCATACAGCCCCGCATCACTGCAGGGCTGTATGTATTTGGCATGGTGCAGCTAACAAAAAGGCATCAGCCGGTACGTACCTTATCAAATTATTTTCTTAAAATCTTTTCCATGGCCTTACCCTTAGCCAGCTCGTCAACCAGCTTATCCAGGTAGCGTACCTTTTGTATCAGCTTGTCTTCAATTTCCTCCACACGATAACCGCAGATCATCCCGGTGATTTTTGAAACATTGGGGTGCAATTGCGGTGCCTGTGCAAAAAAGTTTTCGAAATCAGTTTTATTGTCAATTTGCTGCTGCAGTGTTTGCGCATTGTAACCCGTAAGCCAGCAAATAATTTCATCTACTTCTGCCCTGGTGCGGCCCTTTCTTTCTGCTTTATTGATGTAATGCGGATACACTCCTGCAAACGACATTTTGTACACCCTTTCATTATTATTCCCCTTCATTATTGTAATTATTACTGGTGGATAAAGTTAATGATTTTCCGGGCTTTACAAGTCCTGCATCTTGTATCATACAGAGTATTGGCTGGTTTTCTCAGCAGGCGGCACAGGTTGTTAAATCCCGATAGCTATCGGATATTTTATTGTTGGCGCTGTGCACCAGGGAAGCTGTAGCTGTTAGCGGCAGTTTAGCTTAGTAAACTTCTTCTTGAAGTCCACTCAATTTCATAAGAAAACGTCCAGCATTTGCATATTGGTCGTTACCTGGACTATGATAGTCAACAATATGGTACTTATTTTTTAAATGACCTTCGATAACCCATGATGCTCCATCAGTACTGCCATCGTCAATATTTGTCGGCAGTTTCCAGAAATTAGCTTTTCCTAAAAATTGTTCAAATTCATTCCATTCTTTGTCTGAGAGAGAAATATTCTTGTTGTAAATAATGTTAGCTTTTCTATCAGCAATTCTTACCATCAAATCAGGGTTTTTCTTGTCAATAAAATATCCTTCCTTTATGTATTCTTGCTGCTCCTCTTTTGGTATGCCACCAATTCTGTCATCATAAAAACGAGGCTGCATGTCTAACATTTTTGTGTTAAGCCATACATGACCGTCGCTTTGCTGCAACGTAAAAACAACTGGTCGATGAAAAGACCTTAACCACAAAAATCTATAAATATTATGACCAACAAAACCTTGAGATAAAACTGGTTCTTTAAAACTGTAAAGTGCAGAAGAATACCAGTTCTGAACAAAGCTGTCCGCTCTCGGTCTGTCAGAAAAAGTATTAATAGGAAAATAAAATGCTAAACTGTCCTTAGGTAGTTTTAACGTGTCTGTATGAATTGTAGTATTTGACTTTGTCTTGCAAGAAGCAAGAAATGTGATAAACAAAAAAGTAGTTAGTAATTTCATAAGCTATTTGATGCAGTCGTAGAATGTTTCCATAAATTGCCTACAACATTAGTATTGCAGGACATCCCTTCCGATAGCCCCATTTCATAAGTTGTTGATTATTAATTGTTTTATATGCCTACCTGCCTGCAAAGCCAGGTCGTTTTTGTATTGTTTCCAGTTTTCTGTCGCCCGGGTATCCCTTACTGGCGCAGGGCTCCAGCCCTGATGCCATTTGTTACTTTTTTATCAACAATAGTTTAGTAACGTTGGGCAGCAGGACAGAGTGCTGCGCCAGATGCAGCCTGTCCGTCACAAACATCCGGACAGCAGCTCTTTTATACTTTTAAGATGCTGAGGAGAGCGGGGCCGGAGTTTGATATAACCATGCTTTGTTCAATTACTTATGATTTGTCATACGAAATGCAAAAGACATTTTGTTTAGGGCATAGACAGTCTATAACCTTGGTAAATATGTTATTGCCAATCGTGTACTGCTGCTTGAAAAGTGTTTAAAATATTGATTCAAGCATTCAAACTGGTCATTCGTTCAATTTCATACCCCCTGTTTGTAATCGTCAGTGCAATTTTACACCGTCAAAAAACAGTATCAGATACTTCAATAAATAAACAACAATTAAAAAACGTTTAAAAATTAAAAAAAATGAAAAGAACAATCTTAATGCTCATGATTTCAGCAATCACTATCGGTGCAAATGCACAAACAAAAAAAAATAAAATAACTGCTTATGGTGCAGGCGTTTCAGAAATTACCTGGATAAACGGTAAAGCAGCCCTTAACCTTGGAGGGTATGGAGGAGTACTGATTAATCACAAACTGTTGATTGGTGCGGCTGGTAATAATATCTTCTTCAAACAAACTGTAAACAATAAAAAAGAAAGTTTTCAATTTAATTACTATGGTCTTTATTCAGAATACCGATTTATGCCTGAAAGGAAAATAGGCGTATCGGTCGGCCTAACGGGTGCCATGGGCTGGCAGGAAAACGATATCAAGTCACTTCAAAAAACCGGCAAAAAAGATGGCGACTTTACATACGTTATCCAGCCAAAAGTTGGCTTAAACATAAAGGTGACCAGATTCATGTAAGTGCAGGCCTACAGCAGCTATCGTTTTACTGGTAATACCAACAGCAGTTACTATTCCGCCAAAAATTACAATGGCGTAAGCGGAGGTCTGGGCCTTGTTTTTGGTTCTTTTTAAAAACAAACTATTAACTATTAAAACTTGGAAAAATGAAAAAGTATTTTATCATCAGTATACTGGCTCTGGCAGTCTTCGCATCGTGCAAAAAAGAATATTTACCCACCAATGAAAACAGGACGATGCCGGTTGCTGTGGTTAGAGTTAACCAGAAGCTTACAGAAATCAGTAAAACCATCGGTACCACTCCATCCATCGTATTGGTTTCAGGGTTCGGTTCAGCATTATCAACCTGGCAAAAATTATATGAAGCATTAAACCCCAATGCTACGGTATTTACGTACAACAGAGCAGGGGTTGGTGCTTCAGATGATATTGCAGGCGCAAGAGATGCAAGAACTATTGCCAATGAAATGAAGGATGTATTAGAAGCCAATAATATAAAGCCGCCCTATGTTTTTGTAGCACATTCCATGGGTGGAATTTATGCCCGAATGTTTTATCACCTCAACCCCGGTAAAGTGAGAGGCATTGTATTGGTGGATGCAACACATGAAAACCAACTGGATTCATTGCTTAGTATGATTCCGCAACCAGACAGGGATATGGCTTTGGCAGAAATTATTGCGGCCAATGACAGTGCATTGAACATGATGCAGGCCGGATCATTAAAAGAAGAATTCAGGGCAAACTTTGCAACCAATTACCAGCAAATAAGACAATATCCCGCTATTTCCAATATCCCAATGTATGTTATTACCAGTACAAAAGTAACAGCCGATAATCCGCCCTTTATTGCGGATGTCCACAAGGCATTGCATGAGCAATGGGCATTGAGTGCAGGGCTGAATGGCAGGTTTGTTACCACCAATAACAGCGGCCATTACATCCAGGCAGAAGAGCCGGGCCTGGTGGCCGAAGGTATTCGCTGGATTTTTTCAAAATAATTAGTTTAAAATTAGCCTGTGTTTTATCTTTATTTATAAAATAAAACACAGGCTGCTTTATGATTAAGAAGATGATATACCATGTATTGTTTTACATTACCCTGGGTTTAATGGTAAGCATGTTGCAGCAACTGGTATTCCGGGGATTCCCGTTTAAGATAGATTACTATTTTTGGGAAGAATGGTTTGGGGCTTCTTTATATATCTTCCTGTTTATTCAATTGCAAAGACGGGTTTTAAAATCTTTTATTGCCGAGTTTAAACAGAGAGAAAAAACCATTCCCATGATCATGAAATATTTTATGGTGATGCAGATGCTGGGATTTGTTTTGCTGATGACTTACAGTGTGGCACTTACTTCAATTATCAGAGGAACGATAAGTATTAAACTTAAAGACATTTTACAGCTCCGTTTTATTTTTGTTTATTTCTTTTTTATACATACTGTTATCTATATTACGGGGGTTGCTTTACGGTTGTATAAAATGTATAATAATGAAAAAGATGCCAAGCACCATGCCGAAAAATCCTTTTTATCGGCACAATTACAGATGCTTCGGCAACAATTAAACCCTCATTTTTTATTTAACAATCTTAATATTATCACTTCCACCATTCATAATAATCCAAAGCTGGCCTATGATTTTACACGCAGTATGGCATCTTTTTACCGGAAGGTGCTGGAAACCGAAAATGCAGGCTGGGTAACTGTAAAAGATGAATTAAAAACCATTCAATCTTACCTGTATATGCTGAGTGTGCGGTTTGAAGAAAAATTGATTTTTACCATTGATGTACCGGAAGAAATACAGGCCGGCTTTTCGGTACCTGATTTTATTTTACAACCCATAGTAGAAAATGTGGTAAAACATAACAGCAGCAGTAAAGCCAACCCTTTGCAAATCATCATTACTGCCAACGAGGCCGGTAACCTGCTGATAAAAAATAATTACCAGCCAAAAGAAACACGCAATGACAGCATTGGTATTGGCTGGTTTAATATAGAAAGCAGGTACAAATATCTGGATGCAAAAGCACCGGTTAAATACATGAAAGATGACTGGTTTTGTGTGGAAGTATCATTAATAAAAAATTAAAAAACTTACAGATGATCAAAGCAGTTATTATTGAAGATGAAAAATATGCTGCCATTTTTTTGAAAGATTTACTGAAAAGAACAGCGCCTGATGTTGAAGTAACAGCGATGCTGGAAAATATCAGCGATGCTGTTGCACAATTATCCGTCTTAAATCCCGACCTGGTATTTGCAGATATTCAACTGGAGGATGGGGTTTCTTTTTCTATTTTTGAAAAAATTAGCTGGAAGAAACCGGTTATTTTTATTACGGCTTATGATTCCTATGCCATCAGGGCTTTTAAAGTAAATGGGCTTGATTATTTGCTAAAACCATGCGATGAAGAGGAACTGAAAATTGCTTTGGATAAATACAGGAACACTTTTGCAAACAATAGTGCTACAGACCTGCTGGAAACTATCAAACTGCTGCGCAGCCGCGATAAAGAAACCTTCAAAGAACGTTTAGCCGTTTTAACCGGCTCCCGGATATTGTCTATCCCTGTTAATGATATTGCTTATTTCTTTTTTACCAACAGGGTAACTTATATTGTAAAAAATGACGGGCAGAAATACCCGTATACCGAAAGTCTTGACAGTTTGTTCAACCTGCTCAACCCGTCTCAATTCTTCCGGGCCAACCGCAATTATATTCTGCAGCATCATGCCATTGACAAAATTGAAAACCATGCCGGCAGAAATATCATAGTAACCTTAAAACCCCTGCCGGCAGAGGGTGCTATCACCATCAGCAAGGACAGAATTACCGAATTTAAATGCTGGCTGGATAAGTGATCTTTTCTAAAATATGAAATTATGCAAAAGCAAAGAATTATTTATGTTGATGTAATTAAAGTGTTTTTAACCTGCCTGGTGGTAGCACACCATGCAGGGCAGGCTTATGGCCCTACCGGTGGTGTATGGCCGGTTACTGACAGCAACAAAACCAACTGGCTGGGAAAGTTCTTTTTTATCAATGCATCTTACATGATGGGGCTTTACTTTTTTATATCCGGTTATTTTATGTTGTTTAGTTTACAACGAAAAACAAATGCACAATTCATCAAAGACCGCCTGGTAAAACTTGGCATTCCCCTCTTGTTTTTTACTTTACTGGTATTTCTTCCGTTTAATTATTTAAACTCACCAAGAAATAGTAACCTGTTCAGCTTTTTTATTGATACCTATTGTAACAAACCTCCCATTGCTACCGGACATTTATGGTTTGTAGCTTCCCTGCTCCTGTATTCTTTTTTTTACCTCTTGTTTTTCCCAAAAAGAAGCATTGTATCAGAAACAGCTGCTGCCAGGCCTTTCAGGATATATTATCTTTTTATTTATATTCTGCTCCTTACCATCATTGCAGCTTTGGTACGTTTGCAATTTCCTATTGATGTATGGCGCACCTGGCTGATACCGGTAGAAGTGGCGCACATTCCCCAATACCTGAGCCTGTTCTTAATCGGAGCTTTATTTAACCGGTATCAATGGCTTGAAACTTTCAGGTTGTCGACGGGATTGATATTCTTTGCAATTGCCATCATCATATATGTAACAAATGAGAACCTGCCGCCACACATAAAAGATTACTGGCTTACCGAAGCTTTTGCAGAGTCTTTACTTTGTGTTGGAATCAGCATGGCATTGCTAACTTTTTTCAGGCAATATGGCAGCCGGAGTAATGCAGTCCTTCGTTCATTATCAAATAATGCCTATGGTATTTATCTTTTTCATGTGTTTATTGTAATTGTGTTGCAGCAATTATTACTGGACAGGGATATAAATGCCAACATTAAATTTGTAATTGTAACAGTAACCGGCATTCTGCTATCATTGGGTTTATCCGCATTATTAAGGAAAATAAAATTTGTCCGGCATATCATTTAAAACCGGCATTTTCTGTTAACCAATGGCTAAACAGCTATTTACAGCAGGATTAAGTGTAATAAAACAGGCGAAGTTTTACTGGCTTTCAAAAGCGAACTGGCCTGGCATTTACCTTTATCCGGTTGCTATAATTTTATAGTTTTCTGGTAGTAAAATATGTGTAAGTGCCTGCCCGGAGTTACCCGCAGGAGCCTGTGGCCAGACATCCGGACAGCAGCTCCTTTTTACTTTTAAGATTCTGTGGAGAGCGGGGGTACAAAACACAAGGCTTTTACCCGCTTAGGTCTCCGGTATTATCTCCGCCGTTGTTGTGTCTTTTTGACCAACAACGATTCATTAGTGCAAGATAACTATATGCGGCAAACCCAATCAGTTGTTGGTGATAGCCCGGCTTCATGGCCACCGGTACAAACACCTAACAACGGCAGGAAGGTTCAGCTTATTGTCTGCAGTTAAATGCGAATACTATTTATTCGCATCCGGCCGTAAGTAGTTTTACTGATCTTACAATCTATTGCATCTTTGTCAGATGGAAGCAAAACATTTTTAACTTCGGGTACTCTGTGAGGGTATATCATAATTGTGTCACCAGGTTTAAAAATTTTAGTGCCAGAACATAATTCCAAAATTCTCAAAGTGTCACCATTATACAATTTGACAATTGCAATAGAGGCAGTAGGTACCTTCCCACATAAAAAAGGATTATTAAAATATGAAATGATAGTTCCATTTAAGGAATCTGATAGCTTAACTGCTTGCCAACATGGTTCAATAGCACTTGAAATAGTTTTAAATTTTTGTGCATAGCATTTGCCCATTAAAATAGTCATCATTATGAATACAAAGAGTTTGCGCATATTTTGATTTAGGATTGTATCATTTTAAAAATAACCTCCCAGCCAGAGAGTGTTTAAATTGTAGCTCACGGCAGTTTCCCGCATCGGTGGTACAAGTTCCCGCATGGGCGGGATAAGTAATGAAGAAAACCTGCCGCTTACCAAATATACACATTATGTGAATAGTTGTATTGCCGCAAACAACATTTTACTTTCCGGCGGAACGGGAAATCCATATTGAGTTTTTTTTATTAGTCGCCCCGGTGTCTCTGCCACAAACAATTTGACAACTAGTATAAATTAACGGGCAGGACACCGGGGATTGAACTCGGAGTACAGGGTGAATTACTTTTTAATTACTGGCTATTGCTGCGCCCGGGTCTCATGCCTGCGCACATGGCGAGGCTATGAAGACCCCGGCGGAACAGTGATAACTTCCGTCTGCCCTTGATTTTGGCAATGCACTGTAAGGCGCAGTAATCTGGCAGCTAAGTTACCGCCTTGCAGAAGTGTTCATCAGGGTCAACAACCCGGGAGTTATTGAAAGCTGACGATTGTTTCATTGATCACTTTCACTTCTTTTGTTTTAAGGACAATATTAGTTTTGTGTGAAATAATCCACCCATTTGTAATTATAAATTTGGCTTCATCTTTTTCACTCAAAAAATATCTGAAACGGTAAGACCACTCATATTTTTATACTTCATTTTCATTTGCTTTAACAAAAAGGCTTTATCATAATCCGTATCAGTTTGAATCGTCAAAATGTTATTGTATTTTTTTGAACTGATGGCCAGAGTAGCAGGCATTTCAACGTCACCAAATTCTCCCAGTGCATTTACATCGTGTACCATTGTCTTTTGAGAAATTGTTGAGTTATATGGAAATTCATAGGAGTATGGCTGCATGATGTAATTAAATTGATTAATCATAGTTTCCAGAATTTTTGGCTCAACCAATTTGAAATGAGCAATAACTTTTTGTTTTAAACTGTCAATCTGAATGTTTGATTTCTTCAACTTTTCACCCAATTCATCAATTATAGCGGAGGCAAGTTGTTCAATCATTCTTAAAAACTTATCGCTGTTTTTTACTTCAAGAGCCTGTCCTGTATTTTTATCAACCAGGAGTTCATATTTAAATGAATTGGTTTCCTTTTCTATCTTTTTTATTAAATCGGTAAAGCTGCTTACAACAGAATCTATTTTTGAAACAGAAGACTTTGTTTCAATAACTATTGAGTTGGGTTCGTTTGAATATAATAATGTATAGTTTTTAACTGTGTCAATAACCTTAATGCTGTAATCAGATGTTGATTTTGTGTTATTAAAAAGACTGTCTTTTATATATATTTTAGTTCCAGATTCGGTATGAACCATTCTTTGATCCCCTAATTTCCATTTGGGTTTTATCTGGTGTAATTTCATATTGGATTGACCTGAAATAAAATTGCTAAGTAACAGCAGGCAAACTAAAAGTGTACACCTGGCAACGAAGGAAATTCTGCATGTTACAAACAATGGAGAGAATAAGTAGTGTATTTTTTTCATTTTCCAGAGATTCCGAATTTAAAAATGCGCCTTACGACAATTCCCGCTATTGCGGAACAAGTTATTAAAAAACCTGCCGCTCACCAAATATACACATTTAGTCGCCCCGGTGTAGCTGCCATAATAAATTTACAGGCAGTTTGAAATAACCGGCAGGACACCGGGGTTTCATTTGTGCAAAACACAAGGCTTTACCCGCTTAGGTCTCCGGTATTATCTCCGCCGTTGTTGTGTCTTTTTGACCAACAACGATTCATTAGTGCAAGATGACTATATGCGGCAATCCCAAACAGTCGTTGGTCACAGCCCGGCTGCATGGCCACCGGTACAAACATCAACAACGGCAGGAACATCATTTGTCTGGAGTAACCTTGTGTAATTCGGTTATCACTTTATTTCCTTCTTCAAACAAGTCTAACCACTCTGAAGAATTGTTTTCAAAGTTTTTCATCTGCTCCTGTCCGACAAACTTTCCTTTGCTAGTCAACAAATAGAACCGCACACCATCTTTGTCGGGCAATGGAGTTTTTTCTGTTTTTGTCGTCTTACTCAAATACTTTTTTGCTTTGTCAATAAAAGCTATTGCCGCTTGTTTTACATTATCGTGTCCAACACCACCGATAACACCACCGCCTGAACTTAAATACAAACTTGCGTCACCCGAAACAAACGAAATAAGTGTCGCTGTGCCTTCGGGTAAACCCCAGTCCATAACAACTCCATAAATTTTTGTCTGGTCGGCTGGAATTTGAACACCAAGTTGCTCTTCCGTTACTCCAAGTGCCATGTTTCGCATGTCTGTGTAAGGGTTGTTGTTCGGATCAACATTTTGTTGTTGGGTGGTGTCCTGCAATTGTTGTTCAACTTGTCCGCCAGCTTTTGATTTGTTATTGCAACTTGTCAAAAAGAAAACAAGTCCACCGATTGCTAAAAGCCCGATTACTGCGTAATTCATTTTCATGTCATTGGGTTTGTAATTATTTTTTTAATAGTTTGTCCATTGATGTTTGCACTTCTACTGTCGCCCCGGTGTCTCTGCCACAAATAAATTAACAACCAGTACAAATTAACCGGCAGGACACCGGGGATTCATTTGTACAAAATACAAGTCTGTTACCCCGCTTAGGTGTCCGGTATTATCTCCGCCGTTGTTGTGTCTTTTTGACCAACAACGATTCATTAGTGCAAGATAACTATATGCGGCAAACCCAATCAGTTGTTGGTGATAGCCCGGCTGCATGGCCACCAGCACGAACACCCAACAACGGTAGGAAAGCAGGTTCTCTTTCGTCCTCTATGCAGTTTCTTTTGATTTATCATAATTTTCAACAATTTTCAAAAGCGTTTCTGAATGTTTAAATATGTCATCAAGAGAAGTAATTTCATTTTTCACTTCTTTCTTTTGCTCATCAAGTGTCACTAAATATTTTTTACTCCCATTCAAATAAAGCCTGCAAATTGTCTTGCGGTTATTATCATCAAGCAAAATCGCAAAATAGGATTGAGCATCACGATACGTAACCCGTGTGGCAACAATCTTTTGCCGAAGAATTGTTTTTACAATCATAAAGCCTTCTAATTCTTCTTCAGTTGTTAAAACTTTATTTTCGTCAGCTTTGGCTTGCTCTGCCTCTATTGCTTCCTGCTCTTTTGTTTTTTCATCCTCTTTTGTCAAAGCAGTTTTTAACCGCTCGGTTATCAACTCACTAATGTGCTGCTGAATTGACTTTTTTGTTAAGTTGGTAAATTGCTCAAGTACCTTAGCAGAAATATTACTTGGGTAAACCTGCTTTGCGAAATGTTTTACAAAATCAACACTTGGACTTGTAAGTTCTTGCTGCAAAAGATGTTTCAGTTCGTTTGTGTATTTTAATTCACTTGCTGTATTTGTTATACTTTCTGCATCAAAAACTGTCTTATGGAATTTTTTCAGCTCCTCAATTTGGTTATCTTTTATTTCGTTAATATTGAACTCTAAAAATGGCTTTTCGTCCATTTTATTGGCATCAACTAAGTCAGAATAGAAGCGGTAAGTAACCCCATTTGTCAAAAGACCAAATTTCGCTTTTGACACATGGAAATAACGCAGAATCTGTCCATCGTGAATATTTAGATTTTGAGCCCAATGTTTGCATTCAATCAGGATTGTTGGATTTCCATCCTTGAAAATTGCATAATCAATTTTTTCTCCTTTCTTGGTTCCTATGTCAGTAATATATTCAGGCACAACTTCTGTTGGATCAAAAACATCATATCCTAATACCTGTAAAAAAGGCATTATAAAAGCGTTCTTTGTTGCCTCTTCTGTGTGAATCTGTTCTTTCAATTTGATTACTCTGTCACCAAGTTGTTTTATTTGGTCTTTAAAATCCATATTGTATTTATTTTTAATTTTCGATTGTAAAAGCGAATGCTTATAGTGTGCGATGGTGCAATGATTCAATTTCAACCCCCCTTTTAACTTACCTATCTTTAAATTATTAATTGCATTTTAAGTATCTTCTTAATTAAATTTCATTATTTATAGTTTATATACCTCACAAACCTACCCCATCCCCTCTATCCAAAAAACAGGAAAAATCCCTTTTTTTAATCCCTCAAAAAGTATTACGTGAATATTGGCATATAGGCTATCGCAACTACTGGTTAGGGCGACAACACTGCTAAAGTACAGTTATTTTAATACAATTCAAATTTTTACCGGCGGGTATACAGGCGTAATTGCTGCGGCGCTGCTGTCATTACCCATAATTGATATAAAAAAATTATTTAGCCACCTCTGGCTGTTTTTTGACCTCATCCCGGCCTTCTCCAAAGGAGAAGGTGTTGCTAAGACCGAAAAGAAGATTACCCCGAAGGCTTTGCTGCAATCTTCAGTAAATGCTCCAAACCGGCCCAAATTGAGCATACCGGCTTTTGGCCAAAAAAAGTACAAAAAGGTACATTTTATCTCCGGTGCCGTACCTGATAAGTACAAAAAAGTACAAATGATTGCCGGCGTAGTACAAAATAAGTACTAAAAGGTACTGCCAAGCTGCGGCTTAGTACTTCCAAAGGGAGTATAAACCAGATTGTGTAAACTGTTTTGGGGTCTTCCCCCCGCCCCTGCGCTGTAGTGGAGCGTAGCGGAACGGACGCGCAGGGGCGGGGGGCGCAAATTTGAGTACCTTCAAACAATT
>JANMIG010000089.1:0-12543 GCA_031375675.1 Chitinophagales bacterium
TACAATCCAATATTGCCTGGTCACATTCAAGAAAAAATAAAAGAAAAAGCTATCCGAAAAGCAAGAGAGATTATGGTTCAGCATGGATTTATTGTGGTTGACAATCAAGGTGTTATAGCATAGTTAGATAGAATTTTGCAATAGCAAAATTTGCCCCGACGCTGCGGTCGGGATCGGCGACCATTCGGCTGACGCAAAATGCATAACATTTTGGTCAGGGTTAACCCCGAGAAAGCCCCCAAAAGGGCTTTCTTCGGCCCTTCGGGCAGATTTTGCAGCAACTGAAAAATCAGGGTTAAAAATGAAAGCCGAAAGCCACTACCGGTAAAGCTCCCTCTGATGAGTTGGTATACATGGCAGTGATTACAAAACGCCTGAGCGGGGCAAACCATACTCCGCCACCGTAGCCATGGTGCCATTTGTCAGATGCTTCACCTTTTACCCAAACCCTTCCCACATCGCTGAACAACAGCAAACCCGTGCTGCCCGGGAACAAATATGATTTAAAATCGGCCAGTTTAATCCGCAAATCCGTGTTGCTGTACAGCATTTTGTCGCCGCCAAACCTGAACTTTCTGAAGCCACGCAGGTTTTCGGTACCGCTTAAATACTGTGCCTGGAAAAATTCGTAATCCCCGTAATTGATACCGCCGCCTATGCGGGTGGCAATCACAAGATTTGCCTGCCTGCTGAAGCTGGTGTATATGGAAAGATCGGTATTGAGGCGGGTATAATTTTTACTTGTACTGTTCAGCCCGCCATTTACCTGCAGGGTGCTTTGCCAGTTAATACCCCTGGAAGGCAATACTTTGTTATTGCGGTTATCAATACCAATGCTCAATATACCACCAGCATAACGTTTGGCCTGGTAGAGGGTGGCCGAATCAAGTCCGTTTAAAGACGGTGAGTTGATGAAACGGTTTTTATTGTCTTCTTTTTCAATAGAGTAAAACTGGAATGCGGGCCCCGCAGTAATGGTAACAGAAGCCGCAGGTTTAAAGCGCAGCAGCAGGGCAATATCGCCCAGGTTAAAGCGGGTGCGGTAATATTTGATCTTTTTACCGTTACTTTTATCAAAAACAGACTCATTACCCAGGGAGAAGAAATTGGTTACATTATTGGGTGATTTTATATCTGCATCCAACAACAATGCTCTTTTGCCATTGGAGCTGTTCAGCTCCAGGTTGTATTTAAAGTTAAAGGCCCGGGTTGCCAGCGCATGTGAGGCCGAAAATTTATGTTGTGCGGCAAATGGCTTTTTTCTAAAGCCCTGTTTGGTATATTTTAGTGAAGCCCCCAGGAACAATCCATCATCCGGGTTAAAGCCCGCCGAAATAAATGGTGCCAGTATATTGTATTTATAACCCAGCCTGTCCAGCTTGTTCACCACCGGCTGGTTAGAAAACTGTTCTTTTACAGCACCTGTACCGCTTACTTTATTTTGCTCAGTGCTTAAGTCGTACAGCACGGTTTTAGCCGCTGCAGTAGCCGCATCATTTTGAAAATCATCATTTCCGGTACCGCCGATAATGCGCAGTTTTACAGTATTACCACCACTGCCATGTACCAAAAATTTATCATCGCCACCAAGGCCGTACAGCCTTATTTCTTTTGTTTCGCCAGCCATAAAAAGCCGCTGGTACAACATGGAGGAGGTATCGCCACTCTTGCTGATTTTATACACTTTTACCAGTACTGAGCCATCGTCCATCCGGGTGATATCAAAAAAATCTTTCTTGTCACTGCCGGTAATGCTTACTTCCTTTGCCAAAAATTTTGCATATTGTGCCGCCTCGTTTACCAGGTAATTGCGCCGGGCCTTCAGGACAGCGGCAATTTTAGCTGCTGAATACCCGTAAATTTCTTTTGGCTGCATTAGTACGGCACTGTCAATTAGTCCATCACTTATGCGGCTTACCAGCAATGCTGCCTGCTTCTTCCAGTCCTCCACAGTAAGTTCGTTTAAAAAGCTGCGGTCAAAGTTTCTTGCAGCAAAATTAAAAGTATTGATATTGTGAGCCTGCTTGCTGAAACCCTGCAGTTGCGGGGCAATCCATGGGCGGCTTACCATTTTTGGCAGCAGGCCTGTATTGATAAAGAAAGGCTGGTCCCTGTCCCTGGGTACAGGATAATAGGTTTTGCCTTTGCCATTATCAACTGCTCCCCATTGCCACTGGTCTTCATGCCGGTCAAAATCCATGATGAACATATCCAGCAGCCTGGCCTGTAAAATCGCCTGCTGGTTGATGCGGTTATCATTATCCTCTTCCAGTTTTTTCACCACTTTATCGGTGCTGTAACTTTTATCAAGGCCGGCATCTCTTTCTTCAAACAGACAAAGCGTATTCGCAAAATCTGCCTGGTAAATACCCAGTGCAGGGTCATCGGGCACATATACCAGTACAGGTTCGGTATGTGGTACACCCGCCGCCGCTGCCAATGGTGGTATTGACAAAGCCGCATAGGGGTAAGAAGAAGAAATACCATCCTTTACCAGGTCTTTTGCAAAAGTTTCACGGAACTCTTCGGGCAGGGCTTTGTCGGGTGCTTTATCAATGGAGCGGAGTACAAACTGCTTACCCGAAGCATCTTCCAGCCGCAGGGATTTTGTTTGCTTGCCACCACCACGCTTCACCGGTTTTAATCCTCCTTTTTCCCTGCTGATATCAATCACCCTTACTTTTATTTTCGTTGCCCATTCTTTGCGGTAATTGCTGCCCAGCAGCCATTGCTTCAGCCCTCCAGCACCATAATGAGCCGAAGCGGCAACCAGTATTGAATCAGGGAATACGCTTTCGGTATCAACTCCATTTGCTATTACAGCCGGTGTAAATGGCCTTAGTGCAGCAGCATACAAAGGCTTGCCTGTGTTGTTGTTTTGTGATGAGTTGAACTGCAGGTTTATTCCGCCCTTATCATCAACATCAAGCACAGCATAGCCAGTTTTTGCAGCAGCGAAAATGGTACCCTTTCCCTTTTTTACCTGGGAGGTTTTGCAGCCCGATCCGCTTACAATATACTGCTGTTTGTTCTGCTCTATCAGTTGCAGGTTGTGCTCATGCCCTGCCACCCTGATGCAGTAAGGATGTGCAGTTAAAATTTCATCCACCGAGCGGATCATATTTTTGTACACAGGGTTTTTTACATCCTGTATATTGCCAAATACGCCCCTGGCAATGGGATAGATGGAACCGATTACTGGCAGCGGGATATATAAGTTTTCCGAGGCTTCTGTAAGCGGGAAAATGTGCTGCTTCAGGGTAAAATAGCCACCATGCTTGCCATAAGTTTTAAACGGATGGTGCGTGGCAAAAAGCAGCAGCTTCTGCCTGTTGCGGTACACAATGTCTTTTAAACTGGTAAGCACCTGGTCCTCTGTTTTGCAATCGCAGTCCGATTCCAAACCGGGCCGTCCGTTTTGCTGCAGCCACCATTGGCTGTCCATTATTACAAGAGTTACATTATCTGCCAGTGGCAGTTCAATTGGTCCGGGGCAACCATCAGCCGGTAAAAATTGTATCCTGCTGTTTTGCAGGGCATTGATATACAATTCCTGGTTTTTCAATTGCTGCGCACCATCAGCTTTACCACCCTTCCAGTCGTGGTTGCCGGGTATAAAAAAGGCCCTGCCCTTAAAGTTGTCAACCAGTTTCAGCTGTGCATTGATCTTTTCTTCTGCATCAGCCCTGTAATTACTGCCGGCAAGGGGCATACCCTTATCATAAATATTATCGCCCAGGAAAATAATGCAACTGCTGCTGTCAGCACCTGACAGGTCAGCTTTTAACGCAGCAAAGTTTTTATCACGCATTCCCTTATCAGGTTCGCCGCAATCGCCTATCAGAAAAAACCTGAACGTTTTATTTTGAGCAGCTGCGGTATTCAGCAGAAATACAACAGCCATACACGAAGCAATTTTTTTAATCATATCAGCCTCTTAAAATTTACTGTATAGTTTTTATAAAGCCCCTGGGTGGCACCAGGAAGATGCCTATGTTAAAAAATGCAGCATCCTTCAGCTTATTTTTTATGATGATTTGCTTACCGGCTCTTGGCGAATTGGTAAGGTTAAAGTTAATGTTGTGGCTGAGCCCGCCACCAATATTAAACCAAATCCAGTTGTGTATTTCCTTTTCCAGCGACAAAGAAAGGCGCAAATCGGAGCGGTGAAGATGCAGCTTATCATAAGCGGTAAATCCTATATCATTGTTATTAAGCCCATAGGAAGCACCTGCCAGTTCAGCCCCGGCATACCAGTAATTCTTTTTATTGGTGCTGTACCTGAAGCGGATACTTTTGGGCAACAATAACTCTGCCGTCCATTTGTTGTTCAGGTTTTTGTTCCAGGAAAATACGGGGTAAAAAAGCGGCGCACCAAATGAGTAGCCATACTCAAAACCAAGTGCGTAAGAAAGGTTTTCATTTTTCTTCCAGCCAATAAGTGGTGCAACAGTCACTTTTAAAAAGGTTCTGTCAGCAGGGTTAGCCCTTCCATAATCGCCATTAAGATCAAAACTGGTACGGAAAATAAAATACTTGTTGCCGCGGGTTGGTTTTATAAAACTGATATTGGCTCCTATTGATTTAAGGTCTCTGTCTTCCAGGTTTTTATACAACTGGTAGGTGTTGGTAGCTGCATTGCGAAAATGAAATTCTTCCTGCGAATACTTAAAACCACCTGATATGGTAATACCGGGTTTGTTGATAACAGGAAACCGGAGGCGTATGTCAATGCGGTTATTTTTATCCCAGTCGCTGCTGTTGCCAAAATTGCCCTGCTTTGCTGTGGAACTGATGCGGTATAAAGGCACATGCTCGTACCTGATGCTGAAAAACTTCAGCGGTTGCGGTCTTAATATGGCCGGCCTGCAGTAGGGGCTGTCTTTTTTTGTCACCCCATCCTGCTGAGCCATACCGCTTATTGAAAACTGCAGCAGCAAAACAGTTATAAAAACGCGGTTAAAATAAAACATCAGCAGTGGTTGGTTTTGTAATAGAAAAAATAATCATGTCTGTAGCTTTACTCCTGTTTACATTACAGGTAAGTGTTTTATTGCTTGTACGGGAAAATGAGCAGGTTGGCGCCTGCCTCGTCCCCTTCATTGGAAATATACAATGTACCCGTGCTGCCAAAAGCAATACCCTCGGGTTGCTTAAAAACAGTAGTTTTAAGGTGATGACTTCCAATAAAACCAAATTGCCGGTTCAGCTCTACCAGTTTTTTATTAACAGCCGAAATAATGAACCAGTTACCGGTAATTGGGTTCAGTGCTATCCCGGAAGGTTTAAAAGCTTTGTCTTTGGTAATACCAGCGAGTGATATGGAAATAGTGTGCACCATCGTCAATTTCTCCGCATTTTCCACGATGGCATAAGCACTGATACTGCTTTTATTTTCATCTGCCGGGCAACTTTTGCATAACACAAAAAGGGTATCACCTGCTGCAGCCATTCCTTCATACTCAGCTTTGGGTAAAATTGCCTCTGTTACCAGTGAACTGTCTTTATTGCCAATATTTGATGGAGTAAAGGTTATTAAAGTTCCATTGCTTTTCAGCACCACCCATTTTCCGTTAAAAAAAGCAAGGTCCTCGTAATCACCATGTTTTGCAAACTTGTGTTTTGTTGCAGCATTACCTGTTTTCGTTAAATCAATCTTAAACAAAATGCCGTCTTCATCATTGATGCTGTAAAGGGTATCGTTGCCCTGCGGTCCAAAACAGATACCAGATATTTCGAGCAGAGATTCAGGAAGTGTTTTTTTCAGGGGGTTGGCAAGGTCATAACCTGCCGGGCTTGTACTCTCTTTTCCGCTGTTATTACAACTGCCCAACATACAAATGGTGCCATACAATAGCAGTACTATTAAATTTTTTTTCATCGCAGTGTAATGTAAAAAATTATACTAAAATTATCCTAATTTGTGTGATATTAAATTTTTTGAGATGGATTTATCACTGGTGTTGGAGGAAACGGAAGTGCATGTAAAAAAGCTGTTTGACCAGCAGGGTAACGAACAGCTTTTATACCACAATCTTGCACATACACAGGAAGTGGTAAAAGCAGCAAAGCAGATTGCCGATCATTACCAGTTAAATGAACAGGACTATTTTGCAGTTGTGGCTGCAGCATGGTTTCACGATACCGGGTATTTATATGGGATAACCAAAGGGCATGAAGAAAAGGGTGCCGAATTGGCGGCTGCTTATCTTGCCGAAAAAGGATGCGACGGACAGCTAATCGGGCAGGTGAAATCCTGCATAATTGCAACAAAGCTTCCACAGAACCCTCAAAGCTTGCCGGAACAGATTGTGTGCGATGCAGATCTTTTTCACCTGGGAACAGAAATATACAGGGAAAAATCAAAACTACTGCGCCAGGAAATGGAATTGCTCTCCGGCACAAAGCAAAGCGGAGCTGAATGGCGAACCGGCACCATTCGTTTTCTGCAATCACACCATTACCATACCACTTATGCACAGGTGCTGCTGAATGCCACCAAGCAGGATACCATTGAGGAGCTGGAGAAAAAAGAGAAGAAGAAAGAAAAGGAAAAAGCTAAAAAGGACATTGAGGAGAAACCGGCTGTTGTGGCTAAAGAAGAAAAGCAACCCAAGACAGATTTGCCCACAAGGGGTATTGAAACCATGTTCAGGCTTACTTCTTCCAATCACCTGGAGCTGAGTGCCATGGCCGACAGCAAGGCCAATATCATGATCTCGGTAAATTCCATTATCATATCCGTATTGCTGAGTGTAATGCTGCGCCGGCTGGAGGATTATCCCAACCTTAAATTGCCCACTATTATTTTTCTTGCTGTAAATGTGGCTACCATCATCTTTGCCATACTGGCTACCAGGCCCAAGGTTACATCGGGCATGTTTACACGGGAGGATATTGAAAAGAAAAGAGCCAACCTGCTGTTTTTTGGCAACTTTTACAAAATGCAACTGGATGAGTATGAGTGGGGTATGAAAGAAATTATGAAGGACAAGGAATTTTTGTACACCAATATGATACGTGACATTTATTACCTGGGAGCGGTGCTTGGCCGCAAATACAAATTGCTGCGCATCTCCTATAATATTTTCATGTATGGCATGGTAATATCGGTACTGGCTTTTGCTGCGGCAGTGATATTTTTTCCTGTAAACAATTGATACTTTGGAACCAATTTTATATAACCGTGATTTGAGCTGGCTTACATTTAATGAGCGCCTGCTTACAGAAGCAGCCAGTGAAACTGTTCCATTGATGGAGCGGCTGCGTTTTCTTACCATTTATTCTTCCAATTCTGATGAGTTTTACCGGGTTCGCATGCCGGCATTGATGGCGCTTCATCAACTGTCGGAAGCAGAAGACGTAACAGCAGAAAATGTATTGCCTGCCGTGCAGGAAAACATCAATAAGCAGTTGGAAAAATTCGGGGATATACTCCGCAACCAGTTGCTGCCTGCCTTTAAGCAGCAGGGCATTCATCTTTATTACAACGAGCTGCTGCCGCAATCATTATCGCCTGCAATTACCGGCTATTTTTATTCGCAGGTATTGAGCTTTATACAACCTGTATGGCTTAAAAATGGGGTGGGTAAAAAAGTATTTTTTCCGCAGAGCAACGAGCTGTACCTGCTGGTATGTTTAAGCGATACCAGCGGTGAGCAGCAGGCGGTGGTGAATATACCTGCATCCATGCTGCCAAGATTCTGGAGCAGCAGCATGGATGGCGTACAGCATATTGTTTTCCTTGATGATATCATCAGGCAAAACCTGCACCTGATTTTTCCCAATCATAAGGCAGAAGGCTGCTATGCCTTTAAAATAACCCGGGATGCCGATTTGAACCTGAAGGACGAATTTGAAGGAGACCTTGCCGAAAAGATAGAGCAGCAATTGGCCACCCGTGATGACGGGCTTGCCACCCGTTTTTTATACGATCCGGCAATGCCGCAGCAGGTACTGGATTTTATAGCAGATTACTGGCAGCTTGCACCGCACAGTGTGGTAAAGGGCGGCCGCTATCATCATTTAAAAGACCTTGCCAATTTGCCCGGTACCGGCAGGCCTGATATGAATTATGAAGCATGGCCACGGTCGGAACCCAAACGCATCAACCCGGGGCAGCCGCTGTTTGAAAATATACGGCAGCAGGATATTGTAATTCATCCACCCTACCAGCCATACGATACGGTGCTCAGGTTTTTTAATGAAGCTGCCATTGACAGTGCAGTAGAATTTGTTGCAGTAACGCTTTACCGGGTAGCCAACGATTCCCGGATTGCCAATGCACTCATCAGCGCTGCCCGCAACGGAAAGGAAGTAACCGTATTTGTAGAACTGAAAGCCAGGTTTGACGAAGCCAATAACCTGCGCTGGGCCAAGCAGATGAAGGCCGCAGGAGTAAGGATTATTTACAGCATACCCAAGCTGAAAGTTCATGCCAAGATAGCCCTGGTAAAGAGAAGGGAAAATGGCAGGAGCCGCAGTTACGGGCTGCTGGCCACCGGTAATTTTAATGAAAGTACAGCAAGGTTTTATACTGATCATATTTTGATTACAGCCAATGGCGTGCTGCTGCAGGAACTGGAGCTGCTGCTGCTTTTTTTACGCAACAGGCAATCGCCAAAAAAGTTTCCGCAATTGCAGTTCAGCAACCTGCTGGTGGCACAGTTTGGCCTGCAGGATAAGTTTTTGGGCCTGATTGACCGGGAAATACAACATGCTGCAGAAGGCAGACCGGCAGGCATCATCATCAAGCTGAATAACCTGGAAGAAGAAAAAATGATACATAAACTGTATGAAGCATCACAAGCCGGTGTAAAAATACAGTTGATCATCAGGGGTATTTGCTGCCTGGTACCTGGTGTAAAGGGATTGAGCGATCATATTTCTATACGCAGAATTGTAGACCGCTACCTGGAGCATGGCAGGGTATTTATTTTTGAAAATGGCGGCAGCGAAGAAATGTTTATGGGTTCGGCCGACTGGATGAACAGGAATATTTACCGCCGTATTGAAGTATGTTTTCCGGTAGTGGATGAAAGTATCCGCAGCGAAATAAAGCAACTCATCCAGCTGCAGTTAAAAGATAATGTAAAAGCTGTGTTGCTGAACAGCAGTCTTGACAATGTGCTGTTATCCCCGGGTGAGGATGAGCCTGTACGTTCTCAACTGGCCATAGCCAGGCACCTGCACGGGTAAGCGATGGCTTTTACAGCCTGCTTATTTTGTTGATGACGATTTTGGGTTCAAAACTTTCGCCGCTGTGGGGCGCCCGCTGAATTTTTCTTACCACTTCCATGCCTTCAAATACTTTTCCAAAGGCGGCAAAGCCTTCGCCATCACCACCCTGCCCGTAATCAAAGCCGGTTTGGTCGCCAATGCAGATAAAAAACTCGGTACTGGCTGTGCCCGGCTTTGTTCTTGCAAGTGATACCATTCCGTTGGTGTGTGACAGGCCAGTTTGTTTGGTAGATTCATGTACAATGCCGGGAACATTCGGATGCGCCTTATCATTGGTGAGCCAGATACCGCCCTGTATTACGCCTGTATTGGATGTTGGGCTGAAGCCTTCCTGCAGCAATACCCGGTAAAAAGCACCGTTGGCATAATAGCCCGAATCAACATAGGATAAAAATGTCGCCACAGTTTTGGGTGCCTTATCGGGGTAAAGTTCCAGCTCAATATCACCCATACTGGTACTGATGACCACATGAGGATTTTTATAGGTTGGTCCGCCGCAGGCAATGATAAAAAACGGAAGCAGGAAGAAGATGAATTTGCGCATGAATGCAAATTAAGCATTATTGTTTTTACAAACAGCATCTCAGGCAATCAATGAAAAAGGCATAATAAAAGAGAACCGGTATATCCAACTCTACATTAACTTTACACGACACGTTAAAATGACACTGCATTTTTTATGAACAAAAACTTACACACTCCTGCATACAAGATTTACTATCCTGTTACAACCGGCAAAAGCAGCATTGAAGGCAAGGGTGCTTATGCCGCATCAACCATTCCTGCACGCAAAAAAATTGGCGACCTGGGTGGTGTCATTATTTCCATCCGTGAAGCAAGAAAAATTGCTGCTGCCACAAAGCGTGTAGCCATGGTAGAGTTTGATGATAAGAGAGCGCTTAATGCTGCGGTAAACAGTAATGACCTGCGGTACATCAATCACTCCTGCGACCCCAATACCTATATGCGGGTAACGCATAACCGGGTGGAGTTTTATGCTAAACGTGCCATTCAACCGGGAGAAGAGCTCTCCTGCAATTACGGAGAAACACACCATGATGGCAAATTGCCCTGCCGCTGCGGAGCGAAAAACTGTAAAGGGTTTATCTGAATGTTGAGGTGTTTGCAATAAGTGTTATCTCCATTCAAAAGTTGATAGAGATTACAGTTTACAGTACGACAGATGACCGCCATATTCAACATTCCAGCTTCTTCATTCCCCAGCCCTGGCAGGTGTCCTCACCAGCCAGCGACAATTTTTAATGAATCCGGCTCTTACAATAATTAAAAAATAATCATTAGATTTATACCTTACAGAAACTCATACCAAAACACAAACCTTATCATGGCCGAACAAAAAACCATCATCAACGCACACTCCCATATTTTTACAGGCGATTGTGTACCGCCCTGGCTGGCAAAAACAATTCTTCCGTGGCCGCTTTATTTCCTGGTCAACACTTCTTTTGTGGTAAAGCTTTTCCGCTGGTGGTACTCCAGCAAAAAAAGCCCGTACAAATGGCAGTTTACCGCTAAGTATAAAAAAATAGTAAGAGGCTTGTACCTGCTGCGCATGAGTATGACACGCTATGGCATATTGCGGCTGATAAAAATGGTGGCAGGGGCTTTTATTTTTACGGGTATATTTTTTGGCCTGTACAACTGGAAGCTGAAGGTGATGCTGGAAGACAACAATATACCAACAGAGTGGGCCGATAATTTACAGGCATGGCTTACCGAACATCACCTGCTGATTGTTACCGATAGTTTTTGGGTAAAGCTGATTTTGCTGGTTGTTTTGCTGTTGTTTTTTCCGTCTGGTAAAAACCTTATCTTATTTGTATTGCAGCGCACTACCAAGTTTTTTAAGTTGCTGCCCGGAAAGAATACTACGGCGATGATAAAGCGGTACATCACCATCATACGCTTTGCCCGGTACACCAGGCAGCGGGATATATTCGGGAAACTTACAGCCCAGTATCCTTTAAAAACATCCATCATCGTATTACCGATGGATATGGAATTTATGGGGTCAGGCAAACCAATGAAAGCCTATCATGAACAAATGGCTGAACTGGCAAAGATGAAAGAGAAACATCCTGAGCAGATTTATCCCTTTGTATTTGTTGATCCCCGGCGCACCATGGCTGGCACAAAAACGTTTTTTGATTATGATTTTGCTGCCGGCACGGTAACACTTAAAGATTGTTTCATCAAAGATTATATCGAAACAAAGCAGTTCAGCGGGTTTAAGATATACCCTGCGCTGGGCTATTTTCCTTTTGATGAAGCCCTGCTGCCCATGTGGAAATATGCAGCAGACAACGATATACCCATTATGACACATTGTATCCGCGGCGTTATTTATTACCGTGGCAGTAAAAAGAAGGAATGGGATTTTCACCCCGTATTTAAGCAGGCCATGGGAAAAGGTGATGCAGGTGAGGGTGTTGATGGGGAAGATGAGCATACGTACATGCCTATGCTGCTGCCACAGATGAAGAATGTTGAATTCCAGGAAATATTTACACATCCACTGAATTACCTGTGCCTGCTGGATGAAACCCTGCTGCGCCAGTTAGTGGCCAAAGCAAAAGATACCAGGATAAAAGCGCTGTTTGGATATACTGATGATACAACGCCTCTTGTACATAACCTGAATAAACTCAAAATCTGTTTTGCGCATTTTGGTGGCGATGATGAATGGAAAAGGTATTTTGAAATGGACAGGGATACCAGCGGCAGCCAGCTGGTTAAAAACCCCGATGAAGGTATCCGTTTTCTGGCCAATGAAAAAGGAGTACCCACACCCGGTAAGCCCGAGCAGTTGTGGAAATACGCCGACTGGTATTCCATCATCTGCAGCCTGATGCTGCAATACCCCAATGTATATGCCGACATCAGCTATATACTGCACAGCGATGCAGAGATACTGCCGCTGCTCAGGCAAACCCTGCAGCATGAAACTTTGCAAAAGCGGGTATTGTTCGGTACCGATTTTTATGTGGTACGCAACCATAAATCGGATAAGAACATGCTCTCCGATATGCGTGGCGGATTGTCAGAAGAAGAGTTTGACATCATTGCAAGAGATAACCCCAGGGAGTATTTGAAACGGAAATAGAGAAATAGTTGACGGTGGGCAGATGACAGTTGACAGTGTGAGCTCTCATGATTTAGGTTGACACAAAGTTTAGTTTTTCTACACTTTTGTGGATAACCTTGTTTATTAAATCATTTTGTTGTCTAATACTTTTGTTCTGCCAATGCGAAGCGGAAGATGCTGAGTCTGGGGGGATGCAG
>JANMIG010000090.1:0-13416 GCA_031375675.1 Chitinophagales bacterium
CTGCATCCCCCCAGACTCAGCATCTTCCGCTTCGCATTGGCAGAACAAAAGTATTAGACAACAAAATGATTTAATAAACAAGGTTATCCACAAAAGTGTAGAAAAACTAAACTTTGTGTCAACCTAAATCATGAGAGCTCAAGGTTCAAAGTTCAAAAGTTTAAAGTTGGTTGATGTTGAAGCATAACTTTTGAACTTATCAACTTTGACCATACTCCTTAGCTTTCATTGCGTAAAACTTAGCGCCCCTTGCGATACCCCATGTTAAAGAGTAATCAACTGAAACCCTACCCCAAGCCCTTTCAGTGCCTGCTCCAGCCTTTGAGCATGTGTATCGGTAATAAATACCTGGCCATTATTTTCCACACATACCCGGTACAGCAGGTTTTTCATACGTTCTTCATCCAGTTTTTCAAAAATATCATCCAGCAGCAGCACGGGTGCAAATCCCTTTTTCTTCTTCAAAAACTCAAACTCAGCCAGTTTTAAAGCAAAAAGCAGGCTCTTGCGCTGCCCCTGCGAGGCTGTGCTTTTAAATTCCTGCCTTTCCAGTTCCGTTACTATATCATCTTTATGCACACCTCCGTTGGTTCTCTGGAGTATAAAATCCTTTTGGCGGTAATTGTTCAGCAGTTCGGTAAAACCAGTATTGTTTAGCTGGCTTTCGTAGCTCAGCAGCACTTTTTCGCTGCTGCCGGCTATGGAGTTGTATAAATCCAGTATAAGTGGCAGCAATTCACCACAAAGTACCTTACGCTGCTGGTGAATATAGTTTCCCGGCTGAATCAGCTGTTCATCCATTACTTCCAGCAGTGGCCAGTCTGTATGCCCTGTTTCGGCAAAGCGTTTCAGCAGGCTGTTGCGCTGCAGCAGTACTTTGTTGTAACTAATCAGGTGCTGCAGGTAGGCGGGGTCAGTCTGGCTCAGTATCATGTCCAAATACTTCCTCCTTTCTGTACTGCTGCCGGTAATCAGCTCAGCATCATCAGGTGCCACCATCACGCAGGGGAAATGGCCGATATGCTGAGAAAACCGCTCATATTCAACACCATTTACGGATATTTCTTTTTTGCCCTGGCCACGGTACACGCAAACCAGGGTGCAGTCACTGCCTGTACCGCTCTGCATCAATGTTTCCAGCCTGAACCCCGTGCTGTTGAACTGAGCTGTTAAAGCATCCGTTTTACTGAAATAGCTTTTGGTAAAACACAGGTAATAAAGGGCATCCAGCAGGTTGGTTTTGCCACGGCCATTGAGGCCGCATATACCCGTAATGCGCTCCCCAAAGCTGAAGGAAGCCGATTCGTAGTTTTTAAATTGTGTAACTTTAATGCTATTGAAACGCAGCATGGCTGCAAGATAACGAAACCACAAATTGGCAAATTGGCAAATCTGCAAATTGGCAAATTAAAAGTGGGGGATGAGCAGGGTAGTAGGCTAAAACTTAATTTTGGGCGTATTTATCCACTTTGGTCTGGTATTTGTTAGCAAAAAATCCCTTTTTAATCAATTTTTTAAGTACCTTTGCCCTCCTTTAATTTAGGGATAGTGGGGTTTAATGCCTTTCTAGCCTGAAAATCAGGGAATTCTGCACATTTAAACGTCTTAATTATCAATATGTCTGTAACAAAATCAGCCACTGCCAAGCGTGTTAACTTCGGGAAAGTTGAGCATTTGGCGGAAACTCCGGATTTGCTCGGTATCCAGATTCAATCATTTAAAGACTTTTTCCAGTTAGAAACCACACCCGACAAGCGTAATGTTGAAGGGCTTTTCCGTGTGTTTAAGGAGAATTTCCCCATTACTGATACCCGCAACATTTTTGTACTGGAATTTTTGGATTATTTTGTTGATCCCCCACGTTATACCATTGAAGAGTGTATCGAAAGGGGACTTACCTATGCCGTGCCTTTAAAAGCAAAGCTCAGGTTAAGCTGTAATGATGAGGAGCACGTTGACTTCCAAACCATTGTTCAGGACGTGTTCCTGGGTAATATTCCCTACATGACTCCCCGCGGTACCTTTGTTATCAATGGGGCAGAAAGGGTAGTGGTAAGCCAGCTGCACCGTTCACCCGGTGTATTCTTTGGGCAGTCAACCCATCCAAACGGTACTAAAATCTATTCTGCCAGGGTTATCCCGTTCAAGGGTGCCTGGATGGAATTTGCAACTGATATCAATAACGTAATGTATGCGTACATCGACCGTAAGAAGAAATTCCCGGTTACCACGCTGCTGCGTTCCATAGGTTTTGAAACGGATAAAGACATACTGGAACTGTTTGGTATGGCTGATGAAGTAAAAGCCGACAAAAAAACACTGGCCGATTATGTTGGCAAACGCCTCGCCGCAAGGGTACTGCGTACATGGGTAGAGGATTTTGTGGATGAAGATACCGGTGAAGTGGTTTCTCTTGAGCGTAACGAAGTGGTGCTGGAGCGTGACACTTACCTGGACGAAGAAAACATCCAGATGATAATAGACATGGAAGTGAAGAGTGTCTTTATCCAGAAAGAAGAAGTGAGCGGCGACTATGCCATCATTTACAATACATTAAACAAAGATACCAGCAACAGTGAACTGGAAGCGGTACAGCACATTTACAAGCAATTGCGTGGTGCTGATGCTCCTGATAACGAAACTGCCCGTGGTATCATTGACAAGCTGTTCTTCAGCGATAAGCGGTACGATCTTGGTGAAGTGGGCCGCTACAAAATTAACCGCAGGCTGGGTATGGAGTATCCTTTAACCAAAAAGGTACTCACTAAAGAAGATATCATTTCCATCATTAAATACCTGGTACTGTTAACCAACGGTAAAAGTGAGGTGGATGATATCGATCACCTGAGCAACCGCCGTGTACGTACCGTAGGTGAGCAGCTGTATGCACAGTTTGGCGTAGGTCTTGCCCGTATGGCACGTACCATCCGTGAGCGTATGAACGTACGTGACAACGAGGTGTTTACCCCGGTTGACCTGATCAATGCAAGAACATTGTCATCAGTTATCAACTCTTTCTTTGGTACTTCACAGCTGTCTCAGTTCCTCGATCAAACCAACCCGCTTTCTGAAATTACGCACAAACGCCGTATCTCCGCACTGGGGCCCGGTGGTTTGAGCAGGGAAAGGGCAGGTTTTGAGGTTCGTGACGTTCACTACAGCCACTATGGCCGCCTGTGTACCATCGAAACACCGGAAGGGCCGAATATCGGTTTGATTTCCACCCTTTGTGTACATGCCAAGATAAACGATATGGGCTTTATTGAAACCCCGTACCGTAAAGTGGATAATGGAAAGGTGGATATGAAGAAAATCACCTTCCTGAGTGCAGAAGAAGAAGATACCAAGAAGATTGCCCAGGCCAACATTATGATGGACGAGAAAGGCAATTTTACTGAAGATAAAATCAAGAGCCGCCAGACTGGTGACTTCCCGATACTGGAAAGATCAGAAGTGGAGTATATGGACGTGGCACCTAACCAGATTGTTGGTTTGAGTGCTTCGCTGATTCCCTTCCTGGAGCATGATGATGCCAACCGTGCATTGATGGGATCGAACATGCAGCGCCAGGCGGTGCCATTGATTCGTCCGCAGGCACCTATTGTAGGTACCGGGCTCGAAGCAAAAGCTGCAAGGGATGCAAGGATACAGGTGCATGCCGAAGGTGATGGTGTGGTGGAATTTGTGGATGCCAACGAAATTCATGTTCGCTACAAGCGCAACGAAACACAGCAGCTGGTTAGTTTTGAAGATGACCTGAGGGTGTATAAGCTTACCAAGTTTATACGCACTAACCAGGAAACCTGCATTAACCTGCGCCCTGCTGTTACCAAAGGACAGAAAGTGGTGGAAGGCGACTTCCTTACTGAAGGATATGCAACAAAAGATGGTGAACTGGCCCTGGGCCGTAACCTGAAAGTGGCCTTTATGCCATGGAAGGGGTACAACTTTGAGGATGCCATTGTAATCAGCGAAAAAGTAGCAAGGGAAGACCTGTTTACGTCGATACATATCAGTGAGTTTGAACTGGAAGTACGGGATACCAAACTGGGTGAAGAGGAACTGACGCCGGATATTCCGAATGTGAGTGAAGAAGCTACGAAAGACCTTGATCAGAACGGTATCATACGCATTGGAGCACATATCAAGGAGGGAGACATCATCATTGGTAAGATTACACCAAAAGGTGAAAGCGATCCTACTCCGGAAGAAAAACTGCTGCGTGCCATCTTTGGTGATAAGGCCGGTGATGCAAAAGATGCTTCAATGAAGGCACCAAGCGGTACAGAAGGTGTGGTGATCAACAAAAAACTGTTCCAGCGTGCCAAGAAAGATAAGAATGCCAAAGTAAGGGAAAAAGCTGCTTTGGAGAAGATTGAAAGAACACACGAAAAAAACGAGGGCGATATTAAGGAGTTACTGCTGAACAAGCTGCAGACACTGCTGAAAGACAGGGTGAGCACTGGCGTAAGCAATAATTTTGGTGAAATGCTGATTGGCAAGGATGCGAAATTCAATTCCAAGAACCTGGCTAATATTGATTATCTTAACGTGAACCCGCTGGGCTGGACAGGTGATGCAAAAACGGATGATTTAATCAACATCCTGCTGCACAACTATACCATCCGTTACAATGAAGAGCTGGGCCGTTACAAGAGGGAAAAATTCAACATCTCTATTGGTGATGAATTGCCAGCCGGTGTGCTGAAATTAGCCAAAGTGTACCTTGCTGTTAAGCGTAAGCTGAAAGTGGGTGATAAGATGGCGGGCCGCCACGGTAACAAAGGTATTGTAGCAAAAATTGTACGTGCAGAAGATATGCCGTTCCTGGAAGATGGAACACCGGTAGATATCGTACTGAATCCACTGGGTGTACCGAGCCGTATGAACCTGGGTCAGATTTACGAAACCGTACTGGGCTGGGCAGGCGAAAAGCTGGGCTGTCGTTTTTCAACGCCCATTTTTGATGGTGCTTCTGTAGAAGAAATTGCCAATCATATTACTGAAGCCGGTTTGCCAAGCTTTGGACATACTTACCTGTATGATGGTGAAACGGGCGACCGCTTTGACCAGAAGGCAACCGTAGGTATCATCTATATGATTAAACTGCACCATATGGTGGATGATAAGATGCACGCCCGTTCTATCGGACCGTACAGTCTTATTACGCAGCAGCCATTGGGTGGTAAGGCGCAGTTTGGTGGTCAGCGTTTTGGTGAGATGGAGGTTTGGGCACTGGAAGCTTATGGTGCTGCCAACATCCTGCAGGAACTGCTTACCCTTAAGTCGGATGACATCATCGGCAGGGCCAAAACATATGAAGCTATCGTTAAAGGCGATAACATTCCTAAAGCCGGTATACCAGAATCGTTCAACGTACTGGTACATGAGCTCAGGGGACTTGGTTTGGACTTACAGTTCGATTAATCAATCATTTTTTGAAATAAATCAATTACAAGGCTGTCTGAAAAGGCAGCCTTTTTTGTGTGATAGCAGTTTCTCCACTGTATGCGGCACGCTGCAGGCTGTGAAGCCCGGCTGCTTTAAATACCCGCTTTATTTTGGCTATTTGAAAAACTATTTCAGGCTTTAAAAAAAGATCGTATAGCCCAAATGGGCCTGAACAGCTGCAGTACAGCCTCTTGTGGCAGGCGGGTTGTCTTTTGCTAATTGCCTTACAATGAACGTATTGCACTTATTAGTTACTAAAAAGCAAGAGGGCTCATTTTTAATGGCTAAATTCATTTCACTTGTTTATTAAATTAATAATACCAAGTTTAGCCTAATTTCGCCTTTTGCAAATCAACTTATTTTGAAAAATTTTCGTCAGCAGCAGCACAGGCCCAAAAAGAGTTCCTTAATGATTGGTTTTAAGGAAGTAATGGATGCCATGCAATCAGGCAAGCAACTGGAGCGTATTTACCTGCAAACCACCCGTAATGGGGAGATAGTGGAGGAACTGAAGAAACTGGCTGCTGAGCACCAGGTACCCATTAACAAAGTGCCGGTGGAAAAACTCAACAGCTTCAACATCAGCAACCATGAGGGTTGTGTGGCGCTTATTTCCAAAGTGCAATACCAGGACCTGCAGCAGATTATTTCCTTTATTGTGGAAAATGGAGAAGTGCCGTTTTTCTTAATGCTGGATGGGGTAACGGATATCCGCAATATCGGTGGCATTGCCCGCAGCGCTTTTTGCTTTGGTGTAAATGCCATCATCATACCCGAAAAGGGGGTAGGTACACTGAATGAAGATGCCATCCTTACCTCTGCAGGTGCTTTGGAAAAAATTGCCGTTTGCCGTGTGGGCAGCCTGATGAAGGCCGTGGATGAACTGCACCTCAATGGCATAAAAGTTTTTGCCAGTGAAATGACGGCTGAGAAAAAAATTACTGATATTGACTTTAAAGAACCCTGCGCCCTTGTTGTGGGTGGTGAGGAAAACGGCATCTTTCCTGCATTACTTAAAATCTGCGATGAGCAGTTCCGTATACCCATGCCCGGCGATTTTGAATCGTTGAATGTATCGGTGGCAACAGGTGTTATGCTGTACGAAGCAGCCAGGCAGCGGGGGCAGGAGCTGCTATAATTTCCCTGCTACTATTTTTCAGGATATATAGACATCTTTTTTTAGCACTGTTTTATACCGATTATACAAATTATATAGTCCAATCCCGGCTTTGCCTTATTGTACTATTAATTTGTTATATCGGCATTACTCCCGGCACCATGCCGGGATAAAATTATAAAATAGCTTTGGGCTATTTTATAATTACAATTGGTATTATATGCCGGTTGCAAAAGACCGGTAAATTTTTATATTGGATGATGCCAGGCACCCTGCCTTGCGGATAACGGGTACAATTACGGAGTACTATTCATTCTGATTAAGCAATGCTACCTGCTTTCCGTTACTGCAAGTTATTTTCAAGTAACGCCCGTGAAAAAAAAGTAAAAAAAAAACAGGCAATTCATAACTTATTGATATTTAATTAATTAGGTAGCCTTTTGCAAGCTGCCTTTTTTTGGCGGTACTGGTTTAGTACTTAGAAATTACCTTTTCGTGTATCAAAATTTTTATGGGCGGCAGCTGAATGTATGTTTGTATTGTTAAAAGAAAATGAGAAACGAAACATAGAAAAGAAAAACAGGGTAACAGAGAAAAACAAAAATAACTTGAAAAAACGTTCTTTACAGCATTTATTTAACTGGGTTAATGGTTTGCGGTAGCGTCACCTGTTGAAATCAGGGGTATAAACCAAAGCAGCAACAGTATCAGCAATTTATACCTGGCCGCTGTGTTTGTATGTACATGCTGAAAACGGATTTTCAGAATAAAGAATCCTTCATTATTACTTTTAATTGATCATCAGCTTGTGGTTGATGCCACAGTAAAAATAGTTTACATGTAACAACGGTCGGACTCGCCGAAACAGCGACCTTAAGCAACCTGGAAGTAGGTACAACTCAATTATTTTTTATGAACAATTCACAATTAACTAACGGATTATCAATCGAAGAACTTCAGGAAAGAAACGAATTCACGGCTGCTGCTGCTGAAACCTGCTGCACTATTACTATTGAGATTTGCCCTGATGCTGCTTAAGCGAAACAGCAAAAATCGCAAAAGAGTGGGGTGAACCCGTTTACCCCACTTTTTTAAAAAACATCTGAATCCATAATGAATACATGCCTGATAAGTACATGAAATAAATGGTCGGACTCGCCGAAACAGCGACCTTAAGAAACCTGGAAGTAGGTACAACTCAATTATTTTTTTATGAACAATTCACAATTAACAAACGGATTATCAATCGAAGAATTGCTGGAAAGAGATGAATTCTCAACTGCTGCTGCTGAAGCCTGTTGCGAAATTACAATCAACATCTGCCCCGACGCTGCATAAGCATCGCAAGGGTTAAGCACTGAAGAGTGGGGTAATAATGTTTCCCCACTCTTTAAAAAAAAATCACATGTACACATTATGAGTAAGACACCTGATGAGTACATAAAATAAATGGTCGGACTCGCCGGAACAGCGACCTTAAGCAACCTGGAAGTAGGTGTACTTAATTTTATTTTATGAGTAACACAGAATTATTAAAAGGGTTATCAATTGAAGAACTGCTTGAGCGAAATGAGTTCTCGGTTCCGTATGACTGTACCGGGTGCTGTTGCATTCATGACCCTGGAATTTGCCCTGACGAAACTTAGGCTGGTCAACAATAATCCTGGAAAGCCAGGAACAATAAGACTTTCCAGGATTTTTTAAATTTACAACTTTTACCATGTACACAGAAATAGAGATACACGAAACAGATTTCAAGGACAAATACCTGATAAAAAGCGGGGGCAAATCAATGTATGCCGGGCATATAATCAGGGATATTGTACAATTATTGAAGGAGGGCAGAAGCCGTATCGAAATTCATTCAGCTATTTCAGGTAAGCATAGCGAGAAAATTGATATGAAAACCATTGATGATATTGTGGACCACAAGATCAATGGGTTTTTGAAAGGGAAAAAAGGAAACTCTTTTTATAAAATCGCAAAATTATTTAACCCCGGATCAATACCTGTTCCCCAAAAACTACTGACAGTGTTTGAGCCAGCCTGGTTTTACCCAATACTCTTCATTTCATTCATACTCAATATATGTATTTATGCATTTTCTGCCAGGTATAAAGCAGCTACTGTTAAAGAAGGCATATTGGTATATGTACTATTGTTTGCCGTATTAATCATACATGAGCTGGGTCATGCACTTGCAGCAAGAAAATACAAAACCGACGTTAAGGAAATAGGTTTCGGATTATATTATGTATTACCGGTTTTTTATGTTGATTTAAATGAAGCATGGAAACTGGACAGGAGAAAAAGGATGCTGATCAATTTTTCAGGCATTTTTATCCAACTCATACTCGGGCTGCTCATTTTCCTGCTGGGGCTCATTTTTAAAGGTAGCCTGAATGTGCTGATGAGCCTGTTTATGGTAAATTTTGTTATCATATTGCTTAATCTGAATCCATTTTTAAAATTTGACGGATACTGGATTGCATCTGACTTGTTTAATGAGAACGATCTTGCTAAAACCTCTAATGAAATAATCCGGAGTATTTTCAAATCCCGTAAAACTGCACGTGCACCTCTGCTGGTTATCTTTTCAATGCTGAAATTGGTTTTTGTAGGATGGATATTATTCTTAATTATGAGGTCTGCTATTATATGCATTAAAAAAATCATTACCGGAGTGTCCATGGAATGGTATCATTACTTACCTGTATTTATTTGTCTCTTTGTTTTTTTCAAAATATTTTATAACATTTTAAACAAAAAAAATGAACTTAGAAAAAGAAAAAAGGATTTATAAGAATCAGATCTATAATCCTTCTGCAAAAGAAATCAATAATGCAAGCTACAGCCTGGCATTGTTTTCCGCAAATATCAAAAGGTTTTTTCCTGACATACCTTCATCAGAATATGCACCTATGTTTCAGGAAGTGTTGTATTATCAGAAACTGTCAGGAGCAGAGCAGTATGACCGTGATTACCTGCTTCAAACAACAGTTGTAAACAACAGCTCAGTCAATTTAACTGAGTGTGAAACTAAAGAACCTTTGATTTTTGCAACTTTTCACCTGGGGTCTTACCGGTTATTAAATTCCATCTTGTACGAAAACGGGTATAAGATTGTGGTAATTATTGATGAAACCGTTTTTTTGGGGCAGCAGGAAAAATTGCTGAGGTCAGTAAAAAGCGTACTGAAGGGAAAAAGTACTTCCGATTTGATTATTCTTAATGTAAATGACAGGACATCAATATTCAGGCTGAAGCAATTGCTTGAACAAGGATATGTTATGACGGTGTACCTGGATGGCAATACCGGTATTAATGCAAAGAGCCAGGATTTCTCTAAAGGCTATATTCCGATTGATTTTTTGGGTAAAACCATCAATGTAAAAAATGGCATAGGAAAGCTTGCTGCTTTGCTCGAAGGGAAAATTGTGCCCGTAGTAGCTTACCGTGATGAAAATGAGCTGAATCACGTGACTTTTCATAAAGAAATTGCTATTTCAGATTTTGAAGACAGAAAGGAGTTTTCTGTAAAAGCCATTGAAATGGCTTACAAGATACTGGAGGAAAAACTGGTGCTCTATCCAACACAGTGGGAATGCTGGTTATATATTCAAAAATGGTTTAAAAGGGATTACACTACTCCTTTTACAGAAGAAGCCGACAGCCTTAACAGGTTTAACGATAACCGGTATTCAACTTTTGTGGTAAATGAATCGAATTTTATTTTCGACCTTTTAGATTACAAGTCGTTCCCGGTAGAAAAAGAACTGGTGGATGCGATAAAGGAAAATAATTTTTCGGTACTTGATCCTGAAACATTTAATATACTTAAAGAAAAAAACATCCTGGTATGAAATATCTCATCTCCCTGCTGTTGCTAACCTCTGTTTTGAGCAATGGCTATTCACAGAAAAAAATAGTAATCGGCACCAGAATAAGAACTGAGAGTGGCGTATGCGAAACTGAACAAACTGAAAAAGCTATATTGCTTGAAATAAAGTTGAAGGAAAATTTCAGGGTGCTTAAAAAATTCACCATCAGCAATTGTATGAATTTTTATGAGTTCCCCAAATATCCGGGCAGTTTCAGGGTTACGGTAACTTCAACTAATTACCAGCCGGGAGTACTTGAGTTTGACATACTGCCATCTACCAGCGATACTTTGATGCTGAATGAAATTGTTTTGCAAAAAGAGAAAGTGGTAAACCTGGAAAAAATTACGGTACTTTCAGCGAAAAAGGAGTTTATGAAAGTGGAGGCTGATAAAACTACTATTTTAGTTAAAAGCAATGAAATGCTGTCGGAAGGCAGTGCTTATGATGCAATACTTAAAATACCCGGGGTGCTTGCTGACCCGTCTGGCAATATTGTTCAGAGCGGTAAGGTGTCAGCGGTATGGATTGACGGACAGCCAAATGGTCTGTCGGGCCAGGACCTGGTGAATTTTCTGAATAACCTGCCTGCTAGTGTGATAGAAAAGATAGAAGTCATTTCAAATCCCGGTGCTGCTTACGACGCAGGAACAGCGGGCGGAATTATAAACATCATTACAGTATCTAAAGCCATGAAGGGGCTGAGTGGTACGCTTAATTCATATTACGGACGGAGCAGGTATAATAAACCCGGGTCTTCCCTGCTGCTCAATGGAAGAATAAAGAAGGTGACCTGGCAGGTTTCGGGCGGTTACAGTGAGAATAATACCGATGAGACTAAAAGGCTGAGTAACAGTTTTACTGATATAAATCCTGCAGTTAATGTGAACCAGCTCTATGAGACCAATCGTTCAGCAAGGGCTTTTTTTGCAAGGACCTCACTGGATTATGCAGTAAACAAAAAAATCAGCATCGGGTTTAAATACAACCTCAATACCAACGCTGATAATGCTGTAACCAATGGACTGATGCTGGGCGATAATGCATTGAGCACTTTCAATTTTACCAGCCTGAGCAAGCCGGAAGAACAAAGCAGGCTGAGCAATTTGTTTGTTTATTACAGGCAGAAACTGGATTCGGCAGGCAGTGAAATCAATGTTTCATACAATGCATCAATTTTTGATAAGGATAACCTTAATTCGGTATTGCAATCAACCGTACTGTTTCCCTCCCCTAAAACCTATTCGGGCAGTATTGCCCGTAATAACCTGGCTGTGAACACCGAAAGCGTAAAAGCAGATTTGACAGTACCGTATAAAAAGATGCGCATGGTGTTTAATGCCGGGATGAAGTTTTCATATACAAAAGTAAATTCTGACGGTTGGTACAACCTGAACAGCCCCGATGTAAATATATTGTCTAACCCGGTATACACAGATGAACTGCGTTTCAATTACAACCAGGCCAACTATGCTTTTTATACAGAAGTAAAAAAACAGATCAGGAGGCTGAGTTTAAATGCAGGGTTACGTTATGAGTCATTCAGGATCATCAGCGGTACAGGAAATAATCATTCAGCTTACAACCAGAATATTTCAAATTTATTCCCATCAGCAAATATTTTGTATGAGATGAACAGGGCCATGAACCTGTCTGTTTCTTATACAAGGAAAATTGAACAGCCGGGTTATGAGGAACTTGACCCTAACCTGAAAGGCTATTTTGACAGCTACACAAATGTTCAGGGCAATCCTGCTTTGAGGCCGAATTACTACAATAATTTTGAATCTAAGTTAACACTGTTCAAATATGTTTACTTTGGGTTTAATTACAGTAAATCAAAGTCGGAAAATTTACTGGTACAGGAAAATACAGGTAATTTCAAAACAACACAAACGTATAAAGTATTTGAAGGGCTTAAAAATACCGGGTTTACATTTGGTATGCCCCTGCCTTTTGCTGTTTTCTCAGAAGGACTGAATTTTTTTAAAAAGAATATCAATATTGACAGGACAAACTTTTTATACTTTACAGCAGGGTACAATTTGTACAGGATAAACAATGCTGAAGAATATATCAGCAGTTTTACGCCCTCTTTCTCTTATAATGTATATTCACAGATAATTTTACCACTGGATATCAAACTTGGTTTAAATTACGCTCATGCCGGTAAGGGAACCTTTCAAATATACCAGGTGAACAAGCCTGTGCAGCGGCTGGATTTTACATTGAGCAGATCTTTCCTGAATAAATCCCTGAAAGTAACCTTCAGCGCCAGGGATATATTGAATACAGTTGAGCTGAATGTACTTACCCATGCAAGAAATATCAGTGCCGATTATTCGGTATTAAGAGATACCCGCAGCTTCAGGATAGGCCTCAGCTACAATTTCGGTAAATTTTCAGCCCTCCACAAGCAAAAGGACAAGCCAGAAGATGAGGAAGAAGTGAAAAGGATAGAAAGAAAGGCCGACATAGTTCCCGCAGGTAACTAATAAAAAGAAAAATATTCATAATAAGTTCCTCCTTCGCTTTTCAAAGTGAAGGAGGAACTTTTTTTGTACGGCTTATATCCAGTTTTCAACTTCCTCTGCCCCGGTTCGGTGTGTCACGAATGAAAAGGATGGATAGTTCTTTTCAATGTTGTATAAAAGATGGTAGCAGGCCTGCCGCATACGCTGTACAGACGGAGTATGCAAACCACCTGAAGGTGCTGTGTTCAAAAGGCATGGTGCTTAACATTCAGGCAAAAGGTGTCTATAAAGACACCAGGTAAGTGCAAAGAAGCTGAACGAAAGTAAACCGTCCGATGAAGTGTCGAAAAGGCTCCTTGTTGTTAAAAGTGTTGATTTCGAACCATTGATACGAAAGACTGTAGCAGTCATCTGTTTACCGGCTACAGAACAACCGGCATTAAGGCGGCAGGAACTTTACACAGGCTTTTATACGAAACGTGAGAGGCTTACC
>JANMIG010000080.1:0-16143 GCA_031375675.1 Chitinophagales bacterium
GAATGATAACGAAAGCTTCACTTTTCTAAGTTACAGTTTTCAGCCAAGAACCATTAAATCAAAATTTGGCGGGGAAGGCGGTTATTGGTGTTTGGTGCTGCTATCTGTAATGCTGCTAAAACAACTATCAGAACAGTAATCAAAACAGTACTGCCTACGCAATGGAACACACAAAAATTAGAATGGTTTGCAGAGCGGCTCAATCCTAAAATACGGGGCTGGATTAATTACTACTCATTGTTCAACAAAGGTGAAGCACATGGCGTATTTTATTATTTGAATGAACTAATCCGAAAGTGGATGAAGAACACATATAAGATATGCGGCAAGGAGAAATTGTATAAGAAATATCAATTAATACAAGCCGAAAACCCATTACTGTTTTATCATTGGAAGATTGGAATAAAAGCTTGATTGGATAACAAGAGCCGTATGAAGGGAGACCTTCACGTACGGTTCTGTGAGCGGCTTAAGCTGAAATGCTTTGGTCTACTCGACTGTCCTCACGAAACGGAAGGCTCAACTTCTTACAAGGCAACGAAACAAGTGAATTGCTCTAACTGCTATAAATGAAGCAGCATCTTTTTTATTTTCACCATACACCCCCGCCGCCTGCTGTTTCGTGAGGACACGAACCAGGGCGGAGGATTGTGCCGGGCTTTTCACCCCCTTTTAATGGAATAGCCAAAAAAATATTATCTTTACTACAGAAATTATAAAATGGAAAAATGCAAAGATTCTATTTTGATACGTCTGTTTTTGGTGGTGCATTTGACAGGGAGTTTGATGAAACAACGCTTCGCCTTTTTGAAAGAGTTAAATTAGGGCAGGTTACTTGTGTGTTTTCAGACCTGACAGAAACTGAATTGTTGAACGCACCTGAAAAAGTGAAAGAACTTTTTAAAAATCTGCCCAAAGAGCATATTGAAAGAATAATTGTAACAGACGAAATATTAACACTTGCGACAAAATATATAGCAGAAAAAGTAGTAGGGCAAACAAGTTTTGACGATTGTGTGCATATTGCAACAGCAACAATTTGCAAAGCAGACATATTAGTAAGCTGGAATTTTAAGCATATCGTAAATGTGTACAGAATACGTGGATATAACTCAATTAATATTCGTTCAAATTATCAATCATTAGAAATACGTTCACCAAAAGAAATTTTAGAGTATGAAGACTGAAACCAAAAAAACAGTGCCGGAAAAAGAGTTTGACACCGTTAAAACTTTCAGAGGCATTAAGGAAAGGATATCCCTGGAAATGGCAAATATGAGCTTTGAGCAAATAAAAGAATATTTGAAGAAGAACAGTGCTAAGCTTTACGATAAATAGCATTCCCCCTGCCCCGGTTCCTGTCCCCACGAAACGGAAAGTTCAATCTCTTTCAAGCCAGCTAAATAAGTGAATTGCTCCCTTGCCCCGGTTCCTGTCCCCGCCATAGGTGTTCGGAAGATTTAATATTGCCTTTACAATCCCGAAGGGATGGCATTATTATAGTTTACAAATCAGGATTGGGTCTAACCCCGAAGGGGTGACAGGTAATTCTCTGTCATCCCTTAGGGATTTTTCCACCCTAAAAACATGATTTTCTATAATAATGTCAGCCCTGCCTTTGCCGGCAGGCAGGCATTCTGGCTTTAAAGAAAATTATTCCCACTTTTTAAAGTCTTCCGAACAGTTGTGCTGTCCCCACGAAACGGAAAGCTCAATCTCTTACAAGCCAACTAAATAAGTGAATTGCTATCATTGCAATTTATGAAGCAGCAGTTTTTTTATTTTCACCATGCCCCACCGCCTGCTGTTTCGTGGGGGACACGAACCAGGGCGGAGGATTGTGTCAGTTTTTTTGTTTTCACTATGAACCCCCACCGCTTGCTGTTTCGTGGGGACACGAACCAGGGCGGAGCGGTTATTATACTGGCAAAAATTGTGGTTTGCTTAAAATTGATTTATTGCTTTAAGATGCTAAGCTTGTTTATGTCTTGAGTTATCCGCAGGAGCCTGTGGCCAAACTCCGGACAGCAGCGAAGACAGCAGCGAAGAAGACCGTATTGACCAACGCAATTGTTGAGGCAAAGTTTAGCACATACCTAACCTGACCAAAATCATCTTTTCTTTTGACTTTCATCAGCAAAATTTCTCCACTGCCGGGCCAACTTTACAGCATCAATTAAAGCGTGTCAATCATGGAATATAATGTTGGCAATACAGACAGGGCGATAAGGTTTATACTGGCTATTACCATCGGGGCTTTGGGTATTTTTTTTCAAAGCTGGTGGGGGCTGCTGGCAGTAGTGCCTCTTTTTACCGGGGCTTTCTCATTCTGCCCTTTGTATAAAATAATGGGCATTAGTACTTGTATTAATAAATCTGTTCAATAACGGAGTCAGTTATAAGCCGCTGGTTAGTAGTGACAGCGGCTTTTTTTATGCTTTAAAACCCTCATTTTATCAAAACAATTCCTGCTATACAAATACAGTGCAGCCATTGCGGCGACAATTGTGCCGACGATTCCATCGCCTTCAGCGATAAGACCTTTTGCTGCGAGGGTTGCAGGCAGGTGTACCTGCTGCTGAGTGAAAATGACCTTTGTGTGTACTACAGCCTGGATGAAAACCCCGGCATTAAGGCAAAGGGCATATTTACCGGTAACCGCTTTGCCTACCTGGAGGATGCGGCAACCATACAAAAGCTGGTTCAGTTCAGCAGCGATACTCAAATCAACGTAACATTTTCCCTGCCGCAGATGCATTGCTCCTCCTGCGTTTTTTTGCTGGAGAACCTGCACCGCATTGAGCCCGGTATTATCCGTTCCCAGACCAATTTTCAGCGCAAGGATGTATTCATCAGCTTTGATCCACAACAAATATCGCTGCGCAAAGTGGTGGAACTGCTTGCCTTTACCGGCTACGAACCATATATCAGCTTAAAAGATACTGCTGCACCCAAAGCCAAAACATTCAACCGGGAAAGGATTTACAGGATAGGCGTGGCGGGTTTCTGCTTTGCCAATATCATGATGCTCAGCTTTCCTGAGTATTTTTCTTCGGGCAATATTGATGAGAAAGGGTTGAAGCAAATATTTACCTGGCTCAACTTTATATTATCATTACCGGTACTGTTTTACAGTGCTTCGGGCTTTTTTGTTGCTGCCTGGAAGGGCCTGCGGCAGCGCATCCTCAATATTGATGCACCTATAGCCCTGGCCATTGTGGTTACTTATGCGAGGAGCTATTATGAGATCATCAGCGGGCATGGTGCAGGGTATCTCGATTCGGGTACGGGCATTGTTTTCTTTATGCTCATTGGCCGGTGGTTCCAGGATAAGACCTACGATTCTTTTTCTTTTGACCGGGATTACCGCTCTTATTTCCCCCTTGGAGTTACTGTAGTTGATGGCGGCATTGAAAAAAACATCCCCGTTACACAGTTGAGCAGGGGCAGCCATATCATCATCCGCAACAGCGAAATGATACCTGCTGATGCCGTGCTGGTAAAAGGTAACGCCAGTATTGATTACAGTTTTGTAAGCGGCGAAAGTACACCGGTACAAAAAAGAAAGGGTGAACTGATTTATGCAGGCGGCAAGCAAACCGGCGGCGCCATTGAACTGGAAGTGGCCGGGGAAGCATCGCAGAGCTACATCACCCAATTGTGGAACAACGATATTTTCCGCACCGGAAAAAATACGGAGCGCTCCTTTATTCACCCCTGGAGCCGCTATTTTACCCTGGCCCTGTTTACAGTAGCCATTGGTACATTGATTTACTGGTGGCTCAATGATGCTGCTAAAATACTCCCGGCTGTTTCCGCAGTACTGATAGTGGCCTGTCCCTGTTCACTGCTGCTGTCGGCCACCTTTACTTACGGTAATATGCTGCGCATTTTTGGTAAAAACAAACTCTACCTTAAAAATGCCGGGGTAATAGAAGCGCTGGCAAAAGTGGATACGGTTGTATTTGATAAAACTGGTACCCTTACACAGAATGACGCGTCGCCGGTAAGTTACGAAGGTGTTCCGCTGAGCGACAGGGAGCTGGCTGCAATCAAAACAGTAACCCGCCAATCATCGCATCCGCTGAGTAAGCTGATTCATGCCTGGCTGCCGGATACTGCAATGCCTTCAGCAGCGCTGGAGCATTTCAGCGAATATGCCGGCAAGGGAATAGCAGCCTGGGTAAACGGACTTGATATAAAAATGGGTTCCGCAGCATTTATCAATGGTTTTTTACCCGGTTCCATCCTTTACAATTCCGGCACGCAGGTGCACCTGATGATCAACAAAGTGCATCTTGGTCATTTTGCGGTAAGTAACCTCTACAGGCAGGGCATTCATGAACTTATAGCGCAATTGAAGCAGCACCGGTATAACTGCAGCCTCTTATCCGGCGATAATGATGCAGAAAGGCATAGCATGGAAATGATATTTGGCGAAGATGCCTCCCTTATGTTTAACCAGTCGCCGCAGGAAAAGCTTGACCGTGTAAAAGCGCTTCAGCAAGAGGGGAAAAATGTACTGATGCTGGGTGATGGATTGAATGACGCCGGTGCGCTCATGCAAAGCAATGTGGGTGTTGCCGTAAGTGATAATGCTTCCCGTTTTTCGCCTGCCTGCGATGCCATAGTGGATGGGAATGGCGTAAAACCGCTGCACAGGTTCATTGCCTATGCAAAGTCGGGAAAGCGCATTGTTACAGCCAGCTTTATCCTCTCTATTTTATACAATATCGTCGGTCTTTCCTTTGCAGTGCAGGGCATTTTGTCGCCCATGGTGGCAGCCATACTCATGCCGGCCAGCAGTATCAGCATTGTATTGCTGGTTACGGTACTTACATCTTTATCTGCCAGGGTAAAGGGTTTGTGACGGGTATATTTCAAATTCCCCGGCCGAACCTTCACCCCGCTGGTCAAAGACCAAAAGTATTCGGAAGATTTTAGCAGGCGGAAAACAAACAAATAACAGAAAGTAGCATAAGCTTTAAATACCCGCCACTGCCTATTCAGAAAGTGTTTTCGAAGGACGGGCCTCGGGAAAAATTGCGTTAAGAAAATTTCAATGACTGGTGTAAAAATGAAATTAATGTTATTGCTGCCAGGCTTTATTCTTAGCTGGTAAGTCATACTATTGCCTGGCCATATTCAACTGCTGTGACTGATTTCATTTTAGCCAGGCAGGGAAATTTTTAGCTTTTTTTCCCGCAGCCCTTGATTTTTGGTGCTTTTCATCAAGGAAAAGCACAGAAAACGACCAGCAAAGCGTCACGAATTACGCACGTAAACATGAAGCATAAATTGTCAATACAAATCTTCCGAGCACTTATGGTCAAAGACCACACGGGGCATTAAACACCGGAACTGCCATTCGCCGCCGCTTGAGCCTGCCTGAAGTTTACCTGCCGGTGCAGGCAGGGCAAAGGCAGATCTATAACCAGCGGCGAACGGAAAGGCAAAGGATTTGTAACAATATCCTGACCAGAATCATGGTTTTTTTTGATACTCGTCAGCCACCCCAAAATCTTCTCCGGCTAATTTTGGCCCTGACTAAAACCAAACCAATTGAGCGCATTATTCATCCTTATCGGCATCAGCATAATTGTAGCAGGCTCTTTTCTTGCAGCTTTTTTATGGAGCGTAAAAAAAGGGCAGTACGATGATGATTACACCCCCTCGGTAAGGATGCTTTTTGATGACAGTAAAGCAACTTCTTCTACAGATACAACTCAAAACTCAACACAAACCAAAAACTAAAAGATGCAGGTAGAAAAATTTTATTATGACAATAAGATTGTTAAAAACTTTGCCTACGCCACCATTATCTGGGGTGCGGTAGGTATGCTGGCGGGCTTATGGGTTGCATTGCAGCTGGTTTTTCCGGCCATGAATATTACCCAGTACGGCTCTTTTGGCCGCCTGCGCCCGCTGCACACCAATGCGGTGATTTTTGCATTTGTGGGCAACGGATTATTCATGGGTGTTTACTACTCGCTGCAGCGGTTGTGCAAGGCCCGCATGTTCAGCGATAAGCTGAGCAATATCCATTTCTGGGGCTGGCAGCTCATTATTGTAGCCGCAGCCATTACCCTTCCAATAGGTTTATCGCAGGGGGCTGAATATGCCGAGCTGATCTGGCCTATTGATCTTGCCATCACCGTTATCTGGGTAATTTTTGGCTGGAACATGTTTGGCACCATCATCAAGCGCAGGGAAAAGCACCTGTATGTAGCCATCTGGTTCTATATCGCCACTTTTGTTACGGTGGCTGTACTGCACCTGGTGCGCTCTGGTGAACTGCCTTATACCTGGCTTAAAAGTTATAGCTGGTACTCTGGTGTGCAGGATGCACTGGTGCAATGGTGGTACGGGCATAATGCCGTAGCTTTCTTCCTTACCACACCTTACCTGGGGCTGATGTACTACTTTATGCCCAAGGCGGCCAACCGCCCGGTATATTCTTACAGGCTCTCCATCATTCACTTCTGGGCGCTGATATTCCTGTACATCTGGGCAGGGCCGCATCATTTGCTGTACACAGCCCTGCCTAACTGGGCACAATCACTGGGCGTGGTGTTTTCCTTCATGCTCATTTTTCCAAGCTGGGGTGGTATGATAAACGGTTTGCTTACCCTGCGTGGTGCCTGGGACAGGGTAAGGGACGATGTAATTCTGAAATTTATGGTGGTGGCTGTAACCTGTTATGGTATGGCTACCTTTGAAGGGCCCATGCTGTCGCTTAAAAATGTAAGTGCCATTGCTCATTATACTGACTGGATAGTGGCACACGTACACGTAGGCGCACTTGGCTGGAACGGTATGCTCACTTTTGGTGTACTGTACTGGCTGATACCAAGAATTTTTAAAACCAACCTGTATTCAAAGAAAATGGCCAACAGGCATTTCTGGCTGGGTACACTGGGTATTTTGTTTTATGCCATACCCATGTACTGGGCTGGTTTTCAGCAAAGCTCCATGTGGAAGCAGTTTACTGAGGCAGGACAGTTGAAATATACTTTTCTTGAAACAGTTACCTACATGAAACCATTTTATGCCATGCGTTCTTTGGGTGGCACCCTTTATCTGGTGGGTGTGGTATTGATGATGTACAACCTGTATAAAACAGTAAAGGCTGGTAAACTGGTTGCCAATGAAGAAGCTGAAGCTGCACCATTGCAGAAAGAATATACACCCCATGCAGGCGAGCACTGGCACAGGTGGATTGAGAGAAGACCGGTGCAACTGCTCATTTTAAGCCTTGTGGTGATACTGATTGGCGGAATTATAGAGCTGGTACCCACTTTTATGATAAAATCAAATGTACCCACCATTGCCAGTGTAAAGCCTTACACACCGCTTGAGCTGGAAGGCAGGGATATTTATGTAAGGGAAGGATGTTATACCTGTCACTCACAAATGATACGGCCATTCCGCAGCGAAACAGAACGGTACGGCGAGTATTCCAAAGCAGGTGAGTTTGTGTACGACCATCCATTTCAGTGGGGTAGTAAACGTACCGGCCCCGACCTGGCCAGGGAGGGTACAGGCAATCTCAAAAAAACTGATGGCTGGCATTTCCGCCATTTCCGGGAGCCGTCTTCTATGAGTGAAGGTTCTATCATGCCTGCATATCCGTTCATGCTGGAGAATGACCTGGACATGTCCAATACAGAAGCCAAAATAAATGCCATGCGCTCTTTGGGTGTGCCTTACGCAAAAGGATACGAAAAACAGGCAGTAGCCGATTTGCAGGAGCAGGCAAAAGGCATTGCTGCCAACCTGCTTACTGACAGTATCAGGGTTTCTCCCAACAAGGAAGTGATTGCCCTGATTGCTTATATGCAGCGGCTCGGCAGTGATATCAGTAAAAATAAAACAGCCACTTTTAATCAATAAGCCATGTTTAAATTCATAAAACAATATGCCGAAAAAATGGAGGATGTAAGCATCTATCCGTTGATATCGCTGTTCATTTTCCTCATTTTCTTTATTGTATTACTGGTGATGGTGAAAAAAATGCGGAAAGAGAGGGTGAGTGAGCTCTCCCATATCCCTTTTGAAAAAGATGAACTGACCAATTCAATCTCTTAAAACTAATTTGTATGAACTTGTTGCATTATATAAAGAAAAAATTTATAGTTTCCATAATAATATTGTGCTGTGCAATACCTGCTATGGCCCAAACTTCAGGTGCAACTCCTGCGCCAGCCGTTACCTCGGGCAGCAACCAGCTGGCTATATTGCTGGTGGTTATGTCGGCGGTACTGGCCTTTGTAATATGGGGGCTGGGCCAGGTGCTGGTGGTGTTATCCAGGCAGTTGATGGAGAAAAATAAAAATGCCGGTAAGGTAATGTCTGCAATTGTACTGGTGGTACTGATGCTGGCAGCACAAACTGCCCCGGCACAAACAACCGCCACTACCGAAGCAGTAAAAGTGGTACCCAACTATGGCGGGCTGTCTTCTTCATCCTTTAATATGTTTCTCATTGTTATCATAGCAGAGGTAACGGCCATTATCTTTCTGCTGATTGCTATCCGCAGGATATATGCGGAACTGATGCCCGCAAAAGCTGCCGTGGAGGGGCAGCAATCGGCGCTGCGCCAGTGGTGGAGCAGGATGGATGCCAAACTCTTTACAAGGGCAGTACCTGTGGCAAAAGAAGCCGATGTAATGCTGGATCATGATTATGATGGCATTCGGGAATTGGACAATGCATTGCCACCCTGGTGGAAATACGGATTTTACATCACCATTGCAGTGGGCTTTGTGTACCTGCTCAATTTTCATGTGCTGGGTAATGGAAAAAACCCCACACAGGAATATGCGGCTGAAATGAACCAGGCCAGGATTGAGAAAGAACTGTTTGAAGCAAATAATAAGGATAAGATAGATGAAAACAATGTACCCATGGCCGATGAAACAGGCCTGGCAAAGGCAAAAGATATTTTTAATACAAAATGCTGGAGTTGCCATGGTAAACTGGGTGAGGGTGGTGCGGGCCCTAATTTTACGGATGATTACTGGATACACAAAGGCTCTTTAAATGATATATACCGCTCCATCAAAGCAGGTTATCCTGAAAAAGGCATGCAGTCGTGGGCAACAGATTACACGCCAAAGGAAATGAGCTTCCTGGCCAGTTATATCAAAACATTGCGTGGCACCAATCCCCCGGGGGCTAAGGCACCGCAGGGTGATTTGTATACAGAAGCTGCGGCACCGGTTGCAGCAGATTCAGTAAAAACTGCCATACCGGTAAAAGCCGGGGACAAAGCTTTAGCTGAAAAAAAAGATTCACTAAAGGCGAAAGATTCAGTAACGGCGGTCAATAAAAAATAGTTCAAAAAAGGAGCAAGCATCAATGGAAGCGACTATCGTGCAGGATAAAAAAGACAGTTTCAGGGATTCGGTTGCTACCATCAGCAAAGAGGGTAAACGCAATTTTATCAATCCAAAAAAGCCAAAGGGCAGGTTATACAATTTAAGAACCTGGTTCAGTATCTTTTACTTAGCCGTTTTTTTTACGCTTCCGTTTATAAAAGTGAATGATGAGCCGCTGCTGATGCTGAATGTGCTGGAGCGTAAGTTCATCATCTTCGGCATGGTTTTCTGGCCGCAGGATTTTTTCATCTTCGGTATTGCCATGCTCACTTTTGTGGTGTTTGTCATACTTTTTACCGTGGTATTTGGCCGTGTTTTTTGCGGGTGGGCCTGCCCGCAAACAATTTTTATGGAAATGGTTTTCCGTAAGATTGAATACTGGATTGATGGCGATTCTGCCAAGCAGAAGCAGTTGAGGACCATGCCCTGGAATGCTGAAAAAACAAGGAAAAGGGTATTGAAGTTTGCAGTGTTTTTTATTATCTCATTCATCATAGCTAACTTTTTTCTGGCCTACCTCATCAGTATGGATGAGTTGCTGGGCTACCTGCAGAATCCCGTGGGGCATGTTGGCACTCTTATTTCTTTGCTCGTTTTTACATCCGTATTTTTCTTTGTGTACTGGTGGTTCAGGGAGCAGGCCTGTATCGTGGTTTGTCCCTACGGAAGGCTGCAGGGCGTATTGCTCGACAAAAATTCCATTGTAGTGGCTTACGACCACAAGCGGGGCGAGCCAAGGGGTAAGCTGAAAAAGAAAGATGATCATGATTGCAAATGTGTGGACTGTAAGGAAGACGGTGCCTGTAAAAGTATTGTGGCTAAACTGGAAGCCATTGCACCTGTGCCGGTACAGGGAGATTGTATTGATTGCCTTGCTTGTGTAAGAGTGTGTCCCACAGGGATAGATATACGCAATGGCACACAACTGGAATGTGTAAACTGTACCGCCTGTATTGATGCCTGTGATGCCATCATGATAAGTGTGCATCAACCAAAGGGACTCATCCGTTATGCATCAGAAAATAGTATTACAAAAGGGGTGAAGCTGAAATTTTCGCCCAGGATAAAAGCCTATACCGCAGTGCTTACTTTATTGCTGTCGCTGCTGTTTTTCCTGCTGATAAGCCGCAACGACCTGGATGCCACACTGATGCGCACCGCAGGCATGACCTATACTTCCCTGCCCGATGGAAGGGTGAGCAATCTCTACAATCTTAAACTGGCCAATAAAACGCATAAGGATATCCCTTTTACATTGAAGCTGGAAGATATTAAGGGAGAGATTGAGTTGGTGGGCAGCAGCAGCTTACTCGTAAAAAAAGAAGACTACTCACACCTGCAGTTTTTTGTAAAGCTGAACAGGGCCGACCTTAAGGGCTGGAAAACACCATTGAGGATAAGCATGTACGAAGGCGGTACAAACGGCGCAGCACGAAAGAAAATTAAAACCATTACGGCCAGTTTTATTGGCCCGGAAATTTATAATTAAAATCAGAAACTATGAGCTGGGGATACAAGATATTATTGGTGTACGGGATATTTGTTACAGGCATCCTGTTTATGGTGTTTAAATCGTCCACTCAAAAAATGGACCTGGTAACAACCGATTACTATGCCAAGGAACTAAAGTACCAGGAAAAGATAGACGAATCGGGGCGCACCAATGCATTGTCTGAGTCCTTGCGGTACGAAGTAAAGGATAATCAACTGCAGGTTCATTTCCCCAAAGATTTTGCAGGAAAAAAAATAACAGGTACCGCTGAGTTGTATTGCCCTTCCAACGAAGACAGGGATGTTACAAAAGAATTTTCCATAAAGGATGCAGCACTGGAAATGACCATTCCTCCCATTAACAGGGGGCAGTATGAACTGCATATTACCTGGCAGGTGGAAGGGGTGAGTTATTATTATGAGAAAAAAATATTTTTATAAACTGTTGGTATGATTCAGTTAATGATTGCAGCATTTATGATGGGGTTGCTGGGCAGCTTTCACTGTGTGGGTATGTGTGGCCCGCTGGCCTTGTCATTGCCGCTGAACAGTAATAGCGCCTGGGCAAAATTTTCAGGCGCAGTATTGTACAATGCCGGGCGTATTGTAACCTATTCTATGTTCGGGCTGGTATTTGGGGCCATTGGTAAAAGCGTGGCCTTGTTTGGTTTTCAGCAATGGTTGTCGGTCATTCTTGGTGTACTCATCATTGTATTCATCATACTGCCCAAGCGGGTAGCTTCCATGAGCAATAAAAATCATGTTGCCAGGTTTTTTGAACGGATACGCTCATCACTGGGGCAACTGTTTTTAAAAAAGGGCCAGTCCTCCTTATTTGCCATTGGCCTGCTGAACGGCCTGCTTCCCTGCGGCCTGGTGTATATGGCTGCAGCAGGGGCGGTTGCCACAGGCGATATACCCGGCAGCATATTGTTTATGGTATTCTTTGGGCTTGGCACCCTGCCCATTATGTGGAGCATCGCCTTCTTTGGCAATTATGTAAGCATTGGCATCCGCCAGAAGATCCGCAAAGCTTATCCCTATATGATGATGCTGATGGCCTGCCTGCTGATACTGCGGGGCATGGGGCTGGGCATACCCTATATCAGCCCTAAAATGGATGCAGAAAAAAAAGCGGTGCATGGGTGCTGTGCAAAGCCGGAGTAGATGCTGGCCATCCGGTTAATACCAACCCAACTATCCTTTTTGCCTTGTGACACATTTGCACAATTAAGTTACATAGTTGCAACATTCACACATTTGAATAACTATTCCAATTATTAACTGTAGTTTACAAAAAAAGCTTTGGATTGTTACTCAAGCAATTACAGGTTAATTAAAAAAAAGGAACTTTTATATACATCCTTTTATTTTCAATGCCTGTTATGGATAAATAAATACCAAATCCGGGAGCAAATGCGAACCAGGTTGGGAAAAAGAATTACGTTGTTACTATCTAATGCAATAAAAAATACTTATGAAAAGGGATGACAGGTTTTCAACCATAATTTTAGGCATCAATCGAAATATAATTCGTGTCTTGATTGGGATTATGACTTTAAGTTTAATGCTGGGTACGGCAAATCTTATCTATACAGAAGGTCAAAAAATTATTCAGCATCCTTATTTTTTAATTGATATCAGCATTTTGTTTGAAGTACTCAATTTAATACTGATTATTGCAATTGGATATGAGCTTATAAAATCAATGATATTAATTATCTCATCCGATACCTTTCCTGCCGTTCCAATTGTACAGATCGCAATTATTGCAGTCGCAAATAAAATAATTACGCTGGATATAAAGCAAACAGATGTGAATACACTCATAGGCCTTGCCTTATTAATTGCTGCGTTAGGGCTTGCTCTTTTTTTGTTGAAATACAGTAAGGCGCCGCAAGATGTATCCAATCAAAAAGAGAATGTTAATTTGAAATAGCACGAAGAAGAATAGAATAACATGTACTGCCAAATAAGTTCAGATAGCGGTATGGCAAGGGGTTTTAAAAAATAATCAAATAATAATGACAACTCTCAGGATGTATAAACCAATCTGTTTTTAATGGCAATAAAATATCCATTTATACATCCGCATGCCAGTACTGCAGAAGAAATTGTACAACTTTTTGAGACTGATGCAGAAAGGGGTATAACCGCTGCTGAGGCAGAAAGCCGCACCAAACAATTTGGTTTCAATATTTATGATCTCCAAAAACAAAAAAGTATATGGCTGATGCTGCTCCTGCAGTTTAAAAGTCCAATAGTTTATTTGCTGCTTGTGGCTGTAATTGTAACTTTTTACTTTAAAAATTATATTGAGGCGGGTGCTATTGGGGTAGTTATTTTAATCAATGCCCTGATTGGCTTTTTGATGGAGTTGCAGGCACGAAGTTCTATGAATGCTTTAAGGGAAATGGATGTGATACTGTGTAAAGTAATAAGGGATGGAAAAGTGCAGGAAATACAATCAGAAAAACTGGCACCGGGGGATGTGATATTACTGGAAGCAGGGGATGTGATACCGGGAGACGGAAGATTAATAGAAATAAATCAACTGCAATGCGACGAATCGGCGCTAACCGGCGAATCAATGCCATCAGAAAAAAAGATCGAAAAACTTGCTGAAGAAACTGTACCGGGAGACCGGTATAATATGGTGTTTAAAGGAGCTTCTGTTATGAACGGAAAGGGCAAAGCAGTTATTACCGGCATTGCACAGCATACAGAACTGGGTACTATTGCATCGCTGGTAGAAAGTGCAGCAGAAACGGCTACCCCATTGGATAAAAAAATAAGTGCCTTAAGCAAAAAATTAATTTGGATAACCCTGTTTATGACAGGTATTTTTGCCATTGCCGGGATTGTGCAGGGCAAATCCTGGCTGTTAATTTTCGAAACCTCTATTGCACTTGCTGTAGCCGCCTTCCCCGAAGGATTACCCATTGTTTCTACCGTTGCACTGGCTTATGGAATGTTGCTGATGGCCAGGAGAAATGCCATTGTAAAAAAACTATCTGCGGTAGAAACATTGGGCAGCACCAATGTAATTTTAACTGATAAAACAGGTACATTAACCGAGAATACTATACATGTAGATACCTTCTCTTTTCCTGCAGAGGAAATAAAAGTACATATTGAAAACAGGGAATTGAAATTTGATAATTCTGAAATTAAAACCAGTAATGAAAATTTTGAAAAGTTAAAGCAGATTGGTGCACTATGCAATAATGCCGCACCCAAAAGTGCCGGAGAAAAAGATAATTTATTGGGCGACCCGATAGAGATAGCGCTTATTCACCTGGCCAATACTTCTGGCACAACTGCTGATGAAATAAAACTAAAATACGAACGGATTGCAGAGTTTCCATTCAGTTCGGAAACAAAAATAATGGGTACGCTGCATCAAAGTGCCACTGGAAATTTTGTGGCAGCTAAAGGCTCGGTAGAACATTTACTGGTTAAATGCAGCAGTATACAAAATGGAACAACTGTTGGAGAATTAAAAGAAGAAGACAAAAAGCATGTTCTTGCCGAATCTGAAAAAATGGCTGCACAGGGACTGAGGGTTTTGGCATTTGCTTATTATGAACCGGAAGAAATTAATAAGGACAATTACTTAAATGGACTGGTTTATGCTGGTATGATTGGCTTTTTAGATCCTCCCCGGCTGGATATTAAAGAAGCGATTTTAACCTGCAGAAAAGCAGGGATAAAAATAGTGATGATAACAGGCGACCATCCGCTAACCGCACTAAATATTGCAAAAAAGACAGGCCTGGTAGATGAGACAGAGCAAGCGGTAATTATGGGAAAAGATTTGCCTGCCTTTGAATCGATTACTGCTGAATGGAAGGATAAAATTTTGAATACCGCTGTGTTTGCCCGAACCACTCCTAAACAAAAACTGGAGATTGCAGGCATTTATCAAACAGCAGGAAACATAGTTGCCATGACGGGTGACGGAGTAAACGATGCCCCTGCGCTTAAGAAAGCGGATGTTGGTATTGCGATGGGGCTCAGGGGTACACAAGTGGCCAAAGAAACGGCTAGTATTGTTTTAAAAGATGATTCCTTTATTTCTATTGCAGCAGCCGTGGCACATGGCCGGGAAATTTTCAGGAATATTCAAAAGTTTGTTATCTACCTGGTGTCCTGTAATTTAAGTGAGATCTTCATAGTAACTGCATTGGGTTTTATTGCGCCGGCAGCAACACTGCTTCCTTTACAAATATTATTTTTAAACATGGTAACAGATGTGTTCCCTGCTTTGGCGCTTGGCGTTGGCAAGGGAGATAAAACAATAATGGATATTCCACCACGAAGCCCTGCAAAAAACATCATTACCAGCGGCGATTGGATAGCTATTGCCCTGTATGCTGCAGCCATTACTTTGTCGGTAGTTATTGCAGTGTTCTATTGCAAAGCCTATATTAGTTCAAGCGATAATATAGCAAACAATATTGCATTTATAACCCTTGCATTTGCACAATTATTTCATGTGTTTAATATGTCTTCCCCACATTCCAAAGTACTGATAAATGAAATTACCACTAATAAGTTTATATGGTTTGCCCTGTTATTATGTACAGGTTTGATGTTACTGGCGTATGCGGTGCCGCAGATACGTTTGGTGCTGGGTTTGGCAGTACTTCCTGGCAAAGCTTTGCTGGTTGCTGTATTGGCCGCCTTGTTACCACTGCTTTTGGTACAATTGTATAAAATCATTGTTGGGAAAATAAAAAACATATGATGAGCTGGATAGCAATTATTACTGGTAGCCTTTTTATAATTGGGATGGTAATATTTATTATTATCCGCAACCAAAAAGATAAGCATGAACTGGAGCAAAAAATAAACAACGATTATCCAAAGAAAAGAGATGATGAAGGAGATATAGTAATTGAGGAATAGAAATTGCCGGAACTGTTCATGTTGAATGGGTGCATGATTGCTGTGCAAAACCGGAGTAGGTGGGACACTTTTAAATATTGTTTTTCATCCAAATTTGGGGGAGTATAAACCAGATTGTGTAAACATAGTTTTAGAGCCTGCACCTGGTATTAAAGATAACTAAATATTGATGAAGAATAATTCCCCAGTTTATAATAGCTCCCGTCCAGCTTTTTTCGACATTCACTATTGACAGAAAAACTGATTTGCTGGCAGCATTTTCATTGGTAAACTGGGTTTTTGTTTTTGTGTATTTGCGGATGCCTCGATTCAGGTTTTCAATGGTATTAGTGGTATAAATTATTTTCCTTAGTTCTAATGG
>JANMIG010000094.1:0-45094 GCA_031375675.1 Chitinophagales bacterium
TTCCCCAATCTAAATGATCTGTCCCATTTTATAAAAGGGAAAGTGGACCAATTAACAAAAAGCGCAATCATGGCCGCTTGCTCATACGGCTACATTTTTTCAGGCATAAATTGGACTATATAATATTTGTATTTGGTATTATATGTTTTCTGGGAATGGGTCTGCCAGCAGTATTCCTTGGTCAAACAAATATTGCTCATTGTGCTGTAACAGGCATTTTTCAAGATCCGCTATCATTTCTTCTTTATCAATATCCTGGCCAATAAACACCAATTCATTCCTCCTGTCGCCCCATTGCTTGCTCCACTTGCTTTCAATAAATGCCTTGTTATCGGCAAATGATTGGTATTGGATGCGTTTTGCATAGGGCATACTTACCCACCAAACACCAGCTTTTTCCAACCGGGATGAACCGCCTGCCTGTGAAAAATTGATTGCATCATCTGGTCTTGATGCCAGCCAAAACAACCCTTTTGCCCTGATAACGCCACTTGGATATTGTTCGTTCAAATATTTCCAAAATCTCAAAGGGTGAAATGGCCTTTGACTTCTGAAAACAAAAGATGAAATTCCATATTCCTCTGTTTCCGGAATATGTGCGCCACCTTCTAATTCTTTTTGCCAGCCTGCCGAGGCCTGGGCTTCTTGAAAATCAAACAGCTTTGTATTAAGTATTTCTTTGGGGGCTACTTTACTAAAACCGGATGTTATAATTTTTGCGCCGGGATTTAATTTTTGGATAGCAGCTTTTAAAAGCCCAAGCGTTTTTTCATCCACCAAATCTGTTTTGTTCAATATGATAACATTGGCAAATTCTATCTGGTCTGTCAGTAGGTTTACAATGGTGCGGTTGTCGCCTTCCATATCGGTTAGTTTGCGGTCAACCAACATTTCACTGGTACCAAAATCTTTAAAAAAATTGAAACAGTCCACCACCGTAACCATGGTATCAATATAACTGAATTTTGAAAGGTCAATCCCCTTTTCTTCATCCACAAAGCTGAAAGTTTGGGCTACAGGTACCGGTTCGCTGATGCCGGTGCTCTCAATCAACAGATAATCAAACCGGCCTTCGTTAGCCAGTTTTTCCACTTCTGTCATCAGGTCTTCCCGCAGTGTACAGCAGATGCACCCATTGCTCATTTACATTTACTGCACAGCCCTTCTGCAACAAGGCAGTATTTATTTATCTGATACTCTGCAAGAGAATTGAACGGGATATTCACCGGCACCAATACCTGTTCTGTTCGCTGGCAACCGGAACAAACAAAATAGGCACATGCAGTGTCTCTGCTTTTAAAATCGTCTTTTCCGGAAGCAGCTAAGATATATTTTGCATTTCCTTTACTGTTTGGAACTATTTCTACAATTCCTTTTTTAAAAAAACATTGTAATGCCCTGTAAACAGAAATACGGTCTAACGAAAGCCCGGGTTGCTTCATAATCTGAGAAACTGACATTGCTGTTTTACTTTCTGTAAGCAACTTAAATACAGCAATTCTGTTTTGCGTAAGCTGAACCCGGTATTTTTGTAATTTTTTTCTTATCACTTGCTCTCTTCTGGCATCCATACAACAGGTTTTAATAAAGGGAGACTAACAGATGTTCATCTCCCTTTACTTGTTTTACTGAATTTTTGTATTGAATTCAACCTCTATGTCGGTATCTGACTTGGTACTGTTAACAAGGTCGCCGGCAGCTTTTCCGGGAGGTGTACCCGGATAGTGGCGAAGCGTAACTTTAATTTTACCAGTTGTTACAGCACCAGTATTCCAGGTACTGGTTATACCCAGCGGTACTCCATTACCATCATTATTAAGACCAGAAACGGTTATACTGCTGCCGGCTGACGGCTCATAATAAAAACGATGAGCATCTGCTTCTGCCGCTACTTCTGTAGTAACATCGGCAACGGGTGTTTTGGTCTTGTCCAGCAATTCCAGAGTAACTGCGTATGATTTTGAAGGAGCAAGCACAATTTCCTGCTGCGTTGGTGCTGTGCCGCCCGGGCCATCCGGATCGTCAAACTGATAAGCAACTGTTGTGCCACCGCCTGCAGGTACAAAAGTTAACTTCATGGTGGTAATAACTTCATTTTCATTGGGCTCTTCTGCTTTATCCTTTTTGCAGGATGTAATTACTGCACCGCATATCAATATGCCAAATGCGATTTTTAGAGATTGCTTTTTCATTGTTCTGTTTTTTAAATTAATAATTGATTGTATGTAGTTATTATAATTGAATCTTCAAACGCACACTGATATTTCTTCACATCTCATCGGTGAAATACCGCATGCTATTCAAATAGTCTCTGTACACTGCATTTAACAGGTTTCTTACTCCCACACTTACTGTTACAGGTTTGTTGTAAACTGCTATGGTTGCCGATACATTCATGCTCAGTAAAGTATAAGCCGGTGGCGGAGCCTTATAATCCTGTTTTCCGTTTGTATCACCCGGCACATTGTTTTGCTGCATTATATTCATCATCTCAGCACTCAGGTATGCATTGGCAAATGTTTTACCATCTTTAAAATTGTATGTCAGTTCGTTACTCAGCCTGTTGGCAGGCATTAATATCAGCCAGTCATTTAATTTTTGATTGCGGGCATGCAAAAATGAAAATTCAGACCCCCATTCCACAGCAGGCCATGGTTTCAGCAACATTGCTATATCAAAGCCGCTGAGTACAGCATTTGTCTGCTGGTATTCAATTAAAGGAAAAGCCCCGGCAATGGTCAGTACAGGATTATCAGGCCGGGGTTGCTGGTAAATAAAATCCCGGATGCTGTTTGAATACAGCAGTACATCAATACTGAATTTTTTGGCAGGATGCTGATAGCTGATACCTGCGGATATATTGACAGACCGTTCCGTTTTTAATGTAATATCTCCTTTTTCGTAAGTAGCCGTTCCATGATGAATACCATCACTCAGTAATTCGTTTACATAAGGTGCACGGCTTGCCAGGCTTATATTGGCATTTAGCCGCCAATTGCCTGACGGCTTAAAAACCGTATTAAATGATGAGGCCAGAGTGGAAAAATTAAAATCATAATTGATGGTATCACCGTTGAATTTGAGCCTGGTGGTGTTAATGTTTTTATTGTCATACCGGATACCTGCCTGCAATTCCCATTTATGTTTGCTCCATTTTTCAATATAATAACCACCAAAAGAAGCGGCAAAATAATTGGGGATAAAGTATCGTCCGCTGTAACTGTTATCCTGCTGTGTCAGCGATAATCCTCCGGTACCGCTAAAACTGTTTTTTTTGGGATGCTCCCAACTGATATCCTGGGTAATGGTATAGATTGATAAATCTAATTGAGGGTTTTTATTACTACTGTTTCTTACAATGTCAAATTCTTTGCGGTGGTTAAACTGCCCGGCCAGTAAAACAGTAAACTTGTGTTCACCTGCGTAAAAAGTTGTTTTAGATTTTAATAAGTCATGCGTTACATCCTGGTAAGGCCGCTGTATTTTGTAAGTGTTCTGACCCAGAAATACATCATCAGGTTTGGGTGCAGCAATAGCATTCAGCAGGTCGGTTAAATTGCCAATATGTGCCCCGTTAAATATACCCACCTGCGTTTCAAAATGACTGTAAAAAAGTTCGGTATTAAACCTTTCCTTTTTCCAGGCCGCTGTTGCGGAAAAATTTTTTTCTTCGCTTCCTGTATTATTGAGCCGGTAACCGGGTGTAGCTGCATTTGCCCCTTTTTTATAAGTACCCTGCAGCCGGTAACGGAAAGCAGGTTGTTTTTTTAATTGTTGTTCAAACACTCCGGACACAACATATTGCCTGTTATTGTTAAAATAAGCCATGTTTATTTCCGCAGCATAGCCTGGTTTGCTTCTCATGAGTTTGGGTTCTACCAAAATAACACCGCCTATGGCATCAGAACCATAACGCAGCTCGTCCACTCCTTTTATCACGGTTAAATTCCCGGCGATAAAGGGATCAATTTCCGGCGCATGTTCATTGCCCCATTGCTGTCCCTCCTGCCGCACACCATTGTTGATGGTGAGAATGCGGTTGCTGTGCAGGCCATGTATCACAGGCTTGGCAATGGTGGAGCCTGTTTGCAGCATGGTTACCCCGTTTATCTTGCTGAGGGCCTCTGCCAGTGTAAGCCCTTTGGTTTCTTCAAGGCCCCTGCCTGCTAATTCTTTTTTAAACCCGGTATTGGCAATACCTTTTTGTGCATCTATTACAACATCTCCCAGCACTTTACGGTTATGCGGCAGTAATACATCTATGTGATAATCTTTTGTAAGCCTGATTTTTTTCTCCACAGTATCGCAACTTATATGGATAATAAGCAATGTATATTCACCTGCACACAATCCGGCAAAAACAAAGTCACCTTTTGCATCAGTAACAATCTGTCTCCCTGTTTCATTTATTGTTACAGTTGCAGCCTGCAGTTTTTCTTTGGTGTCTGCATCTTCCACATGGCCGGAAAGCTTGTAATCACAAGCCTGTGAAAATACGGCATTGGCCAATGCCATAGCAATGAGTATTACAATAATTGATTTCAAAATATATGTGTATAAAGAAAAAGATCAGCAATGTATTGCTGCTGTTATAAGCCAGGTGTTTAATTTAAAAATATCAGGCAGTTGCAGGCGGTCCTTTATTTGAGAATTTGAAATGTGGTGAAGGTAGCAGTGAAAATATATACCGCTCATTATTTGTAAGCCGGATTGCAGAAAAAGGCTCAATAAACACCTCTGCAGTAATATTGTAAACAGTGTACTGGTGTGAGCATACTTTACAATCTGCATGCATTTGCTGCTGAAAAGATTTGTAAGTGTCTTCTTTCTCTTCAATTGGCCTGGCTGGTGTAGTATTGACAGTTGCAGCATGTTGATGCCAAAGTTGAGTTGGCATGGAAATAAACGCATATAAAGCCAGTAGAAAAGAGGCTGTAAAAAGCTTATATGTGCGTAAACTACTCAATTTTTATTTGCAATAGGGTTGCAAAATACCAATTTCCCGGTAAATGAGCAAAAAAATCTTAAAATCTATATTCAGTACCAAAGGAAGGGCATTGAGAAATAGTGATTTAGTTACTGGTTTTAAAATACCTTTTATTTGCAACCTGATAATTATAAGCCAGATTTATAACCCAGTATAATTCAGAACAATGATTAGTTGCTTATTAAAACTGCATTACTCATCAAAAAAGTAACAGTTTATCATAACACAAAAAAGCATCCCGCCATTACAGCAGGATGCTTTGCACCAAAACCCTGTTAACCATAACAGAAAACCAACTAAAAACTACTTATGCCGACGCTGCACTTAAGCTATGCTTGCTGAAAATTATCTTAAACCCTTGCAAGTCGGCATGATACCAATGCAGCCAGGGTAAAAAAGTAATGCTGCAGTATCATACAATTCCTTTCCAGCGCATAAAGCCCACACTGCCCAGTATCACAGCACTTGCCACCAGCAGACCGGATGCACCGCCTCTTTTTTCGGCTGGTGATGATTGTTTTACCTGTTCTGCCAGTGCAGCATACATAGATGCAGCATCATCCTGTTCATCATTTTCGCTGGCAAGTTCTTCATTCCACTCGTCCATGCCTTTACCGGTAAGGTAGGCCAGCATTTTCATTTCCTTTTTCCTCTTTTCCTTCAGCTCTTTAAGGTATTTCTTGCCGGCTTCGCAGCTCATATCACCTGTTGCTGGATGAGTGATGATGTACCTGGCCTGAAAGTTCTCCGTATTGGGCGTTGTTTGAAACATCAGGTCCTGTGCAAAAGACTGCCTGTTGTACCGCACATGCAGCCTGGTAAAAAACACCTTCCCTTTGTCCGCTTCATATTCATTTACGTAATTCTCATAATCATCGTTTTTTATCCACCATACACCTGCTTCCACCAGCTCGTTGTAACCGGGAGGATTGCCGGTACAGGGGTCGCACTTTACATAATTGGCAGGGCTTACATCCCAGGCATATTCCAGAAAGGAAGCGCTTTTACCTTCTTTGGCCCATACATTCTCAAACAGGTCACCATAAAATTTGCTAAAAGTATTTTGCACAAACAGCGGTATGTTTTTGGCGGTGGGCACAGCTACGTTGCGGTAGTTGGTGGTTTCCACCCGTCCGCTCTTTGTAAATGCATACACTACCATATCCTGGTCGCCATCGGCATTGGCCATTCCCAGGCGGATGGGCAGCATGAATTTGGGAGAGGAGAATTTTATCTGCAGGGGACTTAAAAAATTATTGTTTGTTTTTCTCTTTTCATCCATATTTACCTTTACCACAAAAAACTTGAGGTTGCTTTTGATGTAGGGATCAAGCACTTCTTCCGCATTGGCCGGTATCTGGTAACCGTTTTCTGTTAACCATGTTTTTAAGCCAGACGACTCCTTTGCACTGAGTATCAGTATATCGTACTCACCCACGGTGTACTGTGCTTCAATCGTCACTTTTCTTTTGTAGGCATTCGCTGTCACTTCGTCTTTTAACGATTCTGTAGCAACCATCTGAACACTTTTGGAGACCGCCCTGTCTTCCCTGTACGACTGGCAGGGGTTCTGGTCATAATATTCCACCAGCCGGGGCGCACTGTAGTCGTTCAGCCGGTCGAAAATGCTGTTGTTCACCACTTTCACATCTTTTTTTTGCAGCACCACGGGTACCGGCACCACCATGGCAAAATCTTTAAAGTCACCTTTAAAATCGTTGTACATGGTGATCACATTGCGGTCGCCATCACGGGCCATAATTACCTGGCTGGTCTTGTTTTTTAACGTACCGCTGGCCTTGCTTACATAAAAGCCGCAGAAGGCATTGCTTTGCTGGTGGAGTATGGTAAGCCCCGCCACCATCATTAATAACTGTTTCATTGTTTAATTTTTTAATTGTTGAAGAATGTTGTTCCTGTTAAGAGAAAGAGCTGCCGGCTGCAGTCCGGCCGGCCTGCAATCAGCTATAAAAAAACTGGTTGAATTTATGTTACTGCTATTTTCAGCTCTGGTGTTTTATGCCATTCAAAACGTTTTGCCCTGAAAATTTTGTCGAGTACCGGCACCAATGGCTGTGCCAGTATCAATACCCATATGGGTGCGCCGTTTACAAATTTGAATGCTGCAAGGTAAAAGGCTGCTGCTGCTACCGCTATGGCCCACACAATTCTTGCTACACGGTGATCAGGCGTTGTTTTAGGGTCGGTTATCATAAAAAAGGAAAAGAGCAAAAGACTGCCGGTGCTTACCGACTGCAAAAAATGATCCATTGGCCAGCCGAGGTAAATAATTTGCCTGGCAAAAAGCAGCGCTGCAAAGGTACCCAGGAAGGCGAGGCTGATATCCAACTTTTGTACTTTGGTTACCACTATAAAGCCAAAACTCAGCACAGCAAAGAATAATACGATGTTACTTCCCCATTGCCCGGGGCTTATCCATGCATTGCCGGTAAAATATACCGCCACAGCTATACCCAGCGCAGAGGGGTTGAATATATGCTTGCCATTAAAGCGGAGGATATATTTGGAAAGAATACTGATGCCCGCAGCACCCGCAGCTATATACAGGCTGTTGGTTTTCAGCAGCAGGCAAAGACCAAATGCGCTGATGAGGGCACTTTTCCAGGAGTCGTATCTTTTTTTGGTGAAAAACTCAATGCCAAGCTGCAATGCAAGGGAAACACCTATAAATACTGCATACAGTTTCCAGTCTGCATCCCAGTTAAGGTAAAAAATGCCAAAGCATAAAAATATACATTGAAAAATTACCTGGAAATATCTTGCATCCTTGAATATACTGTGCTGCATACAATGGTTTTGCTAATAGGATGCAGGCTGCATAAACATTGCACAAACGAATTGTTAAATAAATGTGAAAGGGGGTTAGCCTTTTCTGTTTTAAACTGACAATTCAGCTATCAGCGTACAACCTTTGCCCGGTGCTGAAGTAATGGTAGCCTTTCCGTTAAAATTCTCGATGCGGTTTTGTATATTGATAAGGCCCAGCCCTTTTTTAACAGTGGACAAATCAAAGCCATTGCCATTATCACTGTATACCAGCCTGATCTTATTTTCTTTTTCTTCCAGCCGGATATTTACTTCGGTTGCATTGGCATACTTGATGGTATTGCTGAAGCTCTCCTGTACAACCCTGTACAATCCAAGCTGCTGCTGCTGCGACAGCTTCTGTTCATCAAAATCATCTGCTATCTGCAGGTTAACCTTAAAGTTGCCGGGCATACGAAGCTTTACCGTAAAATCGTTCAGTGCTGCAGAAAGCCCGTTAACGATAAGCCCGCCGGGGTTGAGGCTGTGTGTAAGCTGTCTTATCTCATCAATTGCTTTTTGCACATGCAGCAGGCTTTCATCCAGTAATGCATCACTGTTACCCGGTTGTGCCCTGGCAGTTTTTAAATACAGGATAGAAGCTGCAAGCAACTGGTTTACATTATCATGCAGCTCTACAGATATTTCCCTTCGTTCTTTCTCCTGTGCTTCAATAGCAGCAGTTACCATATCCAGTTTTTTCTTTTTTTCCACCTCCAGCACTTCCTGCTGCAGCCGGCGCTCTTCGGTTACATCCTGCATGGTACCGATTAGCCGTAATGCCCTGCCTGTTTCATCACGAATGATATAAGCCTGGTCGATTACTATCTTGTAAGTACCATCTGCACAGCGGTACCTGAATTCTTTCTGCCAGCGCATATCGCCGCCTGCCATCGCCTCCTGCCAGCTTTTCACCACTTCGTCTGCATCATCGGGATGTATATTGCCTGAATCAAATTCAATCAGGTCATCATCAATTTCATACCCGAATATTTTCTTGTAGCCCCCCATTCTTTGTATCTTGTTGGATGACAGGTCCCAATCCCAGATGATATCACGGGTGGCTTTTCCTGCATATTCAAAACGCTCATAACTTTTCAGCAACTCGGTTTTTGTTTGCGTTTTGGCGGTAATATCCTGTGCCTGCCCTCCTATCAGCCTTATCCCATCGGGGCCCTTTACCGGAAATTTGAATACTTCATAATGAATGGCTGTACCGTCTTTATCCGCCCCTTCTTCAAACACATTAATCCCTTTTCCTGACGCAAGCACTTCCCTGTCGCTGCTGATGCAGCTGGGCCTCATTTCATCGGGATAGTAGTTGTAAATGTTTTGTCCCATTGCACTTTCATCCAGGCCAAAGGCATTTTTAAAATGCGTATTCATGTAGCGCAGTATTCCGTGTTCATCATTGATCCAGGCCAGCAGTGGTGCATTTTCCATAAATGAGCTGAACTCCTGCTGTTTATACATAAGATCCTGACCTGTGCGCCACTCATTGGTAGTATCCCTGTTGATCGTGATATAACTGCTTATCTCTCCGTTTTTATCTTTTACAGCAATGGCAGTTCCACTTAGTTTAATTTTGTTGCCGCCTTTGGGTGTTACAAAAGAGTCTCCTTTCCATATACCTGTTTCCCGCAGGCTCTTGTGCAGTTCGGTAAAGCTGGTATCAATCAGTTCCAACTTAAATATTTCTTTATAATGCCTGTTGATTACGTCTTTCCTGTTGAGGTTGTAGCGTTTCTCTGCTGCAAGGTTCCAGTTCTTGATGTAAAAACCTGCATCAATGGTTACAATAATGTCTGACACGTTATCGAAGATGATGCCAAGTTGGAGCAGCTCATTGTTTAGTTTTTTCTGTGCGGTAATGTCAGTGCCAATAAAGCGGATACCCTCAACCACGCCACTCTCATTTTTCATGGCATTTATTTCCCACCTGAACACTGTTTCATCTCTGTTGTTGCCTGAGTGTATTTCTATACTGATAACTTTACCGGGATTGCTGATGCATTCTTCTTTTGCCTGCAGGCATTTTTCTGCCTGGAAGGATTGTACCACTTCGTGAAAAGGCCTTCCCTTCCATTTTTGATTGTGCAAGCCAAACTTTTTTTGAAAAAGTACATTGGTATACAAAAAGCGCAGTTCATTGTCGGTAATGCTGCAGAATTGGTCAGGCAGGTTATCAAGCTGTGAACCTGATGTATGGGTTTCACTCATGCACTATAAGTTTACATTTTTGTAAGCAAAAAATACTGTTGCTTTTTTGCAGCAGCATATCAAATAAATTATAATGTGAGTGCATAAGCAGAAACAGTTGCTTCATTGTATAAGGATAACCTGGTTTAGCCGTTAAAATGTAAAATTAGCCTGCAAATTATCTCATTAACAAATTTAGTGCCCTGTTTTTATAAGCAAGCTATATTTTGCATCTGCTATAAAAATAGCCCTTTTTTATTTTCTTTTGCTCAATTAATCCGCTATTTTAAATAATACCATTGGTTAATATGTATGTAAGCTGGTTATTCCGGATTTTTTACCTGCCGGTTAAGTGCTAGTATTTATACTTTGAGAGAAGACATTCCTCCATCTGCATGCAGTACCTGTCCTGTGATCCATCCGGCATTGTCAGATAAAAGAAAGGCTGCCAATGCAGCAATATCACCTGCCTCACCAATCCGTTTCATGGGGTGCCGCTCTGCCGCAGCAGCAATTTTCACATCTGTATCGGTAAGTCTGCCTGCCAAAGGTGTTTTTACCAGGGATGGTGCTATTATATTCACCCTCACCTTAGGCGCTAATTCTGCTGCCAGAGCCCTGCCCAGGCCTTCCACTGCACCTTTGGCTGCAGCTACAGTGGTATGAAAAGGCATGCCTGTTTGCACCGCAACCGTGCTGAACAGCAGTATGGATGCATTTTGCGAAGCCTGCAGATTAGGCAGGTATTTCTGGATGACTTTGATGGCACCGAGTACATTGATGTTAAAATCGTTTTGAAAATCCTGTTGCTTCAGTGCTTTAAAAGGCCTGAGGTTGATGGATCCGGGGCAATATACCAGCCCGTTGATGGGCCCTTCGATAGCAGGAAGTTCATCAACAGAAAGTATATCATATGTGAAATGCTCTGCTACAGCCAGTTCAGGCTTGTTTCGGCTGATTGAAATGATGCTGTTGCCCTGAGCAATGAGCTGCTGCGCCAATGTATATCCTATACCTGAGCTGGCGCCCGCTATGATTATTTTTTTCATACAGGATAAACAATAAAGCCAGAAAAAAGTTGAGACTGCCGGTAAATGCCTTCATGCGATGCCGGTTATGCTTCTGCGGCTTCCTTCAATATGCTTTCAATCCTTTCCCGCAAAGGCTCATAAGCACTGTAGCCCCGTGTAACCAGGTAAAATTTTGTTTCGCCTGTTTGCAGTAATACAGCAGGATAGCCGGTTACCTGCAGTTGTTTGCAAAGGGCAAATTCATATCGGGCCTGCTCTTCATAAGCCGGGTCTTTCATGTTTTCGTAAAAAACTTCTTCCCGTATAGAGTATTTCTCCAGCAGGTGACGGTAGGCTTCATCATCACAAAGGTCACGGCCTTCGTAATGCAGGGCATACTGCAGATCGGCAGCAAATTCTGCCTGCCTGGAGGGATAAAAATCCTTAAAAATGCAAAGCGCAATGGCTGGTTTCAGGGAGTCGGGGAACCAGTCGCTTTCGCCGGGGTTAAAGATATGCCAGAGATAATCCTTGCCAAATTCAATACCGGTATGTTCTTCCACCACTTTGTATGCCTTCTGGATATAGTCTGCCGTAACACTGATGGGCTTTGGCTTATCGCTGATGATCATGCCGCCGCTGAGTACTTCAACATTTAGTTGTCCCTTGTATGCTTCAGCCAGTTTTGTCATTACCGGGCTAAAACCATAGCACCAGCCGCAGTATGCATCGTAACAGTATATGATAGTCATTTTTGGAACAATTAAAAATTAAGAATGAAGAATTAAAAATTTTTTCAGTTGGATGTTTGTTTGGTATAGGTGGTTTTTTATACTAATGTTTAAAGTTCAAGGTTCAAAGTTAGGTGGCACTGTTTGGGGCTAACTTTGAACCTTAAACTTTCAACTATCAATTATCAACTTTCCACTTTCAATTACTAATGCGCCGCCAGCCAGTTATCACCCATACCCAGTTCGGCATCGGTGGGAATGCTATTAGGCAACGCCAGCGCAGTTTGCATACAATTCAATATTACCGGTTTTATGATCTCAATTTCATCCTTATGCGCATCAAACACCAATTCATCATGCACCTGCAGCAGCATTTTTGAGCGGAATTTTTCTTTGGTAAAAGTTTCATGAATTTTTATCATGGCTAATTTTATCATGTCCGCCGCACTGCCCTGTATGGGGCTGTTGATGGCATTGCGCTCAGCAAAACCCCTTACGGTAAAATTGGCGCTGTTGATATCGGCCAGCCAGCGTTTGCGGCCCATCAGCGTTTGCACATAGCCATGCTCTTTGGCAAAGTTGATGGTGTCGTCCATGTATTTTTGAATATTGGGAAACTGCTTTTTGTAGTTGTCGATAATCTCTTTTGCTTCTGCCCTCGGTATGCCCAAGTTTTCTGCCAGGCCAAAAGCTCCCTGCCCGTAAATGATACCAAAGTTTACACTCTTGGCCTTGTAGCGCATCTCCTTAGTTACAGCTGATTCTTCCACATTAAACACTTTGGCAGCTGTAGCCGTATGGATATCCTTGCCGGTACGGAAAGCATCACACATATTTTCATCACCGCTGATGGCTGCCACAATGCGCAGTTCAATCTGTGAATAGTCGGCCGAGATCAGTACATGATCCTTATCCCTTGGAATAAAAGCCTTCCGTATTTCCCGGCCCCTGTCGGTACGCACCGGTATGTTCTGCAGGTTAGGATTGTTGCTGCTGAGCCTGCCGGTAACTGCCACGGCCTGTGCGTAAGAGGTATGCACACGGCCCGTTTTGCTGTTGATCAGCTGGGGCAATGCATCCACATAGGTTGACTTCAGTTTTGTGAGCTCCCGGAAAATTAAAATATCTGCCACAATGGGGTTGGCTGCAGCGAGTTTCTGCAGCACGTCTTCACCGGTGGCGTACTGCCCTGTTTTGGTTTTTTTTGCCTTGGGATCAAGCTGCAATTTTTCAAACAATACTTCGCCCAATTGCTTGGGGCTGGCCAGGTTGAACCGCACGCCCGCCTGTGCGTACACGCTTTCTTCTGCTTTTTTTGCATCGCTTTCCAGTTCCTTGCTGTACTCCTTTAGAAATCCTTCATCAATGCGTATGCCCTCAAACTCCATGGCCGTTAATACTTTCACCAAAGGGTTCTCCACTTCGTAAAACACTTTCTCCACTTCCTTTTCCTTCAGCTGCGGCAGTAATACTTTTTTCAGCTGCAGGGTAATGTCGGCATCTTCGGCTGCATAGTCCTTTATCTTTTCCAGTTCCACATCCCTCATACTGCCCTGGGCCTTCCCTTTTTTACCGATCAGCTCTTCAATATGCACCGGCTCATAGCCAAGGTATTTGGCGCTGAGCATATCCATACTGCGTTTACCCTCCGGTTCAATTACATAATGGGCCAGCATGGTATCAAATACATTGCCGGCCAGCTCAAACCCATACCATTTCAGCAGCAGCATATCGTACTTAATGTTCTGGCCTATCCATGTTTTGGTACTATCCTTAAACAGTGCGGCAAACTGCTGCAGCAGTGCAATTGTATTTTCTTTTTCAGGCGGACAGGGTACATACCAGCCCTGGTGTACCGCTACGGAAAAACTAAGCCCCACCAGCTCTGCTTCATTGGCATCAATACCGGTGGTTTCGCTGTCAAAACAAATTTCGGTGTGCCCCTCCAGTTCTTTTACCAGTGCAGCTATCTCATCTGCCGTTTGCGCAAGTATGTAATTGTGCGGAGTGTTGCTGATGTTTTTATCCACTACAATGCCGGTGCCGGGATTGCTGTAAGGCTCTTCCTCTTCTGCTTTTGCAGCTTTGGGAGCTGGCGCAGCTACTGTATTCCCAAACAAATCAGTTTGCACAGCTCCACCAGGCACTGCTTCTGCTACTTCCAGTGCCGTAAAGTCATTGCCCAGCAGGCGCTTGCCCATGGTTTTAAATTCAAGCTCTCCAAATACCTCATTCAATGCATCCTTGTTCCAGTCTTTCAGTTTAAAGTCTTCTTCATGAAATTCCACGGGCACATCCAGTATAATGGTGGCCAGTTTTTTGCTCATCACAGCCATTTCTTTACCATTGCGTATTTTTTCGCCCAAAGCGCCTTTTATATTGGCTGCATTATCTAAAATGGCTTCCAGATTGTGGTATTCCTTCAGCAGCTTGGCGGCAGTTTTTTCACCCACACCGGGTATGCCGGGGATATTGTCCACTGCATCGCCCATCAGGCCAAGCATATCAATTACCTGGTCCACATTGGCAATGTCCCATTTTTCACATACTTCCTTAGGCCCCATTATCTCAAAATTACCGCCCTGGTAGGGTGGCTTGTAAATCTTTATATTTTCAGAAACCAATTGCCCGTAATCTTTATCGGGGGTAACCATAAATACTTCATACCCGGCTTTTTCAGCCTGCTTGCTCAGTGCGCCAATCACATCATCCGCTTCATAGCCATCAATGGCAATTACGGGTATGTTCAGTGCTTCGATAATGCGTTTTATATCCGGTAAAGCAGAGCGAAGGTCCTCCGGGGTTTCCTGGCGGTTGGCTTTATAATCGGCAAAGTCGGTATGCCGCTCTGTTGGCGCAGACGTGTCAAAGCACACGGCCATGTGCGTGGGCTTCTGGTTGGTGATAAGGTCAATCAGTGTGTTGGTAAATCCAAACTGTGCGTTGGTATTTCGGCCCTTGCTGGTAATGCGGGGGTTGCGTATCAGTGCGTAATAGGCACGAAAAACGAGTGCCAGGGCATCAAGCAGAAACAGTTTTTTTTGCATGGTGTAAAAGTAGGGATTTTTTTGAGGGATTGGTTAGTTGAAGGGATATCAGCATTTACAAATTTGAAATAAGGATTCTTCTCAAAAAAAAATATTGAATAATTACAGATTGAATGACGAACCTGCCGAAATAAGTGCTAATGTGCTTATCAACCTGTAAATATTGTGCCTTATAGTCAGGGTAATAGATTTTTCACACAACCTTAAACTGAACGGCATGTACTTCTACCTTGTCTTCAGTTTTTCCACCCTGCAGTGTATAACCCGCAGCAATCCAGTTTTTATTGGCAGGGGCAACAGGGCGTACGGTAACATAATCGCCCCATGTATTATCGCCTGGACCATTAGTACCTTGCCTGGCTACTTTAAGGTGCCATTTTGCGGAAGTACTGTTAAATGCGCCTACTACATGAGCTGGATTTTTTGCACCACCGCCTAAAAAAAGCGTAATACCTACATCACCATTGCTATTAGGAAAAGCATCGGGATATCCAAATGCGTAATCAGGACTCCAAATGTCCGGCTCGTCCAACAGCGTAAAATTGGCTGCATTAATACGCACCACCCGTACATGCGGAAAGGGTCTTTTGGCACCTCTTTTATTAACCGCCCACATAAAACCAAGTATGCCGTTACTTAACCAGGCTCCGGTAATGCGGTAATCGGCACGCCCCAGCCAATTTGTACCATCGGGGCATACAGCATTATAGGTGCCGCCCGACCAGGGCGTTACCGCAATATCTTTTTTACTTACATTAATGGTATTTTCAGGCCAGGCAAAAAGCCTTATACGATTGTTTCCTGTAACTCCACTGTGTGCCGCAAAGTACATCGTATCAGTTGCTCCCTGCACACAACGCAGCGAAAAATCTGTTTTTGTATCAAAATAATCGAAGGTAAAATTATTACCCGTTTGCAAACTTTTCAGTGGAATGCGCAACACAACACAGCGTGTAAATTTATCATTGGTATCAAACACATTAGTACATACATATAAAAATTTACCGGATACAGCAGCGTGGTTATAATCCAGCCACTGGTTTTTCCATCCGGGGTTGATGCTCAATGGAGTAAAATCCCACAAATCCCACTGATTATTATTCAAAGTAGCTCCTTTCTTTACTGCCAGGCGCAATGTATTATTATTGCTGTTTTTTTTGTCGTATTGCAGCAGCCAGAAGGTTAAATCACTGTTTTTATCATGCAATACTGTTTGATCGCAACAAAAACCATCATCGGCTGCCGGAAAATTTGTAAATGGATTAATGTACGACCATGTTTTACCATTATTAAGTGATTTACCGGCAAACCAATTGCCGGTTAGCAATATTTGCTGCCCTGTACTTGCAATGCTGCATTCGCCGATAGTAGAAACCTGGTTAGCAGTAACAGAATCGGACAGTATGGATAGTTTAGTGATACTTATATCTTTCATAACAAAAGGAATTACCGGGTAAAAAATACTGTGTATGCTTATTCTGCTGCTGTGGGGCCGGCTTCAAATTTATTAGCCATTGCTTTTATTTTTTTTGCGGGTAAAACGGCAAATTTAGCTCCGCCCTGCTTGCGTTTGGTACTTTTGGCCTGCTGCCTTTTTCTAAGTACTCTCTTTGTAAGCGCTGGTTGCGGTACGCTGATGGCGGCACCACGGGTAAGTAAGGTTGTGTCAGCCATTACTGTTTTGGCCATTGCCACTTTAGTAGTTTTTGCAGTGATTACTTTAATGCCGGCAGCTTCAGATAATGCTGTACCGCCAGCTATTGTAACTACACCGGCTTTTTTTGCTATACCTTTTGCCGCTCCAACTTTTGCCGTTTTTTTAACTGCTGATTTTTGATGGATTACTGTAGCTATTGCCATGGTTATTGTTTTATATGTGTAGTAAGCTGTTTAACAGATACAAGGTAAAACTAAATATTGAAAACAGGAAAAAGAGAGCTTAAAATTATTACATATTTGAGCGTTGTGACCGGTGCTTACACTATAGCCGCCAACATCAGGGAATAAAGTCATTGCAGGAAATTTAGCATAAGTACCCTACTATGATACAGGCGGCGGCAATTTTAATTGGCCTGGAGGAAGTGGCATTTTTTAACTTATTACTGATGCTGCCCCGATACCAAAAGGGCCATCCGTTGCGGGACAGCCTTCTGGCGTTATTGAAACCCGTCGTTATTATTGGTTGGTAATGATGAGTCTTTCCTTTTTTTGTGCATTTCCACTCGCCAGACTCACATTGGTATTGCTCACATCATCAATGCTCCATGAATCGTTGAGGTTGATCAGCATGGGGTCTGTATTGCCCAGGTCAATGGCTACCCTTTTTGAAACATTGTCTTCGTACCAGTGGCCATCAATATTGCTGCCATTTTTACTTACTGTTACACCGCCATTGCTGTTAAAAGCAAAACTGTAACCCGCAAAATCATTCGTTTTGTCGTTGTTGGCATCCATATACAGGTTTACCTTCCAGTTGCCCCTGGTAACGATGGGTGTTACTGACTTGTATACTGCGTAATCATCTACATTGGCACAGGCGGCGAAATACAGTATCACCGCTGCTTTAAGCGCTGTGAGAAGTATTGGTTTTCTCATAATAAAAGGATTTTAGATATTTATAATATCCTTATAACTGCATTTTAGGGGGAAATATTGTGTTGATAATGGGATAATTTGATGATTTAATGATGTGCTAATGTGATGATGGGATGATACCGCTAAGGCGGCACAAGTTGTGCTGATGGGATGATGTGCGACACTGCTTTTTTTGTGAGGGTGCCCTTTTTTATAAAATCTTTACAATCAATGACTAAAAAAAATATTGACTACCAAAAGATGTGTATTTTAGCACAAATAATACCGTTACCTGCAAGTCTTAGATAATATCAAGTCAATGAAACAAATACTTACAGTTTTATTCTTCTTTTGTGTTCTGACGACGAAAGGCCAGAATCTTGTTCCCAATCCAGGTTTCGAAGCCCATTCCCAATGTCCATATTATATTGATGACTTTTACGTAGTTTTAAATTGGTATTCAGTCGTCGGTCATATGAGCACGCCGAATTATTATAATGTGTGTGGCGATGAACCCAGAGGAGTTTCTGTACCACGTAATAATGTGGGTTATCAAATACCGTTTGATGGTGATGCGTACGCTGGAATATTTTGTTATCAAAATTTAGGAATTGGAACTCTCAGGGAATACATACAAACCCGCCTGACTTCACCACTAATAGCCGGACAATGGTATCGCATTTCTTTTTTTACAAACCTTGCAGATGGATCTTCTTCTGCTGTCAATAATATTGGAGCTGCCCTGACAAATGAACCGGTTCGGGGAATCAACAGCTATGACAATCTGAAATTAATTCCAGCTCTCAATGCTACAGAAATTATATCTGATTCGCTCAATTGGACCCGGGTCACAGGATATTATAAAGCACATGGCGAAGAGCAGTTTATTACGTTGGGAAATTTCTATTCTGATGAACAAACATCCAAAAAAAACTGGGATGGTACTGGTGCAGGCTCTGCATATTATCTAATTGACGCTGTTTCAGTCACAGCCACGGATGCTCCAGCTTGTACAGAACCTGTTGTTTATCCAAACCCATCAGCAGGACAAATAAACATTAATACGCTGTGTCAAAATATTCAATATACAAGAATATATAACGCAATTTCTCAACTTGTGAAAGAAATACGTGGCAATATAAGTTCAATTAATATAGGGGATTTGCCTGCCGGAATGTATCTGCTTGTTATGACAACAAATGAGAATAAAACATTTGTAAAAAAAATTATTAAAATTAATCATTAAGCCTGCAGGTAACAACTAAGGCTTCGTTGGGTGCGCAGCGCCGGCAATGCGCTCCCAATAGCTACCAGTATTGAACAGCCAACAGTAAAACCGGCAAATATTCAGTGTGTTGCTCTATTAAAAATAGGGTGCATTTCAAATTGTCGCTGGTGAGTGAGGACACTCACCAGGGCAGTGTGTATCGCCAGCGACGTTAATACCAGAAAAGATTGATCGAAACAGATAATACCAGGAAGTGTGTAAACACCATCCCTACTTCTTCAACCCCTTAAAACTCCCGTCATTTACGCTTTTGATGAATTTGATAAGCCCCGGAAAATAGTGCGGCTGGTCGTCCCACATGCTGCAGTGGCTGCCATTGGGGCAAACAAGGCTGTCGCCCTTTTGTACCTGTGTGGCCATCCATTTCATATGCTCAGGGTCCATCGTATCGTGCAGTCCGCCGATGGTGAGTGTGGGCACTTTAATTTGAGGCAGGTCCTTACTGCGGTCCCATTTTTCCAGGCGGCCGCTGATGCCAAATTCACTGGGGCCCTGCATCAGTACATATACCTGGCTGTTGATATGCGGAAAAGCCCGGGTGATGGGCTCGGGCCAGGGCAGCGCACGGCAAAGGTGCTGCTCATAAAAATTGGGCGTAAGCAGCTCCATGTATTTGGGGTTACCAAAGTCCTTCCTGGCTTCAATGGCACGTATGGTATCCAATACCTTTTTATCCATTTGTTTAGCTAAAACCTCGTTGGCATATTTACCATAATCCGGGCAGCTGCTCATCATATTACTGATGATGAGCCCTTTAAGATTGTCCTGGTATTTAAGTGCATACTCTGTAGCCAGTATACCGCCCCAACTATGGCCCAACAGGTAAAAATTATCCTTATTTAAGCCCAGTGCCTTACGTACCTGTTCTACTTCTTCCACAAAACGCTCTGTGGTCCACAGACTGCTGTCGGTGGGTTTGTCAGACATGTACGAACCCAACTGGTCGTAATAAATAAACTCAATACCCTCTGCCGGCAAAAAACTTTCAAAGCTTTCAAAAAACTCATGACTGCCACCCGGGCCGCCATGCAGCAGCAATACTTTTATTTTGGGATTATTACCAATGCGTTTTGTCCATACATTAAAATTCCCCTTGGGTGTTTGCACAGGTATCACTTTTATACCGCCTGTTTGCACCCCGCTGTCGGTTTGGGCAAAATAGCTATTGGCGGTTGTGCTGTTGTGCTGGTTATTACAGGAAAGGATGAATGCTGCGCTGATAAGGAGGAAAAAATACTTCATGTAAGCTGATTGAGCAGTGAAAATAGTAAATCTAACCCGTTAATGGCATACAAAAACATCATTTGCACCATTTGCCATAATATGCAACCCCTTCAGCCGGTATCAAACAATGCTTTGAGGCGGCAACGATACTCAGTTCCGGGAATTTTGGGGAATTATTTATCAAAAGCGAAGCAATACTGCTTTTACAAATTGCAAAAAATGAAACAGATTCTTACAATGCTGGCGATTGCAGCAGCTATGGCATCCTGCAGCTTAACAAGCAACACTACTATTGAACCCAAAAAGCAGTTTGTACTGGGCAACAATGAGCATGGCAGCTTTAAGGTAAAACTGAAAAATGTATCCAGCCAGCCGGTAGAAGTGTACCAGGCTCCGTTGGGTGGTGGCAGGCATTCTGGCAGTACGGTACAGCCCGGCCAGTCGGTTACCGTAAAAGTTCAGCGCAATACGGCGCTGGTAGTCAATAACCCGTCTGGTGAAACTGTTTCAGTTGGGTTGAAGGTAACCGGCGATACCGGGCTCTCCATGGGGTATAACAACAATAAGCAATAATAGAACGCTGTTTTACCCGGAGAAATTACCCGCAATTATGTTTGCTGCATTTGGAGTAGAAAGTATTGCCGGTGTGTACTGACGCCATGCTGGCAATACTAAGTTTATTTACAGGAATAATGCAGTGCGCAGCAAACTGTTTCTTAGTGTAGAGCAGCTGTACAGGCCTGGAGGTATTGGTGAAAATAAAAAAAGGAGAAATATGTATTCTCCTTTGGTGGTCCCGCCAAGAATCGAACTTGGATCTAAAGTTTAGGAAACTTCTATTCTATCCATTGAACTACGGGACCAGCCTCGATTAATCGTTAAAAAGTTACTGATTGAACCCTCTGTTCTTATCAAGTCCTCAACTTTTCAACTGTTTTCGGGCTGCAAAAGTAAAAATTAAATGCGCACCACCCAAGTTTAAATGTAAATAAGTACACCAAACCATGCAAACCGCCATTGTGAGCGCTCATTTACCGCCAGCCAGCCGGCTGCATACACCCAATTCTTCATTCTTCATTCCTAATTCTTCATTTCCTACCCTGAATCCCTATCTTTGCCGTCCAAAAATTTTACGATGAAGTGGTTGAACCCTGTTATTAAATACCGGCTGTGGCTGGGTCTGGCAATGCTGGCCCTGGCAATTTTTACGCACATGCAAACCAGTTTCTGGCCCTCTTTCATATTATATTTTATTGCCATTGTACTGATATTGGGGCATTTCCTCTTTGGGCCGCTGCGCCTGCTGCAGGAACCCATGGAAAGCGGCGACATTGAGGGCGCCAAAAAAATATTGGCCTCCATCTGGTTCCCCGGTTTGCTGATTAAACCGGTACGTTCGCAGTATTTCAGCGTAAAGGGCAACCTGGCCATGGCCAGTAACGACTATGAAACAGCTGAAAAATACATGAAAAAGGGCCTGGATACAGGCGGGAGCATGATGAAGGCACAGGAAGGCAACAGCAAACTGCAATTGGGTATGCTGGCCATGCAAAAAGGCGACCTAAAGCAGGGAGAAAGCTATATCCGCCAGGCCATCCGCTCAGGACTGGCTGATAAGGAAAGTGAAGCTGCTGCATTTTTACAGCTCTGCTCTATTATGATGAACAAAAGGGAGTTCAGGGCGGCAAAAGACTATTTCCGCAAGGCAAAAGCGCTTAAACCCACCACGCCCCAGATAGTTGATCAACTGAAACAAATTGAAAAGTACATCACCCGTATGCCCGGATAGGCTTATTCCTGGGGGCGCAGGTTTTCAAATAATTTTTTAAACAGGCCGGTATGGTTTGCCGGTATGGCATTGATGTCGATAGTTATGGCTGTGGTATCATCATTGCCTTTTTGTAATACATAGCTGTGGGCATCCTTCATTTTACCCCTTGTACCCGGCTTTTTTACTGTATTCATCAGCTCTTCCAGGTCCTTTTCCTTCAGCTTGCAGTTGGCTTCAGCTACCATTGTTTTGCCCACCACACCACCTGATTGTATCAGCTTAAGTTTCACCGTTGTTGTTTTTGGTAAAATTATACAATTATTATCCCACAACAGCAATTCTACCCCGGTTATATCATGCGGCCTGCCCATCACAATAGTTAAATGCCCTGTCATTACAAAACACCCACTTCTTTCCAGCCTTTCTTAACCGCTTTTTCTTCCAGGCTGCCCTTGCCAAATAATGCTGTTGCTTTTTTAACGGTAGCATTGGCTGCACCCTTAAAATTGGTTGTTTTTTTCATCAGCTTCCTGTCGGTTAATGCCCCGTACCAGGCTGCTCCCATTTTTTCCCATGCATTACCGCCCATCTCAAAACTGGCTACATAAAAAGCCCTGTTGGGTATTCCCGAATTATAGTGTACCCCTCCATAATCGCCTGCTTCGGTATTGGGCAGGTTTTTAATGTCCTTCATGTGTGCAGGCTGGGGATCGTTCCCAAAAATCGGATCATTTTTATAAGCTGTACCCGGAGCCTTCATGGACCGCAATGCATTATCGCCCTTTAATATATTGGAGCCTATCAGCCAATCGCTTTTGCGGGCATCCGTTTTGGTAACCCATTGCTTTACCAGTATGCCAAATACATCGGCAAATGACTCATTCAGCGCACCGCTCTGGTTTTCATACTCCAGCCTGGCCTCAAAATCAATCACCCCGTGGGTAAGCTCATGTGCAATAATATCCAGATCGCTGGTAAAAGAGTTGGTAAACTGTGCCATGCCTGTACCATAAAACATCTGCTGGCCATCCCAAAATGCATTGAAAAATGGCTTGAGCGGATGCTCCCGGTAGCGGATGGTTTGTATCAGCGGCATACCAGCATTATTGATGGAATTGCGGTTGAATAACTTTTTGTAAAAATTCCACACATTGCCTGCCCCCTCAATTACATTCACTGCATCCTTACTTTTGGGCATATCTTTTTGTCCTTCTTTCCAGATGAGCTGTCCTACCGACATGGGACTTTCATTGGCATCATACACTTCCCGGTACAATTTTGTTTCTGCAGCAGTTGCGGCCATCTTAAAACTGCGCTTTACCGGTGGCATAGAGGCAATCAGCTTGCGCTTATTACGGAATGCATTATCACTGGTACCAGCCACTTCTGTAAACGATTCATTAAACGATTCGTTGGTGCCCGACAGCATATCAGTAAGCTTATCAGTCATATACGGTGGTAAAATGCAATGTACGGGGTTGCGGTGCCTGTTACACATAATGGAGAGGGTTTAAATTTTAAATGATGGGTGAAGATGCAAATAAAAAATGGCAAATGCAATACCCGGTTTGCGGTATTTTTTTATTTAAAAACAATTGTAGTTTTGTTTCATCAGCAGAAATGCAGGATAAAAAGCTTGAGCCGCAGATTGTTTTAATTTTATGTTAAAACAATATTTTTTTGAATAATAAGTTTTTTATATTCGTTTTTGATTGTAATTTAGTTTTGTTATTGCAATGCACCGAACCAGTACATGCTTGCAAAAATGACTTTATACTCCATTCATTCAGTTTTAAGTAACAGCAATGCTTTTCTAAGTTATTGTGTGTAAGATTTTAATGTAACGATACTATCCCGCAGGGGGAAGTGTGAAGTTATGGCAGTACAAACCGGCTGCCCGGTTAACTGTGCGATATATCGTATACAAACAAAATGATGCAGGTAAGCTGTGCAAAAATTTTTTGCATCCAGCCCCTGTAACAATATGTGAAAATAATTGATTTAACCATAATGGTTACGCTGCTTAATACATTACAAGCAGCTTTACCAGCAAAACCCGTTTTTTTAAAATGGCCCTTAAAAATGTAATCATTCAGTCAATTGGGAGCGCCCGGCCCGGCATTGGCAAAGTATTGGCCGATGTGCTTGGCGTAAGCAATGAGGTTGTTGTAAAACTCCTGTACTGTACCCCGTCTGTTTTGTTTCAGCACATTGAAGCGGAACTGGCAGAGAATACCTTTACATTATTGTCGCAGCTTGGCCTTGAAGTGGAGGTTACCAACGATGATGTTCCGCTGCCGGAGAGCCCGGCCCTGTATGATATAGCTGTATTTATCCCTAACCCGCTGCAGTTGAATACAGTAAACAGCCAGTTAGCCGGTTTTTTGGGATGCACCGAACAGGAGTCCTTGAATCTTCTGCTGAAAGATCCTGCACTGGTGCTGGGTGGTGTTTCTGAAGCTACTGCCGCAGCATTGAGTAAGCGCATTGATGCAGAAGTAATCATGTCGAACCCAAAAACAGATTTATACACCATTAAAATACTTAACAGCGATGTTACACTGTTAAAACAAATAACCGCTGTGTTTGCCAATGCAGGGCTGAATGCGGACCAGAAGGGAACTGGCTTTATTGAAGATGTTGATTATACCACCAGCCAGCAGGTATGGCAGCGGCTTGGCAATACAAAGAGCATCGAAATATACAACCAGAGTTTTCAGCGGTACGACATTATTCTTGAAAGTGCAGACAGGGCAAATGCAGGTTACAGGCAAGTACTTACAAATGAAGTGGGTATGCCCGATGAAATTATAGATGAAGTACTGGAGCACCTTCCCATACTGCTCAATGATGCTGTCAACCGCAAAACACTGCAGGAGCTGCTGGAGCTGTATGCTGCCGCAGGCCTGCGCTGCAGCTTTAATAAGGTGCCATTTGGCGACAAACAGCTTGTGGTGGGCAATATCAGCGAGCCGGGGCAGGCAGCAAACATTTTAAACCAGTTTTACACTGATGTTACCATTGACAAAACTGCAGGCAAATGGGTGGCACCCAAACCCGTGAGCCCCCTGCTCAGCAGGCTGCTTGCACAGCAGTTACAGGATATTGGTTGCGAAGTGGAAACAAATCCCGCTGTATAATATGAGCGACAATAAATATATGCTGCACCTGGGTATTGCCGAAAAAGGTAAGATCTATTGCCTGCAGGGAAACTACAAACAGGCTTTAAGGCACTTTAAAGAAGCCATCCGTATGACACAAAACCAGCCAAACGGAGATGTTTTTTTTCAGCATTACAGCCAGTGTGTAATGGAAACCCTGGAACTGAGTGGCGCCAACGATGAAGTAATCAGCTACTGCGAAAAATTCCTGGATTTTTTGGATGAAAAGGAAGAACAGACCGAAGTGGTAAAAGCATACAGGAATTTGATTTTAGAGAAAATGGCCATCCAGTATGTACTAAAAAATGAAAAGGAAGAAGCGCTTGAAATCTTAAAACAAATCAACACAAAGGAAGTAAACCTCCCGGTTGCAAAAGAGCTTTTAAACTGGGTTTCGAGAGGGTATTCAGTAAGTGCAAAGCAACTGAAAGACCTGCTGAAAAAACACCTGTATTATATTATAAGACCGGATAAAATTAACCAGGCGATTGCAATGGAGTTACCCGAAGTAATCGCACCTATTTAAAAATAAAAAAACAGTAAAAAATGGCAAATGACATTGAACAGTTTCAACAGGGGGCAGATATTCTGCAACAGGTAGATGTAAGTGAAATATTTACCTCTATGGCGATGGGCATTGCGGCGGCCCAGGAAAAATTAGACAACAATTCCATTGCGCAGATAAAAAAACTGTCTGAGCAGGAAGTGGCCGGCAAATCGCTGCTGGAGCTGGGTTTTGTACCGGCCTTTTATTCATTTACGTATGCTGATATCAATTGTAATATCAGCCTGCAGATGTCGCTCAAAACCAACCTGGATCTTGGCCTGAAAGCACAACTGGAGCTTACCAACAAAAAAGGTTATTCCAGCGACCAGAGTAATTTTGCCACCGACAACAAGTACAATTCCACCTCAGAAGAGTACAAAAGCAGCCGGGCTGTATCATTCAAGGCATCTGAAAAAACATCGGTTAAAATCGAAAAGGAATCTTATAACCTGAAGCAGGAAGAAGGCAGCATCAAAATGATTGAGAAGTTTGAGGAAGAAGTGATGCAGAATGAAAAGGTTTCTGATATTGAATCGGAAATACAAAAGATACAGTCCATCAACAATACTTCTACTGCGGTAAATGTATCGGTGGTAAATGGGATGATTTGTATTTCGGAAAGCAGAAAAGAAACAGCGGATGTCGGCATATTTAAGATTACCACTTACGGCAGCACACACAAAACAGACATTGATGGCAGTGGTGGACAGGCTGTAATTGATGTTGACCCCGATTTTGCCACCGTATTGGCTAGTGCCCGTAACAGAATTGGCGGTAGTGGCCGGGTATATGGCTTTACTAAAACAGGCCAATTCTGGGATCATGCAGCTACCACAGCTACAGACCTGTCATTGTACTTTAAGCACGACAGTAAAAAAAATAAATATGGTGCCAAGTTGGGTTCCACAGTATATTACGATACCGAAGTGGGTGATGTAAGCGTCTCGAATACACCTACAAGAAACAAACAAAACAGCAGCAGCCTGCAAACAGCTTATCAGTTACTGGCAGAAGTACTAAAGCATGATGGCAGTGATTTGGTAACCGTTAGCGGTGAAACCGACAAGAGTGGTACTGATGCATACAATACCGATCTTGGTAACAGGCGTGCCTTCGCTCTCATCAATGAACTGGCTGCCCGTGGCATTGCTGCTACAAAGTTCAAACCAGAGTCATTGGGTGAAACGCAGCCTGCGCAGGCTTCAACCGAGCAGGATGTGAACTACCGTAAAGCCAGCATTAAGCTCAATGCTGATTACATTATTTTTGTAGATGGCAATTTTGATGCATCTGCAGCCACTGTAGTTGGTTCAGCTAACAGCTATATCTACAAGGCCACTACAGGAATAAACAGCGGGTCTGCAGCGCTTAACGTTGTATATGGCAGCAGCACTGTTAACCTTGCCGCCGCTACCAGCCTCACTACCATTGAAGAGCATATCAAACAAAACAATAAAGAGTACATACTGGAAAAACGTAACAATGTGCTGTACCTGCTGCACAAAGAGTCTGTAGTGAAGTTTTATGTATTCTCAAAGGACTCGGAAAAGATTGACATCCAGTCGGACAAGAGCTATGATGGTGCAGGCAATGAAACGGAGAATACCCATTTCATCGGCAAAAACACCAACAGCCAGAGCAGCATAGCAGACTCTGCCAGTTCTACTGAAAAGAACAACACATTTGCACTGGCAGCTTCGGTTGATGCAAGGTATTCCCGCCAGTTTGATATGTCGGTACAGGGCAATGCCTCTATGTCGGCAAGGCTGGTAGCAGTACCTCCTCCAAAGGCATTTGAACTCATTATTTTAAACGGCATCACAACAGGCCAATAACCAATTAATGAACCATTATGGCTGCCATTAGTACCATATACAATACGCTGGTGAACACGCCGTTGCCGCTGATGATAGAGAAGCTTGGGCTGGCTGTGGCCGATGCACAGGCAGCGCTCGACCGCAACTCCATCAATATGCTGAAGGAGCTGGCGGATACGCCGGTGCGCATCAGGGACAACGATTATAACCTGCTTACGCTTGGCTTTGTGCCTACATTTTATGCCTTTACCGAGGCTACCGTGGAAGCCAAACTGGAGTTCAGCATGACGGAAGCCACCAGCTTTGAAATTGGCGGCTCGATTAAGGTGGATTATAAAGCTGTAGCAGTAAGTGTAAATGCCAGTTACGCCCGCAAATTTGAGCAGTCGGCCAGCGGCTCTTCCTCTATTGCTGCCAGGCTGGTAGCACTGCCGCCACCCGAAACCTTTTTGCAGATACTGCGGGAAAATGCAAGAACGGATATAGTAAAGCCAACAGCAGTTATCATCAGCGGGGCAGGCGAAGTAGCCAGTGGCGGCAGCACACCATTAACCGCCACGGTGCAACCGGCCAACGCAGCCAATAAGGAAGTGGTGTGGTCATTTGCCGGTACTGATGCACTGAGCGTAGTGGACGGGCTCTTTGTAGCAAAACCCAATACTACCAACAGTGATATCAATGTAACTGTTACAGCCGCATCAAAAACAGATCCGGATGTAAAAGGAACCAAAGTAATAAAAATCAAAAAAGTTTAATTAACACTAAAAAACAATTCACATGTCAGATTTAATGAACACACAGCCTAGTATAGGCAGAGAGCTGCTGGACGTACCCATGGGAGATATGATCCGGGACATGGCCTTCGCCATTGCCGAAGCACAAATGAAATTAGACTCCAACTCCATTGATGTAGCAGAAATGATGGGGGGGTTAAAATCAATAACAGACGGCAATGGTAATGTAACTTTTGAAGACAGCCGGGTATTTTTTGGTAAGGAGAAATTAACCGTAGCGCAGGCCGTGGATGTATTTAACAGTTCGGACGACCCCAGCAGGAAGGCTGCCATCAAAAGTAATGTGGGTAGCACTAATGCTACTTTTGCCGGCACCCCTGTAGAAGTTGCTACTGTTACAACAGGTAAAGGGGCTGTTGAGGTGTTTATACCCACAAGGTTATCTATGATGGAATTGGGCTTTACCCCCACTTTTTATCAGTTTGTAGATACCATTATTGAGGTAAAAATAAGCATTAAGTACACACAGGAAGGCTCCAGGACGATTTCAACGCAAACCACCAACAGACAAAGGAGTTTCGGCATTAACCGGGTTGGTTTTGCAAGGGGTATAAGGGCCAATACAAGTGTTACCACATCGCAGGTAAATGCTTCGTACTCGCAAAAATATAGTTACTCGGCCGAAGGTTCCAGCCTGCTGCGCACCAAATTAGTGCCCATACCACCACCAGCCATACTGGAAGAGCGCATCCGCCAGCAAATGGAGATATCTAAACAAACGACCGCAGTTCCTACTCCCCCCACAAATTAAACAGTAAGTAATGAGTGTAGGAACCGAATTATTAAATGTGCCTTTTCCGGAGATGATTAAAAACCTTGGCCTTGGTGTTGCTGAAGCGCAGTATGCCATGGACAGGGTTTCTATCCGCATCACCCAGCTCATGGCCGGCTTTTCGGAGGATAAGGATGGCAAGCTGGTAAAAGACGATTCAGCACTGATAAAGCTGCAGGAAAACGGCGAAGCCTTCAGCCTGCTGGCACTGGGCTTTACGCCCACTTTTTATCAATTTACCGAAACGTATATTGAAATGAAGATGGCCATTTCTATGAAAAAGTCAACAGAAATTGGCGTGGCAGTAAAAGCAAGCTACAAAGGAATAGTTGGCTTTGGGGTTTTATCAGCATCGGTAAACGCCAGCTATTCGCAGAAGTACCAGTACGAGGCCAGTGGCAGCTCCTCCATGCGTACCAAACTGGTAACCGTGCCGGTGCCGGCCATTTTTGAACAGCGGCTGAGGGAACTGATGGTTGCAGAAAATGCCCCACCACAACAGTAAACTATGGCCAAGAGTTGGAAATCGTTTGTAAAAAACAATAATAAAGCTGAAGCGTCCGGCAATGAACCATCATTGCCGGATATGCAGGCACTTGCTGCAGAAAACGAAGTGCTGAGGGAGTTGCTGGAAGAACGGCAGCGGCTGGAAAAGCAGATGCAGGATATTACTGGTCAGCAAAAAGACAGCCAGCAGGCGGCGGACCGGTACAGCAATGAGATCCCTTCTTTTGGCCAGCGCAAAAAAAATGATACCGAATGGCAGCGGCAAAAAGCCAGGCTGCTGAAAAAAGAAGAGGAGCGGAAGCAGGAGTTTAAAAAATGGGAGGAGCGGAAAACAGCCCTTGCTCAAAAAATTAAACAGTCGGATGAAAAAATAAAAGCCGCGGAAAAATTAAAACTGGCCTGGGAGCAAAAGATAGAAGCACTCCGCAAAAAAAGGGAAATGGCTGCCGGTTTTCTGCAAAGACCTGCCGTACAAAAAAAGGAAAAGCCAAAAGATGATTTTGCAGAAAGGGGAAATAAAAAACCAGCCGGAAAAGAGAAGCCAAAGACCGTAAAAGACAATGCCACAGGTGCTGTCAACCGGTTAAAGGCATTGAACAAAGAAAAGAAAAAGGCAGAAGGCTTTTTTGAAAAAACAGCGCCGGTGGCAAAACCTTTTTTTGAAAGGGTAAAAAAGAACCCGAAAGAAGAATTGAAAAGCCTGCCGGATAAAATAAAAAAACTGGTAAAAGAAAAAGATACTTTTGCCAAGCCATTGAAAGAAATAAAAGACAAACTGACCCTGGTAAAGGAAAAGGCGAAAGTCCTGCAAAAACCGGCCGGAAACCTGGATGAGAAAAGGGAGCAGTTAAAAGAAAAACTGCTGCTGAAAAAAAAGCTGGAGCAGCAGTTTGAACAGCGGGGTAAAAAAGGCTTTGAATCAGCAGAAGACCTGATGACGTTGAAAACAGATGCGGAGAAAAAGATAAAAGCGATAGAAGAAGCCGACGACTTTGACAAAAGGGAAAAAAAGAAACCTGCATCAGAACCGGAGCCCAAACCGAAAGAGCCGGACCCAGTAAAATCGGAAGAGCGCAAAGAAGCAGAGAAAGATGAGCGCAAAGAAGCGGAGAAGGAAGAAGAAAAAAAGAAAAAACGGGAAGAAGAGCGAAAAGAAAACAGGCTGAGAGAGCGGCAGGAACAAAGGCGGGAAGAACGTAAATCTGAAAGAAAAAAAGATAAATACAATTAGTAAAATGGCAGATACAAAAATACACTCACTTGCTTTGCAGGATATTTTGCTGAGCATTGCCGAAGGCCTTAACAAGGCGCAGAATGAACTGAACAATATGCAGCCCTACGATGAGTATGGCAGGCCCAATACCATTTACCATGTGCCGTACCTGGACTTTAACCTGCAGGTGGTAACAGAGTTTGAAAATACCAGTACACCCGTGCAGGCGGCGGCAGTAGCCCCAATGGCTGCAAGTATGCCGGCACTTAAAAAAGGAGCTGCAAAAAAAACTGCTGCTAAGGGGGCGGCAATGCAGGCTGCAGCAGCTACTACATTTGCTGCGGCACAGCCAAAGTCTTTTTTACGGTTTACCCCTGTGCACATCGTGGCGCCGGTTAACAGTGCCACAAAAAATACTGCCAAAATTGAAAGTTCCATTTCCGGCAGGTTTGTAGCAGTAGTACCCAATGAAGGGCTTCCGCAAATTTTTATTATCAGCGAAACCAGTACCCCGGTAATCAAAAATGGGAAATATGCCTTTTCCATTAAAGTGCAGGTAAAAAATGCCAGCAACGAAGTAATGTCCAACACCCGGGTAGAGTTTAACTTTGACCTTGTTACCTCCAACAGCCTGAGTGATACACCCATTGCTTACAGGCCTGAATTTTCTAAAAACGAAGGACTTACTAATGTGGATGGAAAAATAGACGTTGATATAGAAATTGATGAAACTGACTTTAATAACGGCTCCATTTTTTGTTTTGTCATCAACACCAGTAATATTCAAAAGACCATTTCAGTAAGTAAATAAATCAACTATGCCGCAGATAGATTTTTCTGTTATCAATATCAATGCTTCTTTTTTTAACGAAAGTGGTAAAGCGGAAAAGCCACTAAAACTGGCTTTGCAGTTTTACAATGCCGCAGCCAATACCTGGGAAATCACCGGCAAGGTTTTTAATACCGAAAAAGGAGTAATTAAACATACCCTGAAGCTTACGGCAAAATCAGCCGGTTTTCCCTTTTTGAGAAAGCTAAGTACCAACCTCACCACGCCACCCTTCCGCCTGGTTATGGCATCGTCGCTAAAGACTGGCATGGCGCTGGTGGTAGCTGAGGCACCGGGTGTTATCGTTGATGGAAAAGCCAAAGTACTAACCCTCAATTTTGGAAAAAACTTTGCCCAGCCTGAAGCAATTATAAAAGCCTATTTACTGGATGAACCCAATGCTACCACAAGGCTGTATGGGGCATTTCCGGCAGTAGCACAAGCTGATACAGAGGAGGCTGCGCAACTTAAAAAAGAACTTACCCTTAAACAGAAAGAAGCAGATTCGCTGTTAAAAGCAAACAGCAAACTGGAGAGCACCAACGTAAAACTACTCACGGACCTCGAAAAAGTGAATGCCAATATGCAGGAAACTTTAACTGCTGCTGAAAATGCAGCAGCGGAGGCCGCAATAATAAAAAAGGAACTGGCCACCAGAGAAAAGGCCATACTGAAAATAGAGAATGAAAAAGTGAAAGCTGAGGCACTGGCACAAAAGCAGGTGAGTGAAATGGAGGGGAAACTTTCAGCATCAATGACTCAACTGGATCAGGCGCTGGTTGAGAAAGCTGAACTGATACGTGCCGCAGAAGTTACGGCTGCCGCACAATTTACTGAGGTAGAAATGCTCCAGAATAAGCTAAAAAGCTATGATGTAACCATTCAGCAAAATGTACAAACCATCCGCACACTCAATGAACAGTTGAAGATAAATTCGTTGGGGCTCGAGGCTAAAGACAAAATAATAGCACAGCAATCAGAAGACTTTAAAAAGCTCGAAATGAAACTGATTGAATTGACCAAACCGAGGACAGATTACAGTCCCGTAGCCCAACCAGTGAGCAAAGTGTATTCTTCTATTTTAGAAGAGTTTAAAAAAACAACCGAACTTACAAAAGACAGCAACTACAAACTGGCGAATATTTCCCTTAACATCAAAACCTTTATGGAACTTGATGATAATGGCATGCGGATGCAACTGGTGGATGCCAATAAGCTAAATGACAGACCGATGGAGGCTTTGAGTGATTTCAAAGTAGAAATTGGGGAAAGTTCTTCTGCCACAGGCGGCACATTAAGGGTGCCTGACCTGATTGGGTTAACTGAAACAGGCGCCAGGAAGGTATTGGGGTCACTTGGTTTAAGTTTAAAACCGGTGTACCAGCAAAACAAAACTGTGCCTGATGGCCAGTCTTTTAAACAGAGCCCTGCTACCGGTGATGTACAACCCGGCGCAACCATAACGATTGTTTTTTCAAAGTATAATTCTTAAAAAATGGCAACTAATCCACAAGACTTTATTAAAGATGTACTATCTGAACCGCTCGGCAATTTGATTGCATCCATTGGCAAGGGCGTAGGTGAAGCACAGGCTGCTTTGGATGCAGGCTCATTGAGCCAGACACTTGAAATTTACCGGGAAGACAGCGAAAGGCCGCCCGAAGAGCAAAAAATGATTGAGCTGATGAGAAGCATCGGTTACCAGCCTACTTTTTATGTACTGCCCGAAACCGAAGTGGAGGCCCAGGTATCATTATCGTTTAATATGAACAATACAGAAACCGGGCTTGACAGGAGCAACCAGGTAAGCAGGAGCAAGGTATATGCCATGCCCATCAACGCAGGCAATACTAATAAGTACAACCTTAATGTTAATGCTTTTGCAAAATTGAAGTTTAAAATAGTACCCGTACCCACACCAGCCGACATTGTTGAAATGAGGATAGCCCCCGATTTGGTAAAACCAAAGCTGGATACAGCAGATGCAGAAAAATTAGTAACCAGCCTGGGGCTTACCTATGCCATACAAGAAGAATCTCCCACAATTGGTTTTGTAATATCACAGGAACCATTACCCCAAACAAGGATAAAGGCCGGGGATACGATACTCGTAACCCTGGCAAAATAAGCAATACTGCTGGCGCAGTGGTCAAAATTTAGCCTCCCCGGGGGCTTATTTTTTTCTATCCAAACAACTCCTTCACTTTTTTAAACCTGTAATCAAATATCCCATTCAGCTGCTTTTTTACAAACAGGCTGTTGGCAATATCGCCCAGGAACCAAAACGGCAGCTTATAATGTACGATATCCGTCATTTCCACGCCACCGGGCACTGCTTTAAAATGGTGCTGGTGGTGCCACATGGTATAGGGGCCAAAGCGCTGTTCATCCACAAAAAACTGTTTGTCCTGCACATGGGTGATCTCCGTCATCCAGTACAGCGGTATGCCCAGCACAGGGCTAACCTTGTACTCAATGATCTGTCCGGCATACATTTTACCTCCATGATGCTTGGAAATGATGTTAAAACCCATCTTGGCCGGGGTTATCTCCTTTAAGTTATCCGGCTTGCTGAAAAAATCCCAGGCTGCCTCCAGCGGTATAGGGATGGTTTGTACGGTTTTAAGGCTGTAAACTTTGCTCATGTAATATTTTAGCTTTATAACAAATTTCTGTTCCTTTTGTTTTTCTTTGCGGTATGCAGCAATACAGGCAGTTACTGGCCAAAAAATTTGATGAGGCTTACCAGAAGCTCAACCCACAACAGCGCAGGGCCGTAGATGCCATTGAGGGGCCGGTAATGGTAATTGCCGGACCCGGAACAGGCAAAACACAGATACTAGCCGCCCGCATTGGTAAAATACTGGCTGAAACAGATGCGCAGCCCGAAAATATCCTGTGCCTTACGTACACCGATGCGGGTACGATTGCCATGCGCCGCCGCCTGCAGCAGTTTATTGGTGCCGATGCCTACAAGGTGAATATATACACTTTTCACGCTTTTTGCAACGACATCATCCAGGAAAACCTCTCCATGTTTGAGAAAACAGCACTCGACCCGGTTTCTGACCTGGAAAAAATACAGTTGTACAAGACACTGATTGATGGCTTTCCTAAAAACCACCTGCTGAAGCGCTACCGGGGTGATGTGTATTATGAGATCAATAACCTGCAGCAGCTTTTTTCAGTGATGAAAAGGGAGGGATGGACACCGGCATTCATCAACACAAAAATTGATGAATACATTGCTTCACTTCCCCAAAGGGATGAATATGTGGCCAAACGAGCCACCAAAGAATATAAAAAAGGCGATATACGCACCGATAAGATAGCGGAGGAAACTGAAAAGATGGAGAAGCTGCGGGCGGCTGTAAATGAATTTGACAACCTGCAGGCACTGATGCGGCAAAAAAACCGCTACGATTTTGATGACATGATCAACTGGGTGATTGCGGTGTTTGACAGTAACCCCCAATTGCTGATGGGCTACCAGGAAAAATTCCAGTACATACTGGTGGATGAATACCAGGATACCAGCGGCACACAGAATAAATTGGTGCACCAGCTCATCAGCTACTGGGAAAAGCCCAATGTATTTGTGGTGGGTGATGATGACCAGAGCATTTACCGCTTCCAGGGGGCCAGCGTGGAAAACATGCTGGAATTTGCACAGCAATACACGGCTGATTTAATTACTGTAGTACTTACGGATAATTACCGGAGCACACAACCCATACTGGATATTGCCAAAACCCTGATTGACAAAAACGAAGACAGGCTGGTAAACCAGATTGAGGGGCTTGACAAGGAACTGCATGCCGCCAATACCAATATCAATCAACTGACCAACCCACCGCAAATTGCCAGTTACAAAACTCCCATGGAAGAAATGGCGGGCATTACGGCCAGCATTACCCAATTGGTGCAGGATGGCATTGCCCCTGGCAGGATAGCTGTTATTTACAAGGAAAATAAATACGGCGAAGCACTGGCCCAATACCTGCGGCTGAAAGATATACCGGTGTACAGCAAACGCAGTGTAAACATACTGGAACAACCATTTGTAAACAAGATTGTACAACTGCTGCGCTGGCTCAATGCCGAGCATGATACGCCTTATGGAGGGGATGAAATGCTGTTTGAGATACTGCACTACGATTTTTACAATATACCGCCCATTGAAATTGCCAAAATAACGGTGGAGGTAAACACCAAAAAATACGGCGGCGAAAAAATGTCTATCCGCAGGCTGCTGAGCGACAAGGCCAATACCCCGCCGAAGGACCTGTTTGATACCGGCCTGAATGAGGCATTAAAAAATGTAAGCCGCACACTGGAAGCGCTGGTTGCCTATGTGCCCAATGTAACCCTGTTGACCCTGTTTGCCAAAATTATTAACGACGAAACAAAATCGGGCAATACCCACCTGCTGAGTTATGTAACACAGCAGCCCGAAAAGATCATACTGATGCAATTGCTGAGTGCGCTGTTTGATTTTATAAAAGAAGAAACTGCCCGCAATCCCCTGCTTGGCCTGAAGGGGCTGATAGATATTATTGACCTGATGCAGAAAGAAAACCTGGCCATACCCATGGTGCAGGTATCGGGTACGGATAAGGGCGTAAACCTGCTTACCGCACACGGCAGCAAGGGGCTGGAGTTTGAGCAGGTATTTTTTGCAGGCTGCAATGCTGCCAGTTGGGAGAAAAAGCGCAAGCCCGGCGGCGGGTATAAATTCCCTGATAATATATTTTCGTCAGCCACGGCTGCTAAGGATGAGGAAGAACTGCGCCGGCTGTTTTATGTGGCCATTACCAGGGCTGAAAAGTTCCTGCACATTTCTTATACCAATTTTAATGCGGCGGGTAAAGAGCTGGAACCCTCCATGTTTATTGCCGAGATACAGGAAACGCATAACCTGCCGGTGGAGCAGCAAATCATTACCGAAGAAGCATTGTTCGATTTCCGCCTGCTGCAATTAACGGCACAGGCACCCGAAATAGCCAGAACGGAGGAGGACTTTATCACCCACGCACTGGAAAAGTTTGCCATGAACGTAACGGCGCTGAACAATTACCTCAAATGCCCGCTGGAGTTTTATTACAAAAACCTCATCCGCATACCCTCGGGTAAATCGGAGGCGCTGGAATTTGGCAGTGCCATACACCATGCCCTGCAGCGGTTGTTTGAAAAAATGCTGGCCAGTGGCGACAGGCAATTTCCGCCACAGCAGGATATTGTGGATGATTTTAAATGGTACATGAACCGCCACCGGGAAAACTTTACCCGTGAAGCTTTTAACCGCCGCATGGAATATGGCGAGGAAGTACTCAATAATTATTACACCAAATACACCCCGCAGTTCAACAAGATTGTAACGGTGGAACGCAATATCCGCAATGTGGTGGTGAATGGAGTACCGCTGAAAGGCAAATTAGACAAACTGGAATTTGATGGAAAAGCGGTGAACGTGGTGGATTACAAAACCGGGGATATTGACAAGGCCCTGCCCAAAATGAAAGGCCCGCATGAAAAGGAACCTAATGGCGGCGACTACTGGCGGCAGGCTGTGTTTTACAAGATACTGGTGGACAATTACGAGCAAAAAGACTGGAAAGTGGTGAGTACCGAATTTGATTTTGTGGAGCCGGATAAAAAGAAAGAATACCGCAAGGAAAAGATCATCATCAACCCCGAAGATACCACCACCGTGGGCCAGCAGATAAAAACCGTGTGGGACAAAATACAGGCCCGTGATTTTTATACCGGCTGCGGCAAACCCGACTGCCACTGGTGCAATTTTGTAAAAGACAATAAACTGGCTGTGGCACTGCATGATGTGGTGGAGGAGGAATAGCCTTTTGGAAAAAAGTGTCTGCCGCAGGACTTCGCAGGCAGAGGGCTCCAGTATCTCAGTAACGCACTACGGCAGCACGGGAATGCTGCGCCAGGGACAAACCTTTGCTGGTTATATTTATACCAACGCCTCACCTGCCAGGAGGCACAAATGTATTGCAGGGCCTAATTCCTAATTCCCAATTCCTCAAAAAAAATTATCTTTAGCTTACTATTAAAACGATGAGTATAAAACTAACAGCCAGGCAAAAAGCCCAACCGATTTACACGGCAGCCGGTGTATGGAACATCATACACCCCATCTGCATGCGGGAAAACAAGATGCGCCGTAAAAATACATATTGCCAGGCATTGGGCATTGCTTTTAGCCAAAATTATATCATGAATTACGGCGGGTTATCAATTACTTCATATCTGTTTCTCCCATTAAAATATTAAATGATAAAAATTTCGTTCAAATATTGCTGTATCTTCTTCCTGTTTTTCAGTATTGCAAATATATCAACAGCACAAACAAAAAAGTATTTGGAAATCTATGGAGATGTCTCTGATTTACCAGGTACAGATACGATAAATTTTGTGTATGGTATTTTTTTAGGTGGAAATCCGGGTTTTGACAGTTCTCCGGTAAAGAAAGGAAAATACTATTTTAAAAATCAAGTTAATTGTGCAACCAGAATTACGTTGTTTAGTAAACCACAGCATCATGCTGATTACTTAAAAAATCAAAACATACTTAGTTTTATAGCAGAACCAAATATACTATACGTTAATTCTACAAACACCTTTTCTGGTCTGAAAAAAAACATTGGTGCTAAAGCCGATGCTGAATACAATCAATTGCAATTATTTATTCAGCAAAACCAAACGCAATTGGATAATTTTTTTTTACAAAAAAAAGTAAATGGCTTGAATGAACTGCAGATTGACCTTTCAATAGATTCAATTAAAGGGTTAATTGCTTTACAATACAAAGCGTTCTTAATAAAAAATACACGATCATTAATAAAGCCGTTTGTATTAGAAAACTACCTGAATATCATCAATGACAGACCTTTTAAAGCGGCAATAGATTTTGCTGAAAAAGAGTACAATAAACTTTCTGCAATAGAAAAGTACTCGTTTATGGGAAAAAGGATTTTTAAAAAACTGCAGTCATATACCATTGATATTGGAACAAGTGCTATCAATTTTCAACAAGCGAATGTTTTGGGCAATACTGTAGATTTTAAAAAATTCCGGGCAAATAAATATGTATTGATAGACTTTTGGGCAAGTTGGTGTGTTCCCTGCAGAAAAGAAAGCCCCTATCTTAGAGAAATCCATAAGAAATACAAGGAAAAGGGATTCGATATAATAGGCGTTTCGCTGGACCAAAACAAAGAAATGTGGGCAAAAGCAATATCGGAGGACAGCCTTGATTGGGAGCAAGTAAGCGATTTACAATTTTGGAAGAATAATGCAGCTTTATTGTATAAAATTGCATCTGTTCCTACCAAATTTTTAGTAGACACCAAGGGCATTATCATAGGAAAATTTATAGGCATTGAAGATCACCCAAAATTAGATTCAATGCTTGTTGGTATTTTTGGACATTAGCGGAAAATATAGTCAGTTTTTACAAAACTATCATACATAACACCATAACTTGATTGCTATTGAATCTTAGTTGTAGCAAGGTACGGCTTCTCTGTCGCAGGGCTCCAGCCCTGATGCCTTATGTTACTTTTTTAGAGTTAACGGTTTAGTAATGAGCGGCAGCAGGACAGAGTCCTGCGCCAGGAGCCTGCTGCGTCAGCACCTGCCCTTCCGCAGGTTGGGCGGTCAGACGCAGGCCACGGGTTAGAGCCTTTCTTTCAGCACTTCGGTCCGACGGACTAAGCCTGCGGCAAAGCCCCAGCTTGCCCCGCCTTTTGTGGCGGGGTACAGACCGGTGCTGCCTGCCCTTGCTTCTGTCAGGCGCAGGGCTCCAGACCTGATGCCATTTGTTACTTTTTTAGAATTGATGGTTTAGTGACCTGCGGCAGGACAGAGTGCTGCGCTATGGGGAACTAAGCAGTTAACTTGCGATATCAAGCAGTGCAATTGCCTGCTCTTTAGTAACACCAGGAAAATCATCCAGAAATTCATCAAGGGCAACCCCTGCTTCCAGGTGGTCAAAAAATGTTTCTACCGGTACCCTTGTGCCTGTAAACACGGGCTGGCCACTTAATATCTCAGGGTCAATGGTTATGATGTCCTTAATTTCCATGTTATAAAATTACTAAAAAAGGCAGATGGGGGATAATTTTGCAGAAGGTTTCTTTTTTAAGGGGCATGACTGAAATTTAATGGGCGGCTGTAATGAATAAGCGGTGTATGTTCGTCAGTAATATTTTTTACCAGGAAAGATACGTTGCCATAAGCCTCAATACCCTCTTTTATTGCATCATTCCTGTTGAGCCAAACACCCAGCAGTACATCTTCCTTGATAACAGCAAAACCGCCATCAGGATTTTTGGCACACAACCCGTCTTTTATTTTGTAAAAATGTTTGATTGCTGTATCCAATATGCCCGGCATTTTAAAAATTTGAATGTAAGTTAAGCCTGTTTCACTGAAAATAATATGCCCTTTATTTTGCGGCTGTATTCCAAATTGTCGCTTACATGTGAGGGCTGACCAGGGCAATCTGGTTGTTGCCTTTATTTAGCTTGTAGAATTAGTAACCTGCTGGCGCAGGACAGAGTCCTGCCAGTGGTGGATGCCAGCGTCAGCATCCCGTATTGCGGTACAAGCTGTGCCCTTCCGAAGGTTGGGCGGTCAGACGCAGGCCACGGGTTAGAGCCTTTCTTTCAGCACTTCGGTCCGACGGACTAAGCCTGCGGCAAAGCCCCGTACAGACCGGTGCTGCCCTGACCCTGCTTCTGACTGGCGCAGGGCTCCAGCCCTGATGCCTTATGTTACTTTTTAGAATTGATCTTTTAGTGAGGTGAAGCAGCAGGACAGAGTCCAGGGGGTAAAGTGCATAATAACAAAAAGCCCCGGCTTTTGCCCGGAGCCTTTTGTTATTATTTTGCACGCTTACTTTACAAACCTTGTTACATACTCTTCCCCACTGTTGATGCTTTGTATTTTAACAACATAAGCACCGGCAGCATATCGGGAAATATCAATCCTCATATCCTGGTATCTTTCTGTTTTGCTCAGCATGGTTTTACCCTGTGCATCAAAAATAGTCAGCAGTACCTGGCTGGTACCGGGCTTATTACCTGCTCTTACAAAAAGGGTGCTGGCATCTGCCGAAACAAAGTACACCAGTTTGCCCAGTTGGCTCCGCTTTATAGCAAGCTGGTCAGAATATTTAAACTTACCATCAAGGTCAACCTGCCTGAGCCTGTACAGGGCTGTTTGCTTTGTGACATTCACATTCCGGTCGTCAAAGTTGTACTCACCATTACCACCATTGGCAGCAGCAACGGGGACAAAGCCAATATTGGTAAATGTATTTTCGCCCTCATATTTTCTTTCCACTTCAAAGCCGCGGTTATTGGTTGAGCGCTCCACTTTCCACAAAAGCCTGTTGCTGTTGTCAAGCGGGTTGCCTTTGAACCAAACAAAATTTACCGGCACCACGGGAAGCAGTGTGCCTGTAAACAAGCCCCTGCCGTGTGTGCCAACAACCACTGTTTTATCTGAGCCCCTTAATTTGATCATATCTGTCCGCACATTTCCCATACCAGTATTGTTGGCAGCCCAGGGAGTTGTTGTGCCGGTAACCGTATTGGTGCCCCACACACCCAGCTCCGTAGCCAGCAAAATTCCGCCAACGGCTGCAGGGGTTTGTGTATAGCCTGTAGGTATAAACATTCCCCAGCGCACTGGTACATCAGGCAGGTTAACCCCGTTATTGTCAAGTGAGGTCCAGGTAACACCTAAATCAGTTGACTCATATACACTGGCCACACCATAGTTGGACAAAGTAATGAGTATATGGTTGGCATCGCCGCTTTCCACATCAATACTGGAAATATATTGCCCCGATGTGATGGCGGCAGGCAATGTAATGGCTGTAAAAACTGGTGTGGTACTGGATGCACTTGCATAGTACAATTGAGGAACTACAGAAGATGAGGCACTGCTTGTTGACATGGCAACCCATACCCTGTCTGGCGTATTGGGGTCAACCTTAACGGCAGAAACAGCACGGCTGGCGGTAGCCCCGGTAACGGCAAAACTGTTACTAACAATCGTTAAAGCACTAAAATTGATGGTGACCCTGCGTAAATTACCGGCTGCGCCTCCGCAATAATACCGGGCGGTGGTGGATAATGCAGGAGTAGTACTGGTGGCAGTATCAAAATCGGCCGGGTTGATAAACCGGTCGGTAGCAAATGAGCCTGTAAAAGAAAAGCTGGTACCACCGTTGTTTGAAATATTTAATGATGTGCCTGTAAAATTGGTGATCTGCTGCAGGGGATTTTTCTGGTCGATAAAGCAAAAACCACCATCACCACCCGAAGCGTTGGTAGTAGTATTCAAGCCAGCAGTGGTAAATCTTTGTGTACCATTATCCTGCGACCCCGCCAGCATAAAATTGGAGCCTGCAGTGGGGTGTATGGCACAACTGTAATACTGGGTAACATTATATCCGGTATTTTTTGCAGTAAAGGTAGTACCGCCATTAGCAGTATAATACAGTCCCCCATCGGTAGCTATTACAAATTCGGTGGAGGAACCCGGCAGGTAAGTAATGCCATGTATATCGGCATGCACAACTGGTAAAGTAGTACAGCCGGTGTTCCATTGTGTTAACTGCGCCCAGCTGCTGCCCGGGCTGCCGGCACTTGTTGACCTCATCACATCAACCCCACCGGCAAAAACCGTAGCATCATTAGCCGGGTTTACAGCCAGGGTAAGGTCATACCAGGCCTGTGTACGGGAAAAATCAGCCGAACTTGAAGTACCCTGGTCGCACCAGAGGGTGGTACTGGAAATATCCGTCCAGGATGATGCAGGCACAGCAGCTCCGTCATCAGTGCGCCGCATGCCACCCACTGCATTGGTAGCACCCTGCATCAATGCGTATATCCTGTTGTTATCTGTTGCTGAACAGGCCAGCTCAATTCTTTGCCAGGTACCTGCGGGTGTTTTATCCACCCATGTACCCGCATTGCCCACGGTGGCACCTGCGGTAGATTTCCATATCTTACCCAGTCCTGTAGCCTCAGTAACTGACGAGGCCCAGAGATCGCCTCCTGCAGAAATTTCAATGTCAAATACTTTATAGTCAGTAGCATTGGTGCAGGTACCGCCAGTAAAAGTGCCAATTACCCTTGTCCAGTTGGTTCCGCCATTAATTGATTTCATCAATCCACCAGCGTTGCAAAAAATGGCGCTGCGGCAGGCAGCATATACATCACGGGTGGCATTATTGTACACTATAATATCCTGCACATAAGAGAAGTCATTTGCATTGGTTCCGCCTGTGGTGGTTGAAACAAGTAAATTCCAGGTAAGTCCACCATCAGTGCTTTTGTAAACACCCAGGCCCCTCACGGCATCAAGATTGCCATATCCTTCGCCGGTACCGGCATAAAAAGTACTTGTTACTACCGGGTCCTGGGCTATGCAGGTAATCGCCAGGTTTTGACTGATACTTGCAATTTGCGTCCAGGTTATGGGGGCGCCGGTTTTAAAATTGGTGGTGCGCCATAAGCCGCCACTAACCGATCCTGCAAAAGCCGTATTACCGGTGGCGTCAGTTTGGTCAAATATAAATCCCCTTGTTCTGCCGCCAACATTATTCGGCCCCCTTTCGGCCCAGGTAAGTGCAGATATTACTGATGGATTGTTGGGCCCCAATGATCCCATAATCTGGCGGGCTCTTTCTTCGCCTTCAGTCAGTCTTTCGGTGGGTACATACCCAAGCCTTGGGTCCACCGCCATTAAAAACTCCTGTTTGGCCCTTGCCTCCAGTTCTTCCTGCTTGTTGGCTTCAGAAATATCGCCTGGCAGAGCAATCTCATTTTCCTGCTTTAAGCTTTTTTTGGAGTGAAAACTAAATGAATAATACACCACTGAAGCCATAATGGCTATAGCTGATAGAGAGAAGTATAATTTTTTCATTCAAAGATGGGTTTTAATTAATCTTAATGCGCCAAAGCTACGCAATTTCGGCCTGACTTTACTGCACGCAGCAGTTGACAGTTGCAATTATTTTGTTTCGGATAATATTGCTGCCGGGCAGCCAAATGCACCATGTTGCTGTGTTAGTAAACGCATATGAGGTGGTAAAAATCAATGCCATGTCAAAAGTACGCCTCCAGCGCCCTGAATAATGTCCGCACATTCAGATTATAAAAACCAGCGCTGTTGATGCAGTTGATCTCCACAATTTTCCAGCCGGCCGGAGTAAGTCCGATATCCATCACAAAAGCATCTGCAACAGTAAACAGTTGTATCATGCCTTCAGCAAATTCAATTCCATCCCGGGATACTTCACTTTCAAAAGGCACATCACCGTGAAACCTGTAATAAACCCCTGCAACCACCGTTCCTCCAACAATCCACAACCGTGCTTCTTTTATCAATTCCTGCGGCTTTGATGCCTGTACCAGTGTATCGCCGTTAAGCATTGGTGTTTTAGGCTGCAGCAGCGATTGCTGCACAAAATCGTTCCATTTTATTGCTGTAAAAACACGGCCTGTAAAAACCTTTGCATCCCTGTAAGGCTTGATAAACTTTTCTTCACCGGGCAACCATGCTGGCTGTTCTGCAAATTTAAAAATGGTTGTTTCATAGTTTAAGAGATGCTGCTGATAATACGCTGAGTAAATTTCAAATGTATGATTGCCGCCATAGAATGAGCCTGGAATCCAGTCCTTATTGGCCTTTGCCAGCCTGGCCAGCTTAACTGAACCATAAATAAACACATCTTTTCTGCCTGACTGAACGGTGATTGCCTCTGTTGAAGCATCTACCTCAATTGTTTCATAAGGCAGGTTAAGGTCGTCCAGCACATCAAACACTTTATGATGTTCCGGGTCGGAATAAATATTTGACTGAATGAGATAGTACATCCGTTTGGTTGTTATTGTTGAATAAACCGCTTCAAAAATAACAAAAACAAATCAGCTTCTACACCAGCCTCACTCCCACCCACTGCCACCACAGCGGCCGCAATTGATGTTACCACTGCCGCTGCAACCCGAACAATTGTTTTTGCCATCGCCGCCGCAGAAGGAACAGGAAGAATTAGCGCTGTCGCCATCCATATACCCGCTGCCACCGCAGGAGCGGCATGAGAGTGAGCCGGAGCCACCGCAGGAAGGACAGGAAAATGTACCCCTGCCACTGCAGCTGGAGCAGGAAGTGCCGTTTTGCGCAGTATCAAAATATGCCTGCTGGAGGGAATGCTGATTTGTCATAATCGTTGTATATTTTCCCTCAAAATAGTAACTGCTTTTTTAAAAGTGAAATTTTTACCTGCTTATTTATTAAAAGCAGCAAGATTAAAACTCCGCCGGAAAGAGACCTGAAGGATATATTTTAAATTTTCGCTGGCTGGTGAGGACACCATAAGTGTTCGGAAGATTTCATCATGCAGGAAACTGGCAAATGACAGTAATAGTTACAAATATTTTAAATAGCCATCCATTCCTATTCAGAAAGCGTTTTCGATGGATGGGCCTCGGAAAAAATTGCGTAAAGAAAATTTTCATGGCTGGGTAAAAAATGAAATTAATGTTACTGCTGTCTGGCCATATTCTTAGCTGGTAAGTCGCACCATTGCTGGGTTTTTGTCCACTGATGGAGCTGATTTCATTTTAGCCAGACAGGGAAATTTTTAGCTTTTTTTTCCGCAGCCCTTGATTTTTGGTGCTTTTCATCAAGGAAAAGCACAGAAAACAGCCATTAGAGCCTTCCGAATTAACTGATCAGCCATTAACAACAAGAATG